>NZ_JARTVZ010000001.1:0-672112 GCF_031450825.1 Caballeronia sp. LZ019 | reverse complement strand
AAGGGCGTGATGATGGACCCGCGCGTGAATCGCGACGACGCACTGATACTCGCGACCATCCGTAGCCATGATCAGTACAACACGACGATCTACGGATTCAACGACCGGTATCGCGGCATCACCGGCCGGCGCGACGTGGTGTTCGTCAACGAGCGCGATCTCGAAGCGCGCGGCTTGCAGCATGGCGATCTGGTCGATCTGGAGACGATCGAGAGCACGGTGAGCGTCGGCGGAACGCGGCGCTTGTGCGGGCTGACGGCAGTCGCGTTCGATATCGCGCCGGGGTCCATCGCCGCGTACTATCCGGAAGCCAATTGCCTCGTTTCACTCGCGGACAACGATCCGCGCAGCGGCACGCCTTCGTACAAGTCGATACCCGTGCTCCTTTCGCTGAGCCGGGGCGATTGCGAGGTGAGCGCCGATGCGCAGAGCTGGCACCAGGGCGACGTGCCTAACGACAAGACGGGCGCAACGGTGGCGGCCGAGACGCCGGAGCATCGGCGGCAGACGGGCACGCCGTCGTAGATGCGGCGAGGGGCGGCGCGCGGCCGCCCCGCTGTTCGATTACGCCTTCGCCGAGCGATGCCGCCCCTGCGTCCGGCGCGATCCCTTCGTGAACACGAAGAGGCCCGCTCCCGCCGCCGCGATCGCGATGCGGCTGGGATTGGCTTTCAGCGTAGCGACGCCTTTCGCGACCGTCTGCGCCCACGAAGATGACGATGACGATGACGATCGCGGCACGATCACCGGCTCGATTTGCGCTGCGGGCTTCACGTCGTCGAGGTGCTCGACGCGCATGACAGGCGCAGGCGTCGGCATCGCTCTGGCGCCTTTGTCCGCGGTTGCGGGCGCTTCATGTTCGCTCGCCTTGCCCTCGCGCGCTTCGACGCGCGTGGCCGCGGCTTCCGCGCCGAGCAGCACCACGGCCGCCGCGAAGTACAGCCACATCAGCAGCACCGCGAGCGACCCCGCCGCGCCGAATGCGTTGGCGGTCCCCGCGTGCGTCAGATACAGCGCGAACAGCTTCTTGCCGACCGAGAACAGCACAGCGGAGATTGCGCCGCCGACGAGGGCATCGCGCCACTCGACGTGACCATCGGGAAGATATTTCAGCAACGCGCCGAATGCGGCGGACAGGATGACGAGTCCGAGCACGAACTGCACGATATCGCCGATGATGACGAGCGGCGATTCCCCGAACACCCATTTTCCGGCGGCCTGCACGGCGGTATCGAGAACGAGCGACACGATCAGCAGGAACGCGACGCCCATCACGAGGCCGAAGGAAATCAGGCGCACTTTGACCATGGTCGCGACGCCTGACTTCTCCTTGTTGTCGGCGGGCCAGATGATCGAGAGCGCCGTGTTCAGCGATGAAAACGTCGCCGATGCGCCGACCGCCAGGAGCACGAAGGAGACGATCGCCGCGATGCCGCCCCCGCCGCTGCGATGCGCGTGCTCGACGATCGTTTGCACGCTTTCGGCGGCTTCCTTGCCGAGCATCCCGCTGATCTGGTGGAAAAGCTGGCCGCGCGCGGCTTCGGCGCCGAACACGAGTCCGGCAATGGCGATGACCATGACGAGCGTCGGCGCGAGCGAGAACGCGGAATAGAACGCGATGCTCGCGGCCATCGGCGCGCTGCGGTCGGCGCTGAATCGCTTGAACGTGCGAGCGGGCCACGCAATGACGCGGCTCATCAGGGATTTCGATTCCCGGGCGGGGGTCTTGTCCATCGCTTCCTCCTTTTTGGCTTGCTGAGGGCGTATAGCATTGGCGATGCCAGCGCGGGCGATGGCCTGAAGGAAGACGCTTGCGCGCGGCGAGCGCGTGTTGTCGCTGGCGCGGCGTGGCCCGTCGCACCCGGGGCACGGGAGCGTCGGCGCGGCGCGGCGGGCGTAGGTAGATGTCAGCCGTCAGCGCCGGGCCTGGACAGATCGGGCATCCGGCGCACGGGTTGCTGGTCCGGTTGCAGGTCGGTGTCGGGTAACGTCTCCGGGGTTCGCGCGGGCGGCGTGCCGCGGGCTATCTCCGCTTGCGCAGGGTCGGGCTTTTGCGGGTCGGAAGCGTCTGGCATGGCTATGCTCCTTGAGGCTTGGGGGAAAGGTGCCTTCGGTGCGTTGGTTCGCATCTTCGCTGGTAGCAACGACTGTGCTTGCATCGCCTGGCCTGCGGGCGGTTCTTTCGAACGACGCGGATCGGGCGCGTACGCGTGAAGTGGCAGTCGGTGCCTGCCCTTCTTCGTACGTTGCGGTATCGTCGGCGGCGGGTTGCGTGCGGGACGTCATCGCGGGCCGCGGCGCCACGCGCCCGGCGCGCGCTCAGTGGCTCGATCACCGCAGAGCCAGCGGCGCGCTCGCGATGCGTCACCGCCGCATGCGGGCGTTCTTTCAACCTCGACCGTCGGCGCTCGGACGACGAAACGCATGCAGCACAACGCGTCCGCCGCGTTACCATACATCGGCAAGAAGCACCCAGACGGCAGTCTCACGACCGCCGATGAATCGCCGCGCAAGCCCGACCAGGACAACCCCGCGTGCAACGACATGACGACCGTAGCGAAGCCCTCGCCGACCATGCTTTCCGCGAAACGAGCCGCGCCGGGCCGGACGAAGCATCATCGACCGTTCGAGCATCCGTCGCGCGGCACGCGCTCACGGTCGCGATGGCGCTCTCGCTCGGCAGCGCCATCGCGCTCGGCTTCGCACGCTTCTCCTACGCGCTGCTGCTTCCGTCGATGAAGCAGGACCTCGCCTGGAACTTCGCGCAGGCCGGCGCGATGAACACGGCAAACGCCTTCGGATACCTCGTCGGCGCCATCGCCTTCGCGCGCCTTTCGCGTCGATGGGCGTCGCGGACATCGTTCGTCACCGGCTGCCTCGCGACGGCCATGTTGATGGCGTTCAGCGGCGCCGTCACCGATACGAACGCCCTTCTGATACTCCGCGTCGTCACCGGCGCCGCCAGCGCGCTCGTGTTCGTCAGCGGAGGCGTGCTGGCCGCACGGCTCGCATCACTGTCGCCGGGCCGCGCGGGACTCATCATCGGTCTCTACTACGGCGGCACCGGATGGGGCATCGTGATGTCGTCGATACTCGTGCCCATCACGGTTGCACCCGGCTTGCACGGCTGGCGGTTCGCCTGGTTCGCGCTGGCCGCGGCATGCGCCGCCAGTTCGGTCATCGCCGTGGCCGCTGCGCGGCGCATCGAACGCGAGCAACCGACTGCAACGACGGATGGCGCGCGGGCCGTCATGCACGACCAGGCGATCCGTCAACGGCGCTTTACTCTCGCGCTCGCCGGATACGCGTGCTTCGGGATCGGGTACATCGGCTACATGACGTTCATCGTGGCGCTGCTGCGAAACGCAGGCCTGTCCGACGGCGTCGTCACGGGCTTCTATACGCTGCTCGGCGTCGCGACGATCGTGTCCGCGCGCATGTGGTCGGGGCTGCTCGACAGGATGCGCGGTGGACAGGCGCTCGCGCTGCTGAACGCGTTGCTCGCCGTGGCGACCGTCATTCCCGCCGTGATCGCGCATCCGCTCGCGGCATTTGCTTCCGGCGCGTTATTCGGTGCGACGTTCCTTTCGGCGGTTGCATCGACGACCGCGTTCGTACGGCACAACCTGCCGGCCAGTCAGTGGGGAAGCGGAATCAACGCGTTCACGATCGTTTTCGCAGTGGGTCAGATCGTCGGACCGACTGTCATCGGACGCATATCCGACAGCGCCGGTCTCACGCGCGGTCTCGTCTATTCCGCGCTGGTGCTGGCTGCCGGCGCGGCGCTCGCGGCTTGCCAGAGGCCATTGCGGGATGTCTCATGAGAAGCGAATGAGCTTCGGTGCAGTTTATTTCGGCATCCGAATGATGCAGCGGGAGTTACGCGCCCGGCCTCGCCTTCTTCATCTTGACGAAGACGTGCGAGCAAAAAGCATCGGCGACGACGCGATTGACGGTCAGGATGTTTTCCGCACTTAACGATTCGCGCGATAGCCCCTGCTTTTCTATCAACCGCTGTGGAATCAGCTGGCTCACGAACGAGTGGCACAGGTCCTTCCGCGTGTGCGCGTCGGCAGCTTCGAAGAACTCGCGGCCAGCGCGAATCTCTTCGCTCATCTTCGCGCGCGCGGAGTCGTTCTGCGCCTGGATCGTTGCTTCCAGTTGCGCCTGGGCGGACTCGCGATCCCGTCGATTCTTCTTGTCGTCCTCGAGTTGCTTCGCCTTGATCGCGGCCATCCGCCGGTCCGCTTCGCCGATGCGGTAATTGCCTTCCAGCGCCTTGAACAGATAGCCGCGAGGACTGACCGTGACCTTGCCTTCGTTGAGCTTGAATCGCGTGTACTCGATGGCCTGTTCGAGGCGTTCATCCGTCCACACGTCGCGGTGTTTCGCGAGGCGCTCGAAGTCGCGGGTATCGAACGCAAATTCGTTGTTCAGCAACAGGTACATCGAATCCTGGATGCCCGCGCGCGCCGCATCCGCGCCCTGCTTCTTGGTGAACCGGAAGCGAATCTTGAGCTTGTCGCGTGTGACGCGGTCGGCATTGGGTTCCCAGCTGACATCGAAATCCGATACTTCGTTGAGCTGGTCGATGGCCGGTTCCAGGAAGCGCTTCTTGAACTCCTTCACTTCCTTGCGCGATTCGCCGACTTTTCCCGGCCATTCGAGCACTTCGTCGAACGGAAACCATTCGGTGACGCCGTGGCCCTGGCACGGAATGAGGCGGTCGTAGATTGCCCGCGCGAGCGAAAGCGAGAAGGCCGTGGACGCCCGCAAGCTCAGCCAATGCGCCTTGTACGGGCTGATCAGATACTTGATGACGCGGCCGGAAAGCAGCACGCAGACGACATTACGCTCGATGTAACAGTCGCCGAGCAGGCTGATGGTTCCCCACGAGTCCTTCTCGGTCAACTCCTCGATCGACGGCGCGGTCATGATTTCGACGCGCGCCCGCGCCGCGGCCCGCATCTGTGCGATCAGATGGCTATGGTTGCGGCTGTCATAGCGCATGAGCCATTTGAAGTAGTTCACATCGGCGGTGAAGGTGTACACCTTATCGTCGATGAGTTCGTCCGGCGCTTTGGTCGCCACGATGAAGTAGGCGGCGTCCAGCACGCGCCGCGCGGCAATGCCCAATCCTCCGACGCGCGTGAAGATGTTGTTCCGCAGGAAACCGATATCGCGTGTCGCCTCGGAAATGGCCGCACCCTGGCCGGACATATCTTCGTAGATGTCCAGCGCAAGTTGCTGAGGCGTGACGGTGAAATCCTGGTCTTCCATTCTTCGATTCGGCGGAGGTCCCCGGCACTCTAACAGCCAAGGAACGCGTGTCAACACAAAAACCGCCCCGCAAATACCCTTCGAACGTCGGCACAAAAACCGTCCCCGAGGACGTGTTCCAGCCCAAATAGCGTCCCTTTGCTCACAAAAAGCGTCCTGCGCTGCCTAGTTTCCGCCTCAGCCAGCACAAAAACCGCCCTATGCAGCACAAAAACCGCCCCTATCCACAGGCGTCGTTGTTGATTTCAAAGCAGAAATTGCGTCCTGTTAGTTTGTAGGTCGGTGGAAGTTTATAAAAAACAAAACGAACAACCTTGCCGACACGCGTGCCCTAAACCCCTTTGGGGCGTCTAACTGGCTGATTCGAAAGGTGATTTGCCAGAATAAAGTGCCAGCACAAAAACCACCCCGGGGGCGGTTTTTGTGCTGGGATGATTTCGGGCTTGTGTGCGAGATCGGCGGCGGTTGCGAGCGTGGAAAGGGCTGCGACCGTTTCGCTAGAAAAACAGACCAAAAACAAAGCTCGTGCGTTGCAAAGTGGGATATTTAGGCGCTATGTAACCCTGTTTACGCGCATTCGTGTATTCTGCGCTTTAGCGTCAATACATGGAGAAAGCGCAGAATGGCCAACGTAGGCAGCCTACCTATGGAAGACCGGAAGGTCTCCCTCCGCGAAGTCGCAGAATTCGCGGATAACCTCGAACCCTTTTCCGACAACCTTCGCGAGCAAATACTGGCGCCCCGGCCGCGCAAGACCGCTCCTATCTACACCATCAGCGAGTTGGCGGAGATGTGCAATCTCACGCGTCAGCAGATCCAGTATCTGGTCACTAAAGGTGAAGGCGGGTTGCCATCGGGTACGTTGAATGGAAACGGCCGTAGCCGCACTTTCACGCTGCCTGAGGTTCGCGTCTGGGTGAAGATGGCCTCGGATATCTATCAAACCGGACTCGATGACGGCCAGGGCGACTTCAAAGGGAAGGTGCTCACCACCGCGCAGTTGAAAGGCGGGTCGGCGAAGACTACGACGACGGTCTGCCTTGCGCAAGCGCTCACGCTTCTCGGCCGCAAGGTACTGCTCGTCGATCTGGACCCTCAGGCTTCCGCGTCCGAACTGTGTGGACTGTATGCGGAGAAGGAAATTTCCGGGGACGACACCGTGCTCCCCTATATATATGACCAGAACGTCGAAGGCGGTCTGGGCGCAAGCGTGCAGTCAACGTACTGGGATGGCCTCGACATCATCCCCGGTCATACCTTTCTTTATGGCGCTGAGTTCCTGCTCCCTGCGCGGCAGAAGACGATTCAGGGTTACCGGTTCTGGGCGGTCCTGCGGCAAGGATTGGAGCCGTTGCGCGCGCAATACGATTACATCCTGATCGATACGTCGCCGTCACTGTCGTATATGAACTTGAATGCGCTGTTGGCCGCCGACGCGCTCGTCATGCCCATGATTCCGGAGAACCTCGACTTCATCAGCTCCCTGGCGTTCTGGCGTTTGTTCTCCGATGTCGCCGAAGACTTTCTGCCTTATGAAGAGGACAAGGTCTATGACTTCATCTCGATCCTGCTGTCGAAGGTGGATTACGGCAAGACGTCGTCCGCACCCGTCGTCCGTCAATGGGCGCAGAGCGCGTACGGCCGATGGCTCGATCCCTTCGAAATTCCGGCTAGTTCGGTGATGAGCGGCGGCGCCCTTTCTTTCTCGACGGCGCTGGATATCGTCAGCACGCATTCCACCGCAAAGTCGCTACAGCGAGTTCGGCAACCGATGATGCAGTACGCAAAGTGGCTCGACGACATGTTCGTCAAATCCTGGAAGGAGGCTGCATGAGCAACATTCGAGAACAACTCATGGCCAAAACGGCCAACCTTCCGAAGCCTGCCGATTTCAAGGGCGAGAACAAAAAGGATCGCACGGCGCGTGGGCCGCAAACGATGCCGGGGATTACGAGCGCGCTAGCGGCGGCTCAGTTGCGCATCCAGGAACTCGAGGCGAAGGGCGTCGAAACGGACATTCCGCTGGACTCGATTGCGCCCAATCCGTGGCAACCGCGACGTCAGTTTAACGAGGCGAAGCTATCCGAGCTTGCCCGGTCGATCGATGAGGTCGGCCTTTTGCAGGCGGTGACCGTGCGACGAATTGGGGAGGCGTTCCAACTCGTCGCGGGTGAACGACGGTTCCGCGCACACAAGCTGATCAACAGGGAAACGATTCGGGCTGTTGTCATCGAGTGCTCGGATCAGGACATGGCGGCGCTCGCGTTGATGGAGAACGTCACTCGCGATGACCTGTCTGATTATGAGATCGCCATCGCTATTCGTCGTGCCGAAGCCGAGTTTCCTAATCGCACGCGCCTTGCAGAAGCCATGGGGATATCGCGCAGCGATCTGTATCGTTTCCTCGCGTTTGACGCGCTGCCGGACTTTGTCAAACGTGATCTGGATTTGACGCCGTCGGTGCTGGGGGCGTCATCGGCGCAAGACGTGGCGAACGCACTCAAGAAGTCTGGGGAGCCGGGACTTCGGGCGCTTCACGAACTATGGCCGCAGGTTCTATCCGGGGACTTGGTCCAAACCAAGCTGGCTGCAAGTTTGATAGCGCAGGTCAGCCGGGGGGAGTCGGCCACGGACGCTGGCGGCCGCAGTATCTTGAAGATCTTTGCTGGAAAGGTGCAGGCCGGCAGCATCACCAAGGATGTGAAGGGGCTGACCTTCAAGTTCAAGGCTGGAGTGGTCACTGAGGAGCAGGAGGACCAACTGAGAGAACATATAGGCAAGATGTTCTCTATTAGGTCGGAGTAGACGAGAGACCCGCGCAAGCGGGTTTTTTTACGCCTCTTATGGAGTCGGCTCGAGGTTGACGCGTGCTTTGAGCGCTGTTCCTGCATTGTGCGGTGTCCGAATTCGGACAGTGTTCCACCTAGATTCGCCTGTGACTCGCCGTTTGAAGACGAGCGCGCGGCGATGTTGGCAAGGGTTTGGGGGCTCCTGTTGTAAGAACCGGCTCGCGGTATGCCGCCTTTGCGGGAGTCCTTGCAATGGTAACGAACTCATGCGCGTTTCAAGTTTCGACGTCGCTCAGTCGTGCAGGCGTGCGCCATCCCTAGGTGTCCGAATTCGGACAGTGTCCTTGCTCAAGCGTTGGCGTCTGCTGGACCCTGGCTCAGAGTTTGGCCGCGCGTGGCTCGAACGCGCGGAAAACCCGTGGACCGATCTCCGTGCACGAACAGAACGTGCGGGAGTAGCAGCCCCGGAAACGCGCCTCCCGTCCCCGTGAACGTCGCGGGGCGGGGCTCCAATTACCGCATAATCGGCGCTTCGATCGCTGCGGCGCCCCACATCGGCGCGTGGTGTCCGAATTCGGACACTTCAGCACGATCCATTATTGGCGTCGCCGAAATGGAAGGAAACCACTCGCGAGAGGGACTCGCCGTCTGTGTCGAGTAGCGGG
The DNA here is from genome assembly GCF_031450825.1 of Caballeronia sp. LZ019. Lineage (NCBI taxonomy): Bacteria > Pseudomonadati > Pseudomonadota > Betaproteobacteria > Burkholderiales > Burkholderiaceae > Caballeronia > Caballeronia sp. LZ019. The sequence continues at coordinate 663,378 of NZ_JARTVZ010000001.1, read as the reverse complement.
CTAATTGCCCGACGGTTACTGTGCACTATCGGCCGCCCGCTTGGCAACGTCGCCTCAAGCGAACAAGTCACTCGTGTCATGCGCTCGTCGCCGTACATATCCTCCGCGCGCTATCGACTGATTCGTAACCCGAGGCAAAAAGACGCGAACTCCCTTCGAGAACAACGCGTCAACGCGATGGAATCGTCGCTCAGAGTTGCGCGGTTGATAACGTGGAAATCAGTCGGGGCGAGCGCCCGGCTTCCGAAGAGCCGCACCGCGTTGCGCGGGAGCGGGGATCGAGCTGACAGACAGGCATTTGCGTACTGGACTGCAAAGATGCGCGGATGCATTCCGCTAGTCCGCCGAGCCGCAACGACTCAACGTGGGGGCGCATTGCAGGACTGCCGCGATCGAACACCGGTGCCATCCAACGTAGCTAGGATCTGCATCGACTCGAGAAGCCGCGTCCCGTGAAACACTCGGAAACCAATGCCGAGAAGCGAATTTCGCTGGAAATTCAGTTGAATAGGCACGTTTTCTCGACTTGTTTCACGCTTGGGCTACGCGTCGGCATCGATTTCTTATGTGCGGAGTCCGGTCCTGCACAATGCCCGTGTACGCGACACCGGAAAGCCGAACCTGTATCAAACGACACGGATGCCGTAGCCAAGGACCCGCACGCGTGTAAGCGATATCGATCGATCCTCCGCGAACTCTGGGAGCCGCACGCACCTCGACCGTCGTGGAGCAGCGCCGTTAAGCGCGCCGTTTCTGCAAGCCCCGATATGACTCACCCGCCTTGAACTGCTCGAGCCTTGCACTGGCAACAGTCAATGCTCCCAGTGTCGCTCGCCGTAGCTGATGATCGTAAAGAGAAACGATAGGCGCTAGCCGTTCGACCTCCTCCCCGCTAATCGACCAACATCCTGAGCGCTGACCGGCGTCGAATACGCTGGTCATGATGGCGTCCGCGTCGAAGAATGCGTCGTCTGGAAAGTAGCCATGTCCCGCTTCTGCCATGAATCTTGCGACGAGGACAACTTCGGCCATCTGTCGAGCCGGAGCAATGTCGGACGAACCGGCGCGGAGGGCTTCCAACGATAAATGAGCGAGTAGAGCCAACTCGTCAGCCACCGCACGGGGCATCGGAAGCAACTGTGCTTTTGTCTGGCGTTTCTGCATTGCTGGCGCGGAGCGCCGGAAAGGGATGGTGGTTGACATTGGATCGCTCGTTGGATGACCTTTCTCGGTTAACGATCGCAGGCTAGGGAATCTTGAGGGGCACGGTGTGGGATAGGCACCATCGACAGTCGACATCCGACAGATCCGATGCAGGTACGCTCCGGCGTGATCGCGCGTTGCGCGACGGACACTTCGACGCATCTTGATCCTTCCATGTGACGGTCGCGGAACTGACGGAACAGCCGAGTGGCTTCGCTTCACCACCACCTCAACAACCTGCCGCCTGCGCCTGCCGAACCGTGTCTCTCGTCCCCGCATCAGACGGCGAAAGACCGTATGAGGCGGTGGAACGGCACAGGCTTGAGCCCTCCAGCTCGGCTGCATCGCCTTATTGAAATGGCATACGAAGGGGACGAACGAACATTATGCAACTAACAGCCTAACAGCATGCGTCGGGTGCAGATGACATATCCCTAATAAATGACCGGCTGTACCCGCGCGATATCGCACTATCAGCAACGTCATTGTGACGATCAGTGGAGACTATCCCGGCAAGACCACGAATCGAGACTCGCACCGGTTGTCGACCGGATTCGACGACGCCGCCACCACGCGCAGCCTTGGGTGCCGTAAGGCGAAATCGACCGTACCGGAGTTCACCGGTCGCGCCGCAGGCGGGCGACAGCACCGATGATTAGACATGCGGTATTGAGCGCCGACACGTTGAACCGCAAGGGCACGATTGCAGTCGGGCAAGGCTGGGTGCATGGCGAGAAGCAGCACCTTGATCAGTGAAGCAGCCGCACGTTACGAAGACATCGAGCTTCATGAAACGCCTTCCACCGAGCCGGAGTGCGCTGCAGTGCCGGGCATAAAGTCAACGACGCAAGCGCCGCAATCGGTCGTTGTCAAAGCCGGTATCGGACGTGCGGCGGAGATGCCAACGACGCCGCGCCAATAGGCGTAAGTCGGCGCGTCGAGCCACGGGCCGACAGCGTCGCACGCGCGGGGCCTCGATCGTGACGACGACTGATGAGGCCGCGCCGGCACGATCGCCTGAACCGGAGAAGGCGCAAAAGGAATACGCACAAAAGTAGCAGGATCGCGAATCTCGCCGTGTCCCGCGATCAGCGTGCGAAGGATCGGCAAGTCGCATCGTGTAATGACACAGGGCGCCAACCACGACCCTCTGACCACCGACCGCCGTGACGTCGAGTGCAAGCGACCCACGTCGAACGATGGCGCGAATGCCTGCGCACCTATGCTCCGCACGCCACCCATCTAACGCAACGTCCGAAATCACGCTTGTCGGTCCTCCGATGCCTCCTCGGGACTCTTCTCATGCGGCTTCACGGTCAACCGAACGACCATGATCCTGTTTAGTACATCGAACCAGAACGGCGCGCCGAGGGTAATGGCAAAAGCCGTGAGCAGCCACCCTAGCGGCTTCGTGAAGTAGGCGTGATATTCGTTCCAGAGGTTCGTTCGAGTGCCGCTCTGCCTTGCTTTCTCATTGAAAACGAAGTCCCATCCGATGGGAAGCCTGAGCTCGTCGATCTGTTCCTTGACATCCTTGAAATTCACCGGCAGGCCGCTCGCGTCCCTGGCGATGGAACCCGCTTGCGCGACGATAGCCCCGCGTTGCGTTTCATTGCGGTAGAGGTAATCGGCGAGGGTCAGCGTATCGACATTGAAGCCCACGGACATCACGAGTCCGATCCAGAACAGCACCCATTGCGTCGATCGTCTGTATCGTCCCGATACGCGATCCATCGCGCTGTCGTACCAGCGCTCGAGATTCTTTCTCGCTTTGTCGAGATCGTCGTGGGCGGTATCGAGCGCGGCGAGGACGGCGCGCTGCACGGCGGGATTGTCCATCAGTGCAAGCTGCCCACGAATGCCCGCGACGGTAACCGTTTCCGTCAACACCAACGCTCGGCCCGAACCGCGAGCGACGATGTCCATCAGCGCCGCCGCGAAGTTCCTGGCCGGTATATACGACGGCAGCGACTTGCCGCGTGTCAGCGCGCCCGCTATTTTTCCCGGCGCGGGCGAAGCATATTCCCCGGCAAAAAGGCTAAAAACGAGCGGATGTTCATAGAAGGCCTTCGCGAGATTTTCGCCCTTCAGGTCGAACAGCAACTCGCGGATACCATTCTCGAGATACGACGCGCGCGTCTTCAGCAATCCCTCCAGTCCCTCGCGCAACGCGGTGCACATGAGACTTAGCAGCATATAGATGAAGACGATGCCGATAGCGACTTCGAGTATTGCCGAGTTGAACATGGCGCCTCTCATCGGTAAAGGTTGAACGCGCGGCGACGGCGTCACTGACATGCGAAAGACAAGCTGCAATCAGGTTAGTCGATAATCCATGCGATAGAGAAACAGTATGTACGCTCTCGTACCAAGCATCGGCGCAACACGCAATAGATTCGATAGGATAACGAAGCATTACGAGCGGGACTAGAAGCCGTCACACCGGAAACGCGGTAGTCAACAGAATCTCCCGCAACACGACGAATGTTCGTATCTGCCGTACACCCGGCAGATAGAGCAGCTTTTCGGCGTGCAGCCGGTTGAAGCTATCACTGTCGCGCGTACGGATCAGCATGAAGAAATCGAATTCGCCGGTGACGACGTGACACTCCATGCAGCCGGGCACTTTCTGCGCTGCTTTCTCGAATGCGGTGAACGACTCGGGCGTCGATCGGTCCAGCATCACGCCGATAAGCACGAGCATCCCCGCATCCAGCGCCTTGGGATTGAGGAGCGCGACGGTCGCGCGAATCAGGCCCGCTTCGCGCAAGCGCTCGACGCGCCGCAGACACGCGGGCGGACTCAGATTGACCTTTGCCGCGAGCGCCACGTTGGATATGGAGGCGTCGCGCTGAAGCTGACGCAGGATCGCGCGGTCGACGCGGTCGGTCTCATGCGGTTCTTGCGCTGCCGAGGATTTTTTCATTGCGCGAAATCACCATCTGACGAAATAACCGTAGGTTCGGGATCACACTTGCGTTCAAACGTTAAGCGCGTCCTATTAATTTCGCAACGCCTTTTATCGCCGGCTTGACTACGATTGTCCGCATGGCGTCGCCGATCTGCGCGACTGCCGGAGCCCAATCACGAGGATGCCGACCATGAACCTGCAACGTTTCCCCCGTTATCCGCTGACTTTCGGCCCGACGCCCATTCAGCCGCTCAAGCGTCTTTCGGCGCATCTCGGCGGCAAGGTCGAGCTATACGCAAAGCGCGAAGACTGCAACAGCGGCCTCGCGTTCGGCGGCAACAAGACACGCAAGCTCGAATACCTGATTCCCGAAGCGCTCGCGCAGGGGTGCGATACGCTCGTTTCGATCGGCGGCATCCAGTCGAATCAGACGCGGCAGGTTGCCGCCGTCGCGGCGCATCTCGGCATGAAATGCGTTCTCGTGCAGGAAAACTGGGTCAATTACTCGGATGCCGTCTACGACCGCGTCGGCAACATTCAGCTCTCGCGGATGATGGGCGCGGATGTCCGCCTCGTGCCGGACGGCTTCGATATCGGCATTCGCAAGAGTTGGCAGGACGCGATGGATAGCGTCCGGGAAGCGGGCGGCAAGCCGTTTCCGATTCCGGCGGGATGCTCGGAGCATCGGCTGGGCGGACTCGGCTTCGTCGGCTTCGCGGAAGAAGTGCGGCAGCAGGAAGCGGAACTTGGCTTCAGGTTCGACTACATCGTCGTGTGCTCGGTGACGGGCAGCACGCAGGCGGGCATGGTCGCCGGATTCGCCGCGGATGGCCGCGCGCGACGCGTGATTGGCATCGATGCATCGGCGAAACCGCAGCAGACGCACGAGCAGATTACGCGCATCGCGAAGCACACCGCGGAACTCGTCGAACTGGGGCAGGACATCACGAGCGACGACGTGATTCTCGATACGCGCTTCGGCGGCCCCGAATACGGGCTGCCGAACGAAGGCACGCTGGACGCAATCCGTCTTTGCGCACGGCTCGAAGGCGTGCTGACCGATCCCGTCTACGAGGGCAAGTCGATGGACGGCATGATCCAGATGGTGCGCAACGGCGAATTCCCCGAAGGTTCCAGGGTGCTGTATGCGCATCTCGGCGGCGTCCCGGCGTTGAACGCGTACAGCTTCCTGTTCCGCAACGGCTAGGCGCTTTACCTCCCGCGTAATGGACGCACGGCGCTGCCAAGGCCAGGCTGACGGCGTGCGACATCACCACGGGAGCTTCGAAATGACCGCTTATGCGATTGGCCATCTATATGAAGTCAACTTGTGCGCGGACATCGTCGAGTATCTGCAACGTATCGACGATACGCTCGCGCCGTTTGGCGGCCGCTTCATCGTCCACGGCGGACGATGCGAACTCTGCGAAGGCGAGTGGAAAGGTGATCTGATCGTGATCGCCTTCCCCGACCTCGCGCAAGCCCGCGACTGGTACGCGTCCGACGCGTATCAAGGCATCCTGCCGCTACGCACGCGCCACGCGCGCGGCGCGGTGTTTCTCATCGATGGCGTCGATGCCTCCCACAAGGCGACCGACATCCTCCAATAGCGGCCTGCCGTCGGCGATGGTCTAAACTTGCCCAACTTGTCATATCACCGGGCATGGTTGATACTCGAAAGTTGCACCCAACCCCGCACGTCAACTTAACGGTTTCGCTAATGAGCACAATTCTTGAAAGCCTTCCGACTGGGCAAAAAGTCGGTATCGCATTCTCAGGCGGCCTCGATACGAGCGCCGCGCTGCACTGGATGCGCCTGAAGGGCGCGGTGCCCTACGCCTACACGGCCAATCTCGGCCAGCCCGACGAAGACGACTACGACTCCATTCCCCGACGCGCGACGCAGTACGGTGCAGAAGGCGCGCGCCTGATCGACTGCCGCGCGCAACTCGTCGCGGAAGGCATCGCCGCGCTGCAGTGCGGCGCGTTCCATATCTCGACCGCCGGCGTCACCTACTTCAACACGACGCCGCTCGGCCGCGCGGTCACGGGCACCATGCTCGTCGCGGCGATGAAGGAAGACGGCGTCAACATCTGGGGCGACGGCAGCACGTACAAGGGCAACGACATCGAGCGTTTCTACCGCTACGGCCTGCTCGTGAATCCTGACCTGAAGATCTACAAGCCCTGGCTCGATCAGCAGTTCATCGACGAACTCGGCGGGCGCGCGGAAATGTCGGAGTTCATGCGCCAGTCGGGCTTCGAGTACAAGATGTCGGCAGAAAAGGCGTACTCGACGGATTCGAACCTGCTCGGCGCGACGCACGAAGCGAAGGACCTGGAAAGCCTGGAATCGGGCATCAGAATCGTGAATCCGATCATGGGCGTGGCGTTCTGGCGCGACGACGTGAAGGTCGACCGTGAAGAAGTGACCATTCGATTCGAAGAAGGCCGCCCCGTCGCGCTCAACGGCAAGACGTTCACGGACGCGGTGGAGTTGCTGCTCGAAGCGAACCGCATCGGCGGGCGTCACGGTCTCGGCATGAGCGATCAGATCGAGAACCGCATCATCGAGGCGAAGAGCCGCGGCATCTATGAAGCGCCGGGGCTGGCGCTGCTGCATATCGCGTATGAACGCCTCGTCACCGGCATTCATAACGAAGACACGATCGAGCAGTATCGCGAGAACGGGCGTCGCCTCGGCCGTCTGCTGTATCAGGGCCGCTGGTTCGATTCGCAGGCCATCATGCTGCGCGAGACGGCGCAACGCTGGGTCGCGCGTGCGATCACCGGCGAAGTCACGCTGGAGCTGCGCCGCGGCAACGACTATTCGATTATCAGCACGAAGTCGCCGAACCTGACGTACCAGCCGGAGCGCCTGTCGATGGAGAAGGTGGCGTCGACTTTCTCGCCGCGCGATCGCATCGGTCAGTTGACCATGCGCAACCTCGATATCACCGATACGCGCGACAAGCTGCGCATCTACGCGCAAGTCGGCCTGCTGACGCCGGGCGAGTCGTCCGCGCTGCCGCAGATCAAGGGCGACAGCGAGTAACGCGCGCCGGCCGGATGAGCATGGCGCGTTCTGCGAAGCCGCGCTCATCCGCGTATCCTGTGCGTCTGTTCCACTGACCGCAGGGAGCCGCTTTTGACTCGATACACCATTGCGCTCCTCGGCGCGGGAAGCATGGGCGCGGCCGTCGGCAAGCTATTGAGCGCGTCGGGCGCGCGCGTGCTCACCACGCTCGAAGGCCGCAGCGCGGCCAGCATCGCCCGCGCGAGTGACGCCGGCATGGAAGACGCGAGTGTCGACGAACTCGCCGCGGCGGATTTCATCTTGTCGATCGTGCCGCCCGCCGTGGCCGTCGATACCGCGCAACGCCTCGCGCCCGCGCTCACGCGAGCCGCGAAGAAAGCCGTTTATATCGATTGCAACGCCATCAGCCCGCAGACCGTCGCGGCAATCGCGCAGACCGTCGATGCCGCCGGCGCCGCATTCGTCGATGGCGGGATCATCGGCTTGCCCTCATCGCCCAAGTTCTATTTCTCGGGTTCGCACGCGCCGCGAGCGAACGGGCTTGCCGGCGCCGGCCTCGCCGTGCGTCTGCTCGACGGGCCGATCGGCGCGGCGTCGGCGCTCAAGATGTCGTACGCGGGCATCACCAAGGGGCTGACGGCGATCGGCGCGGCGATGTCGCTCGCAGCGATGCGCAATGGCGCAGGCCGCGCGTTGCTGGACGAACTCGCTGAAAGCCAGCCGGAGATTGCCGCCTGGCTCGCGAGCAACGTGCCGCGCATGCCGCCGAAGGCGTATCGCTGGGTCGCGGAAATGGAAGAGATCGCGGCGTTCATCGGCGACGACTTCGCGGAGCATCGCATCTACGAAGGAGCCTCGGGACTCTACGCACGGCTCGCGGCCGACAAGACCGCCACCGATGCGCTCACCGAGTTCTTCGACGGATCGCGCCGATGACCGCGAAGCGTGCGGTCGTGCGATTTCCTGCGTATCCTTGAATAACGATGCAGGCTCGACTCTTCCACCGCATTTCTCATCGAAGCAGAATCCTGGCTGGCGAGCACGCCGGCCCGGCCATCTTTTTAGCAAGAGGTGCTCAATGACCGCAGGAACGTATCAGAACACGCGTCTTTACATCAACGGCGAGTGGTGCGACGCAGAGGGCGGCGCCACGATCGACGTGCTGAATCCGGCCACTGGCGAGAAGATCGGCACGGTCGCGCGGGCCAGCATCGGCGATCTGGATCGTGCGCTCGCTGCCGCGCAAGCCGGCTTCGCGACGTGGCGCCGGATGACGGCGCTCGAACGCGCGTCGCTGATGCGCAAGGCCGCCGCGCTCGTGCGCGAACGCGCCGATTCGATCGCCCGCCTGATGACGCAGGAACAGGGCAAGCCGCTCGTCGAAGCGCGCATCGAAGTGAACTCGGCGGCGGACATCATCGAATGGTTCGCGGACGAAGGGCGTCGCGTGCACGGGCGCATCGTGCCGCCGCGCAACGTCAACGCGCAGCAGACGGTCGTGAAGGAGCCGGTCGGTCCGGTTGCGGCGTTCACGCCGTGGAATTTCCCGGTGAATCAGGTCGTGCGCAAGCTGTCGGCTGCGCTGACGACGGGTTGTTCGTTCATCGTGAAGGCGCCGGAAGAGACGCCGGCATCGCCCGCCGAACTGATCCGCGCATTCGCCGATGCGGGCGTGCCGAACGGCGTGCTCGGCCTCGTGTTCGGCGATCCGCCCGAGATTTCGAAGTATCTGATTTCGCATCCGGTCATCCGGAAGGTGACGTTCACGGGCTCGACCGCGGTCGGCAAGCAATTGGCCGCGCTGGCGGGCCAGTACATGAAGCGCGCGACGATGGAACTCGGCGGTCATGCGCCGGTGATCGTCGCCGAGGATGCGGACGTCGAGCTTGCGGTGAAGGCGGCGGGCGCGGCCAAGTTCCGCAATGCGGGGCAGGTGTGTATTTCACCGACGCGCTTTCTCGTTCACAACAGCGTGCGCGATGACTTCGCGAAGGCGCTGGTGAAGCACGCGGAAGGGCTCTCGGTTGGCGATGGTCTCGCCGAGGGCACGACGCTCGGGCCGCTCGCCAACGCACGACGCATCACGGCGATGACGAGCGTGATCGAGAACGCGCGCAAGGCGGGCGCGACGGTGGCGACGGGCGGCGAGCGCATCGGCAGCGCGGGCAACTTCTTCGCGCCGACGGTGCTCACGGACGTGCCGCTCGAAGCTGACGTGTTCAACAACGAGCCGTTCGGTCCGGTCGCGGCGATCCGCGGCTTCGACTCCCTCGAAGACGCGATCACGGAGGCGAATCGTCTGCCGTACGGTCTCGCCGGCTATGCGTTCACGCGCTCGTTCAAGAACGTGCATCTGCTGACGAACCGGCTCGAAGTCGGCATGTTGTGGATCAACCAGCCCGCGACGCCGTGGCCGGAAATGCCGTTCGGCGGCGTGAAGGATTCGGGCTATGGCTCCGAAGGCGGACCGGAGGCGCTGGAGCCGTATCTCGTGACGAAGTCGGTCACGGTGATGGCGGTTTGAGTCTTGCCTGAGTGATGGGAAGCGCCCGTGCATGGAGATGCGCGGGCGCTTGCATCTCCTCCCGCTGCGCGTCGTAGTCCAGATTTGCTGCGCATTTTCCCATTGCATCGACTCGTCTTCTTGTCAACGAAGCTCGAAGCTGACGACAAGCACACCACGCTCACGCCACGTTTTCGCGCCCGCTCCTATCGGGACGATGGCGCGCCGTTCATCTCATCATTGAACGGCTTCATGTGGCGCATGAATCATCGGACGAGCGACGCCGTCCTCGCCGCTCTCGAAAAACACCTCCAGCTCGGAACTGTTCAGCAAACTGGCGGGTGTCACCGTCTCACGCCGCCACGGAATGCGTCCGAAGTGCCACAAGCGCCAGAACCCGAGCGCCGCTCCCGGCTGACGCGCAAGCAGCGCCGCGAACGTCTCCACTTCGCCGACGCGCACGCCGGTTGCATCGCGAAGCACCTCGTGCACGAAGCGCGAGCAGAATTGCCGCGTCGAATGCATGTTGAATCCGGTGTCGTACCAGATGCCGATGCGCCGCCGCGCGGCCGCCGCGATGCGTTCCTTCTGCGCGTCCGTCAGGCAAGCGCGCAGTCGGCCGACGGCCACGCGCCCGCCTTCCGAACGCGCGATGAAGGCCCGAAGCGTGGTGATGCGACTCAGCGGGAATGCACTTTCCGCGATCAACGTTTCGCCGTCGCTCTCGCCGATTACGATCCCGACATGATGCGTCCACGACTCCGTCGCAATCGAAATCTCTCGAAACGGCCGCGCGCGAACGCGGACAAAGACCACATCGCCGGTTTGCAGATTCACCGGAAGCGCCTGAGCGTGATTGATGGCGAGCATGTTCGAATGTCCTCGTGATCGCATTGCCAGTAGAGAAGCGTTAGCATGCAATCCCCGGTCATCGAACGCACGCTCTTTGCCACGCGGCATTGCGGCTTGCACGGTCGGGTATCGAAATCCGATACCAGGAAAACATGAACGAAGTGGCGCGCATCATCGCGGTCATCAAACGCCATCTCAAAGCGCAAGGCTTGACGTATCGCGCAGTCGCGCATGCGCTCGAACTGTCCGAGCCGAGCGTCAAACGCCTGTTTTCAAGCGAGCGTTTCACCGTCGAACGTCTCGCGCAGGTCAGTGCGTTGCTCGGCTTCACGCTGGCCGAACTCACCAACGAAGCCGCGTCCGTCACGCCGAGGCGAAAGACGCTCACACACGCCCAGGAAGCCCAACTCGTTGCCAATCGCAGGCTGTTGCTGGTCGCGGTATGCGCGCTGAATCACTGGACGGTAGCGGAGATCGTCGGTGAATATCGCATCACCCATGCGCAGTGTCTCGAGAAGCTGCTCAAGCTCGAACGCATGGGTCTCATCATGCTGATGCCCGGCGACCGCATTCGCCTGCTCGTGGAGCGAGACTTTCACTGGCTTCCCGGCGGCCCCATCCGGCGCTTCTTCATGGAGGAGGCGCTGCCGGACTTCGTCGCGAGCGACTTTGATCATCCCCGAGCGACGATGGAATTCGCCCACGCGATGCTCACCGAACCGGCGATCGAGCAGCTTCGCGGCGAACTGCTCACGCTTCGTGCGCGCGTGGCGGAGTTGCACGCGGAGTCGGCGAAAGCGCCGATTGCGCATCGCCGTGGAATCGGCATGCTGCTGGGCGCGCGCGAATGGGAACCCGCAGCGTTCGCGGACATGCGCGGCGGCAAGCGCTCACGCAACGGCAAGAGCTGAGCACGCGCGATCACACATACACATACCGCACCAGATGAAAAAACACCGGCGCAGCAAAGCAGATCGAATCCACCCGATCCAGCATTCCGCCGTGTCCCGCGATCATCGTTCCCCAGTCCTTCGCGCCGAGCGAGCGCTTCACCGCCGAGAGCACGAGCCCGCCGACGAACCCCGTCAGCACGATTGCAAGCGACATCAGCAACGCCGCGCCGAAGCTGAACGGCGTCACGCGATACAGCGCCGCGCCGCATAACGCCGCGAGCAGGCCGCCGCCGACGAATCCCTCCACCGTCTTCGATGGCGACAGCACCGGCGCGATCTTGCGCCGCCCGAACAGCTTGCCGACGACATACTGCAGCACATCGCTCAACTGCACGACGAGCAGGAAATAGAACAGCAGCAGCGCGTTTTGTCCGCGATAACCGGGAATATCGAGCGTCAGCAACGCGGGCGCATGGCTCAGTCCGTAGACGCAGACCATCAGCGCCCAGTTGATGCGCGCATTGCGGCTCAGGAAATCGCGCGTGTCCTGCGTGACGGCCGACAGCAGCGACATCGCGAAGAAAAGATGCACCGGCACGAAGATCGAATACATCCCGTACCAGTCGATGCCGAGCAGCACGTACTGCGCCGGCACCGCCACGAAGAACGCGACGAAGAGGGTCGTGTGATCGCTCGGCGTCGTCGGCGTGAGCGTGATGAACTCGCGCAACGCGAGATACGAGAGCAGCGCGAATACCACGTACGTCGCCTTGTCGCCGAGACCGATGGCGATGACCATCACCGCGATCATTCCCCACCACGCGTGGATGCGCTGGTTCAGGTTGATGATCGTCGCGTTCGTGGCCTTGGTGCGTGCGCCGAGGATCGCGCCGATGATCGTCGCCACGGCGAGCACGCCGGTGACGCCGGCCACGAGTTTCCAGAATGTTGTCGGCATGATTTCCTTGATGTGCGAAATATCCGCGTCACTGCGCGGTGGATTGCGGCGCGAGCGCGATCACGGCATCGCGCATACGGGCGAGGAACGAAGCCTTGTCTTCCCCTTCGCGCCGCGCCTCCGATGCGCCGAAGTGCAGCTTGCAGATGAGCGGTATCGGCACGAGCGCGCCCTTCGGCATGATCCGCTGCAGGTTCTCCAGATAAACCGGCGCAAGCTCGACATGCGGAAATTCGCTCGCCAGATGAAAGAGCCCGCTCCTGAAAACTTGCGGCAGCGCATCCGCCCCACGCGTGCCTTCCGGAAAAATGATGATGGAATGCCCCTGCGCGAGCGCGTCGCGTACGGGGTCGAGCGGATCGCCTTCCGTTTCGCGGCGGCGATCGATCAGCACGACGTTGAGCAGCTTCTGCGCGATATGTCGCTTGAGCGGGCCCGAATCCCAGTAGTCGCGCGCGGCGACCGGCCGCACCGCATTGCGCAGACCGCGCGGCAATGCGGCCAGAATGGCGAGGGTATCGATATGGCTCGTGTGATTCGAGAAGTACAGCTTCTGTGCCGCGGATGGCGCTCCGCCGTGCCAGAGCGGATAAGCGCCGGCCACGAGCCGCACGAAAGCGAGAAGCAGGTCGCGCTGCCACCTGTGGATGAGTTTCATCGGTCGAGTGTTCGAGTTGTCGTCAGGGCGCTATTCCTGTCATAGCGCCGGCGTGGAAGCAATCGGCCTTGACGACTTATGCCAAATATCTTCTGTGTTGCCACAAATGCGCCTGTTTAATGAGCTTGGGAATCCTGACGGTTGACGGGCCCGTCGCGGGTCGCGATAGTAGCGCGTTTATGTCCGGCCACACGGCACCCCCATTCCATGAGCCTTTACGCACTCAAACCCCGCTTCCAGAATTTCTTGCGCCCTTTGACCGGCTGGCTGGCGCGGCACGGCGTGACGGCGAATCAGGTGACGGTCGGTGCGGCAATCGGATCGATCGCGGTCGGTGCGATGGCGGGACTTGCGTATCCGCATCACGCCATGTTCCTGCTGATTCCCGTCTGGCTCTTCGCGCGGATGGCGCTCAACGCCATCGACGGCATGCTCGCCCGCGAGCACGGCCAGAAAAGCACCCTGGGCGCGTATCTGAACGAAATGGGCGACGTGATATCCGATATCGCATTGGTCCTGCCGTTTCTCGCCGTCGCGGGATTCCCTTCGGCCGATGTCTGGCTTTTCGCGCTGACTGCGGTGATCGTCGAATGCGCGGGGTTGATCGGACCGCTCGCGGGCGCGAGCCGTCGTTACGACGGGCCGTTCGGCAAGAGCGATCGCGCGTTCGTCATCGGGGCGTTCGCGTTGTGGGTCGGCCTGGGGTACGGCATCGGCGAAAGCGCGGTGTGGCTGTGGCGCGCGCTGATCGCGCTGGCCGTGCTGACGGCGATGCGTCGCGTGCGGGCGGGCATCGCCGAGGCCGGCGGCCGTTGAAGACGCGGCACGCGGCCGCTCGGGTCAGCTGATGTAGACGAGCTGATCGCCGTTGGCGTCCTCATGACGGAAATAGCCGATGCGCCCCGCGCGCACGTCGAGCAGCACGGCGTCGATGCCGCTCACTTCGCTGCCGTCTGCGCGGCATCCGGCGATGTTGGCGAACGAATAGCCGGTGCGCGCGACTTGCCGCTTGAGGTCCATCAGACGCTTGATCGCGCCTTGCCTTGAGGTGAAATATCGGGTCATTGAGCCAGCGAAACGTCCGGTCGCAGGAAGCTCGAAGCGTAGGACGAATCGTCGGACAATGATGTGCGGTAGGCGACGCAAGCCCGTATGCGACACTGCACGGCGGTGAGCTTGCGCTCGCAACGGCAGACAAGGACGATGATGAACGACGTGATTCTCCCCGAGGACGACTACGGCGCGACGCTCGGCGACGTGCTCGCGCTGCTGGAGCAGGGCCGGCAGGCGGCGGCGCGCAGCATCAACGCGCTGATGACGGCGACCTACTGGCGCATCGGGCATCGCATCGTCGAATTCGAGCAGGGCGGCGCGGGCCGCGCGGCGTACGGACAGGCGCTGTTGCGGCGGCTGTCGGCCGATCTGACGACGCGCTTCGGGCGCGGTTTCGGCGTCGACAATCTCGAATTGATGCGGCTTTTCTATCAGGCTTATCCGGCATTGCCCGCCGCGACGACCGAAGCGATTTCCGAATCGCGGAATCGGAAATCCGGCGTATCGGCCGCGAAGGCGAAATCCGAATCGGCGATTCGGAATTCAACGCTCGCGCAACTGGCCGAGCGATTCCCGCTTTCATGGACGCACTACGTCCATCTGATGCGACGCACGCGCTCCGACGACGAACGCCGCTTCTACGAGGCGCAAGCCCTGCACGGCGGCTGGAGCGTACGGCAACTCGACCGGCAGATCGGCAGCCAGTTCTACACCCGCACGCTGATGTCGCGCGACAAGCGCGCGATGCTGGAGAAAGGCGGCATCGCGGAGCGCGGGGACATCGTGACGCCCGAAGAAGCCATCAAGGACCCGTACGTGCTCGAATTCCTCGACCTCAAGGACGAGTATTCGGAAAGCCAGCTGGAAGACGCGCTGATTCATCGGCTCGAAGACTTTCTGCTCGAGTTGGGCGGCGACTTCACATTCGTCGGGCGGCAGCGCCGCTTGCGCATCGGCGATAGCTGGTATCGCGTCGATCTGCTGTTCTTTCATCGACGGCTGCGGTGTCTCGTGATCATCGACCTGAAGCTCACCGAACTCAATCACGCCGATGTCGGGCAGATGCACATGTACTGCAATTACGCGAGGGAGCACTGGACGCTGCCCGGCGAGAATCCGCCTGTCGGCCTCATTCTTTGCGCGCGGACGAACGCGGCCGTGGCTCGCTATGCGCTCGACGGCCTGCCGAACAAGGTGCTCGCAGCGGAATATCACATGATGCTGCCTGACGAAAAGGTGCTCGCCGAAGAACTGGCCAGGGTTCGGCGCGAATGGGAAGCGGGCAGGGCGGGCGCGGACGAAGGGGAATGAGCGCGTCGCGCTTCGGGAGCTTGAACGCCGCGCTGGATTGCCTATAGTAAGTCTGCGCGCGTCGGGGCCGGCACGTCCCTCCGCCCAAAAAAAGAAGAGGAGGGTCAGCGTCATGTCCACCGATTCGAACCGTTCGCAGCATGATGCCGGCACCGCCCGGCGCGGCTTCGTCAAGCGGGCGAGCGTCGCCGTTGCCGCGCTTGCCACCGGCCCGTTGTCTATCGAAGGCGCGCGCGCCGGCGCATTGACGAAAGCCCAGCGCAAAAGCATGACGCCGGACCAGATCATCCAGGTCATGAAACGGGGAAACGCCCGGTTCCAGAAGGGCGAACGAAAAGCGCGCAACTATCTGAGCGAACAGCGGGCGAGTGCCGCGGGGCAGTATCCCGCAGCCGTGCTGCTCAGTTGCATCGATTCGCGCGCGCCGGCGGAAGTCATCATGGACCTCGGTATCGGCGATATCTTCAATTGCCGGATCGCCGGCAATGTCGAGAACGACGATATCCTCGGAAGCATGGAATTCGCGTGCAAACTGTCCGGCGCGAAAGTCGTGCTGGTGATGGGCCACACCGCATGTGGCGCGATCAAGGGCGCCATTGCCAACGCCGAGCTGGGCCATCTCACCGGCTTGCTGGACCGGATCAAGCCGGCGGTACAGGCCACCCCGTACGACGGCGACCGATCCGCGACCAACTACGCGTTCGTCGATGCCGTCGCGCGCAAGAACGTCGAGATGACGGTCGCGGCCATTCGGCGCGACAGTCCCGTGCTTGCCGGTCTCGAGACTGACGGCACGATCCGGATCGTCGGCGCGATGTACGACCTTCGAACCGGCGCGGTGAACTTCTTCGGCTGACTCGCCGTTACTGCCGGCGCAAACCCGACGAAGCGCCCCGCGAACGAAGCGTGCGCCCGCCGCCATGGCGATATCGCTCAGCGACGGCAGCGCAAAACCGTTGCGTGTGCTGGGCCGGTTGAACTAGCGCCACACCGACTCAGCGATCCCCGCCAGCGCGCACAACACGACGACGGCAAGCGGCGGCGTCTTCCACCGCGTGAGCAAGACGAAGCCGCACACTGCGATGCCAAAGTCGACGGCCGAACGAACCGCGCTCGTCCAGACCGGCGAATAAAGCGCCACGCCCAGCAATCCGACGACCGCCGCGTTCACGCCGGCCAGCATCGCGGCGACGGAAGGTCGCGAGCGCAGCGCCTGCCACCAGGGCAACGCCGCGACGACGAGCAGCAGCCCCGGCAGAAAGATGCCGGCGGTTGCCACGAGCGCGCCGGCCCAGCGAGCCGTCGGGCCGGCCGCCATCCAGCCGAGATACGACGCGAACGTGAAAAGGGGACCCGGCACCGCCTGCGCCGCGCCATAGCCGGCGAGAAAGTCGTTCGGCGATATCCATCCCGTCGCGACGGTCTGCTGCTGCAACAGCGGCAGCACGACATGACCGCCACCGAAAACCAGCGCGCCCGAACGATAGAACGCGTCGAAGATAGCGATGGGATGAACGTCGCGAGTCAGGGACGATAGCGGCAGACCAAACAGCAACGCACAGAACACAGCCAGCGCGATGACGCCCGCCGTGCGCGACACGCGAAACTCATGCTCGCAGGCGGCCGGCCGATTCGCCGGTGTCGCCGTCTCACGGCACAGCACGAGTCCGAGCACCGCGCCGCATCCGATCACGATGACTTGCGCATAGACGGTCGTCAGCACGCCGAGCGCGACGATTGCGGCAAGCGCCATGCCCGCGCGCCGTCGATCGGGGCACAGCCGGCGCGCCATGTCCCACACCGCCTGCGCGACCACCGCCACGGCGACGAGCTTCAGTCCGTGAATCAGGCCATCGCCGACCGGCCCGCCGACGCGCGGCGCGATCACGGCGAAGGCGACGAGCAACAGCACGGACGGCAGCGTGAAGCCGCACCACGCGGCGAGGCCGCCGAGCCAGCCCGCCCTGAGCAGGCCGATCGAAAAGCCGGTCTGACTGCTCGCAGGCCCCGGAAGAAACTGGCACAGGCCGACGAGATCGGTGAACGTTTCGTCGTCTAGCCAGCGCCGGCGCTCGACGAATTCCCGGCGGAAATAGCCGATGTGCGCAACCGGGCCGCCGAAGCTCGTCAGGCCCAGCTTCAGGAAGGCCACTAGCACTTCGAGTGCGGCTCGCGTTCGGGCTTGTGTCGCAGCGGTCATGTGCGGTTCGTGGATCATGGAGGGGAACAGGGCATCCGGTTGTGATCGTCATCGCGTGAGCTACAGATTGCAGCGCATACGCGGCTTTCTGTTCGCTAACCATGTCCTTTGACTTTGCTTTGCTTGCTCATTCGGCTCCCGGCGTATCGGTGCGCGCGGGCAGGGGCGAGCTAATATACCTCCACGAACAAGAGCACACGACATGCGACCCGAAGCACACCGGAGACAGAAAGCAAATGCAAAAGGAAGATCCAGAGGCCGGAGGCCTGTCGAAAGGCCTGACCAACTACGGTGACCGCGGCTTCGCGTTATACCTGCGCCGCTCGTTCGCAAAATCGATGGGTTATTCGACGGACTTGCTGAACAAGCCGATAGTAGGCATCGCGACCAGCGGCTCCGGCTTCAACAATTGCCACCGCGGAATGCCCGAGCTCGTGGATGCAGTGAAACGCGGCGTCCTCGCAGCCGGCGGCATGCCGATAGACTTTCCGACGATCTCGTTAGGCGAAGTCTTCCTGAACCCGACGTCGATGATGTTCCGCAACCTCATGAGCATGGACGTCGAGGAAATGCTGCGCGCGCAGCCGATGGACTCCGTCGTGCTCATCGGCGGTTGCGACAAGACCGTTCCCGCGCAGCTGATGGGCGCCGCCGCCGCCGATATCCCCGCCGTGCAACTCGTCGTCGGCCCGATGATGACCGGCCGTCACCAGGGGGAACGCCTCGGCGCCTGCACCGACTGCCGCCGCTTCTGGGCGAAGTTCCGTGCGAACGAGGTCAGCGGGCACGAAATCGATCAGATCGAAGGGCGTCTCGCGACCACCGCCGGCACCTGCGCCGTCATGGGCACCGCAAGCACCATGGCCTGCATCGCCGAAACGCTCGGCATGTCGCTGCCCGGCACCGCCGCCATCCCCGCCGTGCATGCGGACCGCATCCGCGCAGCCGAAGCCAGCGGCGCACGCGCGGTGCAACTCATTCGCGAACCTCTGCGGCCAAGCCAGATCATCACCGCGAAGTCGGTCGAGAACGCCGTGCGCGTGCTGCTCGCCATCGGCGGATCGACCAACGCGATCATCCATCTCACGGCTGTCGCGGGACGGCTAGGCATTCCCGTGTCGCTCGAAAGGCTCAACGCCATCTCCGATGAAACTCCCGTGCTCGTCAACCTGAAGCCGACCGGCGAGCACTACATGGAGGACTTCTTCGCTGCCGGAGGCATGACAGCCGTGCTGCGCGAACTGGAACCCCAACTGCATCTCGACGCGATCACCGTGACCGGCGAAACGCTCGGCGAGCGCATCGCGGCCGAACGCGAGGCGTGGGTCGATCATCGTATCGTCAGGAAGTCGTCCGACCCGGTGGAGCCGCAAGGCGGGCTCGTGGCGCTGTTCGGTTCGCTCGCACCGCGCGGCGCGATCCTCAAGCGCTCCGCCGCCGACAAATCGCTGTTCGAGCAGGAAGGGCGCGCGGTCGTGTTCACGTCGCTCGAAGACCTGGCGGCGCGCATCGACGATCCCGGTCTCGATGTCGAGGCAAACGACATCCTCGTGCTGCAGAACGCCGGCCCCGCGAGCGGCACAGGTATGCCCGAAGCCGGCTATCTGCCGATCCCGAGGAAGCTCGCGCAACAGGGCGTGAAGGACATGCTGCGCATCTCCGATGCACGCATGAGCGGCACGGCCTATGGAACCATCGTGCTGCACGTCACGCCGGAAGCCGCGCTCGGCGGGCCGATCGGACTCGTGCGCAACGGCGACCGCATTCGCCTCTCCGTGCGCGAGCGCCGCATCGACCTGCTCGTCGATGAAGCGGAGCTCGCGCGCCGGGCGCAGGACGTGAAGCCGCCCGAGCGCATCGCGCGGGGCTATCAGAAGCTGTATCAGGAGCGCGTGCTGCAGGCCGACGCCGGATGCGACTTCGACTTCCTGCGCGCGGCGTCCAAAGACGCCTCATCCGCCGACGAAGCCGGTTCGTGAAGAGCACGCGAACGCGCGCCGTATAATACGCGCCCGCGCATCCGATGATGCGCGCTGGCACTCGGCCCGGTTCCATCGAATCGGGTTTTTCTAATCCGAACTCCTGCTGCAAACAGCTCGAAGCAACAAAGAAGGCCCCGCGTGGATGACCTTTTCCAATCCGTGAACGCGTTCTTTGCGTTCATCGCGCCTGTCTCCGACTTTCTCTGGGACTTCCCCACCAACTTCAAGGCTTACTCGCGAATCCCGGTGCTCGGGCAGTTTCCGTTCGCGATCCTGCTGCTCGTCGGCGTCGGCATTCACTTCACCATTCGCACGCGTTTCATCCAGACGATGAACATCGGCAGGATCGTGCGCATCATGCTGCGCAGGCAATCATCGAGTACCGGGGTGAGCGCGCTCGCATCGTTCATGCTCGGACTCGCGATGCGCGCGGGGCCCGGAAACATCGTCGGCATTACGGGCGCGATCTCGGTCGGCGGTCCGGGCGCGCTGTTCTGGATGTGGGTCGCCGCATTCTTCGGCATGGCGACGGCCTTCATGGAATCGACGCTCGCGCAGCTGTTCAAGGAAAGGAAGGACGACGAATTCGTCGGCGGCCTGCCGTTCTATGGACGACGCATTCTCGGCGGACGGCGCTTCGTCGGCGCCTTCCTGTCGCTCGTGTTCATCGTCTATGCCTTGTTCAACGTGCCGCCGCAAACGTTCAACGTCTTCACGGCGATCGGCACCATCGCCGATACGGTGGCCGGCACGCATCTCGCGCGGCAATCGACGGTCTATTACTTCATCGCGGCTGGGCTCGTGCTGGCGTGCGCGTTCATCATCATGGGCGGCATCCGGCGCGTGACCGCTTATACCGATGTGCTCGTGCCCATCAAGGCGACGCTTTTCTGCGTGATGTCGCTCGTCATCATCCTCATCAATCTGCCGCTCATTCCGTACTTCTTTCACGAGGTCGTCGTCGGCGCGTTCGCACCGCATGCGCTGTTCGGCGGCGCGATCGGCACCGCGCTTGCGCAAGGCGTCAAGCGCGGGCTGATGTCGAACGAAGCGGGGCAGGGGACCATCACGATGGCCGCCGCCATCGCCGATAACGATCACCCCTGCGAACAGGGCTTCGTGCAAAGCCTCGGCGTGTTCTTCGATACGATGGTCATCTGCACGATGACGGGCTTCATCGTCGTGATGGCGCACGTGTGGACCGGCACGGTCGATGGCCAGGCGTGGGAATCGGTGCGGGCGTCGAAAATCACGGTGTATCTGGCGTCGGTGGAAGCGCTGGTCCCGGCGTGGGCCGGCGACGTGATCCGCATCGTCATGTGCGTCTGCTACGGACTCTTCGCGTTCACCACCTTGCTCGGCATGATTTCGTTCGCCGAAATATCGGCGAACTTCATCTCGCGCAGTCCACGTTTTATCGCGGGCATACGCGTGCTCGGATCGCTCGTGTTCGTGCCGTTCGGCGCGCTGACCGTGCTTGCGGGGCTTGAATTGCCGAACCTGTGGGCGCTGTCGGATCTCATGAACATCGTGATGGTGCTGCTCAACGTGCCGATCGTGCTGCTCGGGCAAGGGCTCGTGTATCGGGCGCTCGCGCATTATCGGGCCACGCGCGGCGGCCCCTTCCGGTCCGACGACATCGGCGTGCGGACCCAGTACTGGTCCGCACGAAGCCGCGACGATTCGAAAGCGCGCGCGGGCGAAAAGACCCGCGCGGAAGCCTGAGTCACGCGCCGCCCCATTGCATCGATAGTCCGCCGTCGATGGTCCATGTCTGTCCGGTGACGTAGTCGCCGTCATCGGACGCGAGGAAGAGCGCAACACGCGCGATTTCCTCCGGCTGTCCCGGCCGATGCCACGGAATCACCGACATCGATTTCTCGCGGGCGTCCGGATCATCAAGGCGTTTTTGCGTCATCGGCGTCTGGATCAGCCCCGGCGCGATATTGTTCACGTTGATCCTGTCCTCGGCGACTTCACGCGACAGGCTGCGCGACAGCGATCCGAGCGCGGCTTTCGCCATGCCATAAGGCGCGCTTTCCGGCGTGGGAAGATGCTGCGCCACCGACGATATATTCACGATGCGCCCGCCGCCCCCGCTCGCCCGGCGCAGCTTCACGAACGCGCGGCAGCAATAGAGCGGACCGAACAGGTCCGTCCTGATGACCGTCTCGAGCTGTTCGTCCTCCAGCTCCGCGACTTCGGCGCCGCCCGCGCCGACGCCCGCGTCGTTGACGAGGATGTCGAGACCGCCGAGCTGCGTCGTTGTTTCCTCGAACATCCGCGCGACCGAAGCGGGATCGCCGACATCGGCCTGCAAGACGATTGCCCGCCTGCCGGTGGCCGCGACTTGTTCCGCTGTCTTCTCCGCGCCCGCGCGGTCGGTGTGGTAGATCACGGCGACGTCCGCGCCTTCTTCGGCGAACAGGATCGCGATGGCCTGACCGATGCCGGAATCGCTTCCGGTGACGAGCGCCTTTCTCCCTTGCAGTTTCATCTCTGTTCCTCGTAGTCGTTGAGCACATGGATGGCCGCGTGCCGGCGCAGCGCGGCGTCGCTCTGCGTGCCAGCAAGGCGCATACATGGCCGGGCAGCCAATTCGAAAGACCTGTCGGGGCCATCTAATCTGTTTATCGGACAGCGTCGCGCCTCGTACTCCTTCGAGTCCGTGTCAGCAAGGCGATGCGTTGCCCCACGCACGCGTTCCGGCGTTTCACGCGCTGGTTAACCCGCCCTTCCGCCGCCCCGGCGCACGAGCCATTTTGACCCCCGGCAGCAACGTACTCCGATGCCGATAGCGATACGCGGCACAACTATTTGAAGAGGGAGACTCATGAAACGCATGAATCGCTTTGGGATGGCACGGTCGGGCGCAGCCTCGCTCCTGACATTGTTCGTCATGTGCATGACCGCCGTGCTGAGCGCCGCGTGTGGCAGCGACGGCAGTAGCGACAGCGCGCCGGCAAGCAATGCGCCGCTGTCCGTGGTGAAGCCCGTCGTCGATTGCTCGAAGCTCGCTTCGGTCGATCTCAGCGATATCGGCGGCGCGGGCAGCGCGATCAGCTCCGCGACGGTCACGGCCGCGACCATCAACGGCGCGTCGGTCAACTTCTGCACGGTGAAGGGCACGCTTGCCCCTTCCAATACGTTCGAAGTCGCGCTTCCCGTCGATTCATGGACGCAACGCTTCGCTGAACTCGGCTGCGGCGGTCTGTGCGGCAATCTCAGCGATCCGACCAAGCAAAGCTCGTTCAGCTTCAGCTATACGTGCCCGCTCGTGCAGCAGGGCGGCTTCGTCACTGCGGCAACCGATATGGGCCACTCGGGGCAAAGCGCCGCATGGACCACGGACCCGCAAAAGCAGGCCGATTTCGCTTATCGCGGACAGCACATCACCACGCTCGCCGCCAAGAAGCTGATTCAGGCTTACTACGGTCAGGCGCAGAAGTATTCGTACTTCGTCGGCTGCTCCGATGGCGGCCGCGAAGCGCTGATGGCCGCGCAGCGTTATCCGTCGGATTACAACGGTATCGTCGCGGGTGCGCCGGCTGCGCATTTCCAGATTCAGAACTCGCTGTATCACGGATGGAGCGTCGAATCGAACAGCACGACGGGCACGAGCGCGGGCAAGGCGGTGCTGTATGCCGACAAGGCGGAAGTACTGCACAAGGCGGTCGTGGCGGCTTGCGGCGGGCAATCGGGGGCGGCTGACGGGCTCATCGTCGATCCGCGCGTGTGCCACTTCGATCCCGCATCGATTCAATGCCCGGCGAGCGCATCGGATACGAGTAGCTGCCTGACCGCCGCCGAAGTCGCGACGGCCACGAAGATCTATTCCGGCCCGACCGATTCGACCACCGGCGTGCGGATGCTCGGCGGCTCGCCGCAATACGGTTCGGAGGCGAACTGGATCGGCGTGGAAGTGCCGACCTCGAACTCGACCGATGCGCCGGTTCCCGTCACGAGCCTCTTCAGCTATACGATCGTTTCCGGCGCGTACAACCTCATCTTCACGGGTTCGCCGGCGACGCCGAACATCGATACCTTCGGCTATCAGGACGCGAACTTCTATCCGGGCTATCTGCAGTCGAACCACGCGCTCAACGACGCGACCAATCCCGACTTGTCCGCGTTCAGGAAGGCCGGAGGCAAGCTGATTCTGTGGCACGGCTGGGCCGATCAGCACATCTCGCCGCTCTATACGATCGCGTATTACCAGGCGGTGCAGAACACGATGGGCGAAGCCAGCGCGAACGAATTCACGCGGCTCTACGTCGTGCCGGGCGTGGGTCATTGCGGCGGCGGCGAGGGCTTTCCGAACATCGACCTGGTGTCGCAGATCACCGGCTGGGTGGAGCATGACGCAGCGCCGAACGCGGTGATGTCGTATCAGACCGACACGGCGAACAAGGTCACGGCGTCGCGTCCGGTGTATCCGTATCCTGCTGTCGCGAAGTACACCGGCAGCGGCGACTGGCACGACGGCGCGAACTACACGCAAGGCGCGCCGCTCTATACCGCAGCGGCGCCCGCCTGGGCAGGCTCCAGCTTCTATGCGCCGTATGCACCAAAAACGCAGGGCGTAGCGGCGCCGTAAGTCGCGACGCACGCCTGGCTCAACGCGCAATGCCGTGTTACACGGCATTGCGCTTTCTTTTTGCCTCGGTGCTGCGGGTTAGACGCAGATTCAATCGCCGATGGCGCCCCGTAGATCGAACTCGACTTGCGTTTAGCGAAGCGTGCAGACCGATTGCCAGCGCTTGCGCATCGATCAGCTTCGCGCAGGTTTCCAAACTCGCGCGTGATGATCGCGGACGATGGCGCAGGACCTTATCGCAAAGATTCGCGGCAACGCGGTCAAGCCGATCAGGCATGTCGGGTTGTCGCACTATCACGCGGCGCGCGTACTGCGGACGTCCGCGTATTTTCCGGAAGGCGCACGGCATGTGATCGGAGTCGCGGCACCTCGCCATGCACATCCGGACGACAGGGCGCGACAACGAAATGCGGGAAGCGCTGCGGGGGTTGATGCCACGCTTCTCGCACTCGGCCGGCTTCACGAAACCTTGCACCGCACCAAAATTCCGTGGTAGAAGCACCGCTGCACGCGCGTCTCTCGACGCGCCAACTGGCAACGAACCAAGCGGCAGCAGCGGCTAAGGAGCAGAAGGTGAGAAGGACCGCCGAAAACAAGTTGAAGGTGGTCGCGGTACGCGTCGAGCCGGCGATCGAACAGAGATTGCGGCTATTGGCAGAAGTAACGGGACACAAGCAGTCGTTTTTCCTGCAACAGATGATCGAACGCGGCATCGGTCAGATGGAAGAAACGTGGTTGCCGCAAGCCATGCTCGAACAAGTGCGCGACGGATCGTTGCAGCCGAGGCCGCCAGCGAGCGACGCCACACCGGACCTCTTCAGCGATTACGCAGACTAAAGAAACACGCGAACGGCACACGCCAACCTTTCGAATTCCTAACGTCCCGAGCACCATCGTGCGCCAGGCGGGACATCTGGCGGGAATTCGTCTTGCTAATTCTCCGCGAATACGACAATTTGCCTCGCAGCGTGGGGAACCGCGCTCCGGTTCCTCATAAGCGTCTGCTACGCTCGTCGAACGAGGAGCGGCGCTTCGCAGCCGCTTAATACAAGCAAAATTGGCAGGCAAGCCTTTTGATTTCGTTGTGTTGGTTGCCGCACGGTCGGGGCATCGGCGGCTTGGGACGATTTCGAGTCCATCCCCACCCGGTGAACGACGTCAGGCGCTCGTGAACGAAACGGGGCTTGAACTTACGACCAATATTACAAAATCAGTCACACGGAGAATACCCGGATGTCGCTTTCGAAACGGCTCTTTGACAGCGCAAAGGTGTGGTTGCCGGACGATGTGTTCCTGAGCTTCGTTCATCGCAGGCGCATTGGGCGATTCCCGAACTTGCGGCGTCCCCTTACGTTCAACGAGCAAATTCTGCGGCGCTGTCTGCACCCCGATCCGCGCTATGTCAACTTGAGCGACAAGCTCGCGGTGCGCGACTACATCGCACGCAAGATCGGCCCGCAATATCTGATTCCACTGCTCGCGGCGCCCTCCGTCTTCACGAAAACCGTCTTCGACGAACTGCCGAACGCCTTCGTTATGAAAGCCAATCACGGCAGCGGTTTCGTGAAAGTGGTCCGCGACAAGTCGACGACCTCGTTCGAAGAACTCTCGCAGCTCGCGCAATCGTGGCTGTCGACGGACTTCTACCGCATCGCGCGCGAGCGGCACTATCGGGCGATCAAGCCGCGCATCTTCTTCGAAGAACTGCTGCTCGACGACACCGGCACCGTGCCGCCCGACCTCAAGTTCCACGTCTTCAACGAGAAGTCCGGCAAGCAGACGATCTTCATCCTCGTGATCTCCGACCGCTTCGGCGAAACGCCGCACGGCGACACGTTCGATGCGAACTGGAATCTGCAGAACATCCGCTTCGGTCATTACAAGCCGAGCGACAAGCCCGTGCCGCGACCCGCGAACCTCGATGCGTTGCTGAAGACCGCCGGTGAACTCGCCAGAGACTTCGAGTACGTGCGCGTCGATCTCTACTCGCTGCGAGAGCAGATTTATTTCGGCGAGCTAACGTTCACTCCGGGCGCGGGTGTGTTGCGCATGTCGCCGGACAGCGTCGATTACGAATGGGGCCGCATGCTCGAAACGATACGCCAGCAGTGGGCCACCGAGAAAGCCTGATCACGCTTCGGCGTCCCGCCTGGCCACGCAGAGGTCGATGAACCGCTGCACCGGCTGCGGCAGCGTCGCGCCACGCCGGGTCGCGATGCCATACGGCGGGCCGCGCCGGTCGATCCTGATGGGCAGCACGGCGACGAGCCCGTGTTCCTCGAAGTAGCGCGCGACCTTCATCGGCACGAGACCGACCGTCCCGCTTCCCGAACGCAGCAGCGAGAGCGTCGCGAACGTCGATGACGTTTCGATCGCATAGCGCGGAAACGGCAGCTGCCTGTCGTCGAAGAGCTGTTCGAGCAGCGAGCGCATTGGCAGCGCGGCCTGCGGCACGATCCACGGATTGCCGCTCAGGTCCGCAAGCTCGATGCTCTCCACCTTCGCCAGCGGGTCCGCGCCGTCCACGACAAAGCACACCTCCTCCGCTTCGAGCGGCACGAAGTCGTAAGCATCCGGATGCACGCTGGTGCTGGGCCTGCCGATAACCAGATCGAGCAGGCGCTGATCGAGCATCGACAGCAGCCGCGCGCTGTTGTCCTCCCACACTTCCACCGATATATCCGGCTGCACCTCGCGCAACGATTTCAGGATCGGCGTGAGCCATACGGGCATCGATCCCATCACCGCGCCGATCGCGAGCGTCCCGCCGCCACCGCGCATGATCGCCGCGAGTTCGTCGCGCAATGCGCCGATCTCCGATCGCACGGCACGCGCATGGCGAATCACGCAGCGCCCGAGCTCATTCGCGACGATGCCGCGCGGCGAACGCGCGAACAGTTCCGCGCCGAACATCGCTTCGATCTCGCGCAGGGATTTCGTCGTCGCGGGCTGGGAGAGCGAGACCTGTTGCGCGGCACGGCGAAGGGAGCCGTGGTCGTCGAGCGCGATCAACAGCGCCACGTGGTTCCCGCGCAAGCGCCGCAGGATCGCGTCGATACTGGTTATCACCGATATAACCCCACTGATTCACCTGATCGGAACGTTTCATTATCTGGCCCGGCCCCGTCCTCTCTACACTGATTCCGTCGATGCCCGATGCCTTTGGTGCGGCAGATCATAGCCGCAACGCGCATGGCGCTCAAACACACAACGAACATGGAGAGACGCAATTGAAACGAATCGGTATCGATGTCGGCGGCACGTTCACCGACGTCGTCATGGTGGATGACGAAACGGGCCGCATCTGGTCGACCAAGGTTCCGACGACGCCGAAGGATCGCGTTATCGGCACCGTGGAAGGCTTTCGCAAGATTCTCGAGCTGTCGGGAGCCGCGAGCACGGACGTGTCCTTCCTCGGGCACGGCACGACGATGGCGACCAACATGGTCGTCGAAGGCACCGGCGCGAAAACCGCACTCGTCACGACGCACGGCTTTCGCGACATCCTCGAACTGCGCCGTGTTTCGCGCCACGACCGCGCCGATCTCTACGATCTGCTGTTCGATAACCCGCGTCCGCTCGTCGAGCGCCGCTGGCGGCTCGAAGTGACCGAGCGCATGCGTTACGACGGCACCGTCGCGACGCCGCTCGATCACGCCGAACTCGAACGCATCGCCGCGCAGATCCGCGAATCGGATGTCGAAGCCGTCGCCGTGTGTCTCCTGCACGCGCATGTGAATCCGCAGCACGAACGCGAAGCCGTCGATGCGCTTCGCCGCCTGCTGCCGGACCGCTTCATCTGCGCATCGCACGAAGTCAATCCCGAAGCGATGGAGTACGAACGCGCCAGCTCCACCGTCATCAACGCGATGCTCGGGCCGGTCTGCGGCCGCTATATCGGCCGGCTCATCAATGCGCTCGCGCAACTGGGCTTCGCGGGCAAGTTCCTGTTCATGCAGTCCAACGGCGGCCTCGCGAGCCCGGCGATGGTCGCGGACCGCCCCATCGTCCTGCTCGAATCGGGACCGGCGGGCGGCGTATCGGCGGCGATCCGCAACTGCGAGAAGAGCGAGCTGAAAAACGCGATTCTCGGCGACATGGGCGGCACCACGTTCGATGTCTCGCTGATCCGCGATTTCCGCCCCGAACTGCGCAACAAGAGCGTGCTGCACACCTACACGGTGCGCTCGCCGAGCATCGATATCGATTCGGTCGGCGCAGGCGGCGGCTCCATCGTGTGGATCGATGCGGGCGGCGGCGTGCGTATCGGACCGGAAAGCGCGGCAGCCGATCCCGGCCCCGCCTGCTATGGACGCGGCGGTACGCGCCCGACCGTCACCGACTGCAATCTCGTGCTCGGCTATATCGATCCCGACAGCTTCCTCGGCGGCGAATTCAAGCTGGATGCAAAGGCCGCGTGGCGTGTCGTCGATGAAGTGATCGCCAGGCCGCTGGGTCTCTCGGTGCCGGAAGCGGCGCAAGTGGTGCGCTCCGTCGCGAACGCGCTGATGGCGCAGGCCATCCGCATCATGACGGTCGAGCGCGGCTACGATCCGCGCGAATTCAGCTACATCTGCTACGGCGGCGCGGGCCCGGTGCACGCGGTCGATCTCGCGCAGGAAATGGGGATTCGCCGCGTCGTGATTCCGCCGCTGCCGGGACTCTTCAGCGCGTTCGGCATGACCGTCGCCGATCAGCAATACGACTATCAGCGTCCGCTCGAAAGCGATCTCGCGAAGATCGACGACGCCACATTGAGCGGCGCGCTCGACGATCTGCGCGCACAGGGCATGGAAGAGCTGCAGCGGCATGGCGTCGATGCACAGGGCGTAAAGGCGGTGCGTCTCGCCGATTGCCGCTACGCCGGCCAGCCCGATGTGATCACCGTCGAAGTGCCGGACGACACGCAAGGCGTCTGCGATGCGCTCGCGGCGAACTTCGAGGCGGCGCATCTGCGGCAGTGGAACTTCGTGAGCAAGGACAAGCCGATCGTCGTCGCGAACGTGCGGCTGCAACTCGTCACGTCAACCGGCTGGCGCGGCAGCGCGGCGCAGAAGAACGGCGGCGCGACGCCCGCGCCGACGCGCACCCGCGACGTGTACTTCGACGGCAACGTCCGCACGCTGCCCGTGTTCGCCCGCACCGAGATTCCGGTGGGCGCGAGCATCGAAGGGCCGGCCGTGATCGAAGAGCACAGCAGTTGCGCGGTGCTGAAGGCGTCGCACGTCGCGCGCGTCGATCGTGATCTCAACCTCGTCATCGAACTGGCAGCCTGATTCATGGACATCGTTACCTACGAAATCATCCGCAGCAGTCTCTTCGCCGTTGCGCGCGAAATGAAAATCGCGATGATGCGCACCGCGGGCAGCCCGCTGATGCACGCAAGCGGCGACTCGTCAGCCGCGATCTTCGACGCCGATATGCAACTCGTCGCCCAGGGCAACGACATCCCGACGATGCTCGGCTCGGCCGTCATCTCGACGCGCGTCTCGGTGGAAGCCGTGGGCCGCGAGAACCTGCGGCCCGGCGATGTGATCGTCAGCAACGACGCGTATGTCGGCGGCGGCAATCACCAGCCGGACGTGCAGTTCACGCGCCCCGTGTTCGCCGGCGGCAAGATCGTCGCGTTCGTGATGACGCGCGGGCACTGGACGGATATCGGCGGGCAATCGCCCGGCAGCTACACCGTCACGACGTGGGATATCTTCGCGGAAGGCATCCGCATTCCGCCGGTCCTGCTGTATCGCAACGACGAGCCGGTGAAGGACATGCTGAACCTGCTCACGAAGAACAGCCGCAACGCGCACGAACTGCGGCTCGACATCCAGGCGCAATACGCGGGCACCTTCGTCGGCGACAGGCGTATCGGCGAACTCGTCGCGAAGTACGGCGCGGATGCGCTCGCCGAAGTGATGAGCCAGAGCCTCGACCATTCCGAGAAGCTGATTCGCGCGGAAATCGCGCGCATTCCGGACGGCGTCTACGAAGCGGAAGAGTATCTCGATCCGATCGAAGCGCCGGGCTGGAAGCAGGAGCGTCCGCTTCTGAAAGTGAAGGTGACGGTCGAAGGCGATCACATCACGTTCGATTACACCGGCACCGGCGCGCAAGTGCGCGGCGGCATCAACTGCCCGCTTTCCGTCACCTGCAACAGCACGTGGTTCACCGTGAAGGCGCTGACCGATCCGGCAATCCAGATCAACCAGGGCTGCTATCGCCCCGTGACGATCATCGCGCCCGAAGGCAGCGTGCTCAACTGCCAGTACCCGGCGTCGGTGGTGTCGGGCAATACGGAGACTTCGCCGCGCGTGATCGATCTCTTGCTGAAAGCCCTCGCGCCCGCAGTGCCGGAACGCATCACCGGCCAAAGCAATTGCGCGTCGTGCGCGGGGATTTTCAGCGGCCGCGATACGGACCCGGCGCGCGTCGCCGAAACGGGCCAGGCGTTCGTCACGATGCACGACGTCCACGCGGGCGGCATGGGCGCGCGCGCCGAGAAGGACGGCGTGAGCGGCGTGCGCGTGTATGTGGGCAATGCGGGTAGCCAGTCCATCGAAATGATCGAAGCGACGTCGCCGCTCGTCGTCGAGGAATGGTCGCTCGTCACCGACAGCGGCGGCGCGGGACGCCGGCGCGGCGGGCTGACGTCGCGGCGTGTGTATCGCGTCGAATACGACGAAGCGACGTTCACGGTATCCGGCGAGCGCGGACGCTCGGCGCCCGAAGGCCACTTCGGCGGATTGCCCGGCACGCGCTTTCAGTGCACGGTGCAGCGTGCCGACGGCAGCGAGCAGAAAGTCGCGGCGAAGGGCGGCCAGACGGTGGTGTATCGCGGCGATCGCGTGACCGTGCAGCCCGCAGGCAGCGGCGGATACGGCGATCCCGCCACGCGCGAACGGGATCGCGTCGCCGCCGATGTCGCCGATGGCTACATCAGCGAGGACGCCGCGCAGCGCTTCTACGGCTACGGCCAGAGCGTCACGCACGAAGAGCCCGCGCTCGCGGTGGCCGCCGAATGAACGCGCACGACGATAGCTCCTCGCGGCTGCCGCTCGAAGGCGTGTGCGTGGTCGAGATCGGCCACAGCCTCGCCGCGCCCTACGCGGGCATGATCCTCGGCTCGCTGGGCGCGTCGGTCATCAAGATCGAGAGCGCGGACGGCGGCGACTATGCCCGCGACTGGGGCCCGCCCTTCATCGACGGCGCGGCGGCGCTCTTTCATGCGGTCAATCACGGCAAATCGAGCATCGCGATGTCGCTGTCGAATCCGGATGAAGCCGATGCGCTGCGCGAACTCATCCGCAGCCGCGCCGATGTGGTGCTGCAGAATCTGAAGGCGGGCGGCACCGAGAAGTACGGCCTCGGCGCGGACGACATGCGGCGCTCGAAGCCGTCGCTCGTGTACTGCAATCTCGGCGCGTTCGGCACGTCGGGACCGTTGCGCGACAAGCCCGGCTACGATCCGCTCGTGCAGGCGCTCTCGGGCCTCATGAGCTTTCTCGGGCAGCCGGGCGAACCGCCGAGCCGCATCCCCGTATCCGTCAACGACATGGGCACGGGGCTATGGGCCGCGATCGGCGTGCTGGCCGCGCTGTTCCGGCGGCAGCAGACGGGCGAGGGCGAAGTCGTCTCGGTCTCGCTGTACGAGACGGCGATCAGCTGGGCGGGCATCCAGATCGCTGACTATCTTGCATCGGGCGTGCTGCCGGGACGCTGGGGCTCCGGCACGGCCGCGATCGTGCCGCATCAGGCGTTCGAATGCGCGGACGGCACGATCATGGTCGCAGCCGGCAACGACCGCCTGTTCCGCCGCCTATGCGACGTGCTCGCCGTCCCCGCGCTCGCCGCCGATGCGCGCTTCGCCACCAACGGCGCGCGCGTGCAGAACCGCGTCGAGCTGATCGACCTGTTGCACGCCCGGTTCCGCCAGGCGGGCGGCGCGCACTGGCTCGCCGCGCTCGATGCAGCCGGCATTCCGAGCGGCCCGCTTCAGACCATCGACCAGGTGGTCGCACACGAGCAGACGAAGGCGCTCGATCTCTTGCGCACCACCGACGACGGCGCGGCAACGGTCGTCGGCGTGCCGATTTCGTTCGGCGGCGCGCGGCCCGCGCATGTGGGCCGGACGCCGAAGCTCGGCGAACACAATCATCTGCTGGCCAAGACGCCACTGGAGACACCTTGAAACTGGCACAACAACTCGGCCACGTGCCGCTCGAAACGCTGCAGCTCGAAGAGATCGACCAGCATATCCTGGTCGTGACGCTCAACCGTCCGGCCGTATCGAATGCGATCAGCACGACGATGGGTCACGAGATCATCCGCGTGTTCGGCGCGCTGGAGGCCGATCCGTCGCTGTATCGCTGCGTCATCTTGACGGGCGCGGGCGATCGCGCGTTCTGCGGCGGCGCGGACCTGAAGCAGCGCGAAGGCATGACCGATGACGACTTCGGCGTGCAGCACTATCTCTTCGAACGCATGAACCGCGCGATCACGTATTGCCCGCTGCCGCTCATTTGCGCGGCGAACGGATCGGCGGTGGCGGGCGGACTCGAACTGCTGCTCGCCTGCGATTTCGCGTACGCCGCGAAAGACGCCGTATTCGGCTTCACCGAAGTCAAGCGCGGCATCATGCCGGGCGGCGGCGGCACGCAGCAGTTGCCGCGCACCATCGGCACGCGGCGCGCAAAGGAGCTGATCTTGCGGGGCGCGCGCTTCACCGCCGACGAGGCGCTCGCCTGGGGCGTCGTCAACCGGCTGTGCGAGCGCGGCCGCGTGCTCGCCGATGCGATCGAAGCCGCACGCGATATCTGCACGAGCGCGCCGCTTTCCGTCGCGCAGGCGAAGAAGGCCATCGATCTCGGCATTCAGGGCGATTTGCGCACGGGCCTCTACGTCGAAATCGAGGCGTATAACCGCCTGATCCCGACTGCCGACAGACAGGAAGGCATCAGCGCGTACAACGAAAAGCGGACGCCCGCGTTCAAGGGCCGCTGACCGCGGACGCAGGAACGCAGCATCGAGCAGGAAGCCAAGCACCGGCCGGCATCGACCGGCCGGCACGACACCCGGAATCACCGGAGGAGACAGACATGACCCCCAACCCTGGCAGTTTCGACGCGCCCGACGCGGAACGGACCTACGGCAAGATCACGCGCAGGCTGATCCCGTTTCTGTTCCTGTGCTACGTGTTCGCGTTTCTGGATCGCATCAACATCGGCATTGCGCAGCTCGACATGAAGCACGATGTCGGCTTCAGCGATCTCACCTATAGCATCGGCGCGGGCATCTTCTTCCTCGGTTACGTGCTGATGGAAGTGCCGAGCAACCTGCTGCTCGCGCGCATCGGCGTGAAGCGGACGTTCTCGCGCATCATGGTGCTGTGGGGATTGATCGCGGCGGGGACGGCCTTCGTCACGCTGCCGTCGCATCTCTATACCGTGCGGTTCTTTCTCGGGCTGGCCGAAGCGGGGCTGTATCCCGGCGTGATCTTCTATCTCACGCGCTGGTACCCGGTCGAACGCCGCGCGAAGG
Source organism: Caballeronia sp. LZ019 (assembly GCF_031450825.1). Classification (NCBI taxonomy): domain Bacteria; kingdom Pseudomonadati; phylum Pseudomonadota; class Betaproteobacteria; order Burkholderiales; family Burkholderiaceae; genus Caballeronia; species Caballeronia sp. LZ019. Next base: position 629,686 of record NZ_JARTVZ010000001.1, on the reverse strand, counting down.
TCATCGCGATCTTCACGTGTGCGACGGGCATTGCCGGCCTCTTCGGCGGGCCGCTGTCCGGCGCGTTGATGACCTACTTCAACGGCTACGCCGGCTTGCACGGCTGGCAGTGGATGTTCATCGTCCAGGGCCTGCCGGCCAGCGTGCTCGGCGTGATGGCGTACTTCTATCTGCAGAACGGCCCGGAAGAAGCGAAGTGGCTCACGCAAGCCGAGAAGAACATCGTGCTGCGCGATATCCGCAAGACGTCGAGCGTCTCCGCGACGCACGCCGAGCACACGTTCGCCCGCGCGCTTCGCGATTACCGCGTCTATGTGATGGGCTTCGTCTGGTTCACGCAGATCGCAGGCGTGTTCGCCATCGGCTTCTGGCTGCCGACGCTCATCAAGAGCGCGGGCGTGACGAGTTCGCTTGCCATCGGCTGCTATTCGGCGATTCCGTACTTCGTGAGCTGGGTGGCGCTCGTCACGCTGAACCGCCATTCCGACCGCACGATGGAGCGCCGCTGGCACTGCGCGATCCCGATGGTCTGCGGCGCGGCGGGCCTCGTCATCGCGGCGTTCACGACCGGCAATCTGGCGCTGTCGCTCGTCGCGCTTTCGATTGCGACGGCGGGCATTCTCGCGCCGAATCCGCTGATCTGGGCAATCTCGACGGACTACATTCGCGGCAGCGGCGCGGCGGGCGGCGTCGCGATGATCAACTGCCTCGGCCTGCTCGGCGGCTTCGTGAGCCCGATGATCATCGGCTCGATCAAGACGATGACGAACAGCATGGTCGGCGGCCTGGGCGCGATTGCGCTCCTGATGGTGCTCGGCGCAATTGCGGCGGTGCGCTTCGCGCCTTCGACGTCGGCGGTGGCGGCGAAGGACGAAGGCCGTGCCGAGGGCGGCGCGACGGTCGCGGATGCGACGCTTTGAAAAGGGAATCGAGATGAATGATGCAGTGATTGGAACGCCCGCTGTCCGCGTGCGCGAAGTCGGCCTGCGCGATGGCCTGCAGATGGTCGGCACGATTCTCACGACGGAGCAGAAGCTCGAATGGTGCCGCCGCATGGTCGATGCGGGCGTGCGCGATATCGAGGTGACGTCGTTCGTGCCGCCGAAGGTCGTGCCGCAGTTCGCCGATGCGGCCGACGTGGCGCGCGGCGCGCTCGCGATCGACGGCCTGCACGCGGCGGCGCTCGTGCCGAACCTGAAGGGCGCGCAGCGTGCGTTCGATGTGGGCGTCGCGCAAGTGCACTACGTACTGTCGGCAAGCGACGCGCACAATCTCAAGAACGTGCGGCGCAGCACGGCGGAGTCGCTCGCGGACTTCGGGCGCATCGTCGCGGAGCGGGATGAGCGCGCGCCGCGCGTCGTGCTCGGCGCGGGCGTGGCGACGGCGTTCGGCTGCACCATCGCGGGCAAGGTCGAGCAGAGCATGGTGCTCGCGCTCGTCAACAAGCTGATCGAGGCGGGCGCGGACGAGATCACCGTCGCCGATACGGTCGGCTATGCGAATCCCGGGCAGGTGCGTGCGCTGATGAGCAAGGTGTGCGCGCTGGCCGGTCCGGTGCCGGTGGCGTGCCATTTTCACGACACGCGCGGTCTGGGGCTGGCGAACGTGCTCGCCGCGCTGGATGCGGGCGTGCGCGTGTTCGATTCGTCGCTCGGCGGTCTGGGCGGATGCCCGTTTGCCCCGAACGCCACGGGGAACATCAATACCGAGGATACGGTGTTCCTGCTGGAAGCCGAGGGCTTGAGGACGGGTATTGATCTGGACAAGCTGCTCGCGATGCGCGAGACGCTCGCGCAGTGGTTGCCCGGTGAACCGTTCACCGGAGCGATTGCGCGCGCGGGCGTGCCGAAGACGTTCCGGGGAAGGGAGGCGGTGGCGGCGTGAAGATGCTTCGGTGAAGCGCATTTCCCGAATCTGCCCGGTATCCGCTCGATTGCTGTGTTATCCGCTCACGTTCGAGCGGATGAACGAGCGGATGAACGAGCGGATAAATGACTGAAGTCACGCCAGCTTCGATCGTCGCGGCGCTTGAACGCTTCGCGAGTTCGGGCAGACCGAAGCCTCGTCTTCCGATATCGCGCGCGAGACGCAAGCAAGCGTCGCGACGGTCCGTCGATATCCTGAAGCGTTGAATGCGACCGGACGAGTCATACGCAGCGACAACGCTCGCGCCTCCCGCTACCCCGTGGCGGCCGCCCCGATGCTGCTTCCCGCCGACCGCCATTCACAATGGCGACCCGCCGCCGCGAACTCGGCCTGCCGCTCGCCGCTCGCGATCCCGTGAGCTGTCAGCTTCGTTTCGTCGAAGACTACGTACCGAACGAAAGCCGGCTCATGCCGCCAGCCTCTCCAGCACCGCCACGAGTAAATCCGGCGCGAGGATCATCGCATCGTGCCCGGTATCGATCGCTTCCCATTCCCAGCCGGGCAGCGCGCGAACCCGTTCCCGCACCGCTGCGAGCGTGTCATACGACGGGTTCGCGCTGTGCACGTACGTGCACGGCAAGCCATTGCCGAGCGGGTGCTTCAGATGCAAGGGCGTGCGATACGTCGCCACCGGATGCGGCGTCAGCCGCCGCCGCACCCAGTCCGCGAGCGGGTGATCGTCCGGGATGCCGGTGCCCGCGAGTCCGTTCACAGGCATCGCGAGGGTCTGGCCGCTTGCGTTGACCGAGTCCATGCGCTCTTTCACGACGTTTTGCGGCAGCACATCGAAAGCGGCCTGTCCGTTCTCGACGAGCAGGCTATCGAGAAAGACGAGCGAGCGAATCGCCTCCGGCCTGCGGTCCGCCACGCCCGACGCCACCAGGCCGCCGAAGCTGTGGCCGACGATCACGACATCGCTCAGTTCTTCGGATTCGATCAGATTCTCGATGTCCGCAATCGGCACATCGAGCGATGCCGCCGCGCCCACGAGATGACGCCGGTCGCCGAGACCCGTCAGCGAAGGCGCGAACACCCGATGCCCGCGCGCCACGAGCCGATCCGCGACGAAGCGCCAGCACCAGCCGCCATGCCATGCACCGTGGATCAGGATGAAAGTTCTCGCGTGCGTGGATGACATGCAGATCGTGCTCCGTGGATGCGCAAGGTGATGCATCGTACATCGCATCGGCGGATGCGTGCCACGCGCGGTTAGACTTGGCGCAACATTCAACCGGCGCGCGCAAATCATCCATGGATCGAATCGACGCGATGAAAGTGTTCATCGCCACCCTCGACGAAGGCAGTCTCGCGGGCGCGGGACGGCGGCTCGGCCGGTCGCCCGCCGCGGTGAGCCGCGCCATCGCCTTTCTCGAAGCGCATACAGGCACCGCGCTGCTTCATCGCACGACACGCACCATCAAGCTGAGCGAAGCCGGCGAACGGTACGCGTCCGCATGCAGGCGCATCCTGACCGACATCGAAGAAGCGGACCTGCTCGTCGCGCACGAACGCTCCGCGCCGCGCGGTCTCTTGACGATCACCGCGCCCGTCGCCGCCGGCGAAGCGCTGCTCGCGCCGATGCTCGACGACTTCCTCGCGCGCTTTCCCGCCGTGTCCGTGCGCCTACAACTGCTCGACCGGCCCGTGAGCCTGATCGACGAAGGCATCGATATCGCGCTGCGCATCGCGCATCTCGCGGACTCCACGCTCATCGCGATTCCCGTGGGCGACGTGCGGCGGGTCGTGACCGCGTCGCCTGGCTATCTCGCCGCCCATCCGCCGATCGATACGCCCGCCGATCTCGCGCAGCATCGCATCATCTCGATGACGCACTTCGGGCTCGATTCGTGGAGCTTTCCGGCATCGGGCGGCTCCGCGATTTCGCAAGTCGTGCAGTTCGCGCCGCGCATCATGGTCAATACGGTGCGCGCGGCGGTGGCGGCCGCCGTCGATGGCCAGGGCGTGACGCGGCTCTTTTCCTATCACGTCGCGAAGGAAGTGAAAGGCGACGCGCTGCGCATCGTGTTGCCGGACAGCGAGCACGCGCCGTTGCCCGTTCATCTGCTGACGCCGCAAGGGCGGCTCGCAGTGCCGAAAGTGCGCGCGTTCGTCAACTTCGCGACGCCGCGCCTGCGCCGCCAGTTCAGGCAATTGCGGATCGGCACGCGCGGCCGGTTGACCGCCTAGCGAAAGAGTCTCTTCCGTCTGCCGCCGATTCTCTCGCGAATCGCGCGAATATAAACTGCGTGCAACGGTACGGAGGCAGCATGCGATACGCAGTGTCGAATCAAACGGAGGGCGCGACGTTCCAGGTGTGGCGCGGCGTGCTGGCGGGCGCGAGCGCGAGTCTCGTCGGCATCGGGCTCGCGCGCTTCGCCTATACGCCGCTCTTGCCGGCCATCATCGGCGCGCACTGGTTCCCGGCATCGACGGCGGCTTATCTCGGCGCGGCCAATCTCGGCGGCTATCTGGTCGGCGCGCTGTCGGCGGGTGCGCTGGTGCGTCGTGCACGTCCGGCAACGGTGCTGCGCGCGATGATGCTGCTCGCGACCATTGCGTTCATCGCGTGCGCGTTTCCGGTCTCGTTCGCATGGTTCTTCGTGTGGCGGCTCGCGTCGGGCATCTCGGGCGGCGCGCTGATGGTGCTCGCCGCACCGACGATCCTCGCGCACGTCGCGCCATCGCGACGCGGGTTCGCGGGCGGCGCGATCTTCACCGGCGTAGGACTCGGCATCGCCGCATCGGGGACGATCGTGCCTCTCTTGCTGCGGCAGGGGCTTCAACAAACGTGGCTCGGGCTGGCGGCGGTGTCGCTGCTGCTGACGGTCATCGCGTGGAACGGATGGCCCGCGCACGATGCGCCGCCGTCGCAAGCCGGCGAACAACCGACAGCGAAAGCGCCGCCAGCCCCCGCGTTGCGCGCGCTCTTCGCGGAGTACGGGCTAAACGCGGTCGGCCTCGTGCCGCACATGATCTTTCTCGTCGATTACGTCGCGCGCGGGCTCGGCAAAGGTGTCGATGCCGGCGCGCAATACTGGGTGCTGTACGGGCTCGGCGCCATCGCAGGGCCGCTGTTGAGCGGTCATCTCGCGGACCGCGCAGGCTTCGGGCGTGCGCTACGGGTCGCGCTCGCGCTTCAGCTCGTCGCGGTCCTGCTGCCGGTCCTGGGATCGGGCGCGGCGCTGCTGACGGTATCGAGCGTCGTGGTCGGCGCATTCACGCCGGGCATCGTACCGCTCGTGCTCGGGCGCGTGAACGAACTCCTCGCGCATCATCCCGCTGCGCAAAAACGCGCATGGCGCACCGCGACGACGAGCTTCGCGGTGATGCAGGCCGCGTCCGCCTATGGCCTGTCGTTCCTGTTCTCGCGAAGCGGCGGCGATTACCGGCTGCTGTTCGCGATCGGCGCGGCGGCCCTCGGCGTGGCGTTCATCATCGACATTGCCGGTCGTGTCGCGGTGGCGCGGTCGAAGTGAATCAGGTCAGCGCGGCATCCTTCGTCACGATCTTGCGCGGGATGAGCTTCAGTTCGTAGAACGAATCCGCGATGCGCTGCTGCTGTTCGAGCACCGACGAATCGATAGGACGATACACATGCTCGTAATGCTCGAGCCCGGTCTTGATGATCGCGGCGTCGAGCCCCTGAATCGGCGCGAGTTGCGTGGCGGCTTCCGCCGGATTCTGCCTGACCCATTGCCCCTGCTTGCCGAGCGCCTCCATCGCGATGCCGATCACGTCCTTACGCTTCTGCGCGAACTCGCGCTGGCTCAGGAAGAACTGATGATGGCTCGCGACGCCGTCGGCATCCGCGATCAGGCGCGCATTGCTCTGCGCCTGCGCGGCGGCGAGGAACGGGTCCCAGATCGCCCACGCATCGATCGACCCGCGTTCGAGCGCGGCGCGCGCATCGGCGGGGGCGAGGAACACGGGCTGAATGTCGGTATAGGCGAGCCCGTGCTTGCGCAGCAACGCGACGATGAACCAGTGCACGTCCGATCCCTTGTTGAAGGCGATCTTCCTGGCCCTGAGATCGGCCACGCTCCTGATCGGCGAATCCTGCGCGACGATCACCCCTTCGGCGCGCGGCGTCGGAATCTCGTAGGCGGTATAGACGAAGTCCGCGCCCGCCGCTTGCGCGAAAACGGGCGGCGCTTCGCCGACATAGCCGAAGTCGATTGCGCCGACATTCAGCCCTTCCAGCAGTTGCGGCCCAGCGGGAAATTCCGTCCACGTCACTTTCACGCCCAGCGGCGCAAGCTGCTTCTCGAGGGTGCCATTCGCCTTGAGCAACACGAGCGTGCTCGCGGCCTTCTGATAACCGATTCTGAAGCGATCGTTCTCAAACTTCGCCCAGGACGGCGCGGCGATTCCGCCGAGTGTTCCGGCGAGCGCAGCCAAAAAGATTCGGCGGCTTTTGAGTGTCGTGCGATTCATGGTGCAAAGCCTCCGGCATGTGAGTGACGAGACCGCCTGCATGCACGAGACGGCCCGGTTCGCCATGCTAGCGAAGCGGACATGCGCCGTGAAATCACGTTTGCAGATAAGCAAATCACCGTCATGTCGACATGCGCGCCGCTATCGCGGCCAAAGCACCAAAGCACCAAAGCAGAAAACCAAAGCTGAATTCCATTGTTCGCGGCGGCGGCCCGCGTCCTTAAACTGGCCTACTCGTCTTCGACGGCATCGCCCTCAATCGACGTTGACCCTCAACGCTCAACGAAGGAAAAGAGGAATAGCGCATGAATGTGTTCTGGTTCATTCCGACCCACGGTGACAGCCGCTATCTGGGCACGTCGAAAGGGGCGCGCGCCGCTGACCTCTCGTATTTTCAGCAGATCGCAGTCGCCGCCGATACGCTCGGCTATCAGGGCGTGCTGCTGCCTACGGGGCGCTCGTGCGAAGACGCATGGGTCGTCGCATCGAGCCTCATCGCGGCCACGAAGAAGCTCAAGTTTCTCGTCGCGATCCGTCCGGGGCTCTCGTCGCCCGGACTGTCCGCGCGCATGGCGTCCACGTTCGACCGGCTCTCGGGCGGACGTCTGCTCATCAACGTCGTGACCGGTGGCGACGCGGCCGAACTCGAAGGCGACGGCCTCTTCGTCGATCACGACACGCGTTACGAAATCACCGATGAATTCCTGCATATCTGGCGCAATCTGCTGAGCGCGTCGCATGCGAACGAAGCCATCGAATTCGAGGGCAAGCATCTGCAATCGAAGGGCGGCAAGGTGCTGTATCCGCCGGTGCAGGAGCCGCATCCGCCGCTGTGGTTCGGCGGTTCGTCGGCGGCGGCGCACGATATCGCCGCGACGCATATCGATACCTACCTCACCTGGGGCGAGCCGCCCGAAGCGGTGAGGAAGAAGCTCGACGATATCCGCGCCCGCGCAGAGGCGCAGGGCCGCAAGATTCGCTTCGGCATTCGTCTGCATGTGATCGTGCGCGAGACGGAAGAGGAAGCGTGGGCGGCGGCGGACAGCCTGATCAGCCATCTCGACGATGAAACGGTGGCACGCGCGCAAGCCGCCTTTGCGAAGATGGATTCCGAAGGCCAGCGCCGCATGGCGCAATTGCACGGCGGCAAGCGCGGCGGCCGGGAAACGCTCGAAATCTATCCGAATCTCTGGGCGGGCGTGGGCCTCGTGCGCGGCGGGGCAGGCACCGCATTAGTTGGCAATCCAGAACAAGTGGCGGCGCGCATGAGGGAGTATGCGGAACTCGGCATCGAGACCTTCATTCTTTCCGGCTATCCGCATCTGGAAGAGTCGTATCGGTTCGCCGAACTCGTATTCCCGCTGCTCGGCGAGCGCGGTGTCCGGGTCGGGCAGAAGTCCGGCCCGTTGTCGGGACCGTTCGGCGAAATCGTCGGCAACGGCTATCTGCCGAACGCGAGTCAGAGCTGATCATGCAACGACACTCTCATCGGAGGAACTAGCAGCATGGCCGATGCCCTCACCCAGGCGATACCCGCCGCGCCGCGAAACACACGCAACGGCGCGCTCATCTTCAGGCGCATCGGCGCGGCCATCGCGCCGTGGCTCGTGCCCATCGCGATTTTGCTGCTGTGGGAATATGCGGCGCGCGCCGGCGTGCTCTCGACGCGCGTGCTGCCCGAGCCGCTCGCTGTCGTCAAATCGGCGTGGACGCTCATTCAGTCGGGCGACATGTGGGCGAACGTAAAAGTCAGCGCGTGGCGCGCGTTGCTGGGGCTTGCGATCGGCGGCGGCGTCGGGCTCGTGCTCGGACTCTGGACCGGGCTCTTTCGTCCGTTCGAAGTCGCGCTCGATTCCACCGTGCAGATGATCCGCAACATTCCCGCGCTCGCGATGATTCCTCTCGTCATTCTGTGGTTCGGCATCGAAGAGGAAGCGAAGATTTTTCTCGTCGCGCTGGGCGTGTTCTTTCCGGTCTACGTCAATACGTTCCACGGCATCCGTTCCGTCGATGCCAACCTCGTCGAGATGGCGCGCAGCTATGGTGTGAAGGGCTTCGAGCTGTATCGCGATGTGATTCTGCCAGGCGCGTTGCCGTCGATTCTCGTCGGCGTGCGCTTTGCCCTCGGCCTCATGTGGGTGATGCTGATCGTAGCGGAGACCATCTCGGCGCAATCGGGCATCGGCTATATGACGATGAACGCGCGCGAGTTCCTGCAAACGGATGTGGTGGTCGTCGGCATTCTGCTTTATGCGGTGCTCGGCAAGCTCGCGGATGTGCTCGCGAAGGGCATCGAGCGCGTGGCGCTGCGCTGGCATCCGGCGTATCAACGAGGAGGAAAGGCATGAGCGCGACTGCGTCTGTGTCGTTGAGAGTGGACGAGCGATTCACCGTCGAGCGCACGCAGCCGCATGCGCGGTCGGCGCATGACGTCGCGGTGGAACTGCGCGGCGTCGAAAAGCGCTATGGCGATCGCACGGTGTTGTCGGCGCTCGACCTGTCGATCGAGCAGGGGAGCTTCGTGACGATCGTCGGACGCAGCGGATGCGGGAAGTCGACGCTGCTGCGCCTTATCGCCGACCTTGAAACGCCGAGCGGCGGCGCGCTGACGAAGCGCGCGAGCAACGGCGAAGCGCTAGATACGCGCATCATGTTCCAGGACGCGCGGCTGTTGCCGTGGAAGACGGTGCTGCAGAACGTGATGCTGGGCTTGAAGCGCGGCGCACGCGATCAGGCTCGCGCGGTGCTCGCCGAAGTCGGGCTGCTGGAACGCGAGAACGACTGGCCGTCGCAACTGTCGGGCGGGCAAAGGCAGCGCGTCGCGCTCGCGCGTGCGCTGGTGCATCGGCCGCAACTGCTATTGCTCGATGAACCGCTCGGCGCGCTCGACGCGCTCACGCGCATTGAAATGCATGCGCTGATCGAGCGGTTGTGGCGCGAGCACCGCTTCACCGCGCTGCTCGTGACGCATGACGTTCACGAAGCCGTCGTGCTGGGCGACCGCATTCTGTTGATCGAAGAAGGGCGTATCGCACTGGATCAGCCTGTGCCGCTTGCACGGCCGCGCAAGCAGGCGTCGGTGGAAGCGTCGGCGCTGGAAGAACGCGTGCTGCGCCGCATTCTGAAGCAAGCCTAAGCAAACGCGGGCCTCTGATGAAGGCCCGCAACGTCATCACACCGCGATCGGCTTGGCCTGCTTCGCGGCGAAGTCCCATACGAGCGAGTCCTTCGTGTCGATATGCGCGGGCAGCAAGCCGTTGCGATGGAACGTGTCCGCGATAGTCTGCTGTTCGCCGAAGTTCTGCGCCGTCACGGCGCGCACCAGATAGCTGCGGCGCGCATTTGCACGTTCGATGGTCGCGGCATCGAGACCCCACACCGGCGCAAGCGCATTCGCGGCATCCTGCTGATGCGCAAGCAGCCACTCGCCCGCGCTTTTCAGCTGATCGAACACCGTCTGGACGATCTGCGGATGCGCAGCGGCATACGTGCGTGATGCGAGGTAGTAACGCTGATACGAAGCGAGCCCCGCGCCATCGACGAGCACGCGCGCATCGCTCGTCTTTTCCACTGACGCGACATACGGGTCCCACGTGATCCATGCGTCGACGCTGTCGCGCTCGAATGCGGCGCGTCCGTCGGCGGGCGTGAGATAGGCGGTCTTGATGTCGGCGGGTTCGAGCTTCGCGCGTGCGAGTGCAGCGAAGAGGAGATAGTGACTGCCGGCGGCCTTGGTCACGGCAATGCGTTTGGCCCGGAGATCCGCGAGCGAACGGATAGGCCCGTCCTTCTTCACGATGATGGCCTGCGCGTGCGGCGACGGCGCTTCCTGCGCGACATAGACGAAGCTCGCGTGGGCGGCTTGCGCGAAGATCGGCACGGTGTCGGCGACATCGGCGCTGAAGTCGACGGCGTTCACGTTGAGCGCTTCGGTCAGCGGCAGACCGCTTGCGAATTCGTGCCACGATACGCGCACGTTCAGCGGCGCGAGCGCTTGCTCCAGCGAGCCGCGCGTCTTGAGCAGCGTGATGAGCGTCGATGACTTCTGATAGCCGATGCGCAGCACTTGCGGCGATGCCTGCGCGAATGCGAAGGAATGCGCGGCACCGAGCGTGGAAGCGAGCGCGAGGCGGGTGAAGGTGCGTCGGGTCATCGGCGCCATTGCGGTGTGTCCTTGTGTCGGATGCGAGGTCGCGGGATCGTCATCGTAGCAATGCGACGATCCCGCGCTAACTGATGGATTCAGCTATTCATCTCGCGCGCGCAGATAAGCGTGCGGACACACCGTGGCGGCCGCTTAATGTTGCGGGGCGCCGTCCCAGGCGGGCAGCGTGGCGCCGTGATAGACGGTCAGGATCGCCGATGCCACGTTCGCTTGCTGATAGCTCTGCACGAGCGTCTTGACCCAGGGCGCTTGCGCATCCTTCGCATTCACCGCGATGAAGTTGCGATACGGGTTGCCCGTCACGTTTTCCTGCGCGATGCGCTCCTGCGGAATCTTGATGCCGGCCTTGATCGCCCAGTCGGTGTTCACCACGGCCGCGTCGAGATCGCCGATCGCGCGGCCCACGATGCCTGCGTCCAGCTCCTTGATCTGCACATGCTTGGGATTGCTTGCGATGTCGCGTGCCGTCGGCAGCAGGCCCACGCCTTCGCGGAGCTTGATGATGCCGTTAGCCTGCAGCAGCAACAGCGCGCGGCCTTCGTTACTCGGGTCGTTCGGCACGCCGATGGCGGCGTTCTGCGGCAACTCTGCTACCGATTTCACCTTGCGTGAATACAGGCCGATCGGTTGCACGTAAGTGAAGCCTACCGGCACGATGTCGTAATGACGGGCGCTGACTTGCGCATCCAGATAAGGCTTGTGCTGGAAGGAGTTCGCGTCGAGGTCGTGTTGGGATAGCGCCTCGTTCGGCTGCGTGTAGTCGGAGAAGGTCGTCACCTTCACTTTGATGCCTTGTTTTGCGGCGTTTGCTGCGACCGCGCGCCAGACGTCCTCGTCTTCGCCGGACATGATGCCTACTCGTATCGTCTTGTCCGCTGCTTGCGATGGTTGCGTGGATACGATGCCTAATGTCAGCAGGGCCGTGAATAAGGCGGTTTTTATCGGTTTCATGGTTTGCGTTCCCCGCGCTTTCTGATGTGTGAGTCGTGATGCTAATTAGCGGGGGCGCTGGCGGCAAATAATATCGGGCGATATCGTTATCAAGCTTGACGGAGCCCTGAATCGCCTTCCACGCCCGCTGACAACTCACGTCCTCCGAGCCTCCTGGCTCGACAACATCATCCTTGCGCTACTTACACCACAAAGAACCCGCACGTCCCATCTCGCTCCAGCTGCGCCACCAACTCATACTCCCATTCCAGATACGCCTGCATCGCTTCCCGCGCGTTATCCACGCCCTCGTACGGACGCCGATATCTGTCGATTCGCGGCGACGCCAACCCGTTCTCGCCGCCTTCCGTCGGCAACCCCGCACGTACCCACGCCGACGTTCCGCCCTCCAGCACATGCACCGGCTTGCCCGTCAGCGCAGCAACGTCAGCCGCAGCGTAAGGCGCAAGCGCATTCGCACCACATGTCACCACATAGCGCCTGGCGTCGGGCAAGCTTCGCAAGTCGTCGTACGCGGGTGTCAGTCGTGATCGCAAAATCCACCGCGCGCCGATAATATGCGCCTTCACATAACTGGCGCTCGGCCCCACATCGAGTAACACAACGCCACTTCCCGAATCCTCGAGCAGCGCCGACAGTTCAGCAGGCGATACAGACGGCACACTCGGCGGCTGCGGGCGATCATGCCGCCACTGCCCCTTTTCCGTCAGCCGTCCTGATGAATCATCATCGACCACATACGTCTCGATGTTCATCTGCGCGAGCCACGATGCCGTCATGTTCGCTCGCACGCCGTCATCGTCGAAAAGGACGACGCGCGCGCCACGCACCGGCGCGAACATCTCCGTTTCCTGCACGAGCTGGCCGCCCGGCGCGTTCTGAAAGCCCAGCGCATGGCCAGCTTCATATTCCTCCGGCGTGCGCACGTCGAAACGATAGATCGTCCGCGCCGCATCCGCAGCCCATCGCGATGCCTCTTCGAACGACGTGCGCCGCACGCCCGCTCGCGTCGCAAGCGCCTTTGCCGCCCTCCGCGATGCATCCAGCGACGACGCATCGCGCCCCGCGTCCGTTTCGAATCGCCGCTCGCTGCCGTGTTCGAGCGCCTGCCCCGCAAGCGTCCATCCGATCGTGCCGTTGCGCAGCGCCGCCACCGGATTCGGCACGCCCGCATTGACCAGCGACTGCGCACCGATAATGCTGCGCGTGCGGCCCGCGCAATTCACCACGATGCGCGTCGACGCATCCGGCGCCAGTGCGCGCGCTCGCAACACCAGTTCCGCACCCGGCACGCTGATGCTGCCCGGAATGTTCATCGTGCGATATTCGTCGAAGCGGCGCGCATCCAGCACCACGACGTCATCGCCATTCTTCTGCAACTCATGCAGCGTCGCGGCGGACAGCATCGGCGTATGACGCTGCGCTTCGACGAATTCACCGAATGCCTTGCTCGGCACGTTCACGTCACGAAACACTTCGCCGCCCGCGCGAATCCATCCGGCGAGGCCGTCTTCGAGCAGCGCGACCCGGGTGTAACCCAATTCCGCGAACTTCCGCGCCGCACGCGATGCAAGCCCTTCGCCGTCATCCAGCAATACGACAGGCACGTCGCGGCGAGGCAGCCGCGTGTAGGCATCGAGTTCGATGCGCGCCAGCGGGAAATTTGCCGCGAAGAGCGGATGGCATTGCGCATGCGGGTCTTCCTCGCGCACATCGAGCAGCGCGACTTCGCGTTTTGCGAGAAGGGCGTCGCGAACATCGTGAACCGTCCACACCGCCAGCGTGGTCCCGTTCATGTGCATCAACTCTGCACGACGGCAACGCGATGCTCGACCGCGTGATACGCATCCGACGATGCATGCGCGCCGAACGCAAGGGCAAACGTCGACGCCTGCCGCCCCACTGTGCGCAGCTGCTCGACGACCTTCGGGTCGGAGCACGTATCGGCGGTTTCGAAACGCGTTTCGAGCGTGTTGACGGCCGCGCCGAACGGTGTCGGCCAGCCGCGCAACGCATGCACGATAGAGCGCAGCGATGTCAGCACGGTGCCCGCAGCCTGCCATCCATAAGCCGTCACGATGCTGCCGACCGCGCGGCCATCGAGATACGGGCGATCATCGAGCCGTAGCTCCTCGAGCGTATCGAGCGCGTTCTTCACGAGCCCCGAGATGCCGCCGTGATAGCCGGGCGTCGCGATGATCAACGCGTCCGCGGCGCGAACCGCCTCGATCAGTTCGTGCTGCTCGTCGGTCAGTTCGCGAGTCTCCGGCGCATAGTGCGGCAGGCTGTGCAGGAACGCGCCGCCGAACAACTGCACGCGCGCGCCGGCTTCCTGCGCGCCTTTCAATGCGAAAGCCAGCGCGCGTTCGGTCGACGACGCCGGGCGCGTCGTGCCGCCGATTCCGACGACGAGCGGCCTGCGCGGTGATTGCATCTGGGTCAAGATCGGACTCCCTTGTAATGATGTCGGCCATGTTGCAAGCCCCGAGCCAGCCATCATAACGAGCGGCAACGCGCATCGGAACGCATGAATTGCGCTAAGGATATGCATGGGTGTGGCAGCGTACGCTCGTGCTCGGGCGTTAAGCATCGGCAGTGGATTGCATATCGCAAAGCATTCGTTGGATGCCTGTTCTGCAGGTGTATCTGCACGCGGTATGCTGAAGCCCACGCTTGCAGACACTCGTCCAGAGAGGCTTATGACACACCGTCCCGCACCGACCGATATCGCCATTCATCCGCTGATCGCCGGACGATGGAGCCCGCGCGCCTATGCGGATCGTCCCGTCGCGCACGCGCAGGTCGTCGCGTTGCTGGAGGCGGCGCGCTGGGCGCCGTCTGCGTATAACGTGCAGCCGTGGCGCTTTCTCGTGTTCGAGAAGTCGCAGGACCGCGAGGCGTTCGATCGCGCGTTCGCGTTGCTCGTGCCGTTCAATCAGAAGTGGAACGAGCACGCGCAGGTGTTGATCGCCGTGCTCGCCGATACCCTCACCGGGAAAGGCACGGTCAATCCGAGCGCAAGCTACGACGCCGGCGCCGCAGCGATGGCGCTGCTCTTGCAAGCCCATGCGCAAGACCTCGCCGCTCACGCGATGGGCGGTTTCGACGCGAGCGGACTCAGCAGGGCATTCGCGATTCCCGAGCGCTACACGGCATTGAGCATGATCTCGGTAGCGCATCACGGCGACGCCCAGGCATTGCCCGCCGAACTGGCCGAACGCGAGCTTGCGCCTCGTGCGCGATTGCCGCTCGACGAGATCGCGCGCTTCGGCGCATGGGGCGAAAGCGCATAGCCGCGCGACTCAAGATTGTCGGCACGAAAAACGATAACGCCTGATGAAAGTGCTTTTCAGATCGATGCCGCTCGCGCTGTCGGTCATCCTCGCCGCGTGCGGTGACGCTGGCGATGAGTCAGCAGCGCACGCTTTTCACGTGACTGCATATCCGTAGCATCCTTTCTTCGTTGGGAAGAAGGAATGCCGCTTGTACAGTGACCCTCTCGGCGCATATCGCCTGGACGGTCACCGCATGACGAAATCCTGCTGGTTCAAGCGTTTTTCTTCGACGATCGCGCTCATTGCGGCATTCGCTGCTCCTTCGAGCCGCGCGCATGCCGAAGGCGCCGTGAAGATCGCCGATCAATACGGCATCGGTTCATTGCTGCTGAAAGTGGCGAAGGATCAGAAGCTGATCGAGAAAGAGGGCGCACGCGCGGGTCTGGCCATCGACGTGCAATGGACCACGCTTTCCGGCGGCGCGGCCGTGAACGAGGCGCTGCTGTCCGGTGCGGCGGATATCGCGACGCTCGGCATCGGTCCGCTCATGACCATCTGGGATCGCACGCGCGGGCATCAGGATTTCCGCGCGATATCGGCGCAAAGCGCGGTGCCGGTGTACCTCGTATCGAACGATCCGCACATCCGCAGCATCAGGGATATCGGCGAAAAAGACCGCATCGCCGTGGTGTCGGTCGCGGTATCGCAGCAAGGGCGGCTGTTGCAGATGGCGTCCGCGCAGGCTTTCGGAGACGCGCACTACGCGCGGCTCGATCGCTTCGAAGTGAACATGCCGCATGCGGACGCCACGACCGCGATGCTGTCGGGCAGTTCCGTGATCGACCTGCATTTCTCGAACGCGCCGTATCAGTACCAGGAACTCGACGATCCGAAGATCCACAAGGTGCTGAGTTCCACCGACATACTCGGCGGGCTGGCGACGAGCAGTGTCGCGGTTACATCGGACAAGTGGCGGCGCGACAATCCGAAGACCTACGCCGCCGTGCGCGCGGCGCTTGCAGACGCAGCGAAGCTCATTGCAGCCGACAAGGCACAAGCAGCAGCCATCTACATTCGGCAGGACGGCTCGAAGCTCTCGCCCGCGTTCGTCGAACGCATTCTCAGCGACAAGGAAGTGAGCTTCGCCACGACGCCGAACAACACGCTCCCGCTCGGCGCGTTTCTCTCCAAGGTCGGCGTCATCAAGCACGAACCGAAGACGTGGCGCGACTACTTCTTCGCCGACGATCCCGCCGCGCCCGGCAGCTGAGGCCGAGCGCCATTCCATCATTCGAACGGAGACATATCAGTGAACGCAGCCGTTGTCGTCAACGAGCATGAGGCCGGTGTGAAAGTCAGTCCGCTGTCCGCGCATATCGGTGCGGAGATTAGCGGCGTCGATCTCAGGAAAACGCTGTCGCGTGCGCAAGTTGACGCGATTCGCGCCGCGCTTTTGAAGTGGCGTGTCGTGTTCTTCCGCGAACAGTTTCTCAGCCACGACCAGCACGTCGCGTTTTCTGCACAGTTCGGAGAGCTGACGGTCGGGCATCCGGTGTTCGGTCATGTCGATGGGCACCCGGAGATCTACTCCATCTCCAAGTTTCGCAAGGCGACGCGCTTCGAAGGGCAGGCGTTGCTGCGTCCGTGGACCGGGTGGCATACGGATGTCACCGCGGCCGTCAATCCGCCGTTCGCGTCGATCCTGCGCGGCGTGACCATTCCGCCCTACGGCGGCGATACGCAGTGGACCAATCTCGTCATCGCGTACGAGAAGTTGTCCGCGCCGTTGCGGGCCTTCGTCGATGGCTTGCGTGGCGTGCATCGCTTCGCGCCGCCGCAGGGCGCAAGCGGCACCGAAGCGTTCTCGAAGGCCGTCAACGATCGCACGCTGGTGAGCGAGCATCCGCTCGTGCGCGTGCATCCGGAGACGGGCGAGCGGGCGCTCTATGTGAGTCCGGGCTTTCTAAAGCATATCGTCGGGCTCGCGCCGCGCGAGAGTCAGGTCTTGCTCGAACTCTTGTGGGAGCACGTGACGCGGCCCGAGTTCACCGTGCGCTTCAAGTGGGAGGCGGGCAGCGTCGCGTTCTGGGACAACCGCACGACCGCGCATCTCGCGCCGACCGATATCTTCGATCTCGACTTCGATCGCCAGCTTTATCGCACGACGCTCGTCGGCGACGTGCCGGTCGGGCCGGATGGCCGGGCGTCCGTCGCAATACAGGGGACGCCCGTCGGCGCTGCCGCCGCAGTCGCGTTGAACTAGCCTCAGGCCAGCGCAACCACCGCGATCTCGACCAGCAGCTCGGGCGCGGCGAGCTTCGCCTGCACCGTGGCGCGCGTGGGCGCGTGGCCTTGCGGCACCCATGCGTCCCACACTTCGTTCATGCCGGCGAAGTCGCGATCGATATCCGCGAGCCATACCTGCGCGGAAACGAGGCGGGTCTTGTCGATGCCCGCTTTCTCGAGAAACGCGTCGATCTTGTCCAGTACCTTCGCGGTTTGAACCTTCACATCGGGCGTGTGATCGGCGGAAGTTTGTCCGCCGATGAACACGAGGCCCGCCGCCTTGACGACGCGGCTCATGCGCTGGTTGGTTTCGATGCGTTGGATGTCGGTCATGCATGTACTCCAGTTGAGTTACCGTTAGTGAGTCGCGAGATGCAGCGCGTTCGCTTTCGAATCGTTCGGAATCCGATTGAATCGGTCGACCGCGAAGGCATCGAGTGAAATGGACGGCGCGCCGTCGAGCATCAATTCCGACATGAGCTTGCCGCAGCCCGGTCCCAACTGGAAGCCGCTGCCGCAATAGCCGAAGGAGTAGTACAAATTCGACGCCTTGCGGCTCGCGGAGATCACCGGCAGTTCGTCTTCGGTGAAAGCCTCGACACCGGCCCATGCGCGATTCACGCCGAGATGACGCAAGTGCGGAAAGAGATCCGTGACCGTCCGCGCGCTGCGCACGAGGCGCATGAAGTCCACTTCGCCATGCCGGTTCGAGAGTTCCGCGATCCCGATCAGCTTTCCGCCGATGACCACGGTGCCATTGTCGAACTGCTTGAAGGAGAGCGGCCTGCCCGTCGCGCCGAGCGTCGCACGGCAGAATGGCGCGACGCGATGCGTGACCATCAGCATCAGCCCTTCCGGATGTACCGGCACGGGTTCGCCGACTTGCTTCGCAAGCTCGCCCGACCACGCGCCCGCCGTGACGAGCAGCTTCTCCGCGCTGAAAGCGCCGTGCGGCGTATGAGCGAACCAGCGCGTACCCCGCTGTTCGATGCGGCGCACCGGCGTGCCTTCCAGAAACCGCGCGCCGAGCTTTTGCGCTGCGAGCCGGAACGCCGTCGTCGTGCGAAAGGGCAGCGCATAGCCATCGCGTTCGACCCATATGCCGCCCGTCACGTGCCGCGCGAGCGCCGGTTCCAGTTCCAGCACCGTCTCGCGGTCGATCACCTTCTCATGCGTGAAACCGTGAGATTCCAGCAGCGCGACGCGCTTGCGGCAATCTTCGAGTTCTTCGTCGGTTTCCGCGATCTTCAGTTGTCCGGATGGAACGAAGCCGCCGTCCTCGCCGATGAGTTCGGTCATGCCATGCCATATTTCGCGCGACATCAACGCAAGCGGGATTTCCGGCAACGGACGCCCGAGCGTTCGCACGCCGCCTGCATTCACGCCCGACGAATGGCGCGCGACATAATCCGCTTCGAGCACGACGGCCTTCACGCCGCGCCGCGCCAGATGAAGCGCGCTGCTCGTGCCGTGCAGGCCGCCGCCGATCACGAGCACATCGGCTTCCTGTACCGCGCGTGCGTCATTCACCGGCGAGTTCTCCGAGCGTGAGCGGCTTGATCGGCGGACGAATGCGGTAGTAGCCGACATCGGCGGGCGAGACGCGCCGCGCATCCGCGATCACTTCCGTCACCGTGAGACCGCACATGCGGCCCTGGCACGGACCCATGCCGCAACGCCCGAAGGACTTCGCCTGATTCGGTCCGACGCATCCCAGCTCGACGAACTTGCGCAGCTCGCCTGCGGTGACTTCCTCGCAGCGGCACACGATGGTTTCGTTGCTCGGAATGCGGTTGACATCGCGCGGACGATACAGGCTGTCGAGAAACGGACGAATGCGCAGCACGCCCGCGAGCGCACGCCGCGTCGCGGTGGCTTCCGCATCGCGCTTCGCGTTGCCGATCGCGCCGAGCTGCGCGGCAACGGCCAGTCCCGCCAGCGTGCCCTGCAAGGCCGCCGCCTGCGCTCCGCCGATACCCGCGCCATCGCCCGCGACGAAGATGCCGGGCACGTCCAGCTCGCCCCATTCGTCGGCCTTCGGCGTGAAACAGAGCTGGGCATCGTCCCATCGGTGCGATGCGCGCAGCGCCTGCGTGAACTGCGTATTCGGCACGACGCCCTGATGCAGCAGGATCACGTCGGCCTCGATGCGATGCGTCGCGCCCTGCGTCGTGAAGCTCAGCGCAGCGGCGCGCTCCACGTTGTCCGCGCCGATGCGCGCTTCCACGCGCAGATCGTCGGCGGCTTCGAAGATCGGCACCCCGGCCTCACGCAATGTGCGGATCAGTTGGAGGCCCTTCGATAGAAACGGCCACGCGCGCAACGCCGACAGCATGTGACGCTTCGCGCGCCAACGATCCTCATGGCGCGTGGTATCGACGAGTGCGCGGATCGGCACGCCGGCGCGCACGTATTGCCAGCCGAGCAGATAGAGCAGCGGTCCGCAACCCGCGAGCACCGGCGGCGCGGCAGGCACTTCGCCCGCGCTCTTCAGAAGGATTTGCGCGGCGCCTGCCGTCAGCACGCCGGGCAGGGTCCAGCCGGGAATCGGGAACGGACGTTCGAGCGCGCCGCTCGCGAGAATCACTCGCTCGGCGTCGAAGCTGCCGATCTTTCCGTCCTTCAGATAATTGACGCCGCGTTCGCGTGTGACTTGCCACACGGTCGCATGGGTCACATGACGCGCGCCGGATGCGGCGAAGGCCTGCGCGATGCCCGCGCCCGCCGCATAGTCGGGGCCGAGTATCTGCTTGCGCTCTGCATCGGCTTTCACGATGCCGCGATAAATCTGCCCGCCGACGGCGTCCTGTTCATCGATCAGCACGGTTTTCAGGCCCGCGCGCGCGGCGATCGTCGCCGCGCTCATGCCGGCGGGGCCCGCGCCGACGACGACCACATCGACGGCTTCGGATGCGAAATCAGCGGCCATGCGCGTTCTCCAGAGGGGCATCGGTCAGATCCATCGGCGGCAGGTCGCGTGCGCCTTCCTGCGAGCGAATCCGCATGCCGGCCTTCACTTCCACCATGCAGCTTTGCCGGCTCGGCACGCCGTCGATCTCGACGAGACATTCGAAGCACGCGCCCATCATGCAGTACGGCGCGCGCGGCGCGCCCGAGACCGGCGTCGCACGAAAGCGCGACACGCCCGCCGCCAGCAGCGCGGCCGCCACCGAGCGCCCGCCCGGCACGGACAAACGCTGATCGTTGAACCAGATGTCGATGGCCGCGCCCGCGCCCGTGCCCGCGAGCGGCTTGAACAACGTTGTGTGTGAAGTCATGTCGGTTCAGTGTGCGAGTGTCAGTTGTTCGGCGTTGTCGAAGCGGCGCGCGGAGAACGTGGGCAATTCGTCGGGCATCGGCGCACCCATGACCCACGGCGCGATGCGCATCACATGCGCGGCGGCGAGCGTCACGCCGCTATGACAGGTGACGACGAACGCGCCGGGATGCGCTTCCGATTCGTTGTAGATCGGAAAGCCGTCGGGGCTGTAGACGCGCAGTGCGGCCCACATGCGCACGAGCCGTACGTTTTGCAGCATTGGAAAGGCGCGCACGCCGCGACGCGCGATGTCGGCGAGCACGTGCGTCGTCGTGAAATCGTTGAAGCCGACTTCTTCCATCGAATCGCCGAACTGCAGGCTGCCTTCGTCGGTCTGTCGCACGTTGAGCGTCGGGTAATGAAGGAACGGCGCGACGCGCTCGCTGACCAGCACTTGCCCGCGATTCGGCGCGACCGGCGCATTCAGTCCGACGAACGGCGCGAGCGTGCGATTGCCGAGGCCCGCCGCCAGCACCACGCGTCCCGCGCGATAGACGCCGCGTTTCCCGTGCACGACGAAGCCGTTCGCCTGCGGCTCGATGCGCTCCGCGCGTTCGCCCGATACGAGCCTCACGCCGCGCGCCTGCATCGCGACATGCAGCGCGCGCAGCAGCTTGAGCGGATTGACGTGGCCGTCCATCGGCGTATAGCTCGCGCCGAGCACGGCGGGGCCGATCTGCGGAATGCGCGCGCGCACGTCGGCGGCATCGAGCATTTCGTAGGGGTAGTCGCCGAGTTCGGCTTGTAGCGTCGAGAGGCGCTTCTCGCGTTCGGCGAGTTCGTCGTCGGTAAAGCAGAAGTGAAAGCCGCCCGGCTGCTTCAACGCCACGTCGATGCCGGTTTCCTGGAGCAACGCCTCCGCGAGTCCGGGCCAGCGCGTGGCCGAACTGCGCGACCAGCGTGCGTAAGGCGAAAGACCGTAGCCCTTGCCCTGAATCCACACGAGGCCGAAGTTGCCGCGCGATGCGCGAAAGCCGCCGTCGTCTTCGTCGAGCACGGTTACGCGCGCGCCTTCGCGGGCAAGGCCGTAAGCCACGGCGGAACCGACGAGGCCGCCGCCGGCGACGATCACATCGGCGGTGCTTGCTTGTGTCATCGCGCTTCTCCGATCAGGATGCGGTCGAGTCCGACCATGCGGTCGAGCAGAATCATCAGGAGCACCGTGCCGACGATCAGCACCGCCGACACCGACGCGACGAGCGGATCGATCGTCTGCGCGATCTGGTTGTACATGGCGACGGGCAGCGTCGTGGTGCCGGGCGTCGCGACGAAGATCGTCATCGTGAGCTCGTCGAAGCTCTGAATGAACGACAGCACCCAGCCGCCGGCGACGCCGGTGCGGATCATCGGCAGGACCACGCGGCGAAACGCGGTGAAGCGGCTCGCGCCACACGAGAGCGCGGCGCGCTCGGCATCGCGATCGAGCCCGACCGCCGACGACAACGCGAGCCGCAGCGCATACGGCAGCACGATGACCACGTGCGCGCAAACCAGCGACCAGAACGATCCCGACAGGTGCAGCAGCGACAGGAACCGCAGGAACGCGATGCCGAGCACGACCGCGGGAATCATCATCGGCGAGAGAAAGAAGCTCGTGAGCGCGGCGCGGCCGGGGAAGCGATACCGTGCGATGGCGAGCGCGGCGGGCACGGCGAGCAACACGCCGATGGTCGCGGCCGCGAATGCGAGGCGCACCGAGAGCCAGAATGCCGAGACGATGTCGCCGTTCTCGATGATCGCGTGGAACCAGCGCAGCGATGCGCCGTCGAAGGGCATCGAGATGAAGCCCTTGTCGGTGAACGCGACGAGCATCACCACCGCGAGCGGTGCAATGATGAACGTGAGAAAGAAGGCGTTATAGACGAGGCCGAGCATGCCGTTCTGTTTCATGAGGTCCTCTCGCGCTCAGTCGAAGATGTGCTTGAAGCGGCGTTCCGCGAGACGGCTGCATCCCATCACGATCGCCACGTTCGCAATCAGCAGGAGCACCGCGATGCTCGCGCCGAGCGGCCAGTTGAGCGTGCCGAGAAACTCGTCATAGGCGGCGGTCGCGACCACTTTCAGGCGTCGTCCGCCGATCAGCGCGGGCGTCGCGAACGCCGATGCCGACAGCGCGAACACGATGATCGATCCCGACAGCACGCCAGGCATGATCTGCGGCAGCACCACGCGGCGAAACACCGCGAAAGACGAGCCGCCGAGCGAGCGCCCGGCCCATTCCACCTGGCTGTCGAGCTTCTGCATGTTGGCCCAGACGGACATCACCATGAACGGCACGAGCACGTGCGTCAGCGCGATGATCATGCCGGTCATCGTGAAGACGAGGCGGATGGGCTCGTCCGTGATGTGCAGCGCCTGCAGCACGTTGTTCAGCACGCCGTTGTTGCCCAGCAGAATCTGCCAGCCGAGCGTTCGCACGACGACCGAGATCAGGAGCGGCCCGAGCACGATCAGGAGACACAGCGACTGCCACGGCCGCTTCATGCGCGCAAGCACGATGGTCTCCGGCACGCCCAGCACGATCGACAGCAGCGTGACGGCGAAGGCGAGACCCGCCGTGCGCAGGAAGATGGCGCCATAGTACGGATCACTAACGACTTCCCAATAGTTCGTCAGCGTGTAGGTGCTCTGGATGCCGGCCGTATCGCTGAAAACGCGAAACGAGAGCATCAGCGTGAGCAGCAGCGGCACTAGCAACAGGCCGATGAAAAGCAGCAGCGCGGGACCCGACAGCAGCCACGGCGCCGCGCCGGGACGGGCGTCGTCAAGCGTGGCCATGTGCGCCTCCTGCCGTCTCTTGCGTGAGTACGCGCAGGTCGTCGTCGGTCCATGCCAGACCGACTTCATCGCCTTCTTCGGGCGGCGGCGCGCCGTGATTCGGCTGCGCCACACGCAGCTTGCCGAGGTCCGTCTCCACTTCGAGCAGCCATTGATTGCCGACGAAGACACGCGTGCAGATGCGGCCGCGCACCCGGGCATCGCCATTGGCGAGATGCAGTTTCTCGGGGCGGATATAGACGTTCACCGCGCCATCGACATGACGGCCCTCGTGCGGCACGTGCAGCGTCGCGCCCGCGACCGATACCTCCGCGCAGCGCGGATTGCGCCGCAGCACTTCGCCCGCGAACGCATTGGTGCGGCCGAGAAACGTCGATGCGAACGGCGTCGCGGGGCGTTCATAGGCGTCGTACGGCGTGCTCAGTTGCGCGATGGTCCCGCGATGCATCACCGCGATGCGGTCGCTCATGGTCATCGCTTCGACCTGGTCGTGCGTGACGAGAATCGTCGTGATGCCGAGGCGCTTCTGGATCGCGCGCAACTCGATGTGCATCTCCTCGCGCAGCTTGGCGTCGAGGTTCGACATCGGTTCGTCGAGCAGCAGCAGCTCGGGTTCCATCGCGATCGCCCGCGCAATGGCCACGCGCTGCCGCTGCCCGCCCGACAGTTCCTTCGGATAGCGATGCCCGAGGCCGTTGAGCCGCACGAGCGCGAGCGCTTCGGTCACGCGCGCTTCGCGCTCCTTGCGCCTGACCTTGCGCATCTCGAGCCCGAAGCCGACGTTGCCCGCCACCGTCATGTGTGGAAAGAGCGCATAGCTTTGAAACACGACGCCGATGCCGCGCTTCTCCGGACGCTCGTGCGTGATGTCGCGGCCGTCGAGCATGATGCGCCCGGTGCTCGGCGTGACGAAGCCCGCGACCATCTGCAGCGTCGTCGTCTTGCCGCAGCCCGAAGGCCCGAGCAGCGACAAGAACTCGCCGCGTTCGACCGAAAGATCGAGTTGCTCGATCGCGGTGAAATCGCCGTAGCGTTTCGAAATGCCCTGCAAAGTCAGGAAGGCCATGCGCCTTGCTCCTTCATCGAATCACGTGCACGAGGCGGGTAGGGGGATCAGCGTTCGACCGAACGATTCCAGCGCTCCGTCCATTCCGTGCGATGCTGATTGATGCTCGTCCAGTCCATCGCGGTCAGCTTGCCGATCTGCTCGGGACCGTAAGGCACGCGCGCGGCGATCTCCGGCGTGAGCTTGACCGTCTTGTTGACGGGACCGAGACCGATGGCTTGCGCCTGCATCGTCTGCACTTCCGGGCTCAGCAAGTACTGCACGAATTGCTGCGACAGCTGCGGCTGCGCGTTCTCGGCGAGGGTGCATGCGGCCACTTGCAGCGCGACCGCGCCTTCCTTCGGGTAGATGAACTTGAGCGGAAAGCCCGTGTTTTGCAGGGCCACCGCGCGTCCGCTGCCGTACGGCGCGAGAATCACGTCGCCCGATTGCATCTGGCCGTCCATCTCACCGGGCGTCGGCGCCCACGAGAGGACGTTCGGCGCGACCTGCTTCGTCATCGCGGAAAAGCCCGGATCGATATTCTTCTCGCCGCCGCCGTTCATGCGCGCGAGCATCACGAGGGTATGCAGCCCATAAGTGTTGGTGATCGGCGGCACGCCCAGCTTGCCCTTGATGCGTGCGTCCGAGAGCACCTTCCATGAATCGGGCGGCGGCAGGCCGGCCTTCTTGAAGGCTTCCTCGTTATAGCCGATGCCCGTTGCCACCATGCCGACGCCGACCGCGGTCGGTCCGAGCTTCGCGAGCGGATACAGGTCGTTCATCACGGGCGCGTCTTCGACCTTCGCGCACAGGCCGAGCTGCATCGCCTGATACATGGGGCCGTCGTCCATCACCGCGACGTTGATCTGCTGATGCCCTTTCTGCGCCTGGAGTTTCGCGAGCGTATCGCTCGAATTGCCCGCGACGTAGACGATCTTCACGTTATGCGCCTTCTCGAACGGCGGAATCACCTTCTGCCGATACAACTGCTCGTTCGAGCCGCCGACGTTCGCGACATAGAGCGTGGTTTCGGCGTGCGCGAGAAGCGGGGCAAGGGGGGCAGCCAGCGAAAGCGCCGCGACGGCGGTGCGGGCAGGGGCGGAAAGACGGCGATGCAGCGCTCTCTTCATGACGACGATCTCCAGTACCGGTATGTGTGGGGCGGGCTTCTAAACCTGTCGTTGTGATGCAGTGTCGCGCCGGCGTGTCATATCGTCCAATACGAATAAAATACGTATCCATGCAGGAATGATATGGGTCATGGTTGTTCCGCTCAGGGAAAACGCGAAGGAAAGCACGCATGAATCTGAAGCACATCGAGGCGTTTCGCGCGGTGATGGTCTCGGGATCGATGACGGCCGCCGCCAAGGCGCTCTTCACGTCGCAGCCGAACGTGAGCCGCCTGATTTCCCAGCTCGAACGCGATACGGGCCTGCAGCTCTTTCAGCGCAGCGGCGTGCGTCTGATACCGACGAGCGAAGGCACGGCGTTCTTTCGCGAAGTCGAGCGCGCGTTCGTCGGCTTGCAGGGACTGGCGAACGCGGCCGCGCAGATACGCAATCTCGGCAGCGGACGTCTGCGCATCGCGGCGATGCCGTCGGCGGGCATGACGCTCGTGCCGCACGCCATCAAGCGCTTCGTCGCGCAGTTTCCGGAGGTCACGGTGTCGCTGCACGTGAACACGTCCGGCACCGTGAATCACTGGACCGCATCGCAGTTCTGCGACCTCGGCGTCGCGGTGTATGTCAGCGAGGCATCCGATTGCGAGGTCGAGCAGCTATCGAACGTGGCGGCTGTATGCGTGATGCCCGCTTCGCACCGGCTGGCGGCCAAGCGCAGCATCCGGCCCGAAGATCTCGAAGGCGAATCGTTCATATCGTTGTGTCACGGCGACGGCACGCGCGCATTGATGGACGAGGTTTTCCAGCGCGCCGGTGTCGAGCGCGTGCTTGCGATAGAAGCGCAGTACACCGCGATAAGCTGCGAAATGGTCCGGCACGGCATGGGCGTGACGCTCGCGCATCCGATCGTCGCGCGGGACTTCGCGGGGCCGGATATCGCCATTCGTCCGTTTCTTCCGGCCACGCGTTTCCCGACTTATCTGTTGTTTCCGCCGCATCGGCCGCGTGAAAGGCTCACCTTGGCGTTCGTCGAGATTCTTCGTGAACTGCATGGCGAACTGCTCGCGGAAGTCGTCCCGCCGCGGCGCGGCGCGCGGACATCGCGCTGAGACTGCTGCCGTATGTTTTCGCGGGCGAATACAGTGGCCGCCTGCGACGGCATCCCTTGCGCCGCGCCGTCGTTTTCGCGCAGGCAGGCGTGCGCGCATTGATCTGGATCAACGCTCTCGGGCGTCGCGGCGGGAACACTGGAAGCGTCGGCCGCGGCGCATGTGCCGCTCGCTTCTCATCGTCCTGCGAGGGCTCCTCATCATGGACATCACGTTTCCGGGCGCCACACCCGTCTATCAGGGCGACGAACCCGCGCTCGTGTTCGAGGCCATCGCGGGCGGCGAGCGGGTTCGATGCACGATATCGGCGGAGGCGCTGAAGGATCATTTCGGGGCCGCGTCCTCACGAGAGGACGACTTGCAGCGCGCGTTCGAGCGCAATCGCGCCGCCATCGAAGGGGCCGCCGAACAATTGCTCACGAGCGTCGGACGCAAGCCGGTGATGCTTCGCAGCGGCTATTTCCGCTTCAGCGACGCAGTTCCCGCGAATCTTAGGACGCACCGCCGCGCGGACTCATCGAGCCATGAACATGCGTTGCCGCCCGAACCCGCGTTGCCGGAATCGCCGCCGTCGAAGCGGGAGCGTCGCGCGGGAAGAAATCCGCATGGAGCCGGATGATGCGTGCGATGTGCTTCGACGCAAACGCGCCGGCCTGCACGTATCGCGATCGGCAGGTATCGACGGATAACGCTTCGCATCTCGTGCGCCGTTGACGCATGTCAACGCCTGACATCGGGCGAGGCGTATCGTGATAGGCGAAGGCGGCATCGTTTCGATCAACTGATGATTCACCCTACCGGAGCCCATCATGCAAGCACGCGATGTGATGACCTCGACGCTCGTTTCCGTCACGCCGGACACGACCGTTCATGAGCTGGCGAAATTGCTGGTCAGGCACCGCATCAGCGGCGCGCCGGTCGTCGATGAGAACCAGCATGTGGTCGGCATGGTCAGCGAAGGCGACCTGCTTCATCGCAGCGAGACGGATACCGAGAAGCGCCAGGGCAGGCGTTCGTGGTGGCTCGACCTGATCGGCTCGGATGGCGCGGCGGATTACGTGAAGTCACATGCGCGCACGGTCGGCGAGATCATGAGCCGCGACGTGGTGTGCGTGCAAGAGGACACTTCGCTTGCCGAGATCGCTTCGGTGCTGGAAACGCGTCATATCAAGCGCGTGCCCGTGTTGCGCGATCACCGGCTCGTCGGCATCGTGAGCCGCTCGAATCTCGTGCAGGCGCTCGCGTCCGTGCCGGCGCCGGTGGCGGAGAGCGCTCAGGGTACATCGGCAAGCGACAAGGAGATTCGCGCGATGCTGATGGGCGAACTGGCGGCGCGCGGCTGGGCGTTTCCGGGCCGCAATATCGTCGTGCGCAATGGCGTCGTGCACTTGTGGGGCACGGTGTGGTCCACGGATCAGCTCGATGCGATGCGTATCGCCTCCGGAAATATCCCCGGCGTGAAGCGCGTGGAGGATCACACGATTCCGTATCCGATCATGCCTGGCGTCTGACGCTGACGTGGCTCAGCCGTGCGCGGGCGGGTGCGTGACGATCGACGTCAGTTCCGCCACCGGTTCGCGCAAGGTATCGAGATCGGGCGTCGGGCGCCGGAATGCATCATCGTCCGCGATTGCCGCTTGGAGGGCTTCCGCGATGTCGAGCAAACGCGCATCCGCGCGCGCCGGGCCGATCAGTTGCAAGCCGAAAGGCATGCCCGCATGATCGACGCCGCATGGCAAGGACATCGCCGGGTTCGTCATCAGCGATACGACGTAAGTCAGGCCGAGCCAGCGATAGTACGTGTCGAGCGGCTCGCCGTTGATGGCGTCGAGATGCCATTGCGACCAGGGAAAGGGCGTGATGGGCGTCGTCGGCGAAAGCACGATGTCGTAGCGTTCGAAATGCTGCTGGAATCGCCGGTAGAGCGTCGTCTGCGTGGCGTGCGCCCGGACGACGTCGGCGAGCGTCATGGCGATGCCCATCTCATAGTTCGCGCGCGTGTTCGGTCCGAGCAGCGACGGATCGCGTTCGTATGTCTCGCGGAACTGCGCGATGAAGTTCTGGGCGCGGATTACATCGAACGAGCGGTGCACATCGGTCATGTCGATGCTGACGGGCTCGCAGACATCGACGTAATGCGCCAGCTTGCCGACCTTCGCGCGGAACGTGGCGCGCGACGCGTCATCCACTGCGCAAGCGCCGAAGTCCTCCGTGATGCCGATACGCAGGGCGCCGATATCGACGTGCCGGCGCTGCGCGATCGTATTCACGTCCACTTCATAGCTGAGCGGATCGCGCACGTCGAAGCCTGCCTGCGCGGCGAGCAGAAGACGCGTATCCGCCACGGTGCGCGCCATCGGGCCGCTTACCGTGAGGGGCGTCCAACCGAGTTCCCGGCGATCGCCCGGCACGAGTCCCGGCGACGGACGAAAACCCACGACGCCGCATAGCGCCGCTGGAATCCGCAGCGAACCGCCGGTGTCCGAGCCGGTGCAAAGCGGCAGCATGCCGGTGGCGAGCGCGACAGCCGACCCGCCGGACGATCCCCCTGCGTTCAGCAAGGGCGCAAAGGGATTGCCCGTTGCGCCCCGCACGACGTTACGCGTGTTCGCGCCCGCGCCCATCTCGGGCGTGTTCGTCTTTGCCGTGACGATCGCGCCTGCCGCGCGGATGCGCGCGACCATCGCGTTGTCGTGTTCGGGAATGTGGGTGCGATAGAGGGGCGAGCCGTAGGTGGTGAGCACGCCCGCCGTTTCCTCCAGGTCCTTTATGCCGATGGGCAAGCCATGCAGCAGGCCAAGCGGCTCGCCGTGCATGACGGCCGCTTCCGCGCGATGCGCTTCGACCCGCGCACGTTCGAAGCAGCGCGCGGCCAACGCGTTGACGGCGGGGTTGACTGCTTCGATGCGCGCGATGCACGCGTCGAGCAATTCGACCGGCGAGACTGTGCGATTGCCGATGAGTGCGCGTGCATCGACGGCGGAAAGGGAAACGAGCGAGTCTTGCGTCATGTTCGAAGGGCGTGTGCGCTTGTTCGGTATGCAGCAGTATGGCGTCCATGCCCGTATCGGGCAACCGGGCGCTCCGCCTCCCTACTTCAATGACGGCTCGACATCTCGCCTGACCACGGCGAAGCTCAGCGCAATCGATCCGCCTGCGGGGCGGTCGTGCGTCCGTGCCTCCGCGACCTGGATGCGCCGCGGGCGCGTCGCGGGCTTAGGCACTTCGCGCGCAGCGGCCGCATCGGCAGGACGCTTCTGCTTTTCGGATGACATATCACGCTACCTCGGACGAAAGTTCAGGCAGCCATTGAACGTCGCCGCATCCGATTTGTAAAATGAATGATTTGCCGCATTCGATCACCGAAACGAATGGAACTCAGACTGCTCAAGACCTTTCTCGCCGTCGCGGAACTGCGCCATTTCAGCCGCGCCGCCGACGCCCTGCATATGAGTCAGCCCGCGCTCAGCAAGCAAATTGGCGCGCTGGAAGCCAGCATCGGCGGCAAGCTGTTCGAGCGCGGCCGGCACGGCGCGGAGCTGACGCTGTTCGGCGAGCGCTTTCTCCCCGACGCCGAGACGCTCGTTCAAGACGCCGACGAAATCCTTGCGCGTGCGCGCGATGCGAGCAGCGGCCGAACCGGCCATCTGCGCATCGGCATTTGCCTTTCGGTGCTGACGCTCGTGCCGCGCATCATCGCGGATTTCCGGCGCGCGAATCCGGGCGTCGCGATCACGCTGAGCGATCTGTCGTCTGCCGAGCAGGAGCGGCGGCTTCTGGCGGGGAAGCTCGATGCCGGCTTCCTGCGCTTGCCGGCGAGCGCCGGCTTGTCGTCGTTCAAGGTCATCGACGAAGGACTTGCGCTCGCGATGCCGCCGCACGGCACATTCAAGCGCCTGCCCTCGGATCTTGCGGTGCTCAACGACATCGGGTTCATCGCGTTGTCGCGCGCACGCGGGCCGGGCCTCGCGGCGCAGATCGACCGATGGTGCCGCGAGCGGCGCTTCGTGCCCAATGTCACGCAGCATGCGGAAGACGTTCAGGCTGTGCTGACGTCGGTGGCGGCGGGCGTGGGCGTCGCGTTCATTCCGTCGCGCGCGCAACATCTGCTGCGCGATGCAACCGTCCTGCCGCTCGCCGGCAGGCACGCGAAATGGCGCGTCGGGCTCGCGTGGCCATCGGCGCGGGACAATGCGGTGACTGCGCGATTCGTGTCGCATGTACGGGCGGCGCTGTCGGGAAGCTGAGCGCGGAGGCACGTTCTTTGCGCCGGGCACACCATCACGACCCGCATCCGGCAAGGAGGACCGACCGATGAAATCGAAAGACACCGAAGAGACGCAGAGCGACGCGCAAGCCGATAACCCGAAAGCCAACCCCACGTCGAATGCCGAGAAGGACCCCGACGAATGGGTCACAGGCGACGAGCCGATGACCGGCGCGCAGGCGTCGTATCTGAAGACGTTGTCGGAAGAGGCGAAAGAGCCGTTCGATCCGTCGCTGACGAAAGCAGACGCTTCCCGCAGGATCGACGAATTGCAGGAAAAGACGGGCCGTGGACAGAAATCCTGACCCTGCGATGAACCGCCGCCCGTCACGGCGGCGGCATCGCGAAGAGGCTCAGAACTTGTAGCCGACCGAAAGGAACGTCACGATCGGATCGAGCTTGATCTTCGATTCGCTCTTGACCGTGCCCACCGCCGATTGCGTCTCGAGCGTCGCACGGGCTTTCAGCCACATGTAGGACACCGAGAAGGCGGCCGACCAGTGCTCGTTGAAGTTGTACGCAAGGCCCGCATTCACGACCGGCGCGAACGAACTGCTGAGCTTGACGGTCGTCGGTCCCGTCAGCGCGTTGCCGAACTGGCTCGAGTAGAGGAAGGCGCCGCTCGACATCGCGCCGTTCAGCTTCTCGCCCGAGAACCACACATACGAACCGCCCGCCGCCACGTACGGGCGGAAACGGCTTTGCGCGCCGCCGAAGTAGTACTTGAGCAGCAGCGTCGGGCTCCATTCCCGCGCGGAGCCCAGCTTGCCGAACGGACTCAGCGTGCCGGTGCCGTACAGATTGAACTTCGGCGGCACGCCCATCACACCTTCAGCCGCGATGTGATCGGTGATGAAGTACGTCGCCGTGAGGCCGAACGTGTCGGCATCGCTTACGGATGCGCCCGCGCCCGGCGCCGTCGTGGTCTGGCCCAGCGCCGTGATCTTGAACGGGCCGCTCGAGTCCTGCGGTGCGAAGTGCATCCACCCGGCGTTGACGACGACACTTCCCGCCGACTGTGCGTGAGCGCCCGTGACACACAGGGCCGCTGCGGCAGCACACGCAAATTGCTTCTTTTTCATCTCTTGTCCAGATTGGTTCCAGTTTGCCGGGCAGAGCGCATCCGTTCCGCACACGACAACGCGTGTGCGGATGCGGACGGCGCTCTTTGATACAGCGGGAAGCCGGCTGCTACAGGCAGCAGTCGAGGCTCATCTTGAAGTACTCGTAGCTCATCGCGATGCTGCGCTTCACCGTATGCACCTCGTCGACGCCCGGCGCATTGCCGAGCAGCGTGGCCACGATTTCCAGCGCTTCCCACGGATGCGCGTCGTCGTAATGCGCGTGCAGGCTGAGCCAGCGCATCGCCTTGCGGCGAATCGATACCGGGAAGCTGTTCGCGTACGTATCGCTGCTGCAGACGAGCGTCGACCATTCGCCGGTCACGCCTTCGATCGCGAAGTTCGTTGCCGCGATGCTGGCCGCGAGCGCGTCCGTCGAACTGCTCTTCCAGCACCAGTGGCTGAGCGCATAGGCAAGCGTCGGACCGTTGGCTTTCATCAGCGCGCGCTTGCTGACGTCGTGGGCCGCAGCCCAGTCGACCCAGTAATCCGCGTGATTCTGTTCGACGCGGATGTTGCGCGTCAGGTAACGCCGCGCCAGGTCTTCGCCGCGCGAATGGCCGTAGCGCACCTTTTGCAGGTTCATCGCCATGTATTGCGGGAACTGCTCGACGACCGGCCATCCGTTGACGAGGAACGCCTCCGCCTGACGCGCTTCCAGCTTCGCCTCGCGCATCGCCGCGAAAATGGGATGCGTGACGACGCCTTGCTTCGCTTCGTTCGTCTCGGCCAGAACGTCGCCAAGCCATGCCGGGTAGCTGGCGATGTCCTTCAGATCGCCAACCCGCTGAAAAGTCGGATCCAAAACGTACTCTCCTGTTAGATGTTGATAGGTTCGACGTGCTGCGCCCAGGGTTCGGGACGCCCGACATGGAAGCCTTGAACGAAATCGACGCCCATCTCCCGAAGCGCGCGAAGAATCGCCTCGCTTTCCACGTATTCCGCAATGGTCAGACGGCCCATTGAATGGCCGATGTCGTTGATAGCCGCCACCATGTCCCGGTTAACGGCATCTTTAAGCATGTCCTTGATGAATCCGCCGTCGATCTTGATGTAGTCGACCGGCAAGTGCTTCAGATAGCCGAACGACGACATGCCGGCGCCGAAGTCGTCGAGCGCGAACTTGCAGCCGCGCTTCTTCAGTTCGCGGATGAACCGCGCTGCGG
Organism: Caballeronia sp. LZ019; assembly: GCF_031450825.1. Lineage (NCBI taxonomy): Bacteria > Pseudomonadati > Pseudomonadota > Betaproteobacteria > Burkholderiales > Burkholderiaceae > Caballeronia > Caballeronia sp. LZ019. Next base: position 596,720 of record NZ_JARTVZ010000001.1, on the reverse strand, counting down.
CGGCGAGATTGGCGACAGCGGTGGTCTCGGTGACTTCGAAGCAGATCGACGATGGCGCGACGCCGCTGATCGCGAATTGCTCGTTGAGGAACTGGAGGAAGCGTTCATCGCCGATGGATGCGCCCGAGAGGTTGATCGCGTATTCCATCCGTTCGGGCTGCGGCATTTGCGATAACGTCGAGAACACCGCGCGCACGACCCAGCGATCGATGGCCGACATCAGGCCATATCGTTCCGCTGCCGGCATGAAGAGCCCCGGCGGCACGATATCGCCGCGTTCGCCCACCATGCGCAAGAGGATTTCGACATGACGCGGGTAAGCGACGCTGCTGGCAAGGCCTTCATGCAGGTGCGAATCGGTTGCGCGGATTTCCTGCGTATAGAGGCAGAAGCGGTCGTTCGCGAGCGCGTCCTTGATGCGTCCGCACCACGACATCTCGCTCGCGTGGCGCGTGAGTTCCTTGTCGCCGGGCACCGCGAGATGCACGCGATCGCGGCCGCGTTCCTTGGCGAGATAGCACGCGATGTCGCCGTAGCGCATCGCGGTCTCGACATCGAGCCCGTTCTGCCGGAGATCGACTACGCCGATGCTCACGCTCGTCAACAGGCGATGCGTCTCCCACGACCATTCGAAAGCCGCGACGTCCTTGCGCAACCGCTCCGCGATCTGCATCGCGGTCTGCTTGTCGCAATTGCAGAGCAGCGCGCCGAATTCATCGCCGCCGAGGCGGCCGAGCACGTCGTCTTCGCGCAGGCATTCTTCGATGAAAAGCGCCACTTCGCGCAACATCGCATCGCCGGCGGCGTGACCGTAGGTATCGTTGACGACCTTGAACTGGTCGAGGTCCAGCATCATCAGCATTTGCGCGCGATGCGACGGATCGATATCCGATTCGCGATCGAGCGCGGTGCTCAGACGCCGTTCGAATTCCGTGCGATTCAGCAATCCGGTCAGGCCGTCATGCGTCGCCTGCCACGCGAGATTCGACACGTACTCGCGCTCGCGCGTCATGTTCCGCAGGAGCAGCACGACGCCGGTCAGCACATCCGACTGATCGCGCACGACCGACGTGATCGCCTGCACGACGATATCGACGCCCATCGCGTTCGTGAGGATCAGGTCGCCGCTCACGTCTTCGGGTTCCGCTTCCTTGAGCGCCTCGTCGATCACGTCCACGGGCCGGCGATCCCATTCGCGCGCGACCGTCACGAGCGCCCCCAGCGGCCGGTTCACGCATGCGGCGGCTTCCCGGCAGAAGAGCTTTTCCGCGGCCGGATTGATGAACTCGACGAGACCCGATGGACCGACCGAGATCACCGCCTCGCCAATGGAGCCGAGCGTCGCCTTCGCGCGCGCTTCGCTTCGGCGCAGCGCGTTTTCCGTCGCGAGCCGCGCGGTGATGAAGCGCCGTGCGTACCACCCGGACAAGCAGACGAGCAGCACGGCAATCACTACGTTGACCGTGAAAAGCAGCATCGCCGTCTGCCGGAAGGCGGAGCCGAGCACGTCGGCAAAGGCGCGCGAAATCGGGGCGATCGCGCCGTTGATGTTCCAGACCTCGTCGGTGAGATGGTCAACGTCGGCGCGCCCGGCCTCTCCGCGCTTCACGGCGGCGCGCAACTGGCGGCCGGCATCGGCGAGCTGGTCAACGAGCAGATCACCGGCCGTCCAGTACGCGACGGCTTCCTGGAAGTAGCTCGCGCGGCGGAATGTGCGATAGACCCAGATCACTGCGCCGACATCCGCCGGATAGACGCCGCTCGCAAGCAGCGCCGCGCGCGCGGCGGGCTCGTCCGGATCGGGACGGTCGAGCGCGAGACGCGCGCGCTTCAAGTTCAGCGGATAGGCAATCGCGCTCTGATATTCCCAGAATGCGTGTTCATCGCCGGTCTGTGCATAGCGGACGAGATAGAACACCGCGTCCTTCTGCCCCTTCGACCAGGTGCTTTCCCCGCCGATATAGGCACGCACCGACGACATGATCGCCAGGCTCGTAGCCGCCATCGCCAGCAGGGAGATGACGACCGCCAGGAACGGCCAGATTGTGTTGAATAACTGCCGATTCGTCGTTTTCGAGGCAACGCGCATGTTTTCCTTTCTTGTTCGCTCTCAAACGACGGAACGATGCGACTGCAAAGCCGGGGTCGGGGCGAGGCATCCGACGGTCGAGCCGGATAAACCTCCTTCTTCCGATAACGGCAGGCAGGGCGACGACTGAAGGCTATGTCTGCGCGAGCAAACGTTTGGCGCGTTGAATCTTAATTATCGGAAGGTCGATCCGATAATGTTCCGCGAGGGAAAAAATGCAGGAGACGAGTACGGTGCGGGCGAACGTTACCGAGTGGTGCGTCGCAGCCAGAAGAGCGCGGGCGATCAGCCTCGCGTGTCGATCCACTCGCGAGCCCATTGGCTCGAATAAGCGATTGCGTCGGCTTCTTTGGGAAAGTAATCGAGCGAGTAAAACTGGTAATCGGTATCGCCGGGATTTTGTTCGGCGCGTTCGAGCAGTACGTTAGCCGAGAAACTGTTATCGCCGAGACGATGTGCGAAGGGGTGCACCGCATAACCGCGGTAATGTTGATTCGATGTCATTTTTTAATTGTGTAGGTGAATGCCTTCCGTCAAGGAGCGGAAAGTCTGCAATCACTGCGTCTGACGACGTATTGGGGAAGGGCCTGTAACGACTGGCCGGGAGAAACGCAGAGGGGAGGAGAGCGGAGCGGACCAGCGAGAAATCGGGAGCCGATTATTCAGCTCCCGATGTGCAGCACTTACAGCGGCTTGATGTTCGAAGCCTGCATGCCCTTCGGGCCGCGCTTCGTTTCGAAGCTCACCTTCTGGCCTTCGGCGAGCGTCTTGAAGCCGTCAGCGCGAATTTCCGAGAAGTGTGCGAAGAGGTCGTCGCCGCCGTTATCCGGCGTGATGAAGCCAAAACCCTTGGTGTCGTTGAACCATTTAACCGTACCGGTATCCATGAGAATCCTGAAATGAATAAGTGTGATCGCTCAGTGAGCAGGGCGAAGCAGCAAGGAGGGAGTGGACAACGAATACCGGAGGGGAATCGGACTATTGATGAACAGCAATCGACTTCTTGAACTTCACATTGAATTATGCCGAACCCGAATGATTCAGTCAACTACTTTTTGGGATGCCCGTACGCGTTCAGCGGCCCGCGCGTGACGGACCGCTGAACGCTGCCGCGCTTAAAGCGGCGTCTTCTTTACCGGCGGCACGTCTGCGCCGCCTTCCACTCGCGTGCCGACGCCCGTCCCTTCGACGCCCGTGGTCCGCTCCACTTCCACTTCGGTGCCGCGCACGGTGTCGGTAATGGTCTCCGTCCGGTTCGACGATTCCTTGCCGACGACCACTTCCTCGACGACGCGCGCCGTCTTGGCCACGACCGGCTGCTCCGCCGTCTCACGAATCTCGACGAAGCCTTCCTTCAGATCGGCGGCGGTCGCGGGACGATCGACCGCGCGGCGCTCGATGCTCGCATGTTCTTCGCGCAGATTGACCGACTCGCTGACCGGCGTCTCGGTGAGCCGCGAGTACACGCGCACGCCGCCCGTCTGAACTTCGCGCTTGCCGACTTCGAGCGATTCCTGCACGACCGGGAACGCCTTGCGTTCAGCGTCGATTTCATCGGCGGTGTAGGCCGGCGCGCTGCTGTCGTAGCCGGTGTAGCCGGTGTTGCGCCACTGGGCGACACGCGCGTCGATGTCGATGGCGCCCGCGGCATACAGCGCATCGCGCACGCGCTCGGTATCCGACTCGTTGGCGATATCGATGGTCAGCAATGCGCCGCCGCGGCGAACCGCTTCCTGATAGTGGCCGATCTCTTCCGGGCGGTCGTTATCGCCGAACAGATTCTTGAAGAAGTGCTCGATACGCCCCATCGCGCCTTCGTGATAGCCGGCGTCCGACGTATCCGTCGTGACATCGCGCGTGCCGAGATCGGCGCCGGTCGTGTTCGTCGCGTTCTGCGCGTGAACGCTCATGTCCGATCTCGAGATGCCTTCTGCTTCGAGCCGGGCTTGGGCAATTTCCGCATCCTGGATGGTGTTGAATACACCGATGATGGTCTGAGTCATTGCATGATCTCCTTAAAGAAAGGCGTACGCAGGCCGAGGATTGAAGCGCGTGCACGAGAAGCGCAACGAGCGTTCCCGCCTGCCGTCACTCGCTGCTTCGATCGGGTTTCCATTCGCCGTCCGGGCCGTCGCGCCGTTCGACAATCAATTCTTCGGAGTTCAAAAGAACCTGACGAACGACGTCCTCTTGCGTATGGATCGTCCGGACATGCACTTCTTCTTTCAACGTGAGTTGCATCCGCACTACCGGCACGTATTCGAAGACGGGGATGATGAGCGTGTCGCCTTCATGCCTCGGTTCCGTCCGTTCATCGACGGCCCGGTTCACCGGCACGCGCGAGACTTCGACCTGTTCGGTGGAAAGGCGCATCGATACCGGTTGCATCTCCTCGTGCACGACCTTGCGCACGCGCACCGAGCCGGTTTCGGTCTTGCGGACGCCGACGGCGAGTTCTTCCTGAACCGCCGCCAGCCGAACTTCGTCGGACGAATCCGTCGATGGGCTCACGTGCCTGGGCGTTTCGTCCGGGTTCATCGGGGTCTCCGTTTCTTTGGTGGTCTTCACGTCGATGCTCAGGCGCGTCCGCCGCTTTGCAGCGGACGGTTACGCGTGGCCGCCGTATCGCGCGTGGTGGCGGAGCCGCCGCCTTCCTCGAACGGCGGCTGATGCCTGAATCCTGCATTGCCCGACACGATGGCGATGATCGCCCCTACCACGAGCGCCGCAAACGAGAACCAGCTTGCGCGGGCGACGTTGCGAGCGGCCGTGTCGGCGGCCTGACGCGCGTTTTGCTCGGCTTCGGGACTGGATACCGCCGATGCCGCCGATGCGACCGCCGCCTGCACCTGTTGCTTCGCGGTGTCGATCATCTGGCTCGCGGTGCCCGACTGGTCGGCGGCTGTCGCGCCGACCTGCGCGCTCGTCGCGGCTATGCTGCCTGCCGTGCTCACTGCGCCGGTAATGATCGAGGTCATTCCATAGACGATCAGAAGCGTCATGACGGCCCACGCGAGCAGACCGTGCAGCCAGCCGAGCACGGGCGCGCATCGCCCGGCGTAGTAGGAGCCGACGAATACGGCGAGCACCGTCGTGACGATGACCCAAACGCCGGAGCCAAAGCCGAAGCCGTGCAATGTATCGGGCTTCGACATCGGAGAGAGCAGCGATGCGCCTATCGCCGTGCCGAGCACGCTCATGATGAGATAGACGACCATCGACAAGATGACGCCCGCGATGATGGAGCACCACGACAACCGTGGCAGGCCGTCGCGCGTGGTGAGAAGTTTCATGTTGTTCCCCTAATAGGTCACACCTTCCGCATGGCCGCAGGTGGCGCTTGCGCTTCAGGTGAACGCTTTCCGCAAGCGTTGTGCCGCGACACGCGACAGTGCGCCGACGCTCGAAGGGGGCGAGCGTCGTAGCAGATTTACAAGCTGGTTCGAATCATTTTGGACGCCGTAACAAGCGTCGGATAAATCGAAATCATTCCTGCAGGGGCGGACGCGGCCCGTCCGCAGTGAGCAATGAATTAACGAGGGTCGTCGGCCGAGACGCGGGCGACTATCGCGGTCTCGGCCATGCGCCGCAGCGATGACGCATGCTCAGGCTGCGCCCGTCTCGCGCAACGCGCAGTCCAGTTGTTCGAGCGTATAGGGTTTGCGCAACGCGCGCCACGGGAAGTCGCCCACGTCCTCCTGCATGACGGTGTCGCCCGACGCGAAGATCACGTTCATGTCGGGGAAGCGCTGAATCCAGCGTCGCGCCAGTTCGATGCCCGTCATGTCGGGCAAGTTGATGTCGGTGAGGAGCACGTCGAACGGGCCTTGCGACATCGCATCGAGTGCCGACTGCGCGTTCGCGGCGCTGACCACCTGATGTCCGAGCATGACGATGAGTTCGCCGACCGCTTCGCGCGTCGCGCCGTCGTCTTCGACGACGAGCACGCGCTTCGCATCCTTCGGGGCCGATTGCGCCGATGCTTCATCGACCGGCGCCGCAGCGGGCGCAGCCGGCGAGCCCAGCATCTGCCGGAGCTTGAAAGCGAGGTCTTCGCGGCTGTACGGCTTGCTCAGCAGCTCGACGCCCGGATCGAGACGCCCGCCATGCACGATGGCGTTCTGCGTATAACCCGATGTGAACAGCACGCGCACATGCGGCTGCATGGTGACCGCGCGACGCGCCATCTCGGGACTTTTGACGGAACCGGGCATCACGACGTCGGTGAAGATGAGATCGACGTGAACGCCGCTGCTCAGGACCACGAGCGCCTGATCGGCGTTGTCCGCTTTCAGCACGTGATAGCCGAGATCGGAGAGCATCTCGATCACCGTCGCCTGCACCTTCCGGTCGTCCTCGACGACGAGCACCGTCTCGGTGCCGCCCGTGACCGGGGTGTTGCGCCAGATCACCGGCTCTATCGCCTCGACGGACGATCGCGGCAGATAGACGCGCACGGTCGTGCCGTGACCGACTTCGCTATAGATGCGGATATGTCCGCCGCTTTGCTTGACGAAGCCGTACGCCATGCTCAGTCCGAGGCCGGTGCCTTCGCCTTCGGGCTTCGTCGTGAAGAACGGATCGAATGCGCGCTCGACGACTTCGGGCGTCATGCCGCCGCCCGTGTCGGTCACGCCGAGCATCACGTACTGGCCGGCGGGCACATCCGACAAGCTGCGCACGTAGCGGTCGTCGAGCATCGCGTTGGCGAGCTCCAGCGTGAGCTTGCCGCCCTCGGGCATTGCGTCGCGCGCATTGATCGCAAGATTCAGCAGCACGTTTTCCAGCTGATGCAGGTCGACGAACGCATTCCACAGCCCGCCCGATACGACGGTCTCCACTTCGATGGTCTCCCCGAGCGCGCGACGCAGCAGATCGTCCATGCCGCGCACCATCGCCGCGAGATTCACCGATACGGGCCGCAACGCCTGCCTGCGTCCGAACGCGAGCAATTGCGATGCGAGCTTGGCCCCGCGCTCGACAGCGTCGATCGCGCTGCCCAGGCGTTCCATGCTCCAGCTATCGTGAAGACAGCGGGTGCGCAACAGTTCGAGATTGCCGCGCAGCACTTGCAGCACGTTATTGAAGTCATGCGCGACGCCGCCCGTCAGCTTGCCGATGGCTTCCATCTTCTGCGCCTGAAGGAGCGCCGCGCGGGTTTCTTCCAGAAGCTGGTCCGCTTCGCGCCGCTCGGTCACGTCACGCGTGATCTTTGCAAAGCCGATCAGCGTGCCTTTTTCGTCGCGGATGGCGTCAACGATCACATGCGCCCAGAAGCGCGTGCCGTTGCGGCGCAGTCGCCAGCCTTCGGACTCGAAGCGTCCTTCGCGCGCGGCGGTGTCGAGCGCGCGTTGCGGCAGGCCGGCGGCGGCGTCTTCGGGCGTATAGAAGCGGGAGAAGTGAGCCCCGATGATTTCGTCGGCGGTATAGCCCTTGATGCGCCGCGCGCCGCTGTTCCAGTTGGTCACGAGACCTTCGGGCGAAAGCATGAAGATCGAGTAATCGGTCACGCCTTCCACGAGCAGCCTGAAGCGCCGCTCGCTTTCGATGACCGCATCGTGCGCCTTGCGCTTGTCGCTCTCGTCGCGAACGATCTTCACGAAGCCGAGCACCGAGCCGTCCCTATCGACGAGCGAGGTCGTCAGCACGCTTGCCCAGAACACCGAGCCGTCCTTGCGCTTGCGCCAGCCCTCGGTCTCGAAGCTCCGGTGCTCACGCGCTTCGCGCAACTCCGTCTCGACGATGCCGCGTTCGCGAACCTCGTCGGGAAAGAAGATGGAGTAATGGCGTCCGATGATTTCATCGGGTGCATAGCCGTAGATGGCGCCGCCGCCCGGGTTCCATGTGGAGACGAAACCCTCGGGCGACAGGAAGAAGGCGGCAAGGTTCGTCGTCGATTCGACCCAGATGCGCGCCCAGTCTCGAAGGGTGTGACGGTCGTTCGGGTTGTCGCTCTTGCGCATGGCAATCGTCATCGGTTCTTGTACTCGTTGACCCTTCACGCGGCAATTCGCAAAGCATGGACGGGAGTTGTCTCAACCCGGCATTTTAGCGGCTTGCGGCCTTCTTCGTGCGAGGGTGCCGTTCAAGCATGGCGCGGCGATGCGGGCAAACGCGCGCTGGCGATGAGGAAGCCGCGCAAGAAAAGGCGCGAGCGCGCCCGTCGGTCCCCGTGCGGCGGGGCGGGCTCACATCTCCGGCATCCGCAGATCGGCTGCGACGATTTCCCGGCCCCGCGCCTGCGCCGCGTTTTTCGCGTCGTCCTTGAGCGTGAACGGGCCGATCTCCTCGGCGCCGTCGAAGGGGTAGAGCAGACGCCCGTCGGTGAGCCGCACGACTTTCAGCGTGCCGACGAATGCGCCGCTCACGTGAGGCCGATACGACGCGTAGATCGCGTAATCATCGTCGGTGAGGCCGGGTTTCGCCGACACGTTCTTCTTCCATGGGAACAGCACGAGTTTCGCGCGACGCGAGACCGGTTCTTTCATGGCGATCACATCCCTCAGTAGAAACGGCGCGAACGCTCGGCATGCCGCACGCCGAATGCTTCGACTGCCGATCGCACGACAGAGCCGGTCATCGCGAGTCCGCGCGTCAGTTCTTGAGATCGTCGGGAACCTTGCCGCCGTTCTCCGCGAGCTTCTTCATCACTTCCTTGTGCAACCAGATGTTCATCGAAGCCGAGTCTTCGGTATTGCCGGTGTAGTGCAATTCGGACGCGAGTTCCTTGCGCGCCTGCAGACTGCTGTCGAGGCCGAGGAGCTTCATCAGATCGACGATCGAGGTGCGCCAGTTCAGGTTTGCGCCGTTCTGCTGCTGCTTTTGCGAGAGGATTGCTTCGACGTCAACTTCGGGCATCGGCGTGACGGGAGGACGCGCGGGTTCGGTGCCGGGCGTGGCCGGCGCAGCCGACGGATTGGCCTGCGCCGCGGCCGGCGCACCGCCCGTCGCGTTCGATGCCGCCGGCGGCGTGGCCGCCCCGGACGTCGTCGCGGCCGGATGGTCATGCGGGAAGATCTTGTTCAGGATCGTCGAGAAAATGCTCATTGTGTTCCCCCTTTGGTTGGAGCAGCGCGAAGTCCGCGCAGTGCAGGTGATTGAAAGACTTTCACTCTTCCTGGCCGACCGCCTTCGATACCGCGGCGGGGCTGTCGTATTCCTGCTCGGGCAGCGCGTCGAGCGCGTTGGTGACTTCCTCGCTCGCGCCGTTGCTGCGCGCGGTCTCGAGGAGCGTCTGTTTGTCCGCGGGATAGTCGATTCCCTTGAGCGCCTTCTGCATCTCGATGAACATGTTGTTCGAGCCGCTGGACTCGTCTTTGGCCATCGCATTTCTCCTTGAGAGGATGATTCGAAAAGCGCCTGCGCGATGCAGCCTCGCTTACTGGCTCGCGCCGGCGGGGGCGTCGCTGGCGGCGGTCGCGGGGAAGCTCGTCGCGGCAGGGGCGGACGCCATCGGCGCGGACGCTGCGGAGGTGTCGCTTGCTGCGCCGCCGGCGGCGTTATCGGAGCCGCGCTTGCAGCCCGCCGTGAGCGACATCGCGGCGACGACTGCACCGAGCACTGCCATGCGAGTAATGGGGGTGATGGGGTTCATGCGCATTTGTCCTTCCTCCATTCTGGGTTTGGACTGCGTTTGGCCGATCACGACGCATCGCGCCCGTCCCTGAACGGGACGTCCATGAGCGTCGTCTGCACTGAGGTGCCGCTTTCCCACGCATTCGCACCCGGCGCGATGTCGGGCACGGGAATGTCGTAGCGCTTGCGCCGCCGGTCTTCCCACGAGACGCCGAGACGCGCATCGCGCGCAGCGAGCATTGATTCGTCGAGCTGCCCGTCCTGCGTGAAACCCATCATCAGTTGCGGCGGGCCGTACGGGAAGTCGTCGCGATCGATCTGCCACGTATGAAAGGTCTTTCCGTAAGTGGACACGAGATCGTTGAAATAGGCGCGCTCGGCCATCTCCGGTATGCCGGGCGCAATCAGAGTGCCCGACTTCACTTCATAGTGATGGCTGTGCCAGAGGCGCTTCTCTTCCTCGGGCAGTTGCCGGAAGCGCGCTTCCGAAATGATGTATTCGATGCCGATGAGCCGCGCATCCGGCCGGTTCGAATCGAAGATCACGCATTGATGCAGGTCGTGCTTCAGATGAATGCAGAAGTGGTGAGCTTCGACCTGTCGGCCCATGTCGTCCGCATACATGTGGAAGCCGTTGAGCCACGTGCTCATGGCGTCGAGCGGATACTTCGGCTGCATCACGCCCGATGCGAGATCGAGCAGGCGATGCTTCGCCGAGTGGCCCTCGCCCGTGCGCGCAAGCGCGCTCGCACGGCGGCCGATCAGGAGCCCCGCAGCCGCAGCAAGGCCCGCGACCACGCCTGCGGCGAGCGGCATCAGCGGGTCCGATTGGTTCGACAGCACGCGCCGGTTGGTCATCCATGTCTCCGTTTTGTCATGCATTCCCTTGTCCGTCGGGCAGCAATAAGCGTTCCGGCACGCGTGGGCGAACGCAAGCGCGCGCGGCACTGCGATTGCTTGAAGGTCGGCGTGCGGATCTCGCAGTGCCGCATCCGTCCCCCTCACGTTCACCTTCAGGAGCGAATCATGAGCACGTCACCCCAGAACGGCAAACCGGATGCATCGCAGAACGCCGACGATCAGGCGCAAACCGGCAGCGACGAAACCTTTACGACCGATGTCTCCGAAACCGACGACGAAGGCACCACGGTGCGCGAAGCCGAGGTGAGGGCCGACGATCTGTCCGAAGTGAAGCCCGCAGGCGGCGACAAGTCCTGATGACGCGCGAGCGGTCCTCATGCGCGTTCATCACCTGAATTGCATCTCGAGTTGTCCGCTCGGCGGCAAGCTGTTCGACGGCCGCACGCCGAGCCTGTTGCGTCGCGGCGAGCTGACGTGTCATTGCCTGCTCGTCGAGACGAACGACGGCCTCGTGCTCATCGATACGGGCTTCGGCCTGCGGGATGTCGCGAATCCGCAGAGCCGCCTGAGCACGTTCTTTCTTTTCATGCTGAAGCCGGCGTTCCGCGAAGAGATGACGGCGGTGCGGCAGATCGAGCGTCTCGGCTTCAGGGCGAGCGATGTGCGCCACATCCTGATGAGTCACCTCGACTTCGATCACGCGGGCGGCCTCGATGACTTCCCGCAGGCCACCGTGCATATGCTCGAGATCGAACGCGACGATGCGCTCGCGCAGAGGACGTGGCTCGACCGGCAGCGCTTCCGCCCGCAGCAGTGGTCAACGCGCGGCCACTGGAAGGTGCATCGCGGAGGCGGTGAGACGTGGCGCGGCTTCGACTCCGTGCGTCCGCTGCCGGGTTTCGCGGATGACATCGCGCTCGTGCCGCTGCCCGGCCATACGCTCGGACACGCGGGCATCGCGGTGCGCAAGGACGGCGCGGGATGGCTGCTGCTCGCCGCCGACGCCTACTTCTTCCATACGGAGATGGACCGCGACCGCCCGCGCTGCACGCCGGGCCTCGCGTTCTATCAATGGATGATGGAGAAGGATCGCGCGGCGCGCCTGCACAATCAGGCACGCCTGCGCGAGCTTTGCCGAAGCGCGGGTTCCGAGCTGACTGTCTTCTGCAGTCACGATCCCTTCGAATTCGAAAGACTGGCGGGACGTTCGCCCGGCATTCCCGCCGAGCAGTTGCTGGTCTACTGAACGTCCCGGCTTCTCTCATAACGATATGAATCCTCGTTGGTTAGCGGACGAACGTCCGTTGACTAGAATGATGCGCCTGCGCTTTCAGGGCCGCGCGGCTCTTTCGCTCATCGAGCGGCGGAGATCATTACGGATTCCATACGATGCGAAAACCAACGAAGACCACGCGATCTCCGCGCGTGGCGGAAGGACGGCGCGACGCCATGCGCAAGCTCGCGGCCGGCACGGCCGGCATGTTCGCCTCGGGCGCTGCATTGCGGGCCGATGTGCTCGCGCCGTCCGCGCCGCTCGCCGTGCCGTCGTGGACGCTTGCGCCGGGCTCGCCGCTGCTGTCGCCTGCGTATGGCGGGCCTGCATCGTTCGAACGCGATGTCATTCGACGTAGCGCGCGCGCTCCCGCGATGCCGGGCTCCGGCTCATCGATGACGCCGCTCGCCGATCTCTTCGGCACCCTCACACCGAACGGCCTCGTGTACGAGCGGCATCACGCGGGCGTGCCGAAGATCGATCCGGACCAGCACCGGCTCGTGATTCACGGCTTCGTGCGCGAGCCGCGCGTCTTCAGCATGGACGATCTCGTGCGCCTGCCCGCCGAATCGCACGTGTACTTCCTCGAATGCTCGGGCAATACCGGCACGGAGTGGAACGGGCCGAGCGGCTTGCCGGTGCAACTCACGCACGGCCTGCTGTCGTGCTGCGAATGGACGGGCGTGCGGCTCTCGACCTTGCTCGACGAGGTCGGCATCGAACCGTCCGCGCAATGGCTGCTGGCCGAAGGCGCCGACGGCGCGGCGATGACGCGCAGCCTGCCGCTCGATCGAATCCTCGAACGCGCGCTCGTCGTGTATGCGCAGAACGGCGAACGTCTGCGCGCGGAGAACGGCTACCCGGTGCGGCTCGTCGTACCCGGCTTCGAAGGCAATACGAACATCAAATGGCTGCGGCGTCTGAAACTCGTGCGCGCGCCGGAAATGACGCGAGAGGAAACATCGAAGTACACGAGCCTGCTGCCCGATGGCCGCGCGCGTCAGTTCGTCTTCGAGATGGATGCGAAGTCGGTCATCACGCGTCCATCGGCGGGGCATCGGCTGAAAGAGCGGGGCTTCTATGCGATCAGCGGCTATGCATGGTCCGGACGCGGCCGCATCAAGGGCGTGGAGGTATCGGCCGATGGCGGCCGGAGCTGGCGCGCCGCGCGTCTGACGAGTGCGGTGAATGACCGGGCGCTCACGCGTTTCGAAGCGGACTGGCGATGGGACGGCGGCCCCGCCGATCTGCAAAGCCGCGCGACGGACGAAACCGGCTACGTGCAGCCGTCGCGTGAAGCGCTGGTGGCCGCGCGCGGGCTCAACACGCAGTATCACTACAACGGCATTCATAACTGGCATGTCGATGCGAGCGGCGAGGTGCGCAATGCTTAAGACGCTCTTGATGGCGACGGCCTTCACGATTCCCTCGTATGCGTTCGCGACCGATTACGGCATCGGTCATCCTGTCGATCGAGACGCGATCGCCGCATGGGACATCGACATCGATGCGGCAGGTCGCAACCTGCCGGCAGGTTCCGGCGATGTCGCGCACGGCAAGCTGATCTTCGGCGCGAAGTGCGCGATGTGCCACGGCGCGAACGGCGAGGGCGGCATCGGCGATCCGCTCGCAGGAGGCATCGGCACGTTGTCGAGCGCGAAGCCGAAGAAGACGGTCGGCAGCTACTGGCCGTATGCGACGACGCTCTTCGATTACATACGCCGCGCGATGCCGTACAACGCGCCGCAATCGCTGTCGGCGGACGAGGTCTATGCGGTCAGCGCGTATGTGCTCTATCTGAACAGGATCGTGCCGGAAGACGCGCGGCTCGATGCACGGTCGTTGCCTCGCGTGAAGATGCCGAACCGCGACGGCTTCGTCGGCGACCCGAGACCGGGTGCGTTGTAGCGAACGCATCGGAAGGAATCGATTATTCGTGATTTCCCGCCAGTCAATTCGTTGCGAGCCGCTTTATCGCATTGATCGACCTGTCTACATTTGCGCTTAGCAGATCGGTTCGACCGATGAACCGCCGCAAACCATCCTTGAAAGGAAACGATCATGAGCAAGCTCACAGGGAAAGTCGCCGTCGTCACAGGTGCATCGAAGGGTATCGGCGCTGCAATCGCCAGAAAGCTCGCAGCGGAAGGCGCTTCGGTGGTGGTGAACTATTCGAGCAGCAGAGCGGGCGCGGATGCGGTCGTGGCCGACATCACAGCAGCCAACGGACGCGCGATCGCGGTCGGCGGCGACGTGTCGAAAGCGGCGGATGCGCAAGGCATCGTGAATGCGGCCGTCGAAACGTATGGCCGGCTCGATATCCTCGTGAACAACTCGGGCATCTATGAATTCGGTGCGATCGAAGAGATCACCGAAGAACACTTCCACAAGCAGTTCAATGTCAACGTGCTCGGCGTGCTGCTCGTGACGCAGGCCGCCGCGGAGCATCTGGGCGAAGGCGCGAGCATCATCAACGTGAGTTCGGTAGTGAGCCGCATCACGCCGCCCGCAAGCGCGGTCTATAGCGGCACCAAGGGCGCGGTCGACGCCATCACCGGGGCGCTCGCGCGTGAGCTCGGGCCGAAGAAGATTCGCGTGAACTCGATCAACCCGGGCATGGTGGTGACCGAAGGCACGAATACGGCGGGCATCATCGGTTCGGAGATGGATGCCGCCATCGTCGCGCAGACGCCGCTAGGCCGCCTGGGCCAGCCCGACGACATCGCATCCGTTGCGGTGTTCCTCGCATCGGACGATGCACGCTGGCTGACGGGCGAAAGCATCATTGCGAGCGGCGGGCTGCGTTAATCAGCGGTCGATACACGCCCGGCCTTCGAACGGCCGGGCACGCGTTCACGAACGCCAGGCTTCGCCATCCGGATACACATGCCGGTCGAGCGAAGCCGCCTTCATTTCGATGCTGTAGCCCGGCTGCTGCGGCGGCATGTACCGGCCGTTGCGGATCACGACGGGATCGACGAAATGCTCGTGCAGATGATCGACGTATTCGAGCACGCGATTCTCGAGCGAGCCCGACACGCAAATGTAATCGAACAGCGATATGTGCTGAACGTACTCGCATAGCCCGACGCCGCCCGCGTGCGGACATACCGGCACGCCGAACTTCGCGGCCATCAGCAGCACGATCAGCACTTCGTTCAGGCCGCCGAGACGGCAACTGTCTATCTGACAGAAATCGATGGCTTCGGCCTGCAGCAACTGCTTGAACATCACGCGGTTCTGGCAGTGCTCGCCCGTCGCGACGCCGATGGAACCGAGTCTTCGACGGATGGCCGCATGGCCGAGAACATCGTCCGGGCTCGTGGGTTCTTCGATCCACCAGGGATCGAACTCGGCCAGACGCCGCATGTTGGCGACGGCTTCATCGACGTCCCACACCTGGTTCGCGTCCATCATCAGCTTTGCATCCGCGCCGATCTCTTCGCGAAGAATGCGCGCACGGCGCACGTCTTCTTCGAGATTGCCGCCGACCTTCTGCTTGAAGTGCGTCCAGCCCTGCGCGACGCCTTCGCGTGCGAGCCGGCGAATCTTGTCGTCGTCGTAGCCGAGCCAGCCCGCCGATGTCGTATAAGCCGGATAACCGCGGTCGAGCATTTCCTTCTCGCGTTCGCCGCGCGTCTTCGCATGGCGATTCAGGATCGCGATGGCCTCGTAGGGCGTGATTGCATCGGTGACATAGCGTAAGTCGAGACATCGCACCAGTTCTTCGGGCGTCATGTCAACGAGCAGCTTCCACACCGGCTTGCCTTCGGCTTTCGCCCACAAATCCCACACCGCGTTGACGACCGCTGCCGTCGCGAGATGAATCGCGCCCTTGTCGGGACCGATCCAGCGCAACTGACTGTCCGATGTGAACGCGCGCCAGAACGCGCCCATGTTCGCGGTGATGTCTTCGAGCGTCCTGCCGACGATGAGCGGCCTGAGCGCATTGACGGCGGCAACGCATATCTCGTTGCCGCGTCCGATGGTGAAGGTGAGGCCGTGGCCCGTCACGCCGGACGGTGAATCCGCTTCGAGCGTGACGTAGGTGGCGGAATAGTCCGGCGCGGCGTTCATGGCGTCGGAGCCATCGAGCGAGCGCGAAGTGGGAAAGCGGATGTCCCGAACGGACAGGTTGGTGATCGTGGTCATCAGGGCGCCCTCCGGGGCGATGGCGATCGACTTCGGTCTGCGGGAAAACACCAATGAAGTTCGATGACGTCATAAGCGCTTAACGACGACTAGGCATTTGCACGCGTTGACAACATCGAATCTGCTTTCTAGCATGCTAGCATCTTCATCGGAAATCAAGCGCCCCGTGAGTACTTCGTCCGATACGAACACTATGAGTACTCCGTATGACGCACTGCACAAGATCGGTGGCGCGCAGCGCGGCAGTCTCACCGATGCGGTGGAGGAAGCGTTACGCGAAGCCATCGTCACGCTGGCGCTCGAACCGGGAATGATGATCGACAAGATTGCCGTATGCGAACGCATGGGCGTGTCGCGCTTTCCTGTTTCCGCTGCACTGGCGCGGCTCGAGCACGCGGGCCTCGTCGAAGTCTTGCCGCAGCGCGGCACGCGAGTCAAACCCATCGCGCTGCGCGACATTCATCAGCATTTGTTCATCCGCAGTGCGCTCGAAGTGGAAACGGTGCGCGACGTGGCGCTTCATCTTTCGCCGGCGACGCTCGAGTCACTCGCCAGCAATCTGGAGCAGCAACGCGCGGCCGTCGCGAATACGCAGCGTCTTGCGTTCCATGCGCTGGACCTGGGCTTTCACGAAATCCTGCTCGATGCAATCGCGTTGCCGCGTGTGAAGGAAATCGTCGCGGTATCGCGCAACGCGCTGGATCGCGCGCGGCAGATTCTGGCCAGTCCGGAGCGGCTCGTGCATACGCTCGCAGAACACGAACGCATTTTCGAAGCGATACGAAAGGGCGAAGCCGATGCCGCCGCGAAAGCCATGCACGACCATCTCGACCAGGTCGTGACTGAGCTGCACCGCTCGGCCGGGAAGAGGCCTGATCTCTTCGAGCAGTAGCTGTAGCAGTGGCAGTGGATGTTCAGCGGTATCGACACGCAGTATCGAACCTCTTGAAACGGGACTCCATGACTCCGCTCATTTCTGTCAGCAAGCTCAGTAAAAGTTTTCCAGGCGTGCGCGCGCTGCATGAAGTGCAGTTCGAACTCATGCCGGGTGAAGTCCATGCGCTCATGGGCGAAAACGGCGCGGGCAAGTCCACGCTGATGAAGATTCTCGCCGGCGTTTACAGCCGCGATTCAGGCGACATGTTCGTGGACGGCAAGCCGGTCGAGTTCACCAGTCCGCGTGAAGCGCAGGCGCTCGGCATCGGCATCATTCATCAGGAGCTGCATCTGATGAATCATCTGACCGTCGCGCAGAACATCTTCATCGGACGCGAGCCCCGCAAGCTGATGGGCCTCCTGCTCGACGAGGACAAGCTCAATCGCGCGGCGCACGACATTCTCGCGCGCATGCACGTCAATCTCGATCCGCGCACCGTGGTCGGCACGCTCACCGTCGCTAGCCAGCAGATGGTCGAGATTGCGAAGGCGCTATCGTTCGATTCGCGCGTGCTCATCATGGACGAGCCGACCTCCGCGCTCAACGACGCGGAAATCGCCGAGCTCTTTCGCATCATCCGGCAACTGAAGGAGCGCGGCGTCGGCATCGTCTATATCTCGCACAAGATGGACGAGCTCGAACAGATATCGGACCGCGTGACCGTCATGCGCGACGGCGAATACGTCGCTACCGTCGGCACGCGCGAGACGAGCGTGGAGACGATCATCGGCATGATGGTGGGCCGCACGCTCACCGATCTGACGTCTTTCCTCGGCGGTTCGGACCAGGGCGATGTCGCGCTCGACGTCAGGCATCTCAACGCGGGACCGCTCGTGCGCGACGTGAGCTTCACGCTTCGCAAAGGCGAGATTCTCGGCTTCGCCGGTTTGATGGGCGCGGGCCGCACCGAAGTCGCACGCGCCGTGTTCGGGGCCGATCCGATCGCGTCCGGCGAGATCTTCGTGAAGGGCGCGAAGGCCAGCATCAAGAGGCCGAGCGATGCGGTCGCGCGGGGCATCGGCTATCTGTCGGAGGACCGCAAGCGCTTCGGCCTCGCAACGGGCATGGATGTCGAATCGAACATCGTCATGTCGGACCTCGGCAAGTTTCTTTGGGCGGGCATGTTCCTGCGGCGTTCACGCATTCGCAAGTCGGCGTCGCATTTCATCAGGCTGCTTGCAATCAGAACGCCCTCGCCCACGCAGCCGGTGCGGCTGCTCTCGGGCGGCAACCAGCAGAAGATCGTCATTGCCAAATGGCTCGAGCGCGACTGCGACGTGCTGTTCTTCGACGAACCCACGCGCGGCATCGACGTCGGCGCAAAGAGCGAAATCTATCGGCTGCTGCGCTCGCTTGCGGCACAGGGCAAGGCGATCGTGATGATCTCCTCCGAACTGCCGGAGATTCTGCGCATGAGTGACCGTATCGTCGTGATGTGCGAAGGGCGCATCACCGGCGAACTTTCCGCGAGCGAAGCGACGCAAGAGCGCATCATGCAGCTCGCGACGCGTCGTCCCACACTGCAAGCGGCCTAAAGCCGCGAGGACCGACCATGAACCAGCCATCGCAGCCTTCCCAGCCATCCGATAGCGCCGCGCTCAGCCCCGGGGGACGCGCAAGCGGCCTGCGCGGCCGGCTTTTCTCTCCGACCGCGCTGCAAAAGCTGCTCGCCTTCGCAAGCCTCATCCTGCTGCTCGTGTTCTTCAGCTTCGCCTCGCCCGCGTTCATGCAGACGGACAACATCCTGGGCATTCTGCAGGCGACGGCCGTGAACGGCGTGCTGGCGATTGCGTCGACGTTCGTCATCATCACGGGCGGCATCGACTTGTCCGTGGGCACGCTGATGACCTTCACCGCCGTCATATGCGGCGTGTTTCTCACCTACTGGCATCTGCCGATGTGGCTCGGCATCGTCGCGGCCATCGCAACGGGTGCGCTGTGCGGCACGATCTCCGGCACGCTGACCGCGAAGATGAAGATACCGCCCTTCATCGCGACGCTCGGCATGATGATGCTGCTGAAGGGCCTTTCCCTCGTCGTGTCGTCGAACAAGCCGATCTACTTCACCGACACCGAGAACTTCTACATGATCTCGCAGGACTCGCTGATCGGCTATTTCTTCCCGAGCGTGCCGATTCCGAATGCGGTGCTGATTCTCTTCGTTATCGCGATCGTGAGTTCCATCACGCTGAATCGCACGGCGCTCGGCCGCTATACGTTCGCGCTCGGCAGCAATGAGGAAGCGGTGCGCCTATCGGGCGTGAACGTGGACCGCTGGAAGATCGCCATCTATGGCCTGGGCGGCGCAATCTGCGGCGTCGCGGGTCTCTTGATCGCGTCGCGGCTCAACTCGGCGCAGCCGGCGCTCGGACAAGGCTATGAGCTCGACGCCATCGCGGCGGTCGTGATCGGCGGAACGTCGCTGAGCGGCGGCGCGGGAACGATTCTCGGCACCATCATCGGCGCGTTCATCATGAGCGTGCTGACCAATGGATTGCGCATCATGTCGGTGGCGCAGGAATGGCAGATCGTCGTGACCGGCCTCATCATCATTCTCGCGGTCTATGCGGACATCCTGCGGCGCAGGAAGCGCTGACCACCGCGCGAAGAACATCTCGCAAGAACCGATATAAACCCAAGGAGGAGACGCATCATGTTGAAAAGAAGAATCATCGCTATCCTGATCGGTGTATCCGCGCTCGGCTGCGCAACGGGCGCGGCCTACGCGGACGAGCCTTATATCCCGCTCATCTCCAAAGGCTTCCAGCACCAGTTCTGGCAGGCGGTGAAGTCCGGCGCCGAACAGTCGGCGAAGGAACACAAGGTCAGGATCAGCTTCGAAGGACCCGAGACCGAAGCCATGGTCGACAAGCAGATCGACATGCTGTCCGCCGCGCTCGCGAAGAAGCCGCAGGCCATCGGCATCGCCGCGCTCGACAGCAAGGCCACGATTCCGCTGCTCAGGCGCGCTCAGAACAACAAGATTCCGATCATTGCGTTCGACTCGGGCGTCGATGGCGACATTCCGCTCACGACGTGCGCCACCGACAACGTCGCCGCCGCCGCGCTCGCCGCCGACAAGATGGCCGATGCAATCGGCAATGCGGGCGAAGTCGGCGTGATCGTTCACGACCAGACGAGCCGCACCGGCATCGATCGTCGCGATGGCTTCGTCGATCAGATGAAATCGAAGCATCCGAACATCAAGATCGTATCGGTGCAATACGGCGCTGGCGATCACCTGAAGTCGGCGGAAATCGCCAAGGCGATGATCCAGGGCAACCCCAGCATCAAGGGCATCTTCGGCGCGAACGAAGGCTCCGCTGCGGGCGCGGCCATCGGCATCAAGGAGTCGGGCAAGAAGCTCGTGCTGATCGGCTACGACTCGGGCAAGGAACAAAAGGCGGACATCAACAACGGGCTGATGCTCGGCGCGATCACGCAGAACCCGATCGGTATCGGCAAGTGCGTGGTGGATTCGGCGGTCAGGGCGCTGAAGGGCGAGAAGCTGCCGAAGAAGGTCGATACCGGCTTCTACTGGTACGACAAGAGCAACATGAACGACCCGAAGATCGCCGCAGTGCTGTACGACTGATCGGGCGCGGCCGGGTGTAGTAAACACCCAATTGACTTTCTCCATGCGCCGCGACGACGATGTGTCACGCCGTTGCCGCGGCATCCCGCGAGCGGGGCGTCCGGTGAAAACCGTCAACATAGCGAAGCAAACTACATGGAGGAAGGGGACATGCCAGAAGCACTCGGCCGCTCTTTAGCACATCGTGGTCTCATCGTCGCCGCGCCATTCACCGCGCTCGCGCTCGCCGCCTGTTCCGGCGGGGACGACAACGGTTCGTCGACGCCCGCGCAGACACCGCTGAGTTGCGCGCAACTCGCAGGCATGGCCGTGCCGGCGAGCGCCATCGGCCTTCAGACGACGGGCGCGACCGTCACGGCGGCGACAACCGTCGCGGCATCGGGAACGGGCGTGACCGCCACGCCCGAATACTGTCAGGTGGACGGCTCGATTTCGCCGGTCGATCAGGCAGCGCCGAAGATCAACTTCCGCATCGCGATGCCGACGCAGTGGAACAGCAAGGTCGTCATGTTCGGCGGCGGCGGATACGACGGCACCGTGCCGTCCGTGACGGCCAACGTTCCGGCGGGCCCGACCACGCAGCCCGCGCCGCTCGCACGCGGCTACGCGGTGTTCAGCAGCGATTCCGGTCATCAGGCCGGCGCGCTCGGCAGCCGTGACGGCTCCTTCGGCACCAACGACGAAGCCGTCGCCAACTTCTCCGGCGATGCGCTGAAAAAGACGCGCGACACTGCCGTCTATCTGCTGTCCAGGCGCTATGCGGTGGACAAGCCGAAGCGCGCGTACTTCGCGGGCGGATCGTCGGGGGGACGCGAGGCGCTCGCGGTCGTGCAGCGCTGGCCGCAGGACTGGGACGGCATCATCGCGCTCTATCCGGCATGGAACGCCGCTACGCTCGATCTGCAGTTCGGCCGCATCACGCGGGCGCTCGCGCAGCCGGGCGCGTACCCGAGCCAGCTGAAGCGCAAGGCGCTGCTCGATTCGGCCACCGCCACGTGCGATGCGCTCGACGGCGTCGCCGATGGCCTCATCAGCAACATGCCCGCATGCAATGCGACGTTCGATCCATCGACGGCCATGCTCAACGGCGCGCCGCTGCGCTGTCCGGGCGGCGCGGATACCGGTCTCTCCTGTCTGTCGGATGCGCAGATCGCCGCGCTCAAGGTGTATGCGACGCCGATTACGTTTGCATATCCGCTTGCGAGCGGCGAGACGCAGTATCCCGGCTTCAACGTGTGGGGCGCGGACCTGGGCGTCAACAATCCCGCGCCGGCGCAGGCCACGGTGACGGCGCTGGCGCTCAACCTGCTGCAGCCGAATAACCCGATGCCGGCGACCGCGCCATACTTCAGCGTCTTCTGGGACCAGTGGATTCGCTACTTCGTGGCGCGCGATCCGAACGTCAATTCGCTCAATGTCGATCCGCAGAATCCGGGCGCTTATCAGGCCCGCATCAGCGCGCTGACGGCCGAGCAGGACGTGAACAAGACGGACCTGTCCGCGTTCGACAAGAAGGGCGGCAAGATCCTGATGGCCCACGGCATGTCCGATGCGCTCGTCAGCACGCAGTCGACCGAGCAGTATTACGTGCGGCTGCAGCAGACGATGGGTGTATCCACGGTCGCGAACTTCGTGCGCTACTACGAGATTCCGGGCTACGGACATTCGATCAGCACGATCTTCAACGCATCGTGGGACTCGCTGACGACGCTCGAGAACTGGGTCGAACGGGGCACGGCGCCGCCCGCGCAAACCGTCGCCGACACGGCGGGCGTGCCGGGCCGCACGCGGCCGCTGTGCGAGTATCCGACGTTCCCGCGCTATAACGGCTCGGGCAATGTGAACGTGGCGGCGAGCTTCACGTGCGCTTCGCAGTAAGTCTGCAATGACGTTTCAGTGAGACGAGCGATGCCGCGGCTTCGCAAGGAGCCGTGGCGTCGGCGGTCTTATCGGCTGGCGGCCCAGAGCAGCGTCAGGCCCGATGACAGCATGAGCGCATCGACGACGAGCCGGAACGCATTCGCCGACATCCGCGCGACGATGCCGCGCGCACAGAACGTCCCCGCCATGATCGACGCGCCGGTGATGAGTCCCTGCGCGACGATGCCCGGCGGCAGCGCGCCCGCTTCACGAAACGAGGCGACCTTCGCGCCGTACACCGCGAGCGATGCGGCCGCTTCGGTCGCGAGGAACGCGCCTTTCACGAGACCGAAGTTCATAAAGACGGGCACGGTGATCGGCCCAGTCGAGACGACGATGCCCGTGAGAAAGCCGACCACCGCGCCTATCATCGAAAGCTGAAAGAGCGAGAAGCGGATGGACCGGCGAGCCAGCCATCGCCGAGTGGGCACCATCGCCATGAAGAACACGCCGAGCGCGAGGTCAACCGTGCGCGATGGCAGTGCGAGCAACGTGCGAACGCCCAGCATCGCGCCGGGAACGGCGGTCACCGCATACGCGATGCACGCCCGCCAGTCGATCTCGCGCCACCACGAAAGCACTTTGCCGAGATTGCCGAGTATCGACGCAATCGCCATGATCGGCACGGCCTGTTGCGGTCCATAGAGGATGACGAGCACGGGCATGAGCATCATCGACGACCCGGTGCCGATGATCCCGCTCAACACGCCGGCCATCAGCCCGACCGTCAGTACCATCAGATAAGCCATCGAAGCCTCACAAGCCCAGGCAGATAGCGCCCGCCGCCACGACGACGCAGGCGAGCCAGCGCTTCGCGTCGACCGTCTCGCGCAGAAACACCCTGCCGATCAGCGCGGCGAATACGACGCTCGTTTCGCGTAACGCCGATACCGCGCCCATCGCACCCGCCTGCATCGCCCATATGACGATGCCGTACGCGGCGATCGAGACGAGCCCGCCCGCGAGCGACGAGCCGATGGCTGCGGGCGCCGTGCGTATCGGCGTCCAGAGCGCGTGCATCCCGCGCATGGTCGCGAAGAGCAGCGGCATCAGCCAGTAGAAGAGGAACATCCACGCGGTATAGGAGAGCGCCTGTCCGTTCGATGCACGCACGCCGATGCCGTCGATCACCGTATAGATCGCGATGGTCACCCCGGTGGTCAGCGCCGCCAGCACGCTCGATCGCGACACGCGACGTCCCAGCAACGCAAGCGCCATGATGCCGCCCGAGATCAGCGCGATGCCGAATGCGTGCAGCGGACCGATCGCCTCGTGCGCAAACAGCGCCGCGCCGAGCGTAACGAGCAGCGGCGACGATCCCCGCGCGATGGGATACGCCTGCGCGAGATCGCCCCGTCCATACGAGCGCACGAGGCTCACGTTGTAGACGATATGGACGAGCCCGGAGGCGACGATGCAGGGCCAGGCGGCATCGGCGGGCAAGGGAAGCGCCATGACCGCAACCGACGATACCGCCGCAATCGCGATGCTCATCCATGTCATCGAGAGGAAGCGGTCGCGATTGCCGTGCAGCATCGCGTTCCAGCTCGCGTGAAGCAGAGCGGCGAAAAGCACGACGCCGCCGGTGTAGCTGAACATGCGCGTTCCGGTGTGGGTCAGGACATGCGCCAGAATATCTATCTTGTTCCGGTCCGGCAAACCAGATAAATTCGCCGAACGCGTCAGATTTTCTATTGCGATGAAACGAGACCTGCCTTCCCTGAATGCATTGCGCGCTTTCGAGGCTGCGGGCCGGCTCGGCAGCTTCAAGGACGCCGCAGCGGAACTGCACGTGACGCAAGGCGCGGTCAGTCAGCAAGTGCGTCTGCTGGAGGAATGGCTCGGCGCATCGCTGTTCGAGCGGAGAAACCGGCGCGTCGTGCTGACGGGCGCGGCCGAAGCGTATCTCGCGGAGATCGGGCCGTTGTTCGGGCAGCTTGCGCAGGCGACGGCACGCTACGGCATTCCTAAAGCCGTGCCGCGCACGTTATCCGTGAATGCGCCCGCGACGTTCGCCTTGCGATGGCTCGTACCGAGGCTCGTCGCGTTTCGCGCGGCGCATCCGGATATCGATGTGAACGTGGAGACGTCGAACGAGCCGCTCGAAGCGCTGAAGGAAGGGTACGACGTGATCATTCGCGGCGGTCCCGATACTTTCTACGGCTATTCGATGCGCCCGTTCCTGTCCGAGGAACGGCTGCCGGTGTGCAGTCCCGCGCTGCTCGCGCGCGTGCCGCTACGCACGCCCGACGACCTGCATCGCCATACGATGCTCCATACATCGAGCCTGCCGCGTCTCTGGCCCGACTGGCTGACGAAGGCGAGGATTCCCGCGTTGCGGCCGGCGGCTGTCGTCACCTTCGATCACTTCTTTCTGACCCTGCAGGGCGCAATCGACGGAATAGGCGTCGCGATGGGACCGACCGCGCTCGTCGCCGACGATTTCGCGGCCGGCCGGCTCGTGATGCCGTTCGCGGGTCCGCGTCTGCCGTCGCGGACCTACTGCACGTACATCCCGGAAAGCCGGCCGGCCGACGACGTCGTGACGTCGTTCTGCGGCTGGCTCGAAGAGGAAGGCGCGCAGTAGCGGTCAGTCGTTGTTGCTGTAGTACACGTACGACGGCTGCTTCACCGCGCCTTCCTTTCCCGCCACGTCGCCCGAGTCCGGAAGATTCGGCAGCTTGTCCCACAACAACGCGCGGCCCATCATCTGATTACGGTCGATCTCGGGATGATCGTGCTTGAGCCGGTTCAGGAACTGCTCGAACTCCGATACATAGAGATTGCCTTTCGTGAAGATGCCCACTTCCCTTCTCCTTCTCGTTCGTCGCTTCAGGTCTCTTGCGTGCGTTCCAGCGTGAACACGTGCGATGTCTTCGACCCGTTCAGTTCCCGGTCATACTCCGTCTCGCCCATCACCACGCGATAACCCTGCTTCGGCAGAATCGACGGCATGTTGCCGGTCGGCCGGCTGTCAATGCCGCCGAGCCCGGCCGCTGGCGCCGGAACATTGTTCGAGAGCGTTGCGTTCGATGAGATGACGTTGTCGTGCCATCCCGAGAGATCGCGGCTCGCTTCGATCGACTTCGCATCCGCATCGACGGTGTCGTCGGTGGATTCCATGCCGTCCGAATCGACCGAGCGGATGCGGCCGCTCGCGCGCTGCACCGGATCGCCCGAATCGCGCGCGGCTGACTGGTTGCCCGACTCGTCGAACGATGGCAGCGGGGAGTTGTCGTCCGCCGCGCCAGGTTCGGCGGAACCCGCGTGCTTCGTCTTGCCGAATTCTTCGGCCTGCTTCGCGGCGTCCGGGCCGACCGTGCCGGTTGCGGGCGTCTTGACCGGGCTTTTCGCCGCCATTTCGTTCTGTTGTGCCTGTGACGGATTTCCTTCGGCGTTCTGCATTGCGTCCTCGCTTATGTTCATGAATGCATCGATGCAGCGTGTCGATGCATTCAGCGTGCCCGGCATCGGCGCAAGCGGCACGGCTTATGCTGCGTTGTCGCGCAATCTTTCATTTTCGGCGCGGAGGCACGTCATGGAAATCAAGTACCGGTCATGCACGATCCACACATCGGCGAGCATCGACGACGGAAGCATCGTCGGCAATGCGCGCATCTATCTGCCGACCGCGAACGACGGGGACGCGATGGAGTCGCACGACATGGAGTTCCGCCTGTCCTTCGTCGATGAAAACGAAGCGATGGCCTTCGCGAAAGAAGGCGCGATCGCGTGGATCGACGAGCACGAGGCGCTCGCGCTGTGAGCAGGATGCCAATGAAAGCGGACGCCATCAAACTCATGTTGTCGGGCGCGCTGCTGGCGCTCGCAGGCAGCGTTCACGCGGCGGGCGGCGGCCTCGGCTGCGGCGGCGGGGGCTGTCCGGGCGGCGGATCGGGCGGACAGGGCGCGGGCCTGCCATCCGGCAACGGCGATACGTCGGGCGCGTCCACGGAAGGACCACGCATCCACGCCGCGCCGAACGGGCAGTCGGACGGGACGGTATCGAAGGGCGGCGCGGGCAGCGGCACGAGCCGCGATACGGGCGGCACCGGCGTGCCGGGCGCGCAAAGCGGCAAGCCGTCGCCCGCGACGAAGCACGACGCGGGCGGGTCGCAGGGCTGGTAAGCGTTGCAAACGCGCGTGTCGTCAGCGCGCGCTCGTCACGCTTCATCATATCGACAGGCTTCTCAGCACGTCCTTGCACCACTGCCCGAACGAGCCTTCGAAGGGCTTGACGACGAGGCCGCCATCGCGCCCGACATGCGGAAACGCGCGGCGTGCGCGAACCAGTTGCGTGCGTTCGTCGGCAAGATCGACGTAATGCAGCACGCGTTGCCGGCCATCGGCGGGCGCTTCCGCGAACTGCCGGAGCAGCAGCCGCAATAGCGCGTCTTCTTCGGGGAACCCGTAGCCCACGAGCACCACGACGCGTGATTCCTGCAGCAGGCGCACCGCCTTCGGAAAAAGCGCCTGAAAATAGGGCTGGTCGTAGTCCTGCGCGCGGGACGGCAGCATGATTTGCGGCGGATGACGTCGCACGGCTTCGTCATCGCGTTCGCGGTAATCGATCTGCAAGCCTTCTTGCGTCATGATCAGCTCGAAGCCGCCGTTGACCTTCAACAGATTGCCGGACGGTCGCAGATGCCCCGCGATCAACGCATCTTCTCCGCACCATGAAACGGGCGTAATGCCGCGATAAAGCCGGCGCGAAGCATGCCGCGCCTGCGGATTCGCGCTGTCGACGAGGGCTTCGATCACGAAGTCATAGTTCGTCGTGACGAAGCTCACCTGCAGCGCATGATCGGCCCCGTGATCCGCGCTCGCGCACGACGGATGCATCAGCGCCGAGAAGAGCGAGAGGATCGCGTCCTTCTCCGGCGAACCGGTGGCGTCGAGCCGGAACCGGTTATCGACTCGCTTCGGCGGCGGCGCGGTCTCGTTGAATTTCCGGTACACGATATACCGGAGCTCGCGCTCGATGGCGTCGAGACAGGAGTCGTCGACGAAGCGGTTGCGTATCGGCGGATACTTTCTCAACATGCCCACCTGATACACGATGTCGAGAAACAACTCGCGATCCAGCGTCGTGCGATCGGCCGGAAAGCCGATCATCGCGAGGAATTCGGCAAGAATGGGCGACCACGCGGTCCAGTCGTCATCGGCGAGATTGAAGAGCGCCGCGCCGGTCGGGTAACGCGGGTCCCATGAGTTCGAGAACCCCGCGCCCAGCACGAACGTGATGGTCGTCGCGGCGGACCGCTGCTTCCTGCACAACTCCGAGAACGTCTTGCCGAACCATGCGGCCGAGTCCAGCTCCATGCCCGATTCCTCCTTGCCGGAAGATCGAGCAATGGACATACCGAATCACGGCCGCGCGCGTTTCATGCTTGCGGCGGCTGTCCGTTCGATGCGCTCAGGCCTCCGTCGACGGGAAGATTCACGCCCGTCACGAAGCGCGCGTCGTCGCTGGCAAGAAAGGCGATGACCGCCGCGATGTCGTCCGGTTCGGCGGCGCGGCCGAGCGGAATGCGCTCGCGAAACTTCGCCATGAGTTCATCGTCGTCGAACATGTCCTGCGTGAGGTCGCTCGCGGTCAGGCTCGGACACACCGCGTTCACGCGCACGCCGTCGCGGCCGTGGTCCATGGCGAGCGCACGGGTGAAGTTGGTCACCGCGCCCTTGGCTGCGTTGTAGAAGCTCATGCCCCAGTCGCCGCCCAGCCCCGACACCGACGACACATTGACGATCGACCCCTTCGCCGCGATCAGATGACGGATGGCCGCGCGGCTGCAATAGAACACGCCGTCGAGATCGGTCGACATGATGGCGCGCCAGTCGTCGAGCGATGCTTCGTCGATGCGTCCCGTCGGCGCGACGCCCGCGTTGTTCACGAGCACGTCGATGCGCCCGAAGCGCGCGGCGGCCGCTTCGATCAGCCGCTCCGCGTCTTCATGGCGAGAGACATCGCAAGGGTGAATCAGCGTGCGGGACGGATCGAGGTCCCGTGCGACGCGTTCGAGCTTCTCTTGCGTGCGCCCGGCGAGCACGACGTTCGCGCCTTCCGCCGCGAAGCGGCGCGCCGTCCCTTCGCCGATGCCCGATCCCGCGCCCGTGACGACGACTACTCTGGATGTGAAACGTAAGGTATTCATGGCCTGTCCGATTGAGTCAGTACAGACGCGTCTGCACGTTTCGTTCCATCGAACGGGCGGTTGGCGGGCAGCGATGTTACCGGTCACGTAGTTCGAATTGCATCGCGCAAAGGCAGTCGCTATACTGCCTCGGCGGTGCGGTGGCCTGACCACTGTGATTGGCCTGACCGCAATGCAACTGAAGGCAGTCCTGGAAGGCAACTGTTTGAAAGCATTGCATCGGCGCTCTGGCCGATGCGCTTTGAAGAGGCGTGCTCATGACCATGTCGTTTCAGCTATTCCGCTCCGGCGTTCGCATCGAGCGCGCACGTACCGCTTCTCCCCATTCGCTTTCCTTTCGGCGCGCTTCACGGCAATCGCGCTGAAACGCACGAGCATTCGCCACGCGCGCTGCACGCATTGAACCGACAAAAACACGCAGCACGACAAAGGAGACACGATGTCCCGTTCAGCAAAACACGCGGCGATGGCCTTCGCCACGGCCTCATGCATGATGTCCGGCGCGGTCCACGCGCAGGTCGCTACCGGCGATACGTCGCAGAAGAAGATCGCGCTGTCGAACAGCTTCGCGGGCAACGCGTGGCGTCAGTCGATGTTGAAGAGCTGGAACGGCGTATCGCAGCAGGCCGTCGCCGACAAGAAGGTCGCGGCCGCGCCCGCCTTCACGACGGCGGAAAATCAGGTGACCGAGCAGGCGCAGCAGGTGCAGAACCTGATCTTGCAGGGCTATAACGCAATCGTCATCGACGCCGTGTCGCCGACGGCGCTCAACGGCACCATCAAGAAGGCGTGCGCGGCGGGCGTGGTGGTCGTGTCCTTCGACGGCATCGTCGACGAGCCGTGCGCGTATCGCGTGAACTTCGACTTCAAGGGCTGGGCCGCGCAGGGCGTCGACTATCTCGCGCAGCGTCTGAACGGCAAGGGCAATATTCTCGAAGTGCGCGGCGTGGCGGGCATTTCCGTCGACAACCTCATGCACGAAGGCGTGCTCGAGGCGATGAAGAAGTATCCGGGCATGAAGCTCGTCGGATCGGTGAACGGCGACTGGACGCAATCGGTCGCGCAGAAGGCCGTCGCGGGCATCTTGCCGACGCTGCCGCAAGTCGATGGCGTCGCCACCGAAGGCGAGATGTCGTTCGGCATTGCGCAGGCGTTCAAGGCGGCGAATCGCCCGACTCCGCCGATGATCATCGGCAGCACGTATCCCGAGCTCAACTGGTGGAACGAGCAGACGAAGAACGGCTATCAGTCGCGTTCGCTGTCGAATCCGCCGGGCGCGGTGACGTTCGCATTCTGGGTCGCGCAGCAGGTGCTCGCGGGCAAAAAGATTCCGAAGGACGTGACCATCAACGTGCCGCTGCTCGAGATATCGCAGCAGGAGTTGCCGGCGAAGCTCGCGGCGACGCCGCCCGGCGGGATCAGCGACGTGACGTACACGCTGCCGCAAACGGTCGCGCTGCTCGACAAGAAGAAGTGATTCGGATAGCTGAATAGTAAAAACGTAACGCCACGCATGGAGCATGTGAATGGGCGGAGCAGGAGACACGATTGCCGGCGATGAAGCGCTGATTCGCTTTGCAGGCATCGGCAAGACGTTCGGGCGCGTGCGCGCGCTCGACGGCATCGACTTCGCCTTCATGCGAGGCGAATGCGTCGGCATCGCGGGGCACAACGGCGCGGGCAAGTTGACGCTGATGGCCGTGCTGGCCGGCGTGCATGCGCCGACGCAGGGACGCATCGAAGTCGAGGGCAAGGACGCGCCGCATTACGACGCCAACGCTGCACGCGAAGCCGGCGTGCGCTGCGTGTTCCAGGAGCTGTCGCTGTGCGCGAATCTGACGGTCGCGGAGAACATGTGCATCGTGCATCCGCAACTGCATGGCCGCGGATGGCGGCGCACCGCGACGAAGCTGATGCGCGAGAAGCTCGAAGAAATCTTTCCGGGCAACGGGTTGAAGGGCAACGAACTCGTCTCCGATCTCACGCTGACGCAGCAGCAGATGGTGGAGATCGCGCGAGGCTTCACCGTCACCGATGCGCCCGTGCGCCTCGTGATCCTCGACGAGCCGACGTCATCCCTCGACGCGCATACCGCCGAGCAACTGCTCGAATTCGTGCGCAAGGCGGCGCAGGGCGGCATCACGTGCCTGCTCATCACGCACATGCTGGGCGAGATCGAGCGCGTGGCGGACCGCGTGATGGTGATGCGCGACGGCGGCATCGTCAGCGTGCTGCCGCGTGCGCAGTCGAGCCGCGCATCCATCATTCAGGCGATGGGCCAGCATCTCGAGGCGGACAAGACGCCGAGCGAAAGTCGCTCGCAAGCTGCGCAGAGCGGTGAACGGCACTTCAAATGGAACGTCGGCGTCAAGCGTCACACGTCCATCGAAGCGTCGCGTGGCGAAGTCGTCGGCTTCGCGGGACTCGCGGGCCAGGGCCAGACCGAAGCGTTGCTCGCCATCTATGAAGCCGCGTCGAGCCGTGGTCCGGGCCGCGCGAAAGTGGCTTTCGTCGCCGGCGATCGCGGCCGCGACGGCGTCTTCCCGATCTGGTCGATCGCGCAGAACCTCGACGTGCGATGGCTCGCGGGCGGTGCGCCGCGCAAGCGCGGTCTCGTCGATCTGGCGGCGGCGCGGGCGATCGTCGAAGCATGGCGCGTGAAGATCGGCATTCGCGGCGCGGCAATGAGCGCGGGCATCCTGTCGCTATCGGGCGGCAATCAGCAGAAGGTGCTGTTCGCGCGGGCGCTCGCATCGGATGCCGACCTGATCCTGATGGACGATCCCACACGCGGCGTCGATGTCGGCACGAAGCGCGACATCTATCAGCTCGTCCACGATGAAGCCGCGAAAGGGCGCACCTTCATCTGGTACACCACCGAAAACGAAGAACTGTCGCATTGCGACCGCACCTACGTGTTCCGTTCGTCCGCCGTCACGCGCGTGCTTCATGCCGACGAATGCACGGAGGAAGCGTTGCTCGCGGCGAGTTTCGAGGAGCAGGCTGCATGACTCTCGCCGTTACACAAGCGCGCTTGCGCGCGATGCTTCCCGCGATATCGCTCGTCGCGGTGCTGATCCCGATCCTCGTCATGCAGCCCGCCGTGATGAGCTACTTCGGCTCGAGCCTGCTGCTGAATCTCGCCGTGCCGATCGTCCTTGCAACGCTCGCCCAGCTTGCGATCATCACCGTCAACGATCTCGACCTTTCCATCGGGCCCTTCGTGAGCCTCGTCGCGTGCATCGGCGCGACGCTGCTCGTGAAGACGCCGTGGCTCGGTGCGCTCGCGCTCGCCGGCTGCGTGCTGGCCTATGCGGCGGTCGGCGCGCTGATCGAATTGCGGCAGATACCGTCGATCGTCGTGACGCTCGGGCTTTCGTTCGTGTGGAGCGGGCTTGCAATCGTACTGTTGCCGTCGCCGGGCGGCACGAGCCCTGCGTGGCTAGGCGCGGCGATGAACTATCAGACGCCGTTCATCGCCGCGCCCATCGTATGGTCGGTGCTGATCGCGATCATCGGTCATCTCCTGCTGATGCGTTCGTCGGCGGGCGTGCGCGTGCGCGGTGCGGGCGGCAATCCGCGCGCGATGCGCCGCTTCGGCTGGTCGCTCGTACGCAGCAAGGCGACTCTTTATGGCGTGGCAGGCGTGTTCGGCGTGCTGTCGGGCTTGTCACTGCTCGGCCTCACCACATCCGCCGACGCCAATCTCGCGTTGCGTTACACGCTGCTTTCCATCGCAGCCGTGATCCTCGGCGGCGGTGAGTTCGTGGGCGGCCGCGTCTCGGTGATCGGCGCGGTGCTCGGCGCGATCACGCTGACGCTCGCGGCATCATTCCTCGCATTCCTGAATATCTCGTCGGACTGGCAGGTCGGCATGCAGGGTGCGATCCTGATCGTGGTTTTGTCGTTGCGCGTGCTGCTGCAACGCGGAGAGCGCCGATGAACACCATCGCAGACAACAACGCGAGCGCGTGGTCGCGCATCAAGGCCATTCAGGCGCCGTGGGCCTGGTCGTTCGTCGGCGCGGTGCTCGTGTGGCTCGCCATCGTCGCGATCTTCGGCTTCGGCATCGCGAGCAACGTGGCGCAGACGGCGCTGACCTACGGCGTATTCATGGTGCTGGTCGGGCTCGGGCAGATGCTCGTCATCACATCGGGCGTGGGCAACATCGACTTGTCGGTGCCATCGACGATCGCGCTCGCCGGTGTCGTCGGCATGCACGTGATGGGCGGCGCGAACGGGAACATTGCGCTGGGCATTGCGGCCGCGCTCGGCGTGGGCATCGCGATCGGCCTCGCGAATTACGCGCTCATTCGCATGCTGCGCATTCCGCCGATCATCGCGACGCTGTCCTCGAGCTTCATCATTCAGTCGGTCGCCATCACGCAGGGCAGGCAGCTTCCGCCGCCGCCGCCGGGCCTGGGCGCATTCGCGACGGGCCGCTTTCTCAACGTGCCGTATATCGCGCTGGTGGCGCTGGTCCTATCGATCGCGCTCGCTGTGCTGCTGCATCGCGCGGTGTACGGGCGCAGGCTTTCGGCAATCGGACAGAACGCGCGGGCGGCGTGGCTCGCGGGCGTGGACGTGCATCGCACGCGCTGCCTCGCCTACGTGATGTCGTCGATGTTCGCGTCGCTGACCGCGTTGCTGATCGCCGCCACATCGGGCGGGGCGTCGCTCGACATGGGCGTCGAATACATGCTCATTTCGATCGCCGTGGTGGTGATCGGCGGCACGCTCGTGGCCGGCGGCAAGGCGACGATCGCGGGCGTATGGGGCGCATCGATGTTCCTCTTTCTGACCAATGCCGTGCTGAACGCGGTCGGCGCCGATGCGGGCGTGCGCTCGATCGTGTATGGCGTGCTCATCATCGCGGTGACGGTGGCGGCGGGCGGCAAGGCGGCGCGCTGAATCAACGAACGGGAAAGACAACTAGAAGGACAAGGAGACATGAAAGCCCAAGACTACGAAGTGCATGATCCGCGCTTCCGGCTGCTGCTTCAGCCCAACGCGTTCCTCGAAAAGCTGACCGGCGATTGCCTGTGGGCCGAAGGTCCCGTGTATTTTCCGGCGACGGACCTGCTCATCTGGAGCGACATTCCGAACAATCGCATGTTGCGCTGGGCGCCGGGAATGGGTGTCGGCGTGTATCGCGCGCCGTCGAATTACAGCAACGGCAATACACGCGACCGCGAAGGCCGGCTCGTGAGTTGCGAGCATGGCGCGCGGCGCGTGACGCGCACCGAGCACGACGGCAGTATCACGGTGATCGCATCGCATTTCGAAGGCAAGCAGCTCAACTCGCCGAACGATGTGATCGTCGATTCCGGAGGCGCGATCTGGTTCACTGATCCGGACTACGGAATAATCAGCGACTACGAAGGATATCGTTCGGATAGCGAGATCGGGCGATGCAATGTGTATCGCGTCGCGCCGGGAGAAACGCAAGTGCGCCTCGTGTCAGACGACTTCGCGAAGCCGAACGGCCTCGCGTTCTCGCCGGACGAATCGAAGCTCTATATCGCGGATTCCGCTGCATCGCACGACGACGATGCACCGCGTCACATACGCGTCTTCGATGTCGCGAACGATGGCGCGTTGCGCAATGGCCGCGTGTTTATCGAGATGCAAAGCGGGGTGCCCGACGGCCTGCGCACCGACGAGCACGGCAACGTGTGGACGAGCGCGGAAGACGGCGTGCATTGCTATGCGCCGGATGGCGCGCTGCTCGGCAAGATACTGATTCCGGAAGTCGTCGCGAACCTGACGTTCGGCGGGCTGCGGCGCAACCGGCTGTTCATCACCGCGACATCATCGGTTTACGCGCTTCATGTGGGCGTGCGCGGCGCGGCGCGCTAATCAATAACGACAGGAGACGGAGAGTGCAGATTCTCAAGACGATTGCGGCGGCATGCGTGGCGCTGGCGAGCGCATCGGCGATGGCGCAGGTGGCGAACGGCGATACGTCGTCGATGAAGATCGCGTTGTCGAACAACTATGCGGGCAATAGCTGGCGTCAGCAGATGCTCAAGAGCTGGTCCAACGTCGCCGATGCCGCGGTGAAGCAGAAGATCGTGGCGTCCGCGCCGAGCTTCACGACCGCCGAGAGTCAGGCGACGGAACAGGTCCAGCAGATACAGAATCTCATCTTGCAGGGCTACAAGGCGATTGCCGTCGATGCCGTCTCGCCGACCGCGCTCAATGGCGTGATCAAGCAGGCGTGCGGCGCGGGCGTGACCATCGTATCTTTCGACGGCATTGCGACGGAGCCGTGCGCGTATCGCATCGCCGTGGATTTCCAGGGCATGGGGCGCATGCAGGTGGATTATCTGGCGAAGCGTCTCAATGGCAAGGGCAACCTGCTGGAGATTCGCGGGCTGGCGGGCGTGTCGGTCGATGACGAGATTCACCAGGGCATCGTCGAACAGATCAAGAAGTATCCGGGGCTGAAGATCGTCGGCTCGGTGCATGGCGACTGGACGCAGACCGTCGCGCAGAAACAGGTCGCGGGTATTTTGCCGACGCTGCCGAAGATCGATGGCGTCGTCACGCAGGGCGGCGATGGCTTCGGCGCGGCGCAGGCGATCAAGGCGGCGGGGCGGCCGACACCGATCATCATCCTCGGCAATCGTCAGGAAGAACTGGCGTGGTGGGCGGAGCAGCGCAAGAGCGGCTACGAAACGATGTCGGTGACGATTCCGCCGGGGGCTTCCTCGTTTGCGTTCTGGGTCACGCAGCAGGTGCTGGCGGGGAAGAAGGTGCCGCATGACATCCGGATGCCGGTGCTCGAGGTGAAGCCCGAGGAACTCGACGCCGTGCTGGCCAAGACGCCGACGGGGGCGTTGGCTAATAAGGAATATTCGCGGGAGGAGGTCGTCGCGGTTGTTGACGGGAAGAAGTAGGGGTTCCTTTTCCGTGGAGCTCTTGTTCGTACCGGTCTATTAGCTCGCCCCTCCCCGGGGCGGGGCACTTTTCTGGCTGTCGACCAGAGTTGGGGCTTTAGCGCCTTGTTCTGGTCGCATGCAAAGAGAGTAACCGAAGAAAGCAGCGTTTCCGGCTCGAAGCACTGATTCGTTCGGTCACTCCGCAGGCTATCGAATTAATTAGCAGCCTTGATTGATCTTCTGCGCCCGCCGAGCATCCACATCCTCAGACTCCTTGGCTCGCTAACACCACGCTGGCCTTTGGCATGTGCATTGCGGCTCCCCTTGCGTCGATCGTTCCACCGGAGCCCCCCATGCCCAAACTCCCCGCCACTCTTCTCGCCGCCACGATACTTTCCGTCTCCGCCGCCGCCCTCGCCGCTGGCAGCGCCGGGCTCGGTGGCGTCGGCGATGCCCACAAGGCCGGCGGCGTCAGCGCCGGCGAAAACACCGGCGGCAACGGAGGAACCTCCGCCGCAGCCACCGGCGCGACAGGCGGCCCCGGAGGCACCACCGGAGGCGCCGGCGGAACCGGCAACGCGGGCGGCACCGGCGCCGGCCGAGCCGCCGCCACGCCCGGCAGCGGCGCCGGAACCGCCACGCATCAGGAACAATCTACGGGTTCTACTCGAAACGGCAAATAACGCCGCGCGGCCCGCGCTCACGCATACAGAATCTTCGTGCCGTTGCCATCGAGCCATCGCACGAACTCGTCGCCGAGGCCGTCGTCGGTGACGAGGTAATCGATACGGTCCATCGCGCCGAACGCCGCGAACTCGCGCTTGCCGAACTTCTTCGAATCCGCCAGCAAATAGACGGTCTTGGCGGCGTCGATCATCGCGCGCTTCACGTGCAAATCGATGAAGTCGGGATATGAAATGCCCGATTCCATCGACACGCCGCCCGCCGCCAGAAACAGCTTGTCGACGAACATGCCCTCGAAGAACGTCGATGCCTTCTCGCCCGACACCGCAATCGTCTCCGGCTTGAAGAGGCCGCCCGTCAGCATCACGCGATTCGTCGGCTCCGCGCCGAGCAGGATCGCAATGTTCAACGCGTTCGTCACGATGCGCAGGTTCTGGCGATCCAGCAGATTCTTCGCAAGCTCCGTCGCCGTCGCGCCGCAGTCCAGAATGATCGAATCCCCGTTCTCGATCAGACTCGCCGCCTTCGCACCGATCAGCGCCTTCTCCTCGCTCGTCGGCAGCACCGGCGTCTCATAGCTGCGCCTCGCAGGCTCCGGACGCTCGGCACGCAGGCGCACGTTGCCATGCACGCGCTCGACACGCCCGAGCCGCTGCAGTTCGTCGATGTCCTTTCGAATCGTCGGCATCGAAACGCCAAACTCGCTCGACAACTCCGAGAGCTTCACGAGCTTCGCCGCCCGCACACGTTCGAAAATCTTCTCTGTTCTGGTTCGTTGATCCATTCCGCCCTTCCTGCACATGCGCTATCCCGCGCCGCCCCAAGCCGTATTCTGCCTGATCAGAAACGCCGCGGCGTTCGTTTTAGGGGTTTTCCCTCTTTCGATTCATTTGTCTTTGACTTTCGAAAGAAACTAAAAGAAACTTTGTCTCAAGCAAACGGGAAGTCTGGGAGCAGGGAATGGAAAACCCCTTCAAGCAGTCGGGCGACGCGCTGCATCGCCGGGCGCAAGAGATCCGCAAGAAAATCTGCGTCATGAACGCCGCCGCCAAAAGCGGTCACACGGGCGGCGACATGTCGGAGGCGGACATCCTCGCCGCGCTCTATTTTCACGTGCTTCGCTATGAGATCGATGCGGACAGCAGCGTGCGCTGGCACGACGAGTTCATCCTGAGCAAGGGGCACGGTGTCGGCGGCCTCTACGGTTGCTTTGCGGAACTCGGCTGGCTGAAGGACGATGAACTGCTTACCTATCTGAAGGACGATTCGCGTCTTCCGGGCCATCCCGTGCGAC
Source organism: Caballeronia sp. LZ019 (assembly GCF_031450825.1). Taxonomy (NCBI): domain Bacteria; kingdom Pseudomonadati; phylum Pseudomonadota; class Betaproteobacteria; order Burkholderiales; family Burkholderiaceae; genus Caballeronia; species Caballeronia sp. LZ019. The sequence goes on along the minus strand of NZ_JARTVZ010000001.1, from coordinate 559,301 downwards.
AGAAACTGCCGACGTGGGTGACGGTCAACACGGGCGGTCTGGGCCACGGCTTGCCGATCGCCGCCGGTCTCGCGATGGCCAAGCAGCGTCATGCCGCGCAACAGGAAGGCCCGGCCGGACGAGTGTTCGTGCTGACCGGCGACGGCGAACTCGAGGAAGGTTCCAACTGGGAAGCTGCGATGGCGGCGGCGCATTTCGAGCTGTCGAACCTCGTCGTGATCGTCGATCGCAATCGCCTGCAACTGGCGGACTTCACGCACAACATCATGGATCTCGATCCGCTCGACGAAAAATTCCGCGCTTTCGGTTTCGAGGTTCACGACGTGAACGGAAACCAGTCGGACTCCATTTGGAAACTGTTGGAAAGTCTCGACTACGCGAACCGAAAGCCGAAAGTCGTGATCGCGCATACCATCAAGGGACGCGGCGTATCGTTCATGGAGAACGTGCCGGCCTGGCATCACAAGTTCCCCGACGAAGACCAACTCAAGCAGGCGCTGAAGGAGCTCGACCATGCGTGAATTCGTTGACTTGCGGGACGGCGCGGTAAGCGCGCTCGGCCGGCTGACCGCCTCCGGGCAGGACATCATCGTGATGGTGGCGGATTCCACGTCCACCTCGAAGATTGGCCCGTTCATGAAGGACTATCCCGAGCGCGTGATCAACGTCGGCATCGCGGAGCAGAACATGGTCGGCATGGCGGCGGGTCTCGCGCTCGGCGGCCATATCGTGTTCACGGCGAACGCTGCGCCGTTTCTGGTCGGACGCGCGAACGAGCAGGTCAAGAACGACGTCTGTTATAGCGGCACCAACGTGAAGATGCTCGGCCTGAATGCGGGCGTGGCTTATGGGCCGCTCGCATCGACGCATCATGCCATCGACGACCTCTCCATCATGAGCGGCTTCGGCAACGTGCAGATCTTCGCGCCCTGCGATGAAGTCGAGGTCGTGCAGATGATCGACTACGCCGCATCCTTCGATGGCCCGGTCTACATCCGTCTCGACAACGCGAAGTTCCCGGTCGTGCACGACGCGTCGTATCGCTTCGTGCCGGGCCGCCCCGATGTGCTGATCGAAGGCTCGCGCGTCGCGGTCATCGCGATGGGTTCGGTCGTCGGCGAAGCGCTCGATGCGTGCGAATCGGTACAGAAAGACAGCGGCATATCGCCGACCCTCGTGAATCTCTCGTCGCTGCGCCCGCTCGATCATGACGCGCTCGCCGCGATCATCGAACGCCACGATGCGATCGTCACTGTCGAGGAGCATTCGCTGCATGGCGGCATCGGCGCGACGGTGGCCGTGTTGATGGCGCGGCGTCAGTTTGCGCGGCCGCTGAAGATGCTCGGCATCACCGAAGGCGAGTTCGCGAAGTACGGCACGCGCAAGGGCATCCGCCGCCATTATGGTATCGATGCAGCCGGCATCGCCGATGCGATCCGCGCGCAGTGCGCCAACTGAGCGCGCAGACAAGACACAGGATCAGGAGACACAGATGGGCATTCAGTACGACATGTCGCTGCGCCACGGCGTCGATTTCGATTTTCGTCTGGACGGCAAGGTCGCGGTCGTGACGGGCGGTCTCGGCGGCATTGCGATGGCGACGAACGCCGCGCTGATCGCGAAGGGCGCGCGCGTCGCGATTCTCTATCCGGCCTTCGAAGAGCCGCGCGTGCAGGCCGCCATCGATGAACTCGGCGCGGATAACGCAAAAGCCTTCGCTTGCGATGTCGCCAATGAAGCCGATGTCGAGCGCGCCATCCAGGCCGCGCATACGCACTTCGGCGATCTGCATCTGCTCGTGAACGCGGCGGGCTGCATCACGCTGACGCCTGCGGAAGACATCGGCTACGACGAATGGCAGCGGCAGATCAACGTCAATCTCACCGGCCCGTTTCTGTGCTCGAAGCACTTTGCGCGCGTCGTGCTGGCGAGCGGGCATGGCGGCAAGATCGTCAACATCGCATCGCAGGCGGCGACCGTCGCGATCGATCAGCATTGCGCCTATACGTCAGCGAAGGCCGGGCTCATCGGCATGACGAAAGTGCTCGCGAAAGAATGGGCCGGGCGCGGCATCACCGTGAACACCGTATCGCCGACCGTCGTGCTCACGCCGATGGGCGCGGCCGCATGGGAAGGCGAGAAGGGCGAGAACATGAAGAAGCTGATTCCCGTCGGCCGCTTCGCCTATACCGATGAAATCGCCGCCGCGATTCTGTTCCTGCTCTCGAACGGCGCGGACATGATCACCGGCGCGGACATCATGATCGATGGCGGCTATACGATCGCCTGATGTGGCATTGCTCGAACAACACAAATCAACCGGAGACAACACCATGTGGAAGAAGCTAGCAGTCGCTGCGGCGGTGGCCGTTTCGTTCGCCGCCGCCGTGCCCGGCGTCGCCAATGCGGCGGGCAAGGGCACTATCGCGATTCTCGTGAACGCGCTCGACAATCCGTACTATGCAGCCGAAGCGAAGGGCGCGGAAAGCGAAGCGAAGAAGCTCGGCTACGACACCATCGTTCTTTCGCATGGCGAAGACGTCAACAAGCAGAACGAGCTCGTCAATCTGGTGATCGGCAAGGGCGTGAAGGGCATCATTCTCGATAACGCCGATTCGAACGCGAGCGTCGCCACGGTGCGTACCGCCGTCGACAAGAAAGTGCCGGTCGTGCTGATCAATCGCGAGATTCCGAAGGACGGTATCGCGCTTGCGCAGTTGAGCCATAACAACCTGCAAGCGGGAACGGAAGTGGCGCAACGCTTCGTCGAGACCATCGGCGAGCAGGGCGAATATGTCGAGCTCACCTGCAATCTCGCGGACAAGAACTGCGTGACGCGCTCGCAGGCGTTCCATCAGGTGCTCGATCAATACCCCGACCTGAAGATGGTCGCGCGTCAGGACGCGAAGGGTGCGCTTCTGCCCGGCAAGCAGGCAATGGATTCCATCCTGCAGGAGCATTCGAAGATCAAGGGCGTCATCAGCGGCAATGGTCCGGTTGCGCTCGGCGCGATTGCATCGCTCGAATCGGCGGGACGCAAGGATGTCGTCGTGATGGGCATCGACGGCAGCAACGACGAGCGCGATTCCATCCTCGCGGGCAAGCTCAAGGCAACGGTCATGCTGCAGGCGCAAGGCATTGCGATTCACGGCGTCGACCTGCTCGACAAGTACATCACGACCGGCAAGACCGGCGAGCAGGAGCGCCAGTTGTTCCGCGGCATTCTGATCACGAAGGACAACGCGTCGAAGGTCAAGGACTTCTACTACACGAAGTAACGCGTTGCGCCGTTCGGCGGGCGCGGTCATGGCCGCGCCCGTGCAAGGCTTGTCATGTGAGGTCGTCATGGTTCATCCAATCTACGCCACCCGGCGCGCGCTCACCGTGCTCTTCGTGCTCGGTGCGGCGGGTCTCGGCGCGTGCCACGTCGTCACCGATACCGAACTCGCGGCGATACGCAGCCAGGGTCAGCACAAGGGGCCGGACGCCGGCAAGATGCTGAGCGAGCAACTCATCCCTTATGCCGACAAGAATGCGAAGCCGGCTTCGCAAGTGATCGCCGCGCTCAACTCGAACTTCGACGATGCGTGCAAGCAGTACGGCTTCCGTCAGAGCACGGCGTTCCCGTGCAATTTCTGGCTGCGCGTGCAGGGCAAGGTGACGCGCATCGATGGTTCTTCGCGTGTCGGCAAGGCTTATGTCGACGTGGCTCCCGCATCGGGCGGCGAACCTGTGCACGTCGTGTTGCAGACCGGCCCGGTCGTGGTCGGCACCGGCGTGCGCGATGGCTTCCCCGGCGTCAAGTACAGCGACTTCGATGACCAGACGCGCTTCGCCGCGTTCGGCCAGGAGCTGAACAAGCTCGTCGTGAATCGCGTGCAGTCGATGAAGCTGAAGGTCGGCGAGACGGTGGACGTCGCCGCCGTCTACAGCACATGGACCGAGCCGACAGGCGAGATTCGCGCGATACCGGTGGCCTGGAAATGAACGAAACTCCGAGCGAACCGCGCACGATGAACACGTCGAACGTGATTGAAACGCGCGCACTGTCGAAGCAGTATCCCGGCACCGCCGCGCTCGTCGACGTGAACTACAAGGTGCGTCGCGGCAAGGTCAACGTGCTGATCGGCGAGAACGGCGCGGGCAAGTCCACGTTGATGAAACTGCTCGCAGGCGCGGAGACGGCGACGTCCGGCGAGATATGGGTCGATGGCAAGATCGCGCATATCACCGATGTACGCAGCGCGGAGCATCATGGCATCGGCATCATTTTTCAGGAGCTGAATCTCTTCCCCGACATGACGGTGGCGGAGAACATCTTCGCCGGCAACGAGCTGACGAGCTCGGGCATGATCCGCGCGAAGATGGAGAACCATCAGGCGAAAGTGCTGCTGGACCGCCTGCGCATTCCGATCAGTCCGCGCACGCGCCTCGGCGATCTCTACGTCGGCCAGCAGCAGCTGGTCGAGATCGCGAAGGCGCTGTCGAAGCACATCAAGGTGCTGATCATGGACGAGCCGACGTCCGCGCTGTCGAAGACCGAAGTCGAGATTCTCTTCAAGATCATCGGGCAGCTGAAGGAAGAAGGCGTGACGGTGATCTACATCTCGCATCGTCTCGAAGAGATCATGGCGATCGGCGATTGCATCACCGTTCTGCGCAACGGGCGTCTCGTCGCCGAAGACGATATCCCCAACATCGACATTCCGTGGATCATCGAGGCGATGGTCGGTTCGTCGAAAAAGCGCTTCGCATTCGAGCAGCACGCCATCGGCGATGAAGTGCTCAACGTGAAAGACCTCGCGCTCAAGCGTTCGAACGGCATCTACGCGGTCGATCACGTTTCGTTCTCCGTGAAGGCGGGCGAAGTCATCGGCATATACGGACTCATGGGCGCGGGCCGCACGGAGTTGCTCGAATCGCTGCTGGGCGCGCAGCCGCTCGCGCTCGGCGAGATCGAGCTGGCGGGCAAGGCGATCGAAGACCTGCCCATTCCGAAGCGCATCGAAGCCGGCATCGCGCTCGTGCCGGAAGACCGGCAGAAGCAGGGCATGGTGCAACTGATGACCATCCTCGAGAACATGACCTTGTCGAGCCTCGGCAAGTTCACGCGCCGCTTCGTCGGGTCGCTCGCGCGCGACAGGCAAGTGGAAGCCGCGAACGATATCGTCAAGCGGCTCGCGATCAAGGCGGCATCCGTCGATGCGCCCATCACGTCGCTCTCGGGCGGCAACATGCAGAAGGTGGTGATCGGCAAGGCGCTGCTCACGAAGCCGAAGGTGCTGCTGATGGACGAACCCACGCGCGGCATCGATGTCGGCGCGAAAGAGGACGTCTACAAGACGATCAGCCTGCTCGCGCAATCGGGCATCGCCGTGATCTATGCGACGTCCGAGCTCGACGAAGCAATGGCCGTCTCCAATCGCGTCTTCGTGATGGCGAGCGGCAAGCTCACCGCCGACATCAGGCGCGATGAATTCGACAGCGAGCGGATCGTGCGGGCATCGACGCCCGCGACCGCCGTGGTCTGAGAGAAGCAAACCGAGATCGATACCATGAACACTCCCAACAGTAGCAACCCGCCGGTGCATCCGGTGCATGCGAAGCATAGCCGGCATGGCGCGTATGTCGCGTCGCGGATCGCGGTCAACCTGCTCAAGCTGCGGATCTTCATCGCACTGTTTGCGATCATCATCGTGTTCTCGCTGGCCACGGAGAACTTTCTCTCGACGAGCAACATGCTCATCATGGCGAAGCACGTGACCGTCGTCGCGATTCTTTCCATCGGCATGACGCTCGTGATACTGACGGGGGGAATCGACTTGTCGGTGGGGTCGATCGTCGGCATAAGCGGGATGGCAGCGGGGTATCTGCTGCTCGAAGGCGTGAAGATCGGGCATCACATCGTGTTCTTCAGTCCGTTCGGCGTGACGATCATTGCGTGCGTGCTCGGCGCGCTCATCGGCGCGGTGAACGGCTATCTCATCACGATGCTGAACGTCGCACCGTTCATCGCGACGCTCGGCATGCTGTATGTCGTGCGCGGCGCGGCGCTGCTCGTCAACAACGGCAGCACGTTTGCGGACCTCGAAGGCAATCCGGCGCTCGGCAACACGGGCTTCGAATTCATCGGCAACGGCACGATACTCGGTCTCTCGATGCCCGTCTGGATCATGCTCGTGCTCGCGGTCGTGACCATCTTCATCGCGCGCAAGACGCCGCTCGGGCGCCGCATCTATGCAATCGGCGGCAACGAACAGGCCGCGCGTTTCTCGGGCATTCGCACGAATCGCGTGAAGCTCTTCGTCTATATGTTCTCCGGCTTCTGCGCGGCGCTCGTCGGCCTCGTCATCACGGCGCAGTTGCAGACGGCTCACCCGCTGACCGGACAGACCTACGAACTCAACGCAATCGCGGCGGTCGTGCTGGGCGGCACCGCGTTGATGGGCGGACGCGGCACCGTGTTCGGCTCGGTCGTCGGCGCGTGCGTGATCAGCATTCTCGGCGACGGCATGGTGATGTGCGGCATCAGCGACTTCTGGCAGATGGTCATCAAGGGACTCGTGATCATCTTCGCGGTGGTCATCGACCAGTTGCAGCAGCGCCTGCAGTCGCGCATGGTTTCGCTCACCGCGTGATGCGCGTCAATACGAGGGTCATCACATGAAAACCATTCTGGCGATCGATCAGGGCACGAGCGGCACGAAGGCATTGCTGTTCGATAGCGAAGGCCAGGTGCATGCGCGCGGCTTTGCGCCGGTGACGTGCACGCATCCCCGAACGGGCTTCGTCGAACAGGATGCCGATGCGCTCTACGAGTCGGTGTTGCGCGCGGTGGCCGAGTGTATCGGCAAGTTCGAAGGACCGCGCGACGAGATAGCAGGCGTGGGCATCTCGAATCAGCGCGAAACGGTCGTGCTGTGGAACGAGCAGGGCGAGCCGATCGTGCCGGCGGTGTCGTGGCAATGCCAGCGATCGCTCGGCATTTGCGAGCGCATGAAGGCGGACGGACTCGGACCGGTCATCGCGCAGAAGACAGGCTTGCTGATCGACCCGTATTTTTCAGGGTCGAAACTCGTCTGGCTCAATGAGAACGACGAGCGCGTGCGCCATGCGATCGCCGCAGGCGATGCGTACTTCGGCACGGTCGATAGCTGGCTGCTGTATCGGCTGACGAAGGGCCATGCCTACCGGACCGACTATACGAACGCGTCGCGCACGATGCTGTTCAATCTCGCAACGCTGCAATGGGACCGCGAACTGGTCGATAGCTTTGGCCTGCAAGGCTTGCGTCTGCCGGAGCCGATGCCGTCCGCGTCCGACTTCGGTGCGACCGACTTCGACGGCCTGCTCGAACGCGCGATACCGGTGCTATCGATGATCGGCGATTCACATGCGGCGGCCGTCGGCGAAGGATGCCTGCATCCGGGCGTGGCGAAAGCGACGATGGGCACCGGCTCGTCGATCATGATGAACGTCGGGGCGCATCCGCAGGAACCGGCGCATGGCCTCGTCTCGACACTGTGCTTCGCAAGCGACGAGCGCGTGGATTATGCGCTGGAAGGCATCGTGATCAGCGCGGGTTCGACGCCCGCGTTCCTCAAGGACAAGCTGCGTCTTTTCGATGATTTCGCCGAAGCGGAGCAGGCCTTCATCGACTACGACAACGGGGGCGTGTTCGTGCTGCCCGCGTTTTCCGGCATCGGCTGTCCGCACTGGAAGTATCCGGGCGGCGCGCAGATCGTCGGGCTCGATTTTTCGAAGTCGTGGCAGCACGTCGCGCGCGCGGCGTATGAATCCATCGTCTATCAGATCAAGGACGTCATCACCGTGATGGAGCAGGCGGCCAACGTGCGGCTGCGCGAACTGTATCTCGATGGCGGCCTGGTGCAGCGTCCGTTCCTGCTGCAGTACCTGTCGGATACGCTCGATCGCCCGGTCAGCACGCTCGCGCTGAGCGAGATATCGGCGGCGGGTGCGGCTGCGCTTGCGGCATGGAAGGGCGGATTGATCGCATCGCTCGAAACGTATCAAAGCAAGCGCGTGATTGCGCGGCGTGTGGAACCGGGCAGCGGCGTCGATGCGGCGGCTGCGAATCATGCGCAATGGCTGCGCTGGATCGAACGTCTGTAAATTCGTCTTCAGGAGAGGGCAACGTGGCTTACGAAGCAAAGCGGTTCGAGAACAAGGTGGCCGTCGTGACGGGCGGCAGTCGCGGCATCGGTCTGGCGATCGCGGAACGCTTCGCGCAGGAAGGCGCGAAGGTTTGCGTGACCGCGAACGAGAAGAGCGTGCACGATGCGGCCTCGCATCTGCGCGATGCGGGCTTCGATGCGCTCGCGGTCGAGATGGACGTGACCGACAAGAGCCAGGTCGTCGCGCTGTATGAAGAAGTCGCGGCCAAGCTCGGCGAAGTGGATGTGTCGGTGCAGAACGCGGGCGTCATCACGATTGCGAAGCTGCCCGATCTCACGGAAAGCGAGTGGGACAAGGTCATGGCCGTGAATACCAAAGGCGTGTTCCTGTGCTGTCAGGAAGCGGCGACGCGCATGTTGCGCGCTGGCAAGGGCGGCCGTTTGATCAACACGGCATCGGGACAGGCGCGGCAGGGTTTCGTCTACACGCCGCACTATGCGGCGAGCAAGTTCGGAGTGTTGGGAATCACGCAGAGTCTTGCAAAGGAGCTTGCGCCGACGGGCATCACCGTGAATGCGTTTTGTCCGGGCATCATCACGACGGACATGTGGTCATATAACGATGAGGCCTGGGGCAAGTTGCTCGGCGACTACAAGCCGGGTGAACTGATGGCGGAGTGGGTGGCTAACATTCCGATGAAGCGTGCGGGGAATGGAGGCGATGTCGCGGGGTTGGTGACGTTCCTTGCATCGGAGGACGCCGGATATATCACGGGGCAGACGGTGAACGTGGATGGTGGCATGTTCATGTCATGACAGACGAGCGTTCCGATGGCTTTGACGAGCCGAGGGGCTCGCTTGGGGCGCGGAAGGTCATTCAAGGCTGCTAAGTAATCCGAGTGCCACCGATGTTCTACGGAGTGAGCACATGAGTCAGTGCATCGTGCGGTTCGAGAATAGCTGCTTTCCTTGCATGGGACCAGAGTGATGGCGCTCAAGCGCCAACTCTGGTCGACAGCCGAGAAAGTCGCCCCGCCCCGGGGAGGGGCGAGCTAATAAACCGACGCGAATATACGAACCGTCAAGCAACCGGCAATGCGCTCAACTTGCCGACAGTATCGGCACAAGCATGCGCCGCCTCCCGCCCTTTCACGAGAAAGTGCTCGCGAAAGAACCCGACGTGCTCCTCACCGTGATGGAAGTGATGCGGCGTCAAAACCGCCGAAAACACCGGCGTTCCGGTGTCCAACTGCACCTGCATCAAGCCATTGATGACAGCCTGCGCGACGAACTCGTGCCGATAGATGCCGCCATCGACGACCAGCCCCGCCGCGACAATCCCCGCATACTGATCGCTCGACGCAAGCCGCTTCGCATGCAGCGGAATCTCGAATGCGCCGGCGACTTCGAAGAGATCGATATCGTCCCTCGTGTAGCCGTATTGCTGCATGGCTTCGAGAAAAGACGTCTTGCATTGATCGACGATATCGCGATGCCAGCAAGCCTGGACGAACGCAATGCGAGGACGGTTGGAACGGGTAGCGGATACCGCTTGTGATTCGATGATATTGGGTGCGTTCATGGACTTCAGCCTGTTTTGTGTGAACAGGGCGAAGGACAACCGCGCCCTTGCACGCTGAAAAGCGCGCACGTCGGGCGTGAAAATGCTGGCTGTCCTGTTCTCTTTCATCCGGACTATACCGTCGGCCCCGGAATCCAACCGGGTCTGCTGACCTCGTTCGATGCAACTTGCCTGCGCACCGATGAGCGCTCGCGGGCTACGTCGCGTGACTGAACATCACGACGATTACCGCCGGTGGGGAATCACACCCCGCCCCGAGAACGTGTCCTCCGTGGTGTCGAAGAACGAAGGTACGGTATCACGAAACATGCGGCGTTCGCATAAACACCGCTTCGTTATGCGGGTTTCCGGCGATTTCAGCATTGGTCCATTCGACGCTGCTCGGCCGGAACGATGATCGCCTTCTCGAAGCAGCGCGCATCGGGTTGATGAACGTAGATGCCGTACGGGCTCGTCGCCTGAAAGCCGTTGCGCTCATAGAACGCGATCGCCTTCCGGTTGACGGCCCGCGTTTCGAGCAGAAACTTGTGATAGCCGACCGCAGCCGCTTCGGCTTCGAGTTGCGCGAGGAGCGCGGTGCCTACGCCGCATGTGTCCGGACGGCTGTAGAGTCGCTTGACTTCGGCGACACCGTAATCGAAGCGACGGAATGCGCCGCAACCTAGCGCGATCCCTTGTTCGTTTCGCGCGACGAGGAACGCGCCTCGCGCGGAGCAGACGTCCTGCAGACAGAAGCGCGATTGGCCGCTATCGCCAGAGAAGACGGCGAGCATGGCGCTGAGTTCATCGAGAAGCGCCTGTGCGTCCTTCGACCACGGGTCTTCGCGTTGGACAAGGATGATGGTTCCTGATGGCGTCACGGCGTTCGCTCCCTATCTGCGGTGTTATGAGTAGCTCGACTGAAGTCGAGCAAACCGCAGACCAGCGGACACACGCGGCGTCGAACGTGCGTTCGTTATAAAGGCGGGCTACGCCGTGTACCTTTGCGAGGCGGGTGTCGGCAGCTGTTCGCCTTCGATAAACGCGGTGGCCGAATAGACGGCGAACTTGAACGCGCTCTCCTCGTTGGCGAACACGCCCAGATCGCCAAGCGATGTCAGGTGGCCATCTTCTTCGAGAATCGAGGCCTTGGCCATGAATGCAGTCCCCACGCGGGAGACGAAGGGCTCGAAGGCCGCGCCTCGGTGATAGATGATCATGTTGTCCCTCCCAATCGTTGGCGGCGCGGCCCATACCGGCGCAATCTGCAGGGTTCGTTAGGCCGCATTCTATGAATGGTCCGAAAGCCCGTGGGATGTCCGTATTCCGTGACTTGCGGACGCGGTGTGCAGGTTTCGAAGAGTCACTTATGCCCGCAACTAACTGTCCCTCGCAATAGCGCCTTCCGATCAGGCGCACGAAATACAGAAGAGACTCAGTAGAGAAGCTCTGGCTTGCAGAAATCACCGGTGCAACGGATCAATTAACGCTCAAGCTGATTTGCTTACGTCAAAGCATTCGTTTGCGGAGTGCGAGCCGGTCACTAGCATGGTGCTTCGAGGGCGATGTCGTCCGCGATCGTATTCAAGCAAGGAAACGCCTCATGCGATACAAGGGATATGACGTTGCACCATCCGCGCACGCGCTGCCGAGCGGCTTGTACGCGGCCAACCTGATCATCGAGAACAGTACGTCGGCGCGCGGCGCATCCTTCACATTCGATGCGCTCGATTACTTCTTCGAGGCCGACCACGCAATCGCGTATGCAGCGCGCTGGGCGCGTCTATGGATCGACCAGCGCAGTCACTCCGCGCGCCGCGATTCGTGACGCGGCGCGCGCTGCACGGCGTTCACGCGAGGCCGGGCGGCGCGGCTCTCGCGACATCGACATGCTTGGGCAACAAGCCGAGGTCCAGGAACGTATCGGCAATCTGCTGTTGTTCGCCGATGATCTCTCTCGTGATCGCCTCCGTGCCGAACACCTGGCGGCTGACCGCAAGATCGACGACGAGCTTCGGCAGACCCCAAAGCCGCGCGAGTTCGCCCGAAAGCGCGTCGGGATTCTGCTTGCCCCATTGATCGACCGCCCTGATCTCCTCGATGACGACGCGAATCACATCGGGATTCTTCGCCACGTAGTTCTGCGACGAGAAGTAGTACGCGCGATTGCCGACGACGCCGCTCGCATCCGCAATGATGCGTGCATTCAGCGTCTTTTGCGCGGCGGCGAGGAACGGGTCCCAGATGACCCAAGCATCGATCGATCCGCGCTCGAAGGCGGCGCGCGCATCGGCAGGGGGCAGGAAGGCCAGCTCGATGTCCTTGTATTGCAGGCCGTGCTGGCGCAGCAGCTTGACGAGAAAGTAGTGCACGTTGCTGCCTTTGTTCAATGCCACGCGCTTGCCCTTCAAGTCCGCGACCGTCTGAACCGACGATTGGGCCGGAACGAGCACGGCCTCGGACTTGGGCCGCGTCGGCGTGGCCGCGACGTAGGTGAGCGGTGCGCCGGCAGCTTGCGCGAAGATCGGCGGTGCTTCGCCTACGTCGCCGAAGTCGATGGAGCCCACGTTGAGCGCCTCGAGTTGTACGGGGCCGGCGGAGAACTCAGTCCAGCTCACCGATACGCCAAGCGGGGCAAGCCGCTTTTCAAGCGTTCCGCGTCCTTTCAGCAGATTCAGATAGCCCTTCTGGTTCCCGACTCTCAGTACGCGCGACTGGCCTTGGCCGGCTTGCTGCGCGAAAGAAGCGGGAACGGCCGCGAACGTCGCGGCGGCCATCGCAGTGCGGGCGGAGAGAGATAAGAACGCGCGACGGTCGGTGGTTTTCTTGGCTTCTGACATGAGGAAATCGGCGCTTTGGCAATTGAAAGATTTCAGATGCTAAAGCGCCCGGACCTGCGGGCAAACGTAGGAATATGCATAACGCTATTGTGCGTGGCGTCATATGCATTTCGTTTGCGCCGCTTTGTCGCCCGTAGTGTCAGCGGACTCGGGTGCGATTGAGCAGGATCAGGGATACGTCCGCATCACCGCTTGCTCAGGCTCTAGCTGATCGGTGCTGGCCTCCCAGACCTCGCTGCGCTTCTGACTCACTTCCAGCGCCCTCAGCGCATTGTCCCAGCTGAAGCGCGCCGCATCCTTCAGCGCGGCGGCATGAAGGCTTTCCCAGGCTTCGCGAGTGCTGGCGCGTTCAATCTGTTCGATGAAATCGTCAGCCGTGTAGTAGATCGAACTATCATCGAGCGCCGCATCTCTTCGCCAGGCCGGCGTAAGCACAGGTACGCCGTAAGAGATGTACTCGAGATGCTTGGACGAGAAGCTATGCTGCCGCAGTTCGTCGTCACTGATGGTGACAAGACCGAACTGATAGTCCGCGATCACATCGATGGATGGCGCATATCCCTTGTAATTGATGCCGAGCGACGCGTCGGGCTCGGGGCCGCCATACACGTCGAGCTTCGGGTATAGCTTGCATAGCCGCGACAGCAGCGGGAGATTGACCCAATAGCCGCCGAGATAGCCCAGGAATATGATGCGCGGCTGCTCGCTATACCGGGCCAGCTTCGTTTTCTCATGCGTGCCGTAGGTGATCGGCAGAAAGTTGCTGCCGTCGTATTTCTTCTGCCGGACATAGTCGGCGTAGGTGTGCCAATGAAAAGAAAGATAATCGGCGGCGGTATAAGACGCCACTTCCACATCGCGCAGCTTCTCGTATCCGGCCGGCGTCAGTTCGCCGCCGAAGAGCATCTCTTCCGCGAAAGGGGATGGCAGGTCGAGGATCTGCACATCGGCGACACGCTTGCCGAGCGTCACCGTCTGATCCATGTTGCTTTCGCAAATGAGCAGATTGAAATGGCCTCTTGCGCGGAGCGTCTTCCCCAACACTTTGCCGCGCAACATCATGATGCGCCAGAGTAGACCCGATGTTGCGGACAGGCACGCGGAACCGCCCATCTTCACCGCGACAGCGAGCAACGCTTCGTGCAGATACAACTGGAGCTTCAAGGGATGCAAAGCAGGAAGAAGCCGACGCACGCCTGTCTTCGCAAGACGCGATAGCTTGCCGGAATCGAAGCGGAGCACGGAGGAGAAACCGTTACGCTTGAGGTAGGCTTCGAGCTCCTTCGGCTTGATGCCGTTAGCGAAAGCATCCTGCGAACAGATGATGACCGCGCGTTTTTCTTGTGTCATGGAAATATCCTTCATTCGCTATCGACGTGACGCAAACGAACTGCCATGAAGCGCGTCAGCCAGCCAGATCGGCCCGGATCATCACGCAATCCGTCTCGACCAGCCTCGGAAAGTGGCCGGCGTTGTTCGGTACGAACGCGCTGAGCAGAAAGCCGCATCGCTCGTATTCGGTCAATGCATCGCGGAAATCGACGGAGTCCGTATAAAGCTTGTTGATGGCGAGTTCGCTCTGAAGTCCGACGAAGCTGCGCATGACATCGGGCGATGCCTTGACTATCTTGACGTCGAACCCTTGCGTGTCCATCTTGAGGAATGGACGCTCGAAGCCATGTTCGTGTCTCAGCCGCCGATATACGGTTTCCAGGCGCTCGGTTCTGACCGTGACGACATGAGAAACGGAGTTCATCTCTTCAAATAGCGAGACTTCGTCGTGCCTTGGGGCGCTCAGCGAACTGAATTGACTCGACCGCATGACGTTGAACTGCGCCTCTCCTTCTGTTTCGGAGATCGCCAGTTCGACTACCTCCCACTTGTCGTCTCCCTTTGCATGCTCGCGCGCGATGGCCGCGTCCTCAGGATTGGGCTCGAAGGAGAAAATCAGGCCGCCGTAACCGACCTTACGGCGGAGCATCGTCGCATACTGCCCCTGGTTTGCGCCGATGTCGAACACGCAGTCCACATTCAGGTAGGCGAACAGCTTTTCGAGGTGAGTCGTCTCCCAATGCTGATAGAGATTTCTTCTGTCGATCAATGCCAGGTTCCTGACATACGAGAGCGCTCGCAAGGGATCGGATAAAGCCCGCTGAACAGCATCGGCATGCATGAAAACCGTACCTCGCGTTAGTAAGGACAACCGGATGACGCTGCATTACGCGGTAGCATAATCGCGATCGGGATTAACCGCATCAGAAATCATTCAGCTTGTCACTTCGAACGCTCGTTCGCACGCGTGTCATGCGCCACCGCTTTTCGAATAATCCCCCCGTCGGATTCGATTCATGAAACGACGCACTCTGCGCCGTTACCCGAAGATGTATGGAAATAAGGACTACCGCCGATAGACGCGAGAGATCGCTGTCGTGCCGAGCGGCGCGATGTGCCCCGACATGGCCGTGATTGGCGGGGACAGTCCGGCATCTGGTGGCCCGGATGGCGAATCACGATGCGCCCGCGCCGCGATTCGACACACAGCGGCTGACGAAGGTGCGGTCACGATCGTCAGCATACGGAAACGCTCAGACCGATACGCCCGCCGACTCCAGCACGAAACGCAGCCCGAAGAAGCATAACGACGAGCACAGCGGCAGCGCAAGCAGCGCGGAGCCGTAGCGAAGGCGAATCATGCAAGCCGACCACCACAGGTGCAGTGCATAGTCAGGGAATGCGGAAAACCCGCGTCTGATGGTGTTCACGATCGCTCCACGACAATTTCGAGGTATTCGCTCGGCAGCACGAGCGTGGCGTCGCCCGAGCGGTTACGGCTCTCGATCAGCATCGTCAGGTCGCGGATGAACGCCTCCTGCCGCTCGCCTTCGAGTGCGGCGAACGCCTTGTTCATCGGCCCGTAGTAAGTGCGGAAAACGTCCATGAAATGCGCGGGCGACCTGTAGCGGAACGTGAAGTCGCGGCTCGTCGTATGGATGCTGCGCGCACGGCCATCGAAGAGTTCTTCCAGCCGCGCCCGCGTGCCCCATAGCGCCGGCGATTTCATTCCCGGGGCTGGCGGAATGTACTGGCCGATCGTCTTGAAGACCTGACCGATGAAACTCTCCGGTGTCCAGTTCGCGAGGCCGATCTTGCCGCCCGGCTTGCACACGCGCGCAAGTTCGTGGGCCGCGCGCTGCTGATCCGGCGTGAACATGACGCCGAAGGTTGAACATCACCACATCGAACGATGCATCCGCGAAGGGCAGCGCTTCCGCGTCCGCTTCCTGGAACTGCACGCTGAGACCTTCGGCAGCGGCGCGTGCGCGGCCGGCTTCGAGCAACGAGGGCACGTAGTCGGTCGAGGTCACATCGCACCAGCGTCGCGCGGCGGCGAGCGTCGCGTTGCCGTTGCCCGCTGCGACATCGAGCACGCGGCTGCCGGCGCGCACGTCGAGCGCTTCGCAAAGGCTTTCTCCAACGATCTGTAGCGTCGTGCCCACGACGGCATAGTTGCCCGTCGACCAGGCGGCTTGCTGGCGGACCTTGACGGCGGCGAGATCGATGGCGGGCGAGAGAGCGGATTCGACAGCGGACATAACAGGCTCCTGATAGGCGGACAGTACGCGAACGGCATGAATGCGCGATGCATCCGTGTTGCACGTTCGATCGGCGCCGCGACACTGCGATACGAATGGGCCCGCGCGGCAATCGGGCACATCGCAATCGAAACTATGAATCGCGGTACGCGATGCGCATATCGTCCATGAGACGTGCGGCTTCCTCGCATCGCGCGTCGCCGAGGATGGACGCATGAACGTCGACGAGACCGAGCCTCGGATGCTCGGTGAACAGATAGCCGCCGCACGACCTGCACCAGTGACGCGAGTCGCGCGGACTCGTTCTGTAAGCGCCGATGTCATCGATGCCGCGCGTGACGTGCAACGCGTTACGCGTCCAGAGCACGAATGCGTCGAGGGGCACGATACGTCCTTGATAGCCGACGCCCGCGGGTTCGCCGTTCAGCGTGAAGCGCACGCCGCCGCAGATGCATCGAGCGCGATAGACGTCGGGATGATTCACATCGGCCTCCGGTGGTGGCGTGCTTCAGAGTTCGTTGTTGCGGGTTCGTGTGAGTGCTAGTATCGGCACGCAAGCCGAATCAATGAATGACTGCGCGTCCAGAAGTTTTGTGAAGGACGCCAGATTTGACGAGCGAGCATCATGGATGCGCTATCGAACGTTCTTCGTCTCGTGCGGCTCAGCGGGGCGGTTTATCTAAACGGCGACTTCACAGCGCCGTGGTGCGTGGTCGGCCAGGCTTCACAGGAATTGAGCGCGACGTTCCTGCCTCGCGCCGAGCGCATCGTCTCGTATCACCTCGTCACGGAAGGAACCTGCTGGGCTTCTCTCGTCGATGATCCCTCATCCGCAATCCGCGTCGATGCCGGCGAATTGCTCGTCGTGCCGCAAGGTGAGCCGCATCTGATGGGCAGTTCGCTTTCGATCACGCCTGCGCGTTCGGAAGAGATGATGGCGCACTATCTCAAGACCACGCCCGGCGAAGTGATGAAGCTGACGTATGGCGGCGGCGGCGAGCCGCGCACGCGGGTGATATGCGGCTTTCTTGCGAGTGACGACACGTTGACGAACCCGGTGTTATCGGTCTTGCCGCGTCTGTTCAAGGTAGATATGCGAAATGATCCGCGCTCGGCGTGGCTGGAATCGTCGTTGAGCCTGGCGACGGTCGAGGCGGCCGAATGGCGCGTGGGCAGTGCGATCGTGCTTGCGCGTCTGTCGGAGTTGCTGTTCGTCGAGGCGGTGCGGCGTTGCATCGATGCGTTGCCGGCGGATCGCAAGGGCTGGCTCGCGGGCGTCGGCGATCGCTTCGTGGGCCGTGCGCTTGCGATGCTGCACGCCCGGCCGGAGCATGGCTGGACCGTCGATGAGCTGGCGCGCAAGGCGGGCCTGTCGCGGTCGGCGCTCGCTCAGCGGTTCACGCAATTGCTCGGGCAACCGCCGATGCAGTATCTTGCGCGCTGGCGGTTGCAGATTGCAGCGCAGGAATTGCGTAACGGCACGCGGTCGATCGCCGGGATTGCCGAGCATGTGGGCTATGAGTCCGAGGCCGCGTTCAATCGCGCGTTCAAGCGGGAGTTCGGGATGCCGCCGGCGGGGTGGCGGCGGAATTCGAAAGCGTTGAGCGAAGGTCCGGTTGCGTCGGACGGCGCCGCGGTCGAGCTTTCTCTGCCACAGACGTTGCGCCAGCGATCGTCTGACGAAGTTGTTCGGGGCTAGACTCTATTTCCCTCGTCCTGGGCGGGGCGCCTGCAAGCCGGCACGAACAATCCGGCACGCGGCGTGCTAAGCAAAAGACTCCCAAAGAGAGCCTCCCATGACCACCGCCCCCACCGCGCCGGCGCTCGACACGACAGCGCCAGAACCGCAGCACGTCCGCTGCACCCTGACGATCAACACCCAAGAACGAGTATTCGACATTGAACCCTGGACGACATTGCTCGACCTGCTGCGCGAGCATTGCCAGTTGACGGGAACGAAGAAAGGCTGCGATCACGGCCAATGCGGCGCGTGCACCGCGCTGGTCGACGGCCAGCGCATCAACACGTGCCTCGCGCTGGCCGCGTCCTACGATGGCTCGTCGATCACGACGATTGAAGGCCTCGCAAGCGCCGACGAGCTGCACCCCATGCAGCAGGCATTCATCGACCACGACGCCTTCCAGTGCGGCTACTGCACGCCAGGCCAGATATGCTCGGCCGTCGGCATGCTCGCCGAAGGCCACGCACACGACGTCGCCGACATTCGCGAGGCGATGAGCGGCAACGTATGCCGCTGCGGCGCCTATCCCAACATCGTGCAAGCAATCGTCGAAGTCTCGCGTTCGCGTGATCGTTCGCATGAAAAGAAGGACCGGTCATGAACCGATTCTCCTACACACGCGCGGATGACATTGCTTCCGCGCTGAACGCCCACAACGCACCGGCCGCCGCCTTCCTCGCCGGCGGTACGAATCTCGTCAACCTCATCAAGGAAGGCGTTGCGCGCCCGGATAGACTAGTCGATATCCGCCGTCTGCCGATGAAAGCCATCGAAGCAGCCGATAACGGCGGCATGCGTATCGGCGCGCTCGCCACGAACAGCGCCGTGGCCTACGACGAACGCATCCAGTCGCGCTACCCGTTGCTCTCGAAGGCGCTTCTCGCCGGCGCGTCCGCGCAGATTCGCAATGTCGCGACCGTCGGCGGAAACATGCTTCAACGCACGCGCTGTCATTATTTCTATGACACCGCGACGCCCTGCAACAAGCGCGAGCCGGGCGCCGGCTGCGGCGCGATGAACGGCGTCAATCGCATTCACGCGATCCTCGGCGCGAGCGAACACTGCATCGCCGTGCATCCGTCCGATATGTGCGTCGCGCTCGCGGCACTGGATGCTTCCGTCCTCGTGACGAGCGATAGCGGCGATCGCACGATTGCATTCGACGAATTTCACCGGCTGCCCGGCGATACGCCGCAGAAAGACACGAACCTCCGCGACGATGAAATGATCCTCGCCGTTGACTTGCCCGCCGAAGGATTCGCCGATCATCACGCTTACGTGAAAGTGCGCGACAGGGCATCGTATGCGTTCGCGCTCGTTGCCGTGGCGCTTGGCCTCAAGCTCGATGGCGACCGCATCGACGATGTGCGATGCGCGCTCGGCGGCGTCGCGCATAAGCCGTGGCGTAACCGCGATGCCGAAGCCGCCCTGCGCGGCAAGACGCTTACGCGTGCGGCGGTGCGTGACTTTGCGAGCGCGATGGTAAGCGACGCACGCGGCCGGCCCTGCAACGCATTCAAGATCGAACTGACGACGCGCGCGATCGTGCGCGCCTTCGAACACGCATCGGGAAACAAGCTGGCCGCAAGCGAGGACGATCCGACATGAACTCCACGACCGCACTGGAACGCATCGCGGCGCAGGCCGCGCAATCGAGCGGCAAGCCGGTCAATCGCGTCGACGGCAGAAAGAAGGTGATGGGCGAAGCTCGCTATGCAGGCGAGTTTTTCGCGGATGGCATGACCTATGGCTTCGCGCTACCGAGCCGCATCGCGACCGGACGCATCGTATCGATCGAGGCTGCACGCGCGCTCGAACTGCCCGGCGTGCTCATGGTGCTCACTCACGAGAACCGCCCGGACATGCCGCTTCACGACGATGCCTACAAGGACCAGTCCGCTCCCGGCGGCATGCCGTTTCGTCCGCTGTGGGACGATCGCATCTGGTATAGCGGGCAGCCTGTTGCGCTCGTCATCGCAGAGAGCCATGAGCTCGCGCGTCATGCTGCATCGTTCATCGACGTGACTTACGAACGCACCGATCACCGCACGGATTTCCGCGAGGCCGAGGCGGATGCCTATCCGCCGTCAACAGAAAAGGGCGGGTTCGAGCCGCCGCCCGCGCCACGCGGCGATGCGGACGCTGCGCTCATGGCCGCGCCGGTCAGCATCGATCAACGTTACTCGACGCCCGCCGAATATCACAACCCGATCGAATTGCACGGCTGCACGGTGATTCCGGAGCCGTCGGGCAAGTTCACGGTCTACGAAAAGACGCAGGGCGTGCTCAACACGAAGCAGTATCTGATGAAAGTGTTCGGCTTTGCCGACGACGAGCTCGAAGTGATCTCGCCGTTCGTCGGCGGTGCGTTCGGTTCGGGGCTGCGTCCGCAGTATCACCTGCCGCTCGCGGTGATGGCCGCGCGCGATCTCAAGCGCCCCGTGCGCGTCGTGCTGACGCGCCAGCAGATGTTCACGTTCGCGCATCGGCCGATGAGCCTGCAACGCGTCGCGCTGGCGGCAAACAAGGACGGCAAGCTGCAGGCGGTGATCCACGAGGCGGTATCGGAGACATCGCAATACGAGGACTATTGCGACGTGATGGTGAACTGGGCCGGTCAGCTCTATGCATGCGATAACGTCAGGCTCGATTACAAGGTCAGCAAGCTCGATGTGCCGACGCCCGCCGACATGCGAGCGCCGGGCGCGGCTCAAGCCCTGTTTCCGCTCGAAATGGCGATGGACGAACTGGCGGAATCGCTCGCTATCGACCCATTGAAGCTGCGCCTCATCAACTACGCCGAACGCGATGGCAACAAGAATCTGCCGTTCTCGAGCAAGGCGCTGCGCGAATGTTTCGAAGAAGGGGCCGCACGATTCGGCTGGGAGAATCGTCCGCTTGCACCGCGTTCCATGCGTGAGGATAACGAACTAATAGGATGGGGCGTTGCGACCGGCATATGGGACGCGATGCAGAACGAGGCATCCGCGCGTGCGGAGATAACGGCGGATGGCCGCGTGATCGTCGGCAGCGCGACGGCCGATATCGGCACCGGCACGTACACGGCGATGAGCCAGCTCGCTGCCGATGCGGTCGGCGTGCCGCTCGAGGCAGTCAACTTTCGCCTGGGCGATAGCCGTCTGTCGAAAGCGCCGCTGGAAGGCGGGTCGTGGACGGTATCGTCGGTGGGCAGCGCGGTGCATGCCGCCGGCGTGCGCCTGTGCGGCAAGGTCGTCGCGCTCGCACGCGAACACGGCGGTGCGGCATTCGCCAGCGCGCTTCCCGAAGCGGTGCGGATAGACGGCGATCATGTGGCGTGCGGCGATGGCGCTGAAGAACGTCTCCCGTTAGGGGAGCTGATGAAACGCGCTGGGCTGGACACCATCGATGCTCAGGTGACAGTGACGCCTCACGACAAGCAGCAGTCGTACTCGATGGGCACGCATTCGGCGGTCTTTGTCGAGGCGCGTGTCAACGAAGCGCTCGGCGCGGTGCGCGTGACCCGCGTCGTGAGCGCCGTGGCGGCGGGGCGCATCGTCAATCCGAAGACGGCGGCGAGCCAGGTGTCGGGCGGCGTCGTGTGGGGCATCAGCATGGCGCTGCACGAGAATGGCCAGTTCGATCACGAGCTCGGCCGGCAGATGAACCACAACCTGTCCGAGTATCACGTGCCGGTGAATGCGGACGTGCACGACATCGACGTGATATTCGTGGACGAGCACGACGATATCGTGAATCCGCTCGGCGCGAAGGGCGTCGGGGAAATCGGGGTGGTAGGCGTGGCGGCCGCAGTTGCGAACGCGATCTGGCATGCGACCGGCAAGCGCGTGCGGGACCTGCCAATCACGCTCGACAAGCTGTTTGCATGACGATGCGAACGGCCGTCCGATGCAGTCGCGGACGGCCGTTCTGAAGCAGCGCGCACAGCGGACGGCATAGCAACGCAAGCCGTCTCGCCCGAAGCCGGCATCTAAGCGAAAGGCCGATCACGCCTTGCCCAGCACCCCGAGCCAGGCTTGCCCGATGACTTCGTGCGCCGCATCCGCATTCGGCGGATGAAACGCGCCGGCGCGCACATCGCGATAAAGCCGCTCCAGCTCGTTGTTTCGCGACAGCGACGCTGCGCCCGCGATCTTCAGCGCGAGATTGACCACGCGCAACGCGCCATCCACCGCATGCTGCTTCGCCGCGAGCAAGTGCGCGATCCACGGATCGTCATCGGCATAGCCGTTCCACCATTGGTCCGCCGCACGCTCGACCAGCGCCTGAATGCTCGCGAGCTCGATCGCCGCCTGCGCGACGGCATGCTGCGTCAGCGGCTTGTATGCGAAGGTCTTGCCCCCAATAGCGGGCGAACTTCGCTGCTTCGCCGATTCGACGGCCACATCGAACGCGCGTCTGGCGATGCCGTAATACACCGCGCCCAGGCCGGGCAGCACCGCGCCGAGAATACCGTCGACGAACGGATCGTCAGGAATGCCAAGCGGAAGCACGCGGATGACCTTGTCGCGCGGCGCGATTGCGCCTTCGAGGAAGGTGTCGTCGCTGCGTGTGGCGCGCAGGCCGAGCGCATCCCATGTCTGCACCGTGCGATGCCCCGCTGCATCGCGCCGAATGAACGCATGCACGATCTTCGGCGCATGCGGGTCCGTTTCGTCGATGCCATGCACGCCGAGCCAGTCCCATGCGGGCGAAAGCGACGTGAATATCTTGCGGCCATCGAAGCGATAGCCGCCGTCCGGCAGCGGCGTCGCCTTCACCGATGACCATGCGAGCCCGAGATCGTTGCCCGGTTCGCCGTGACCTGCCGCGAAGACCTTGCCCGCGCCGGCTTCTTCGAGGATCCATTGTGCGGAGGTATCGCCACGGCGATAAAGATGCAGCGCCGCGCCGACCCAACAGAGATGCATGTTCAGCGCAAGCGCGGTCGATGGCGCACGCGCCGCGAGTCGCGCCTGTTCGCGAAGCAGTTGCGGGAGCGTGAGTCCGAGGCCGCCGAATTCGAGCGGCACGCTCGCACGCAGGAAGTTGGCTTCGTGAAGGTCGCGCAGGTCTTCGGAAAAGAAGTGGTTGTCGCGGTCATAGCTCGCGGCGCGCTTGCCGATTGCGTCGAGCAGTTCGTCCGAAAGCAGATGCGATGCGCCGCTTGCAGATGACGGCGTGATCGCCGGTTCGAGCACTGCGCTCATCGAGAGTCTCCTGTGCGGGGTTCAGGCAAGCGTCGAGAAATACTTCTCGTCCGGCACGACGCCCGTTGCAATGAAGATGCGATTGGTATGGTTGAACCACGATGCCGTTTCGATCGCTTCGAGAATGTCGGCATCGTCGAGGCCGAGGCGTCGCAATCGTTCGATGTGATGCGGCGTGATCGAACGCGGCGATATCGTGATGGTCTCGGCAATTTCGGCGAGTGCGCGCTGACGCGGCGAAAGATCGGCGAGGTGATGATCGAGCGTGATGCGCCGTGCACGCACGCGGTCCCGCAAAGCAGCGGCGAGCGCATGTGCATGATGAATCGTGCATAGCCCGCAGCCGTTCGTGCGCGATACGATCACCGCGATCAGTTCCCGTTCGTCGAGCGGCAGGCGCCCTTCGGTCGCGCTGAAAAGCTTCTCGAAATACTGCGTGAAGCGGCGTGCCGTCTCCGGGTTCACGGACAGCGCGCGAATCCAGTTGTCGCCGTCGTGCTTGTCGACGAGATCGCGGATATCGTCGCCGAGCGTGTCGTGATCGGGCACGTCGAGCCGTCCGATGACGTGAGCATCGGCGCTGAGGACTTCTGCCATGTCGCATTCCTCGTCTTGGGCGTTCGGGAAAGACTGCGATTCATTATGCGCAGCGTCCTCTGGCGCGATCCAATATCGATTTGCGATTTGCAAATTCGGCCGGCGCGACGAGTGGAACAGCGCGTTCACCGATTAGCTTATGAAAAATGGGTCGTACCGGTGACCGTGTTCGTGCGCTACCTTGAAGCACTTTCAGAAGCGACAGGAGAACCCGACGATGTCCACGCTCGCGCCCGAACAAGACACGCTCGCCGATGCCACCGTGAGTCGCGAGCCGATCTCGCGCTTCGTCGTGCCCGACGAAGCGCGCCTGCCGCCGCACGTCGCGTCGATTCATGCGCAATTCCGGCGACAGTATGGCTTCGTGCCGAACTGGCTTGCGGCTTTATCGGTGACTCCGGATACCGCTTATCGGCTCGTCACGTTCTACGAGCATCTCTTCGATCCGCATCGCAGTCATCTGACGGCGGCCGAGCGCGAACTCATTGCGGTGGTGACATCGGCGGCGAACGGATGCAGCTATTGTGTGTTCAATCACACGCAGGCGCTCGCGAACGTGACCGGCGATACGGTGCGCGCGCAGCGCATTGCGCAGGGCTTTCATCATGTGCGCCTCTCGCCGAAGGAAGCGGCCCTCGCGGAAGTGTCGGAGCGCGTGACGCGCGATCCGGCGAGCATCGGTGAAGACGACTTGCAGCGCTTGCGGGAGATCGGCTTCACGCAGCAAGCGGTCACCGAAGTGCTGGAAATAGCGGCTTTTTTCAATTACGCGAACCGCTTGACCATTGCGTTGAACGTGGTGCCGGACGATCGGTTCTTTACCGGGCGCGATCTGAAGACCGCGTGACTACGATGCATCCGATTCTGAACAGCTTGTTCCAGCGCGCCGAACGTGCGCGCGAGCGCCGCTTTCTGCGTGAAGCCAGACGCGCGATGAGCGGGTGCGGTTGCGCCGCTTCGAACCGCAACGACAGCGACAGCGAGGCATCCCGCGCCGAACGGCTTCGGTGCATCGCGCTCTTCGCGCAGGCGGGATACTTCAACATGACTTATTCCGCCGATTTCTTCGAGCCGCCGATCGAATAACGTGCGTCCGACAGTCATCGCGCGATCCGCAGCCTCGATGCATCGTCCGAGACGTCACGCAAGTGCATGCGCCAATGCTCCATATAACGATACAGCGCGCTGTCGAGTGTCGGAAGGACGGCTGCGCGGTCGCTCGTCAACGCGCTGTATGCAGGCCGCGCCGCCGCGAACTTCATCTCTTTGGCAGTGCGCCTGCTGATGAGATCGGCGTTCAGGTTCGCGATGGTCGCGGCCTGAATGGCGAGGTCCGCCCACGTCACGGCGCCGCGATTGCTCAGATGAAGAATGCCCGCTTCGGCGTCGATGAGCAGGTCGAGGCAAGCATGGACGAGATCGGGCGCGTAGGTCGGCGATATCGTCAGATCATGCGCCGCGGCGAAAGGCCGGTCCTGCGATAGCGCCTGCAGCGCGCCCAGAAGGAAGTTGCTGTCGTCCCAAGGCCCGAAGAGGCCGCTCGTCCGCACGACGAGTGCATCGGGGCAGGCACGCAGCACACTGGCTTCCGTCTGAGCCATGATGCTGCCGTAGCAGTTGACCGGCGATACATCGTCGGTCTCGACATAGGGACGCGCGCGCAGGCCGTCGAACACGTAGTCCGACGAAAACATCACATAGCGGATCGAACGTTTGGCGCAAGCCATGGCGAAGCGGGTTGCATGCGCCATCATGCGACGAAGCTGCTCGCCGCCGCCACGCTCGGCTTCGTCCACGTCGATGAGTTCGCCTGCATTGATGATGGCCCAGGGCGAATGCCTGTCGATGAGGCGATCGATCGCACCTGCATCGGCGCCGCGCATGAAGTCCGACGGAAGCCGCTCGTATCGCAAGTCGCGCTGCGCGCATATTTCCTCGAACGCTCGACCGAGCGGACCGCGACCGATGATGAGTATCGGCGGTGCGGTTTCCGGCGCGATCTTCGGCCTCGCGTGCAGCGAGACGACGCCCGACGCATCGTAGACGACCGGCTCGCAAAGAAAGCGCCCCGGCCTGCGCCACCATCCGGTGCCGTGCAGCACCGGATGATCGTGTGCTCTCCCTGCAGCAAGATCGCGCATCAGCGCGGCGAGTGCCGTCTCGCGCGGTGTCGTGCCGCGCACATCGAACGGGCCGGACTCATAGTAGCCGCGATCGTCGGTGACGAGGCAATTCCAGTCGTATGACCCGAGCAGTGCCCAGACCGTCACCGCGCGGATGTCAACGCCTTGCTCGCGTGCATCGCTTGCCGCGGTCCATATCTCATGCAGCCAGCGCATCTGATCCTGACGCGTCGCGTCGATATGCGCTTCCGTGATCGCAAGCGGCCGCTCGTAGCGCCGCCATGCCTCGTCGATCAAAGCCCGGATGCCGCCTGTCGGCCCTGCGAGGACGCGCGCGGTTTCGATATCCGCAAGGCGATGCCCGTACCAGTCGCAACGATAAGCCTCGGGATAATTCTCGGCGCGATCGTCGAGCCATCGCTCGCTGGTGATGTAGTAGTTGATTCCGATGATGTCTGGCGGACAGGGATTGTCGGCCAGCCAGAGAACCTCGTCTTCGGCGATGCCCGCGTCCATGAAGTATTGCCACAGAGGATGGCCCGGCACCACCATGCCGCACAGCAAGTCCCACGAAAGCCAGCGCCGTTCGTTGTAGAAATCGACGAGCTTCGCCATCGCAGGCGTGCCTTGTGTCTTGCCGAGATCGTCCGTCTGCACGAGCTTCGCGCGCGGGTTGAAGGCGCGGATCTCTCGCATGGCACACACCGTGGCTTTGCATTGATTGATCAATGCCTGCAAATAGGTTCGGTCATCGGTGCCGTGCGGATGCCACACGCCATAGAGCCCGCTGAAGCGCGCCGTGGTGTTCGGCTCATTGACGGGCGTGTAGTACTCGAGCCACGGATAACGCTGTGCGACCGCACGTGCGAATTCCGCGAGACGCTCGACGAAATCGGGGTCCAGCAGTCCACCGGGCAAGGGGCCGCTGCCGTGGTGCAGAAGCCCGGCGATCGGCTCGACGCCCAGATCGCGCAGTTCAGGCAAGCGCGCGTCCAGCCACGACCAGTCGGCTGCTTCGATGCCGGACGGAGCGGTTCGCTCCCACAGCACCGGGTAACGCAACGCCTCGATGCCCAATGAGGCGAAGCGTTCGAGGTCGCTCTCGCGCGTTGCGTGGCCATTGCGGTCCAACTGACTGAAGAACCTGTCCCGCACGCGGTTGATCGTGCATTCCAGCCCGCCCCATAGCACCAGCCTTTCTTCCATGTCTTTGCACTCTACGTTGATTTAACGCGACGCATCCCTCTGAGCAGTTCATATGCCTTTGCTTCGAACTGGCGCTTCACTTTTCGTCGAGCCGTTCGGGAACGACGATTGCCCATCGTCGAATGGAACCCTCCGATGTGCTCGTGTCTGCCCGGTTCTTAGTTGTTCGATGGAATGCTTCGCGCAATCGTCGTCGTTGTGGAAGCAAAAGGCAACCGGCTCTCAGGAGCGCTGAAGGTCCAACGTTGCACGTTCGGACACAGGCGGAATTGCGGGTCGGGTGAGAATTAACCGCCATGCGTATGAACGGAGGCCTTCCTTGCCCCAGTCGCTAGCCCAACAACAAATCGTGCCTGACGTTGCCGAGTCCGGCGGTGGTCATCGTCCGTCGAATGTCGTTCGCCCGCGCATCGTGCCGGCGAGATCGGGACTGCCACGGACGGTACTGTGCCTGTCGCACTTGCGATGGGACTTCGTGTATCAACGGCCGCAGCATCTGCTCTCGCGGCTCGCAAAGCATGCACGGGTGCTGTTTTTCGAAGAACCCAGACGTATCGATGAGACGCGGCCCCGGCTCGACGTGCATGCCGCCGGCGACCGAATACAGATTCTCACGCCCTGTCTGCCTGCCGGCCAGACAAGCGAACAGGACGAAGAATCCCAGCGCGTATTGCTCGACGAATATCTCGCGCTCGAAAACGTGCAGGATCTCGCGCTCTGGTATTACTCGCCGATGATGCTCGCGTTCACGGACCATCTCGATGCGCGTCTCGTCGTTTATGACTGCATGGACGAACTGTCGGCCTTCAAGAAGGCGCCGCCGCAGCTCTCGCAACGCGAGGCGCGTCTCATGCAAAGAGCGGACGTGGTATTCACCGGCGGGCAAAGCCTTTACGAATCCAAGCGGCGGTTTCATCGCAACGTTCACGCTTTCCCGAGCAGCGTGGACGTCGCGCACTTCCAGAAGGCCTGTGAAGGGCATGAGGAACCGCACGATCAGGAAGCGCTGCCGCGACCGCGCATGGGCTTCTATGGCGTGCTCGACGAACGCTTCGATACCGCATTGCTCGGCGAACTGGCGATTGCGCGGCCTGACTGGCAGTTCATCATGCTCGGCCCGGTCGTCAAGATCGATCCCGCCGATCTGCCGCAAGCCCCGAATATTCACTACCTGGGCCAGAAAACCTACGACGACTTGCCGCGCTATCTCGCGGGCTGGGACGTCGCGCTCATGCCGTTCGCGCTCAACGAGTCCACCCGCTACATCAGTCCGACGAAGACGCCCGAATATCTTGCGGCAGGACGTCCGGTCGTGTCGACACCGATTGCGGATGTCGTGTCGCGTTACGGCGATACGGGCGTCGTGCGAATCGCTTCCGATGCGAGCGGCTTCGAGCGGGCTATCGAGGAGGCGTTGATCGATTCGGCAGACCGCTCCGCGTTCGTTGCTCGCGCGAGGGCCGTGCTTGCAGGGATGTCATGGGATAACACTTGCGCGGCGATGCTGGCGGAGGTCCAAAAATGCGCACGCTAGACAGTACGAATCAATGGTCAGGTTCGGGCCAGAAGGGCGGCAGGGGCTTCGATTACCTGATCGTCGGCGCGGGGTTCGCCGGTAGTGTGATGGCCGAAAGACTGGCCGCGCAATATGGCCAGCGCGTGCTGGTCGTGGACCGGCGTCCGCATATTGGCGGGAACGCCTACGACGAGTACAACAGCGACGGCATCTTGATTCATCGCTATGGGCCGCACATCTTTCACACGAACGCGCAGCGTGTCGTCGATTATCTTTCGCGATTCACGCAGTGGCGACCGTACAGGCATCGCGTACTGGCATCGGTCAACGGCATGCTCGTACCGATGCCGATCAACCTGACTACGCTGAACATGCTGTATTCGATGAACATGTCGCCTGAACAGGCCGAGGCTTTTCTGGCGGCGCGCGCCGAGCCTGTGGCCGATATCAGAACGTCGGAAGACGTCGTGGTCAGCAAGGTCGGGCGCGAGCTCTACGAGAAATTCTTTCGCGGCTATACGCGCAAGCAATGGGGCATCGATCCATCCGATCTGGATCGGTCAGTGACGTCGCGCGTACCGATACGGACCACGGCCGAAGACGGATACTTCAACGATGAATTCCAGTGCATGCCGCTCGAAGGCTATACCCGCATGTTCGAGAAGATGCTTTCGCATTCGAACATCGAAGTGCGTTTAGCAACCGACTATAAGGACGTGCGCGAGCAGGTTCGATACCGCCGGCTCATCTACACCGGCCCGATTGACGAATACTTCGACTACTGTCTCGGCAGGCTGCCGTATCGCTCGCTCAAGTTTCGGCATGAAACGATCGACGAGGCGCATTTTCAATCGCTTGCCGTCGTGAACTATCCGTCGGAGGATGTGCGGCATACGCGCATTACCGAGTACAAGTATCTGACGGGCCAGACGCACGCCAAGACCAGCATCACATACGAGTATCCGAGCGACGAGGGCGACCCGTACTATCCGATCCCGCGGCCTGCGAACGCAGAGCTTTTCCGGCGTTATCAGGAACTCGCCGACGCAAAGCCGGAGGTGACGTTCGCGGGAAGGCTCGGAAGCTATCGTTACTACAACATGGACCAGGTCGTCGCGCAGGCACTGAGCATGGTTCAGCGGATCGCCGAAAAGGAAGGCATGAAGCAGGCCGCGTAACACTCAACGATGCCGGCGTGCAACGCGCCGGCATCGGTCATCTTTTCCATATCGCCTTCCGGCGGCCGGCGTGCTGCGAGCCACCAGCGACGCGGTAAATAATTCTCCTAAATAAAAACCCCTAGAAATCCTTGCCAATTGCTCGGCGATGCGAATACACTTTGCTCCCGCGCGATCGCTAGTCGGAAATGCTGATCGCCTTCCCTAAGGGATCGGCAGGTTTTACCGGACGCCAGCGCCGGCACCAATCTTCCCAGCCTGATCCCCGTTAATCGATTGTCTCCGGCCTCAAGCCGGTCCCAGCGCGACGCTTTCGCGCGGGGACATCCACGAGTACACGCAAGACCATGTTGAAGCACGAGCAGGAAATGCTCCTCTTTGTAGCGTTTCAGGGAGCGATTGGCACGTTGGCCGCGTTTATCGGCTATTTCGTCGTTGGTGTCGACGACATTAACGCGATGTTTCGCTTCACCGCGTACATGCTGAGCGACGCCAGCGGCTGCGCGCTCTTCGTTTATCTGCTCGGCCCGTATTTCGGCTTGACCGGGCGCCGCCTCATGCGACTGAGCTTTTTGATTCCGGGTGCGCTTTTGCTGACCGGAAACGAATCCGTTCCGATGATGGCCGCTGTCTATGGCCTTTTCCTCGGGCTCACATGGAGCGCGCGGTATTGGCTGGAAATGAGCGTGCTGAGCGACGCGGAACGCGACAGTTATGCGTCGCGTTCAGGCGCGCTTGCAGTTGCCGGGGGCATCGTCGCAACGCTCGTTGCTACGCTTTTCCTCGCGAAGACCGGCAACAGCAGCCATGCACTTTACAAGCTGTATGGCATGGTTTGCATCGGAGCCGGCCTGATGCTCGGACGCAACGTGACCGAAGCGCCGATGGTTCCCGCGAAGAATCCACTCGCGGTCATCGCGCAACCGGAATTTCGCAACTGCCTGCCGCTGTTCTTTCTCGAATCGGGCTTGCTTGGCGTCGGCGGCGCAGTGGGTTCCGTCGGGGCGGCGATGTCGCTCGGATCGGCGAGCGATCTCGGATGGGTTTCCAGCGTCGCCGGCCTCGCCGGTGCGGCTGCGCTCTATGTCACGCGCAAGAGCCGCGGCGTGCATAACCGTTCGGGCTGGCTCGGCTGGTCGTGCTTCGCGGTGGCGATCTCATTCGTCCTCCTGGGCGCGAGCGCGTGGCTGCCTGCACTGTTCGTCGCGCATTCGATCCTCCGATCCGCTGCGGGGCCGTTCCTTAACGCCAGTGAGCATGTACTGAATCAGCGCGCGCTGGACATTCGCGGCGAACTCGTGGATCGCATCGTGGCACGCGATCTGGTGATGTGGGTCATGCGCATGGGTTCCCTGCTCACGTTCTGGTGGTTGTCCAACGCGATGTCGCCGGCGCACTTGCTGGAGATCGGCTCGGCCATTCTCGCGCTCGGTGCGGCGGCCGAGTATGCGATCGGGCAAGCGTGGTTTGCAGCCGACGCGCGCACCCCGCGCATCGGTGCCGCGAGCGCCCGGCAATCCAGCTGATACCCGCGAAACTGCACGGGCTTGCGGTCCGAAACAGGCGTTTTTCGGACCGCGTCATGGAATCGCTTTCAACGCTTCTTTTTCGCTCGCCGCCGTATAGTTAAGTGACCTGAAGGACGGGCAGGCAAGCGCTTCGCCGGTCCCTTGAACTAGGTCTATCCCTAATGAAGGAGACGCGCATGAACCAGGTGCATGCGGACTATCGGGGCTTCGTCATCACACCTTTGGCCGCATTCGACGACGGCCTCTACACGTCGATGCTCATTCTGCGCGACAAGGCCGGTCGTCAGCGCGCGACCGGCATGCTGGGGCAATTCGCATCGGCGAACGAGGCGTGTCAGTTCGCGCTGGCGGTCGGGATGGAAGAAATCGATCGCCAGATGGCGCTATCTTCCGATTGACTCAGCGCTGTTTCGTGCCTCAGCGCCCGAGCCCGCTCGCTGCGATCTGCGCCTGCACGTACTGCGCAAAGAGCGCGTGCATGCGGGTCGTGGGGTGCAGTTCATCGGCGAACATGTAGGTCTGGTCCGCATTCGACGTCGTGTAAGTGGCGGGCGAGCAGAGCAGCGACGTATCGCGCGGTGTCTTCGACGGATCGCAGGCCTGGCCCGTATTCGACACGGCAAAGCCATTGGCCTGATAGTTCGCGATGGTCTGCGTCGTCCATGTGTACGCATCCACGAGGATGACCTTGCCTTGCACGCCGTTGGTCTGCAACGCGGCGTTGAGCGTTGCGTTGAAGAGTTGCGAGAGCTGCGTATAGTTCGCGCCGCCATCGGCGGACCGGATGCCTTTCGGCGACAAGCCGATGTTCGGCAAATTCACTAGCACCACATGCGTCGCCCCGCGCTGCACGATCTGCGCGACGAGCTGCGCGAGCGTCGTAGCTGCCGTCTCGACGGTGCCGTTGGCGGCAGGCGGGCTGCCTGCGCGGAGCACGTCGTTCGACCCGGCCCAGACCAGGACGAGCTGGTTCGCATTGAAGCTGCCGTGCGTGGCGACATAGCTCGACAGCTGTTGCGTCACGGGCATCTGAATGTCGCCGATCACATCGGTCAGGTATTGATACTGATCCGCGGGCGTGGCGACCGTCGAGCCGCCTTGCGCGTAGTCGAGACCGCTTTGCGCGCGTAATTGATGACCCAGATCGATCGTATAGGCGGGCGACAGCGTATCGCCGTAATACTGCGCGACGTCCTGCGCCCACACCTGGCCGGGATTGGTCGTGAAGCGCCCGCCGCCGACGACGCCGGCAATCGGGGCGTAGGTGCCTGCGTCCGAGAGACTGTCGCCGAACGCCACGACTTGCAGGCGGATGCCGCCTGCGGGCCCGGACGGGTTCACGGGATTCGAATCGTTTCCGCTTCCGCATGCTGTAAGCACTGCAATCAGCGCAGCAAGAATTGCAGAACGGATAAGGGATGTGACTGCGGCGCGATGCATCGCTTCTCCATGCCGGGGCGGTCGACCGGTCGAATGTGTTCAGGATAGTCGTCGATGGGCGGTGCTTCGCTCAGGGACGCGAGGTTGGGATAAGCAAGAAGAGTGCGATGTTGACAGGGCTTGAGGACGACCGCGCGTTCGTTCTTTTGTGGCCCTCGATCGCGAAGCGCTTAGCCGGCGATTCAACCATCTCGCTTGCTCCTCACATCCTTGAATACCGGCATCGCTGACAACACATTCGGCCATCCCGCATGGAACGCAAGCTGAGTCAGCACTTCCGACGCCTCCATCCGAGTCAAAACATTGTCCATCGCACGATTGAGGTGATACGGATTCTGCGCGACCTGCCGTTCGCGACGAGCGCACTGACTGCGACGAGGCTCCTGTCGCGCGGATGTAGTGAACGACGCCGGGTGCAACTTCGCCGAAATTGCTATGGACCGTCTGCGCGCGTTGCTTCTCAGGAGCTTCGTCGAGCGGAAGCAAGGCCACGTCGGCAGATGGCATCCTGCTTGTGTCCACGCCACGCCACGCCACGCTCGTCGAAAACCGTGCTCACGACACGTTTCGATCACCTCCCATCAAGCAGACTGCGTATCTTCTGTTCGGTTTGTGCGTATTGCCCTTCGCCGAAGTGGCTATAAACGAGCTTGCCGTTCTGATCGATCAGATACAGCGCAGGCCAGTACTGATTGCCGTACGCGCGCCAGGTCGCGAAACCATTGTCCTGTGCGACCGGATACGTAATGCCGTTGCGGGCGATCGCTTTCTTCAGATTGCCGGTGTCTCGTTCGAACGCGTATTCCGGCGAGTGCACGCCTACGACGACGAGCCCCTTGTCGCGATACCGCGCATCCCACGCCTTGATATAGGGCAGCGTATGCGCGCAGTTGATGCAATCGAAGGTCCAGAAATCGACGAGCACCACCTTGCCGCGCAGCTTCGCAAGATCGAGCGGCGCGCTGTTGAACCAGTTGTCGATGCCCCGAAAATTCGGCGCATCCGCACCAGTCGCAATGGCGGCGGGCGCAAGCGCCGACACGCTCCCGGATGCAAAGGCCGCAACACCAGCGGTCGCTGCAATTCCCACGGCGACGGCTGCAATCCTGAGACGATTCAACATGACGACCTCCTCGGTGATTAACGATGGAGTGCATTGAAGCGCCCCGGTGTATCGGCACTGTGTCGGCGATGGAAGGCGATCGCGTCAACGTGTATCGGCGCCTCGCGCAGATACATTGCGATACACAACCACAGCACTGCGGACATTCACGCGATACATGGGAGCCGTGAAATAAGGGCCATCGCTCAACCTCGTGGAGACTCTCGTGCTACTCATCGTCATCGCGTTTCTTGGCGGCGCTTTTACCGTGCTGAGTCCATGTATCCTGCCGGTCGTGCCGTTCGTCTTCGCGCGCACGGACCGGCCTTTTCTTACCGATCGTCTGCCGCTTCTGGCGGGTCTCGCGGGCACGTTCACGATCGTCACCGGCCTCGGTGCCGCGGGGCTCGCAAGCGCCGCGCAATTGAGCCAGTATGGCCGATGGATCGCGCTCGCCACGTTTGCGCTTTTCGGCGGATCGCTGGTGTTTCCGTCGATCGCAGCGCGCATCGCGCGTCCGCTGTCGTCGATTGCCGACCGGATCATCGCGCGTTCCCAGTCGCAACTCGCGTCGCGCCGCATTCTGTCCGCAACGCTGCTCGGCGCGGCCACGGGCCTGCTGTGGGCGCCGTGCGCGGGACCGATCCTCGGCGCGATCCTGTCCGGCGCGGCGCTCGATGGCGCAACGTGGACGACCGGCGCCGCACTCGCCGCGTATGCGAGCGGCGCGGCGGTTGCGCTCGCGGTGGCGTCGTCGCTCGGCAAGCGCGCGCTCGATGCGCTCAAGCGTTCGTTCGGCATCGGCGAGCACGTGCGCCGCGCGATGGGCGCGCTCGTGTTGCTGACCGTTGCGGCGATCGCATCGGGCGTCAACACGCGCGTGCTCGCTAGCGTGAAGGGCGTATCGACGGATGGCATCGAAAGCAGGCTCGTCGGCCTGGCTTCCGCAATGCCGCCGAAGCCGCCATCGACCTTGCCGGTGGAAGGCAAGCTGCCCGCCCTCGATGGCGCGACCGAATGGCTCAACACATCGCCGCTTTCACGCGATGCATTGCGCGGCAAAGTGGTTGTCGTCAACTTCTGGACGTACTCGTGCATCAATTGCCTGCGCACGCTTCCTTATCTCAGGACATGGGCGCAGCGGTACGGGAACGACGGGCTCGTCGTGCTCGGCGTGCATACGCCCGAGTTCGGCTTCGAGCACGACACGCGCAACGTGAAGCGAGCATTGCGCGATCTGAACGTGTCGTATCCGGTGGCCGTCGATAACGACTACCGCATCTGGCAAGCGTTCGGCAATCGCTATTGGCCGGCGTTCTATATCGTCGATGCAGAAGGGCGCGTGCGGTATCACCAGTTCGGCGAAGGCGGCTATGACGAGGCCGAAGGCGTCATTCGTCAGTTGCTCGGAAAGACGCCGGGCGCAACGAATGATGGTGCAGTGGCGGCGAGCGGCGCACAAGTGGCCGCCGATGTCGCGCAGGTCGCATCGAACGAAACGTATCTCGGCTATCGCGAGTCGCAAGGACTCACGCCTGCGCAGCGCATCATCCAGAACGCTTCGGAAACCTACGCATTACCGAAACAGCTTGCGCTCAACGAATGGGCCTTCGGCGGACAATGGACCGTCGGCGCAGAAGCCGCCGTTCCCGCCGCACCGCACGCGCGCGTCGCCTATCGCTTCCATGCGCGTGACCTGCATCTCGTGCTCGCGCCCGCCGGCGATGGCAAGCCGGTACGCATTCGTGTCACGATCGACGGCAAGCCGCCGGGCGCATCGCATGGCGCGGATATCGATGCGGACGGCAACGGAACCGTTACCGCCGCGCGTCTCTATCAGCTCGTGCGGCAAAGCGGTCCCATCGTCGATCGCACGTTCGGGATCGAGTTTCTCGATGCCGGCGCGCGGGCCTACGCGTTCACCTTCGGCTGATCGCAAGACGATCAAAGCACGAGCCGCGCTTCCAGACCGCCGCCTTCGCGGTTATGGAGCGTGAGCGTGGCATCCATCGCGCGCGCAAGCTGGCGCGCGATGGCGAGTCCCAGCCCGGTTCCGCCCGTGCTTCTGTTGCGGGAGCCTTCGAGCCTCACGAACGGCTCGAACACCGCCTCGAGCGATGCATCGGGTATTCCGGGGCCGCGATCCATCACCGAGACGCGCGTGCGGCCATCGGCCAATGACTCGATGTGAATCTCGGCTGCGTCCGCGAACTTGAGCGCATTGTCGACCAGATTGCCGACGATGCGCCGCAACGCTTGTGGCCGTGTCACCAGCGGATGCCCGATGCGTCCTTCGAGCGACACGTTCCTGCGCGCATCGACATAATCGTCAACGATGCTTTCGATGAGCGCGTCCGGATCGACGCGCACCGCAGGCTCCTGCGTCCCGTGCAGCGTGCGTGCATACGTGACGCCTTCCTTCACGAGCGTCTCCATCTCCTGAAGGTCCTGCCGGAGCTTCGCGCCGGTTGCATCGTCGTCCATCACGTCGACGCGCAGACGCATGCGCGTGATCGGCGTTTGCAGGTCGTGCGTGATGGCGGCAAGAATCTGCATGCGCTGCGCCATGTACATCGCGACGCGGTCCTGCATCGCGTTGAAGGCTTTCGCCGCGCGCACGACTTCCTCGGGTCCGTGCTCGGGCAGGCGCTGTCCTTTGAGATCGGGGCCGAGCGTGTCGGCGGCGCGGGCGAGTTGCGCGAGCGGACGCGTCGCGAGCCGCACGGCGAGCCAGCTGCACGCGACGATCACCGCGAGCTGCAGCGCGAGCACGAACGGCAGCCAGCCGGATACGGGCGTGCCCTGCATCGGCCGCATGTCGATGGTGAGCGGCGAGCCGTCGGTGAGACGCAAATGCACCTGGAAGCGCTGCGTATCGCCGGGTACCGCATTCACGGTCAGCGGATATCGCTTGCCGATGCCATCGGCAATCGACTGCGCAAAGCGCGCCGACAACGCGGCGTCCGGCGCCGCGCCGCCCACGCCCGGCCCGAGCATGAATTCGTAGCTGCGCCGCGCAAGCCGTGGCAGCCATGCGGCGCGCTCGTCGGGCGGCAGATGATCGAGCAGCGCGACCGAGCTTGCCACTTCGCGCTCGACATAACCGGTCATGACGCTCGTCATGCTCTGGTCGCGCTCGGTCATCGTCAGCCAGAACGCGGCGGTCTGCGCGAGCGCGAGCCCGATCAGCAGGATCAGCGCGAGCCGCGCGAACAGCGTGCGCGGCCAGTGCAGCCATGCCGATGCGATGGCCGGCGCATTCGTCGATGCACCCATCTCCGCGCTCATTGAGCGCCGCCGAGCGGCGTGACGGCGGCGGAGAACACATAACCTTCGCTGCGCAGCGTCTTGATGTAGCGGGGCTCGCGCGCCTCGTCTCTCAAACGCTGACGCAGGCGGCTCACGAGAAGATCGATGGAGCGATCGAACGCATCCGCCTGGCGGCCCTGCGTGAGGTTGAGCAACTGGTCGCGCGTGAGCACGTGTTGAGGATGATCGAGAAACACGCGCAGCAAGCGATATTCGGCGCCCGATAGCGCGACCATCGTGCCTTCCGCATCGAGCAGATGGCGTGCGGTGGTATCGAGCCGCCAGTCGCCGAATGCGAGCAGCGGCGCGGTCTCCGTCACCTCCATGCCCGGCGGCAGCATGCGCGTGCGCCGCAGCACCGAGCGCATGCGCGCGAGCAGTTCGCGCACGGCGAAGGGCTTCGGCAAGTAATCGTCGGCGCCCATTTCGAGCCCGAGAATGCGGTCCGCTTCCTCGTTGCGCGCGGTGAGCATCAGCACCGGGACCGCGCGGAACTTGCCCGCTCGCAGTTCGCGGCATAGCACGAGGCCGTCTTCGCCGGGGAGCATCAGGTCCAGCACGATCAGATCGGGCGCGCCCTGTTCGAGCGCGGCGCGCATCTGACGGCCATTCGCGGCGAGCGACACGCGCATGCCGTTCTTCTCGAGATACGTCGCGAGCAATTCGCGGATGCCGCGATCGTCGTCGACGATCAGCACATGGTCGGTGTGTTCCATCGCTCGTTCAGGATCTCTTGCGCTTGATTTGCAGCCGGGCGGGATGGATCAGCAGACAGTGCACCGGATGCGCCAGTTCGGTTGCCATCCCTCCAGCGACGAGGGCGACGATTGCGAGCATACGCTTCACGACATTGCTCCAGCATGGATGATGGAAGCTTTATATCGCGAAACGCGCCGGCATTCGACTCGCGGCGGAAGCGTTTTGTATCGCAGTGTATCCGCTGTCGCACGCGATACATGACGATTCGAACACCCCGCTTCGCTGAAACATGACGGATACACCGCGGCGTTCCAATACGTCAACGGCAGCAAGCGAAGCAGGCGCCGTCAAGACGTTCAACCGTTCAATCATTCAATCGCAGAGGACCATCATGAAGACTTCGATCATCGCTTTCGTACTCGCCGCCAGTGCTTTCGCCGGAGCCGCGCAAGCCGCCGTCACGAGCGCTGCCGCCATGCCGGACACCTCCGTTGCGCAGCAGGCGCATCGCGACATGGGCAAGACGCGCGCCGAAGTGCGCAACGAACTCGTGCAGGCGCAAAAAAGCGGGCAGATCGCCGCGCTGTCGAGCCTGTATCGCGGCAGCTAAGACGGTCGATCAACACGATACTTTGAGGAACACACCATGACGAAGCCCATCGACACCGTTCTCTACACCGGCAGCACTCACGTGACGGGAGGCCGCGAAGGCCACGCGCGCAGCACCGACGGCCGGCTCGACATTCAACTCTCGCCGCCCGGATCGGCGGGCGCGGGCACCAATCCCGAGCAGCTATTCGCGGCGGGCTGGTCGGCCTGTTTCATCGGCGCAATGAGCAAGGCCGCCGCGAAACTGCAGGTGAAGCTGCCCGCCGATACCGCCGTCGATGCCGAAGTCGATCTCGGCACCAACGAAGGCGGCTATCAGTTGCGTGCGCGGCTTGCGGTGAGTCTGCCGGGCATCGAGCGCGACGTGGCGGCGGCCATCGTGGAGGGCGCGCATGGCACGTGTCCGTATTCGAAGGCGACGCGCGGGAATATCGACGTGACCATTCGCGTCGTGTGAGGCAGTGCGATCGTCGGATGAAGGCGTGCCGTGATGCACGCCTTCGCGCCGATATCAGGCCGGAATGATGCGCTCCGCCTTCAGGCGGTCGAACAGGTCGAAGAACGAATCAGGCGTGCTCTGATAGTCGAGGAAGCCGGCCTTGCGGCTCTTCGCCATATCCGTCAGCACTTCCATCGGGCGGCCGAGGTCGGCATCCGTATGCCACCACGAGACGAGCTTGTCGATGTCCGCTTCGGCAAGCGAATGACGCGCGGCAATGTCGGCCCAGACCCTGGCGGCATGCTGCATGCGGTTTTCGAGGGGCCGCGTCTGACCGTCGAAGGGCGCGGGTTCCACGCCGAAATAACCGGCGATACGCTCCCACATCCACTTCCAGCGAAACACGTCGCCATTGACGACGTTGAACGCTTCGTCACGCGCCATCGGCGAGGTCGCGGCCCATTCGAGCTGACGCGCGAGCAGGCGCGCATCGGTCATGTCGGTGAGTCCGTTCCATTGCGCAGCCGAACCCGGGAACACGAAAGGCTCGCCCGTCGCCTTGCAAAGCGTCGCATAGACGGCGAGCGTGACGCCCATGTTCATCGCATTGCCGACCGCATAGCCGATGATCGTATGCGGACGATGCACGCTCCAGCCGAAGCCGTACTGTCCCGCCGCTTCGAAGAGCCGATCTTCCTGCTCGTAGTAGAAGTTGTTGACGGGTTGCCGGCCCTGTTCTTCGCGAAAGGGCGTCATCGGCACGGCGCCCTTCGCATACGCCTCGAATGGTCCGAGATAATGCTTCAGGCCCGTGACGAGCGCGGCATGCTCGATCGATCCCGTCGGCCCCAGCGCACCGAGCACGTTGGAGACCATCGCGCCGTTCACGCGGATGTTCTCCGCTTCTGTGGCCTGCCGCGACCATGCGGTGAAGAAGACGTGGCTGAATTGCTGACCCCCGAGGGCATCCGCCACCGACGACGCCGATGTGAGATCCGCCGTGATCGATTCCATGCCGGCAGGCGCAGGCGTTCTGCCACGCGATAGCCCGGTGATCGACCAGTCGCCGCGCGATTGAAGATGCTCGAAAAGATTGCGTCCGACGACGCCTGTTGCGCCGATGATGAGTGCTCGATTGTCCATTGCAGTCCGTGCTCGTGCTTCGGTTTAACGACGTGATCGCGTTAGTGTGACGGATTGCGCCCGACCCTGCTTGGATGCGACGCGATCGCCTAGACTCATAGGACCGCCCACGCCTGCACGGCGAAGGAGGCGATATGGTCGCTCACGACATTGCCGACAAGCGCTTCAGCGGCGCGATCCCCGAGATATACGACGCATACCTCGTGCCGCTGATGTTCCAGCACTATGCCGATGACATCGCGGCTCGCGTCGCGTTGCGAAGACCCGCGCGCGTGCTCGAAGTGGCGGCGGGAACGGGCGTCGTCACGCGCGCGCTGTCGAACGCGCTGGACGAATCGGCCAGCATCGTCGCAACGGACCTCAATCCGGCGATGCTCGAACGCGCACGAGCCAACGGCACCGCGAGGCCCGTCGAGTGGCGGCAAGCCGACGCCCTGTGCTTGCCCTTCGACGATGCCTCCTTCGATGCGGTCGTCTGTCAGTTCGGCGCGATGTTCTTTCCCGACAAGCCCAAAGCCTTCGCGCAGATGCGCCGCGTCTTGCGCACCGATGGCGTGTTCATCTTCAACGTGTGGGACCGCATCGAGCACAACGCGTTCGCTTTAACCGTGACACAGACGATGTCGCGCATCTTCGCCACCGATCCGCCGATGTTCTTCGTTCGTACGCCGCACGATTATTACGAACGTTCGGTCATCGAGCGCGACCTGCGTGGAGGGAGCTTCGACAAAAGCCCGACGTTCGACGACGTGGCTGGTCACAGTCGTGCTGATTCGGCGATGACAGCGGCCATCGGCTTCTGTCAGGGCACACCTTTGCGGTTCGAGATCGAAGCGCGCGGGCCAGATGCATTGTCGATTGCAACGGATGCCTGCGCGGCCGCCATCGCCGATGAGTTCGGACACGAAGCCATCGAAGGCGCGATGCAGGCAACCGTGGTTATCGCAGAGACATGAGTGAGTTCGGATCACTACATTCTCATTACAGTTTCGCGTATGCGCGCCGATAAGCAAGTGACCCCAAGACCCAGCGCAGGATCGTTTGACTTGCGCGCGCATAGACGAGAGAGATGAACACTTTGACCATTCGGGCGCGGCTTGCGCTCACCATGACCTTTCTGGGCTGTCTGCTTTGCGTCTGCGTAGGCTTCGGCCTTTACGGAATGAATGCGATCGACGCGTCCGCGAGAGATCTGGGCCTGAGCACGCTGCCGTCCGTGAATGCGCTAGGCGTCTCCGACATCTACCTGAGCCGCGCGCGCATGCAACTCGATGCCTATGCGCTCGAGCCTGACGCACCCGGCGCGGGCGAAGCGCGTGCGCGCGCCGAGAGCCTCCTGAACAGCGCCGACGACTGGTACAGGAAATACGATGCGATCCCGCGCGGCACGGATGAAGACATGATCGCGAAAGAGGTCGTCGCGGCGCGGGCGGACATGCGCAAGGCCATCGAAGCGTTCGGCGCGGCCATCGGCAGGCACGATCAGGAGCAGGTCCGCCGCTCGGCGCTGAATGAACTGCCGGCGTCGTATGACCGCGTGAGCGCGGCGTTCAGGAAGCTGCGCGAATTCCAGCTTACCGACGCGGCGCGTCAGGATGCGGAGAACGACAGCAAGGTATCGACGCTGCGCATCATCGGCCTGGTTTCGCTGCTCGTGGGTATCGCCGCTGCGGTATCGGGCTGGTACTTCCTTCGACGCGCGATCATGACGCCGCTCGCAGAGGCGCTCGATCATTTCGAACATATCTCGAGCGGCGACCTGACACGAGAAGTGATAGTCAGGACACACGATGAAATGGGGCGCTTGCTTGCCGGCGTCGCGGCCATGAAGGACAAGCTCGCGGTGACGGTCGGCAGCGTGCGAGCCAGCGGCGAAGCGATCGCGAGCGCAAGCAAGGAAATCGCGGCGGGCAACACGGACCTGTCGTCACGCACCGAGGAGCAGGCGGCGTCGCTGCAGGAAACGGCGGCGAGCATGGAGCAGTTGACGTCCACCGTCAAACAGAATTCCGACAACGCGAAGCAGGCGAGCAGCCTCGCCGACAATGCCAACGCAGTGGCGAGCGAAGGCAGCGCGATCGTCGGGCAAGTGGTCGAAACGATGGCCGGCATCGAACAGAGTTCGGGCAAGATCGCCGAGATCATCGGCATGATCGAAGGCATTGCGTTTCAGACGAACATCCTCGCGCTCAACGCGGCAGTCGAAGCGGCCCGCGCCGGTGAGCAGGGCCGCGGCTTCGCAGTCGTGGCGAGCGAAGTGCGCAGCCTTGCGCAGCGCTCGTCGAGTGCCGCGAAGGAGATCAAGGACCTCATCGAAACGTCGGGCAGCCGCGTGCACGCGGGCACCGAACTCGTCGCTCAGGCAGGCGAGACGATGCAGAAGGTCGGCACCGCGATTCAGCGCGTGACGGACATCATGGGCGAGATCGCGGCGGCATCGCATGAACAGAGTCGCGGCATCGAGCAGGTGAATCAGGCGATTGCGCAGATGGACGAGGTCACGCAGCAGAACGCCGCGCTCGTCGAAGAAGCGGCGGCCGCAGCCGGCTCGCTGGAGGACCAGGCCGAACAACTGCGCGGGGCGGTCGCGGTGTTTCGGACGGGGACGCCGGTGCCCGCGATTACGTCCCCGGCGCGCAGCGCCACGCAACCGAAGCGCGCCGTGAAGACGCTTTCCGCAGCCGAAGGCGACTGGGCGACGTTCTGACGAATCGAGCGCTAGTGATCCGTCAGAAAGTCCGGATGACTCGCGCGAATCTGATCGATCTGGCCGAGCGTGCCCGACAGATGGCTGCGCATCGCGGCTTGCGCGGCGTCGGGATCGCTCGCTTCGATGGCGTCGACGATAGCCGTGTGATCGCGCACCACGGCCGTCGTCTTGCCTTCGACGGGCAAGGTCAGCCGCCGCAGCCGGTCGATATGGCCGCTGCGCCGCCGCACCAGTTCCCACAATTGCGGCACGCCCGCAGCCTCCAGCATCTGCCGGTGAAACTCCTGATCGAGCAGCACGAAGCGCTCGTTGTCGGCGGGATCGAGCACGCGGCTTTGCGCGTCGATGGTGGCGCGCAGGCGGTCGATCAGCGCGGCGTCGCGCTCGATCGCCAGCGTGCGGACCACTTCGATTTCGATTGACCGGCGCAGAAAGTGCGCCTGCAGCGCGGCGCTCACGCTGATGCGGCTCACGACCGTCGCGTGCTGCGGAAAGATGTTGACGAGACCCTCCTCGCC
Organism: Caballeronia sp. LZ019; assembly: GCF_031450825.1. NCBI lineage: Bacteria > Pseudomonadati > Pseudomonadota > Betaproteobacteria > Burkholderiales > Burkholderiaceae > Caballeronia > Caballeronia sp. LZ019. Next base: position 516,124 of record NZ_JARTVZ010000001.1, on the reverse strand, counting down.
GAGTTTCATCAGCGCGTCGCGCACCGGCGTCTGGCTGAGACCGTACTGGGCGGCGAGATCGGCGCGCGAAAGCACGCTGCCGGGCGCGAGTTGAAGCGAGACGATCATCGCGCGCAGCCGTTCGAAGACTTGCGGCGCGGCGTGGCGGGAGCGGTCGAGGCGATGCGCCATCGGTGGTGCGTCGTTGAGATTCATGCTGAAAGCTTAATCGAAGACGGATTCGGTCCGTAGCATACCAACCCGCGCATTGGAGCCGAACGGTCTGCCCTGCTCAGTACTTTCCCCAATGAAACACTAATATATTAGTGTTTAACATGCACGGACTTCCTCGCTAACTGGATTTCCGACATGACGCGCGACATCACCATCACCCAGGTTCGAATCACGCCGATCGCCTTTCGCGACGGCCCGTTGCTCAACGCTGCGGGCATTCACGAGCCGTGGGCGTTGCGCGCGATCGTCGAACTGGAGACGAGCGACGGCCGCGTCGGCATCTCCGAAACCTACGGCGACGAACCGATGCTGCGCGTGCTCGATCAGGCGAAGTCGCTGGCCATCGGCCTTTCGCCGTTCGATCTGAACGCGATGGAAGAACGCGTGCGCGCGACGATCAGGGCGACGCCAGGCGCGGTCGAGTTCGAGCTTGCCCCAGGCTCCCATGCGGCGAAGAACGCGCCGAAGGTCATCAGCACGCTGGAGGTGGCGATGCTCGATTTGCAAGGGCAGATCGTCGGCGCGCCGGTCGTGGACTTGCTGGGCGGCAAAGTGCGCGACGCGGTGCCGTACAGCGCCTACCTGTTCTTCAAGTACGCGGAGCATATCGATAAACCGTACGCGCCCGATGCATGGGGCGAGGGCATCAGCCCGGAACAGATCGTGGCGCAGGCGCAGCGCATGATCGATTTATACGGATTCCAAAGTATCAAGCTGAAGGGCGGCGTTTTCGAGCCGTCGCATGAGATCGCCTGCATGAAGGCGCTTGCGAAGGCGTTCCCCGGCATGCCGCTACGCCTCGATCCGAACGCGAACTGGACGCTGCAGACCAGTATCGCGGCCGCACCCGAGCTCGACGAAATCCTCGAATACTACGAAGACCCTTGCCCCGGTCTCGAAGGCATGGCCGAGTTGCAGAAGCATACGAAGCTGCCGCTCGCGACCAACATGGTCATCACGACGATGGACGATTTCCGTCGCGGCTGCAACATGGGCTCGATCAAAGTATTGCTTTCGGATCACCACTACTGGGGCGGCCTGCGCGCGACGCAGACGCTCGCGCGCATGTGCCGTCTGTGGGGCTTCGGCATGTCGATGCACTCGAACTCGCACCTGGGCATCAGCCTCATGGCGATGACGCACGTCGCCGCGAGCATCCCCAATCTCACGTACGCCTGCGACACGCACTATCCGTGGCAGGAGGAAGAGGTCATCAAGGGCGGCCGCGTGAAGTTCGATAACGGCGCGGTGCGCGTGCCGACGACGCCGGGTCTCGGCGTCGAACTGGACCGCGAGCAGCTCGCCGTGCTGCACGAGCAATACCTCGCGTGCGGCGTGCGCAATCGCGATGACCTGACGCAGATGCGCAAGTATCAGCCGGACTTCAGCGGCAAGAACCCGCGCTTCTGACCGGCTCGACGCTCGACACCCATAACGAAGGAGACAGTTTCATGAGCAACCGAGCCGACGCGCTGCAAAGCGCCGTCAAGAAAATCAAGTGGCACGTGCTGCCGCTTTTCGTGGTGATGTTCATCGTCAACTACATCGACCGCGTGAACATCGGCTTCGTGCGGCAGCACTTGAGCGCCGATCTCGGCATTGGCGCGGCGGCGTATGGTCTCGGCGCGGGGCTTTTCTTCGTCAGCTATGCGGTGTTCGAAGTGCCGTCGAACATGCTGTTGCAGCGCTTCGGCGCGAAGGCGTGGCTCACGCGCATCATGGTGACGTGGGGGCTGGCGGCGGTCGGCATGGCGTTCGTGCGCGGCGAGACCTCGTTCTACGTGATGCGTCTCGTGCTCGGCGCGGCGGAAGCGGGCTTCTTTCCCGGCGTCGTCTTCTATTTCACGCAATGGCTGCCGCGCGATCAGCGGGGCCGCGCAATGGCGATCTTCCTGTCCGGCTCGGCGCTCGCCTCGGTGTTTTCAGGGCCGATTTCCGGCGCGTTGCTGCTGATCGAAGGCCACGGCCTGCACGGCTGGCAGTGGATGTTCATCATCGAAGGCATGGCCTCGGTGGTGCTCGCGGGCTTCGTGTGGTTCTGGCTCGACTCTAAGCCGCATGACGCGAAGTGGCTCACGCGCGCCGAGCAGGATGCGCTCGTCGCCGAAATCGAAGGAGAGCAGCGCGAGCGCGAATCCACGCATGTGGCGAAGCCATCGGCGCTGAGCCTGCTGCGCGATCCGCAGATCGTCATCTTCTGCCTGATCTATTTCTCGGTATCCCTGACGATCTACGGCGCGACCTTCTGGCTGCCGAGCATCATCCGCAAGATGGGGCATCTGAACGACTTCCAGGTCGGCCTGTTCAACTCGGTGCCGTGGCTCATTTCGATCGTCGCGATGTATATGTTCGCGGCACTGGCGGCGCGCTTCAAGTTCCAGCAGGCGTGGGTCGCATGTGTCCTGCTGATCGCGGCGGCGGGCATGTATGCGGCGGGCACGGGCAGCGCAGTGTTTTCGTTCGTCGCGATCTGCTTTGCGGCAATCGGCTTCAAGGCGGCTTCTTCGCTGTTCTGGCCGATCCCCCAGGGCTATCTCGATGCGCGCATCGCCGCTCCCGTGATTGCGCTCATCAACTCGATCGGCAATCTCGGCGGCTTCGTCGCGCCCGCGACCTTCGGCTTTCTGGAGCAGAAGACCGGCTCGATTCAGGGCGGGCTGACCGCGCTCGCGGCGATGTCGGTGGCGGCTTCGGTCATCGTCTTCTTCGCGCGCATGACGCCCGCGGTTCGGGGTCATGCACGAGTCACGCGGCGCGGAACGTGATGGCGGTGCGCGCTATCGCCCGAGTTCCTTGAGATAAGCTGCACGCGCTGCATAGGCGGTGTTGGCGAAGTCGGTGAACACGCCATCGACGCCCGTGCGGTAGAACTTCAGATACTCGGCCGACGGATCGCCTTTGTAGTCCGCAGCAAGGTACTTCTTCTCGTTGCGGAACGTGAAGACGTGAACGAAGAGGCCGGCCTTGTGCGCGTCGCTGACGACGCTCGTGGCGGGCTGCGAGGTCGCTTGCGCAGTCGAGCCGGTGAATGGCGAGCCGTCGGCGTTGGTCGCGGGGAACGGCGCGATCCTGAGCGGTACGATCTGCGGCTTCCACGGACCGATGCCATCCGCATACGTCCTGATCTGCGCGAGACCTTGCGGCGTGAGCATCGCGTCGAACCAGCGCGGATCGCCGGCAACGGTCCAGTCGAACGGACGGCTATCGGTGATCTCGTTGTAGATGACCGCGCCCGTGCGATAGTCGACGTCGTAGCCATCGATCAGTTGCACGAGCTTCGTATTGAGGCCGTGCGCGCGCATGTATTGCAGGCTCGACGGCTCGAAGCTCTGCACGAACACGGCGGCGTCGTGAGTATTGAGCTGGTTGTCGTTCAAAATCTTGATGAGCGCGTCTTCGAGCGGATGGCTGCCCGGCGCGCCGCATCCGTTGGCGATGGCCTGCGCGTTGTTCCACGTCGGGTTCTTCGTCTCCGGATACACGGAAAGCGTGCGGCCTGTTGCAGCGCTTTGCGCCTTCGCGATATCGATGATCTGCTGGAACGTCAGAACGGGATACTTGCCGTTGTATTCGGACGGACGCTCGTTCGCGGCATCGTACGTGGTGCCGCCGATCAGCGTGCCGAGTTCGGCGGCGGTGAAGTCCGTGATGGACCAGTCGCCGGTGTGATCCTCGCCATCGACGATCAGCGACTTCAGCACCGACTTCGGATCGTTCGGATCGGTCAGGTCCGTCAGATATTGCGAAGGCCCGGTCTGCGGCGTGCTCTGCCATTTCACATTGACGAGCACGCCGGGCACCGTGCGCTTTCTCGCGGCAACGGATGCGTTCGTTTTGGCGACCTCCGCGATGTTCGTATTGTCCGACAGCCACGGGTTATGCCGCGCGACGAGCACGCAATCCTTCGACAAGTGCAAATCTTCTTCGAGTGCATCCGCGCCGCTGGTCGCGGCCAGTTCATACGATGGCTGCGTCTCCTCGGGCCGCAAGCCCGGCAGGCCGCGATGCCCGATGACGAGCGGCATCCTGCCATCGAGCGTCGAGAATGCGGCGGGGGCGGGCGCATTGGGCGCAGCGTCGCTTCCGTCGCCATGACAGGCGGCAAGCGTCAGGGTGAATGCAGTCAGTGCCAGCGAAAATTTCGGCATTGCGGGTAGAGCGTGCTTTCGATCGCGCTTCATCGGCTTTCCGTGTCCTTATGATGGTCCCCGCGCATGATGCGAGAGCGCGGTGACCGTCATATGTCCGGAAGCTCTCAATCGGCTTTCAGTGAAGGATCCTCACCTGGCGTCGAGCTGCCAGCGCAGGATCGGATGCTGCGCGCCTGCGGGCATGACCCATGTGCCGTTCGGGCCGAAGTTCCAGCTTGCATCGAAGCTCGATGCCGTCCGCATTTCGACCGTGGTGAGACCGTTCGCAGGCGGAACCGGCGTGCCGCCGTAGACGGATTTGTCCGTCATGGTCATTGTCCGGTCCCAGTAGACGTTGTTCGCAATCGATCCCGCATTTGAAAACGCTACGCCGCCTTTGAGTTCGGCATTGAATTGCGGAACGATGTTCGTGCTCGCGAACGATTCGCTGATCGTGCCTGTCTTGTTGTTATCGAGCACGAGACCGCCGTTGTAGTACATCTGCGCGCTGCCCGACGCATACGACTGTGTGATCGATCCGTTGTTCTGCGAAACGAGCCCGCCGCCTTCCGAATGCGATCCGCCATACACGGCGCCAGTGGCGAACGACTGAACGATCTTGCCGTTATTGATGCCGACGAGACCGCCGAACTCGCCCTGGCTGCCGACATTCGCGCTGCTCCACGATCGTTCGATGGTGCCTTCGTTTTGCGCGACCAGCCCGCCGCCGCCGGGTCCGCTGACTTCGGGCGAGCCTGCGCTTCCGGTGGTATAGACGTTCGAAACCAGCCCGCGGTTGATGCCGGTCAGTATGCCGGCACCCGCATTGTAGGAGCCGTAGGCGGTCGAATCGATAATGCCCAGATTGCGCACGACGCCCCCATAGAAAATTGCGCCGAAGAGCCCGACGTAGCTCGGATCCTCGCCGACGCTATATCCGTGGAACTGGCTGATGGTGTGACCCATGCCGTCGAACTGTCCGGATAGCGCGATGCCTCCGCCGATCACGTTGATCTTGCCCGCGTCCGCGCTCAGATCGAGATCGCGGCCGAGCGCGTAGTTAGGCATGAGGTTCTCACCCATCTTGACGAGGTCGGCGTTCGAATTGACGAGGTAATAGGGCGTGTATTGCGTGGTCATGCCGCTGAAAGGCGCCGGTTTCCACGATGCGTTCTGCAGCACGTTCCCCGCTGTGTAGGTCCCGTTGAGGTCGAAGTAGGCGGACACGATGCCCGTACCTTGCGACCAGTCGATGGTGCCGCCATTCGTTACGCTGCCGCCGTTATCGCGTGCCGCCGAATCGGCGCGCAGCGTCAGATTCCCGGCGCCGGCGTTCGACAGCGTCGCGAGCGGGCCGAGCGTCACGCTATGCAGTGCGTTCAACACGAGGCTGGCGCCACCGGTCCAGTGCAGCGGCGCGCTCATGTCGATATCGCCGCTTGCGTTGTGCGCGCCCGTCGCGTTGACGGTGATCGACGTGCCGCTCGACAGATTGCGCGCAAGCGTCGCGGAGTTGAGCGGTCCTGCATTGAAGACCGGCGCGCTGATGTTCCATAGGGCGGCGCTGATCGCTGCGTCGTCGAGATGAAGCGCGTCGCCGGTCGTGATCACCGTGCCGCCAGCGCCATCCACATTCGATGCCTCGACCTTCGCATGGATGTGCGCCGTGCCGCGATCCGCGACGAGCCATACCTTGCCTTCACGAATCGCCGTGCCGGTGGCGCGCAAATCGGCGTGCTGGCCGGCGAGCGCGAACACGTTGCCGTCGGCTGCACGCAGATCGATCTGGGCGGCGTCTATCGTGCCCTTGTTCACCACATCGCCGCGTGTGCCGGCCTGCACGAAGACTTGCGGGCCGGTCGCCGAATCACGCAGCAACATCTGATTGCCGGTGGCGAGTTCGACCGATCCCTTTGGCGCGGTGATGCTGCCATCGTTCTCGACGAGCTTCCGGGAGATGAGAAATACATCGCCGCCGGTCGAGTCGATCTTGCCGAGATTGACGACGACGGCATCACTCGATCCGGTGAGACCGAGCGTTCCGCCGCTCATGAAGGCGTAATTGTCGACATCGAGCGTGGATGCGACGAAGCGGCCGCCTGTCGTCACGATGCCGTTCGCGCCTATCACGACGCCTTGTGGATTGATGAGATAGAAGCTGCCCGAGGCTCCGAGCTTGCCATCGATGACCGAGCGCTCCGTACCGGTCACGCGGCTCAGCGTGGCGCCGGTGCCGTTAAATACGTTGACGGTGTTGCCATTGCCGATGGAGAAGCTGCGCCAGTCGATCACGCCGCGCGGCGTGTTCTGCACGATGTTGACGGTACTGCCCTGCGTCGTGATGGACCCGGTGCCCGCGACGTACTGACCTCCCTGCGGCAGCGGCCCGGCTGCGATGGACGTATTGACCAGTGCGGAAAGAAGTGCGGCGAACATGGCATCGCGCGTGAGGCGAAGCGGTAAGAGAGGACGATCGATAGCGAACCTGCGATGCACATCGGCAAAAAGATCACGACTACGCATGCCGTACTCCTCGGTTTGGTTTAAGCGCTTCCCTTGTCTTTGCCTTACTGTTTTAGACTAAAGTGGAATCGCTCAACCGAGATTCGATGGTGCACTGCATGGCGATATCAATTGCCCGCGCATGCCCAGCAAAATCCCGTGCCGAGCGCTGACATTGCCCCGCTAATCAAGTGAGTTGTGACTAGCGGTTCATATGCCACGCAGAACGTCTCGATCAGCCAGGCGCGTTCACGCAAGCAAGCGCGCGATAAGATCGGGCGTTGTCCGCACTTTGTATTTTCGCAACAGGCTCGCGCGATGAATATCGACCGTGCGCGGACTGATGTTCAATTCCTTGCCGATCTCCTTGCTCGTCATCCCATGCACGAGATATGCGGCCACATCGCGCTCGCGTTCGGTCAGCGTGCTTGCGACATCGGTCTGCTTGCCGTTGTCCGACAGATCGGTGAACGTCCACATCGCCAGTTCGAAAGGACGCTTCGGGTTGTAGCCGAAGCCGCGCACCGTTACCCAGAAATGACTGCCGTCAATGCGGCGCATGATGCGATCGTCACTGAATACCGCGCGCTTCGCGATGAGCGGCGCGAGACGGCGGCCGGTCGTCGCGAAGTCTTTCTGCTGGGGGTAGAGCTTGGAGAACGACTGATCCACGATGTCGCTGCGTTCGGCTCTGAACAGTTCCAGCGCGCGCATATTGCAGTTGACCATGATCCGTTCGCGAGCCACGATGACCGCGACGGGCAAGTGCCTGAAAAGGTCCTCGTAATCGAGCGTGCGCGTCGGATCGGTCGTGGTCGGCATGGGGTCTTTGTCGTGCGTAGCTCCTGTGCAGTGTAGCCTGACCGTGTCCGATTCAGCCGTTCCAGACTTCACCGAATACGCGAAGCCAGTTTTCCCCCATCACTTTCCTGATGCGCGATTCGCTCCAGCCCGCGCGCTGCATCGCGGCAGTGAGATTCGGAAATTCACCGATCGTGCGAATGCCTTCCGGATTCACGACCTTGCCGAAGTCCGTGAGACGACGATAACGGCCTTTGTCATGCGTGATCCAGTCGAAAAACTCAGTGCTATAACCCTGAGTGAAGTCCGTGCCGATACCGACCTTGTCTTCGCCGATCACATCGATGACATATTCGATTGCCTCGAGATAGTCATCGACGGTTGCGTCCGCGCCGCGCCGCAGAAACGGCATGAACATCGTCACGCCGACGAAGCCGTTCGCTTCCGCAATCTCGCGAAGCTGGTCGTCCGTCTTGTTGCGCGGGTGCTCCTTCAATCCCGATGGACAGCAATGCGAGTAGGTGACGGGCTTCTTCGAGCACGCAATCGCATCCGAAGAAGTCTTCGCACCGACATGCGATAAATCCACCATGATGCCCACGCGGTTCATCTCCTGAATCACCTCGCGGCCGTATCCCGACAGTCCGCCGTCCGGTTCATAGGAGCCCGTGCCGACCAGGTTCTGCGTGTTGTAGCAGAGCTGTACGACGTTGACTCCGAGTTCCTTGAACACTTCGATATAGCCGAGATTGTCTTCGAACGCGTAAGAGTTCTGGAAGCCGAAAATGATCCCGGTCTTGTTCTCTTTCTTGGCGCGAAGAATGTCGTCCGTGGTGCGGACGAGCGTGAGAATCTCACTGTATTCGCGGATCTGCTGTTTCATTTCCGCGATGTTGTCGATGGTTTTCTGGAAGTCGTCCCACACCGAAACGGTGCAGTTCACGGCGGTCACGCCGCCCTTGCGCATGTCCTCGAAGACGGAACGTTCGAACTTCGAAATGTTCAATCCGTCGATGATGATGCTCGAATCGTGCAGGCTGTTCATCGATTCATTCCTGAAAGAGTGGCGTCGCTCAGACGGTGCGCTTGTATGCGCGTTTCACGGACGCGGCCTGGTTTCGGTTATTCGTCGCGGCGCCGGCATCTTTCAGCGCGGTCTTCGACGTTTCGTGCAGCGAGAGACCGCCGATCATCGCGAGGATCGATATCGCGATCAGATAGTACGCCGGCGACAGGTTCGTTCCCGTGGAGGAAATGAGCCACGTGGCGACGAGCGGCGCGGTGCCGCCGAAAATCGTGTACGCAAGGTTGTAGGTGATGGCGGACGCCGTGTAGCGCGTTTTCGTCGCGAACACTTCCGACATCAACGGCGCAGTCACCACGCCCGAAAGCACGGCGCCGATGGCAAGCAGCGCGACGCCCAGCAACGACTGCGAGAGCACGCCAGAGCCGCCCAGTGAGAAAGCCGGATAAACCGACGCGATGATGAAGACGCACGTCGTTGCAATCGTCGCGCGGCGGCCCACGCGATCCGAGAAGAGGCCGGCGAGCGGGCACAGGGCCGCCGCGAAGAAGAGCGCGAGCACGGTCACGAGCAGCGACGTGCCGCGTGAGAGATGCCCGGCCACTTGCAAATAGGTGGCGAAGTAAGTCGTGAACGTATAGAACGACAACGCCGTCACCGACACGAACGCACCCAGCTTCAATATATTCCACGACTGCGAATGCAGGGTTTCCATGAGCGGCGCATGCGCGACTTCATGCTTGCCTTCGAGGGCCTGGAACGCGGGCGTTTCGTTGAGATTGACGCGCAAATAGACGCCGATGAGACCGACCGGCGCCGCGATCAGGAACGGCACGCGCCAGCCCCATTCGATCATCGCTTGCGCGGACAGCGTCGACTCGAGCAGATACGCCACCACGGCGGCGCATGCAAACGACGAGAACGTCGAGACCGGAACGAAGCTGCCGAAGAATGCGCGGCGGCGGCGCGGCGCATGTTCCATCACATAGGCGCAGGCGCCCGCATACTCGCCCCCTGCGGAAAACCCTTGCACGCAGCGGATGATCGTAAGCAGCAGCGGCGCCCAGTAACCGATGGTCGCGTAGGTCGGAAGCAGACCGATGAGCGTCGTCGAACCGGCCATCAGCAGGATCGTGAAGGCAAGGGTGCGCTTGCGGCCGATCCGGTCGCCGACGATGCCGAAGACCAGCCCGCCGAGCGGCCGGAATGCGAACGCAACGGCAAAGACCGCGAAGGTCTTGAGCAGGCCGACCGTGGGGTCGCCGCTCGGAAAGAACTCGCGCGTGAGAATGGTGGCGAGAAATCCGTACGCGGCGAAGTCGAACCATTCGACGAAGTTGCCGATCGAGGCTGCCGCGATGACGCGTCGCAACGTTCCGGTGTCAACTTCCTGGCTGCGTTGATCTGGCATGGTGCCTCTCCTCTTCAAGTGTCGATGCCTTGCGGTGTCCGAACGAGAGTAGAGGCTCAAATTACCTAGGTCCATACGTGTCAATTACCTAGGTAATCGGGGGTGTCCGATGCGAGATGCGCGACAGGGCGGCGATCGCGTTGCGCTTCGAATACGCGTCGATTGACGGCGCGCGGTTCATTGCCGTATTTCTAACGCCGAGTCGGTTTGCCTGGCTGCAACTCTTTTTAACGTAAATGCGAGTGTCTCTGAGAAACCGGTTCGCGAATCATCGCAGCAATGTATTCGGCGATTCAGTCGGACTGCGTTTGCGATTAATTCGCTCGGTGTCGCGCGTATATGGCATAGTCGCGACATCGTCATTGAATGGGAGAATCAGAATGGCAACAATTGATAGCCTGAATGCAAGGATTGCGAAGCTGCAGGCTCAGGCCGAAGTGCTTAGAAAGAAGCAGTCAGCCGGTGTCATCGCGCAAATCCAGCGCCTAATGAAAGAACACGGTTTAACCGTCGATGATCTCGGGCGAGACAGCGGAAGTAAAAGCCGGGGCACCGAAGCGAAAAGCGAATCGAATGCGTCGGCGCGGTATCGTGATCCGAAAAGCGGCGCTGAATGGAGCGGTCGCGGCCGCGCGCCGGGCTGGATTGCGAACGCGAAGAATCGGAACCGCTTTTTGATCGACGGTAATGCGGCGAGTGCAACGGGATCTGCCGAGAAAGCGCCCGCCAAGGCCGGCAATTATGTCAGGGGTCCGCAGCCGGCGAAGTATCGCGATCCGAAGTCCGGTGCGACGTGGAGCGGCCGAGGCAAAGCGCCGGCCTGGCTCGCGGGCGCAAAAGACAGAAACAAATTCCTGATCGATGCGGCGGAAGCCGACACGCAAACTCAGTCATCGGGCGGTAAAGGCGCTTTGGCGACTGCTCGCAAGAAAGGCGCTGCGAAGAAGTCGTCCGCCACGGCTAAGAAAGCGCCGGCAAAGCGAGCGGCGGCCGCCAATAAAACGTCAGCTTCCGCCAGGAAGCCCGCAAGCAAGAAGGCCACTGCTAAAAAAGCTGCACGGAAGGCCGCGCCCGGCGCTGCGATGAATGGCGCAAACGGAGCGAGCAAGGACGCGTCGGGACTCGGAGGCGCGGAGCAGGCTGTCTGATTGCGTCGGGGGAGAAAGCGCGTGTGGAACCGATGATTGATCCGGTCTGTCACTCAGGATATTCTTGCTTCGTTCGTCGTCGTCGAATGCAGGTCAACCGGAGACAACCGTTTGATGAACCGCGCGTTGGCTTTCTCCTGCACGATCGCCATAAGCGCGATTCTTTGCGGATGCAACAAGGACGGGTCGCGAAACGCGGCTCAGGATTCGGGCGCATCGGCGAGTTCGGCGGCGCAGAGTGCGAGCGCCGCCGTCCCTGCATCGGGGACACAGGAACGCGGTGCGTTGTCGGCCATCGCCCAGGCGCAGTTGCCGGGAGAAGCTGCCGAAACGCTGCGTCTGATCAAAGCGGGCGGACCATTTCCTTTCGGCGAAGACGGTGTCCTGTTCCGCAACAGCGCGGTGTTGCTGCCGCAACATCCTCGCGGCTACTACCATGCATACACGGTGCGTACGCCCGGTTCCACCGATCGGGGGCAACGGCGCATCGTATGCGGCGGGCCGCGCAAGCAGACGAGTGACTGCTATTACACCGATGATTATTACGCGACCTTCAAGCGTATCGCGCAGTGAGTTTCTGTAGAGCCGGAGAGAAAGTCGCCGCGATGCACCGGAAGTTGCGAGCGCGAATCGAATCCCAATCTGCACCGTGAACGACGGCACTCCCTTGGTTGACGGCAACGCGCGTTAATTCTTGATGCGCGAGCCGGCAATGTCTCTGCTTGTCCGGCCTGTGCGCGTCGCATCTGAGAGCCGTGGCGCTCGAGCATCGCCGCCAGACTCAACTTTCCTCTTTCCCCGCCGATATTTCACCCAGCAGCCGAAAGGCTGACGAAAGATCGGGACGGATGCGTAAAGCAAAGAGGAAGGACGAAATGAGAAGACTGAGTTTCAGGGCGACGCTGTGGAGTACCGTCGGGTTCATCTGGGTGAGCCTGATCGTGCTGTCGCTGTTGAGCGCGACGATGACCCGCACGCTGATGATGCACGACCGCCAGCGCGGCCTCGCCGAGCAAGTGCAGTCCGCGGTGAGCGTGGTGAACCACTATGTCAAACAGGCGCAGAGCGGCGCGATGTCCGAGGCCGACGCGAAGCAGGCAGCCATCGCGCATCTGCGCCCCGTCCGCTACGGACAAAGCGGCTACATGCTCGTCGTCGATTCGAACATGCTGCAGTTGCTGAACCCGATTCGCCCCGAAACCGAAAACAAGATCAACGATCTCGTCGACAAGACGGGCAAGCATTTCACCGCCGAAATCGTCAAGCACGGGCTCGACGGCACCCATCTCACGAGCTATCTCTACCCGAAGCCGGGCGAGACGGACGCTCTGCCGAAAACCGCATACGGCGAATACGTGCGCGCATGGGACTGGCACGTCTATACCGGCGCCTACGTCGATGACATCGATAGCGAATTCGGCGTGCGGCTGCTCGAGATGCTCGGCATCGTCGGCGTCGTGGGCCTGCTGCTGACGGTGGCGATGGGCTGGATCATCCGCAACGTGCTGAAGAAGCTGGGCGGCGATCCGCAAGACGTCGCCGATGCGTGCGAACGTATCGCAGCGGGCAATCTCACCGAACCGGTTCACGTTCCCGCCGGCTACGACAAGAGCCTGATGGCGTCCGTGCGTGCGATGCAGGACCGCCTGCTCGACGCGATCGGCGCGGTCACGACATCCGCGACCGCCATTGCCAGCGCGACCAACGAGATCGCGGCGGGCAACACGGACTTGTCCGCGCGCACGGAAGAGCAGGCCGCGTCGCTTCAGCAGACAGCGGCGAGCATGGAAGAACTCACTGGCACCGTCAGGCAGAACGCGGACAACGCGCGCCAGGCAAGCGGCCTCGCCGATAACGCCAGTGCGGTGGCCAACGAAGGCGCGGCGATCGTCGGTCAGGTCGTCGATACGATGGCCGGCATTCAGGAAAGCTCAGGCAGGATTGCGGACATCATCGGCATCATCGAAGGCATTGCTTTTCAGACCAACATTCTCGCGCTGAACGCAGCCGTGGAAGCCGCGCGTGCGGGCGAGCAGGGCCGGGGCTTCGCAGTCGTCGCGAGCGAAGTACGCAGTCTCGCGCAGCGTTCTTCGAGCGCCGCGAAGGAAATCAAGGCGCTGATCGAAACATCGGGCGATCGCGTGGGCGCGGGCACGGAACTGGTCGCGCAGGCAGGCGAGACGATGCGCAGCGTGCAGTCCGCCATTCAGCGCGTGACCGATATCATGGGCGAGATCGCGTCGGCGTCGCATGAGCAAAGCCGCGGCATCGAACAGGTGAATCAGGCCATCACGCAGATGGATGAAGTCACGCAGCAAAACGCCGCGCTCGTCGAGCAGGCAGCCGCAGCGGCCGGGTCACTCGACGATCAGGCGAAGCAGCTTCGGCAAGCGGTGGCCATTTTCCGGACGAGTCGCGCCAGTGCGGAAGCCGCTCCGGCGAAGACTACGGTTGCCGCGCCGGCGAACATCAAGAGCCGTATTGCGCCTAAAGCGACGAAACGCGCGACGGCCGATGCAGTTTCGCCGGCAATGGCCGCCACCGGGTCCGACAAAGACTGGGAGACGTTCTAAGGCGACGTGCGCGAGCGGACCGGTGCTGTGCTAGCCTCGTCTTCACGCTGCTATCGCGTGGACTCATGAGGCGATCCATGAAGCACCTATCGCTCGTTGCCGTGATGCTTTTGCTGATCGCAGCGAATCTGCACGCCCATGCGCAGGGCACACGTCTCACCGATGCCCAAATGGCTGGCGTCTTCATCGTCGCCAATCAGGTGGAAATGGCAGTTGGCCAACTCGCCTTGCGCAGAACGCAGTCGCTCAGCATTCAGAACTACGCGCGCAGAATGATCGCCGAACATGACGGCATGAACCGTCAGATGGCCGCCATGCTCGACCGGCTGGGCGAGCGGGCGCAATCGAGCGCGATGAGCGAGTCGATGGCGCGGCAGCTACGCGACGACCTCGCCGCGCTCGACGATGTGCAAAGCCGCGATTTCGATCTCGCGTACCTGGAGCATGAAATCGGGTGGCATCAGCGATCGATCGCGGCGTTCGACGGCTTCATCCGCACGACGACGAGCGCCGACGTCAAGGCGCTGCTGGCGGCGTCGCGTCCGGCGTGCATCCTGCATCTGGATCAGGCGCGGCGGCTGGAATGGGCGCTCGGCCGGTGAATCGAAGCGCTGCTTTGTACGCAGCCGCTGCTACTCCAGCGGCGCGACGGACGCACCGGCAATTCCATGCCGCTTCAACGCTTCCGCGACGAAGCCGGATCCCTTCATCTCCTCCACGAATGCACGCAGCAAGTCGGCCGCCGCGTCCCCGCGGCTTTTCGGCGTGCCCATCGCTTGCCGGATGACCATGAAGCGTTCGCCAAGGAGCCGCAATCCGGGCGTGCGCGCGGCGTCCGCTTCCAGTTGCTGACGCACGCCCGCCGCCACATCCAGCCCTTGGTCGATGAACGTCTGCACGACCGCTTGCGATGTCGGCGCGCGAACGATTTGTGCATGCTTCAGTTCGCGTGTCAGAAAGAGATCGTACGCGCTGCCTTTGCCGACCGTCACGCGAACGCCTTCACGATCCACCTGATCGTTGGCACGGATGCTCGATTCGTCGCGCACGAGATAGCAGCCTTCGATCAGCACGTACGGCGCCGTGAATGCGATGCTTTCGCCGCGCAGCGGATCGATCGCGAAGAAGCCGATGTCCGCCTGCTCGTTGGCGACGGCTTCGACCGACTTGCCGGCGGTATCGAAGGCGACGAGTTCGATATCGACATTCAGCCGCCGCGCGAACTCGCGCGCGAGATCGATCGATACGCCGAACGGCTCGCCGGTATCCGCGCGCCTGTTGGCGAGGATCGGATTGCCGAGGTTGATGGATGCCCGCAATCTGCCTTCAGGCGCAATCTTTCGAACGACGTCTTGATCGATATGCATGATGGTGTCGGTGATAACTCAAGGGTGGAGAATGCTCGGAGAACTCGTCGGGGCAGAAGAGGCTTCAGGCGATCATCGACGATGCGGAAAACCGGGCTCGTCTGCTGCGCCGGGGCGACGGCGCGAAAACATCCTGTTCGGCGCGCGCGTCGAGCTTGATTCTATCGTCAGCACGCGCCGTTCATAAGGATGCCGTCCGATGCTCTATCCTCTGACGCTCGCCGCCGGCGCGGCGCGTCTGTCACGCTGGCTCACGCGCCATCCCCGAATGCAGCAAGTGCAACGCTGGACGTTCGGCGCGACCTTGCTCGCCTTTGTTGCGCGCCTGTCGCTGGAATGAGTCACTTCGCTGCTTGCCGATGATATGAAGTTTTTGCCGTTACTAGGGGTATACGCAGGGTCTTAATTACCGCCTGACTTTCGTAAAATGCAGGTAAAACATTCCAACATATCTGAGAGAAAGCGGTAATGGAAAGCCAATACGAAGTGCTCTACAAGGGGTGCACCCTCACGCCGCTCGCCGTCGAGGACGGTGCGTTCTACACGGCGATGCTCATCTTGCGTGCGCCCGATGGCGGAATGCGCGCGAGCGGCGCACTCGGCCAGTTCGCGTGCGCGTTATCGGCGAGGCGGTATGCACTGGCCTACGGCATGGCCGATGTCGACCACCGCGAACCGCCGCTTCCTGACTGGCCGCCGGTTCAGGCGAGAGCGGCAGGGGCGGTGCATCGCGCAAGGGCGTAACGGCGGCAGGTCACGGCGCGAGCGCGTCCGCTACCTCGTTGTTCCAGTACGCGGGAAGCGCCTTGTACGGATTCGGCAGCGTAAGCGACGTGACGTAGACGCTTCCAGCGGCATGTGTCTTTGCATACGTCACCACGCGCGGCAATTGCGCGGCGCTCACGTTATAGACGATATGCACGAACCGGCTCTTCGGATAAGCAGCCTGCCATCCCATCGTCTGATAAGTCGCATAGCTCTTCGCATTGCTTTCGAACACGACGAACTGATCGGCGGTCGGCAGGCTCGCGTAAAGCTCGGGAATATTCGTCCCCGGATTGCCGATGACCGTATAAGTCGGCTTCAGCGCCTTGATATAGTTGTAGACCGACTGATAGAACTGAATGTGCGACGCTTGGTTATCCGCCGTCATTTCGTCGATGAAGAACCCGTCGACGGGATATAGCGCGATGTATCGGTTGATGTCGCCGACTACCGCGGAGAGCGACCGCTTCGTGTACGACGTTGACACATAGCCGATCACCTTGCCGCCTGCGGTCCGCAATCGCGTGATGGCGGCCGTGTAGTTCGCATCGGCGGTAACGCCCGGCCCGCTGTTGGGATTCAGAATGGCAGTGGTCGGTATCTTGCGCGCGGTTGCCGTGAGCGCGTCCCAATTGGCGACGCCTCTCGCTGCATCGAAATAGGCGGGCACGACCAGCGTGACGGGTGCGCCCGGCGTACTCGCCACGGTGCCCGCGAGCGCAGCGCCGCTTAGCGCAATTGACGACCCAACTGCGCTTAACTTGATGACTCTCATCTGTTCTCCTGACGCCGGCCGCCAGTGCGACGGGCAATCTGATTCTCTACGTCGCCGAATCGCTCCGGCTTTGCCTCGACGTACTAACGGCGTCGTCGCGCGCTTCTTTAGCGCGTTGGGCAATCGCTGATGTCGGTTCGATGCGCCGATTGCCCCGCACGGTTTCTCGACACGGCCTTCATCGGCGCGAGCAGGCGTCGCGCGCGATCGACTTCCTCGCCGAGCTGTTCGATCAGCCATCGCGCGACATGGCGCGTGCCATCCGACGGATTCGACGAACGATATTCGAGCACGTAGTGACAGCCCGTTTCGATATAGCGGTCCCATGCGGGAACCACCTTGCCTTCGTTGAGCGGCGCGGCGATGGCCAGCAGCCAGCCGAGCACGACGCCCTGACCGAGCATCGCGCACTGCACGGCAAGGCCGGGGTCCGTGTGATGCACCGCTTCACCGATGCCATTGTCCGACAGCCCCGTCGCGCGGTGAAAATCTGCCCATGAATGCGTGGTCACGTCCAGATGAATGTAGGCGTGGCCTTCGCTGTGCCTCGGTGCATCGAGCGGTCCGGACTCTGCGAGATAGTTCGGACTGCACACAGGAACGATGATCTCGGGACAAAGACACGAAGGATCGCTTTCCGAGCCGGGTCCATGCAGCCGGATGCCGAGATCCGCATCTTCGAGCGGTCCATACAGGCGGCCGGGCATGACTTGCAGACGCAGGTTGATCGACGGAAAGCGCTTGCGGAACTCGGCATAACGCGGCAGAAGCCACAACGCGGCGAACCCGCTCGCGAGCGATAAGGTGACGATCTCGCCTCGCGCATGATCGCGCTTTAGCTGGTCGATGGTGTCGCCGATCTGACCGAAGCCCGATGCGACCGCACGCTGCAACGTTGCGCCGCGATCCGTCAGGGTTAGCCCTAGTTTCGTGCGTTCAAACAGCTTGAAGTCGAGCGCGTCTTCGAGGCGCGCCACCATGCGGCTCACGGCGACGGGCGTCACGTTGAGCTCGCCGGCTGCCTTGGTAAAGCTCAGAAGCCGCGCCGATGTTTCGAATACGAGCAGTGCCTGAAGCGAAGGAAGTCGCAGACTCATACAACACCATGTTATGGGGCATGCATCGATTTGTAAATTGACGGCCGATATTGGTCTCCTTACCTTGAGTCCGACGCTCAACTCATCTGGCAGGCCATGACCCACGACACCGATCACCGCGCCGCCGCACCTGCATCGTCGGACCCATTGCTTCAGCCGTTCGCCCTCAGGCATCTCGTTCTCAGGAACCGCGTGATGAGCACGAGTCACGCAAGCCGCCTGACGCGCGACGAATTCCCGCAAGAGGTCTATCAACGGTATCACGAGGAAAAAGCTAAAGGGGGCCTCGCGCTGACGATGTTCGGCGGTTCGTCGAATGTGAGTCTCGACAGTCCCAACACGTTCCAGCAGATCAACGTATCGACCGATGCCGTCGTGCCGCATTTGCGGCGCTTCGCCGATCGCATTCACACGCACGGCGCGGCGCTGATGTGCCAGATCACGCATCTCGGCCGGCGCGGCGATGCCTACACCGAGCCGTGGCTGCCGATGATCGCGCCGTCGGCCGTGCGCGAAACGCTGCATCGCGCGATCCCGCAGGCCATTCACGACGCCGACATCAAGCGCGTCATCCGCGACTTCGGCCTCGCGGCGAAACGTTGCCGCGATGGCGGTCTCGATGGCGTCGAAACGCACGCGGGCGGGCATCTCATCGGCCAGTTCATGGACCCGACCGTGAACCTGCGCACCGACAAATACGGCGGCTCGACGGCCAACCGCGTGCGCTTTGCAATCGAAGTCCATGAGGAAATACGCAAGCAGACGGGCGACGATTTCATCGTGGGATTCCGCTTCGCACTCGAAGACGGATGCAGCTTCGAAGAAGGGCTCGAGATGTCGCGCATTCTTCAAAGCACGGGTCTCTTCGATTTCTTCAATGTCACGTTCGGACGCATGGACACGAAGATGTCGCTCGCGGTGAATTCGATGCCCGGCATGTTCGTGCCGTCCGCGCCGTGGCTGCCCAAAGCCGCGGCATTCAAGCGCGCGGTGGACCTGCCCGTGTTCCATGCAGCGAAGATCGCCGACCTCGCCACCGCGCGCTATGCGATCCGCGAAGGCCTGCTCG
Source organism: Caballeronia sp. LZ019 (assembly GCF_031450825.1). Taxonomy (NCBI): domain Bacteria; kingdom Pseudomonadati; phylum Pseudomonadota; class Betaproteobacteria; order Burkholderiales; family Burkholderiaceae; genus Caballeronia; species Caballeronia sp. LZ019. The sequence continues at coordinate 497,249 of NZ_JARTVZ010000001.1, read as the reverse complement.
ACATGGTCGGCATGACGCGCGCGCATATCGCCGAGCCGCATCTCGTCCGGCTCGTCGAAGCGGGCAAGGAAGACGAGGCGCGGCCGTGCGTCGGGGCATCGTTCTGCCGCAATTTTCGCGCGACGTGCATCCATAATCCGGCGACATCGCGCGAGACCTATCTCACGCATGACATCGCACCGGCCGCGCAGAAGAAGCGCGTGCTCATCGTCGGCGCGGGACCGGCGGGACTGGAGGCGGCGCGCATCAGCGCGAAACGCGGCCATGACGTGACCGTGCTCGAAGCGAACTCGACGGCAGGCGGACAAATGCTGCTCGCGGCGACCGGAAGCTGGCGGCGCGATCTCATCGGCATCGTGGACTGGCGCGTCGCGCAACTCGCGCAGCTGGGCGTCGACGTGCGCTACAACCACTATGCCGAGCTCAGCGATGTGCTCAATCACGGCGCGGATGTCGTCATCATCGCGACGGGCGGCCTGCCCGATCTCGATACGTTGCCCGGCGGCGATCTATGCAAGTCGGTGTTCGACGCGCTGACGGAAACCCCGCCGCGCGCGGGCAGCGTGCTCGTGTACGACGGCACCGGCCGGCACAACGCCTATCTTTGCGCGGAACGTTATGTCGATGCGGGCCTCGACGTATCGCTTGCGTTGATCGACAGCACGCCCGCGCAGGAGACGGGCGGACGCGGCGACGACCAGGCGTGGATGCGCGACATTGCGCGCTGGGACGTGCCGGTGCGCGCCAATGTCGAACTGGTCGAAGTGAACGCAGCGGAGAACGGCAAGCGGCGCGCGGTGTTCCGTCATCATCTGACGAGCGAGCTCCTCGAGATGGAAGCGGACCATGTGGTCGTCGAGCGCGGCATGCTCGCAGTCGACGACCTCTACGAAGCCGCGCGCATGTATTCGGTCAACGACGGCTACACGGATCTCGAAGCATTCGCGACAGCGAAGCCGCAGCCCGCCGCACAGGAAGGCGAGGCCGGGCAATTCAATCTTTACCGCATCGGCGATGCGAGCGCATCGCGCGACATCCACACGGCCATCTACGACGCGTACCGGCTTTGCCTCGCGCTGTGACGGACCATTCCATTCATCCGCATGACGACATCACCGAGCGAGGCTGCCCATGACATTGCCGAAAGACTTCGTTGTCGCCGATCCTTCCCGCCGCCGGGCCATCAGGACGCTGGCCGCAGCCGGCGCCGCCACGCTGATTCTGCCGGGGGCATCGTCGCTTGCGTTCGCCGCGACGGAAGGCGCGCCGCAACGCGGTGGACGCATTCGCGTGGCGCTTGCGCATCAGTCGCTGATGGATTCGCTCGATCCCGCGAAGGGCACGCATACGGGCGACTATTCGCGCGCCTACATGTTCTACAGCGGCCTCACCGAACTCGATGCCGACTTCAAGACGCAGAACGCGCTTGCCGAGAAGCTCGAATCCGACGACTTCGTGAAGTGGAACGTCACGCTCAAGCCGAACGTGCACTTTCACGACGGCAAGCCGTTCACATCCGATGATGTCGTGTTCTCGCTGATGCGTCACAAGGACCCGGCGACGGCCTCGAAGGCGAAGTCCATTGCGGACGGCATCGCATCCGTGAAAGCGGCGGGGCCGCTGAAGGTCGAGATCACGTTGACGGAGCCGAACGTCGATCTTCCGGCGCTGCTCGCCATCCCGCATCTGGTGATCGTCGCGGCGAACACGACGGACTTCTCGAAGGGCAACGGCACCGGCCCTTACGTATGCAAGGAGTTCACGCCGGCGCAGCGCTGCATCGGCACGCGCAATCCGAACTTCTGGAAGCCGGGGCGTCCCTATCTGGATGAAGTGGAGATCATCGGCATCGGCGACGATGCGGCGCGCACCAACGCGCTGCTCGCAGGCGACGTGCAGCTCATTTCGCCGCTGCCCGCGCGCGATGTTGATCGCATCAGGCAGACCGGCAAGGCGACCGTGCTCGAAAGCCCGTCGCAGCTCTATTCGGACCTCGCGTTGCGGCAGGACATGCTGCCGACGAAGAGTGCGGACTTCAACGAGGGCATCAAGTATCTGCATGACCGGCAGCGCATCGTGAACGTGATGCTGCGCGGACATGGCACGCTCGCGAACGATCATCCGGTGCCGGAGTGGCATCCGTATTTCATGAAGGGACTGCCGCAGCGCGCCTATGACCCGGACAAGGCGCAGTTTCACTTCAAGAAGGCCGGCGCGCAGACCGCGCGTGCGGAGATCATCGCGCCGCCATCGGTGGAGACGGCGCTCGATTCCGCGATGCTGGTGCAGCAAGCGGCGAAGCAGGCGGGCGTCGACATCAACGTGCGCCGCGTCCCGGCGGATGGCTACTGGACCACGTACTGGATGAAGTATCCGATGACCTACGGTTCCATCCTGCCGCGCCCGACGCTCGATCTGCTGTACACGCAGTTCTTCCGCTCGAATGCGAACTGGAACGAATCGGGGTGGAAGAACGAGCAGTTCGATCAACTGCTCGTGCAGGCGCGCCGCGAGCGCGACGATGCGAAGCGCAAGCAGATGTATGGCGACATGCAAACCATCGTCTATGAGAAGAACAGTCTCGTGATTCCCGCGTTCATCAACTTCATCGATGCGCAGAGTTCGACGCTGCGTGGATTGAAGGGCAGTCCGTCGGGCCGCGTGATGGGTTATCGCTTCGCTGAGTTCGCATGGCTCGCCAAGGCGTAGGCGCGCTTCGCTCTACCAGAGCGCCTGGCTCGTGACGGCGAACTGCGTGAGCGATTCATCGGTGGATGGCGTGCCGTTCAGCGCCATCTGCTCGATGGTATCGACGAGCGGCAGCCCCTGTCCTTCGAGCCACGATGAAAGCCCGTGACGCAGCGGCGTATCGACGCGCACGAACATGCCCGCGTTCAGCGCGAGCCAGTAGCTGATCAGTGCTTTCGCACGGCTCTGGTCCGGCGATTCGGGCGCGATCACCGGACCGATCACATGACCGTCGCCGAAGCGCCGGAAAAGCGCGAAGCCGATGAGCTCGCCGTCGCGATCCAGCGCGATGCCGCTCGCGACATCGAGCAGATGCGGCATCAACTCGGTGCGATCCATGCCGGTCGCGCGAGAGGCGAGGCCGGCGAGGCGGGGCGTGTCCTTCGCGCCGATCGGACGAAGCCGCTCGCCGGGCGGCAGTGAAACGAGCGGTGGCTGAAAGGCCGCGCCCTGATGTTGATGAATGGTATCGATGCGCGTGAAGCCGCGCTCCGTGCACAACGGCTTGCCTTCCTCGGATGCATGAATGAGCAGCATGCGCGAGCCGTGTGACGCGATGAGACGGTCGAGCAGGCCGCGCCCGATGCCTTGCCGTTGACGTTCGGGCGACACGATGAACATGCCGAGCGTCGCAGCGCTTTCGCCGAATTGCCACGCGAGCGCGGTGCCGACGAGCGCGCCTTGTCCGTCGACGGCGGCGAAACCGCGGCCGAGTCGCGCGGCGAAGCGCCAATCGTCCAGACGATGCCGCCACTTGACGGACATGGAAAGCGCATGACCGGCGGGGATGTCGTCGAGCGTGAAAGCCCGGTATTCGACCACATCGCGATTGTTCGAGTCGGGCACGCCGGCCTCCTCACCTTGAAGACATTTACCGTGACTGTGACACCGCGCATCGCGCATGGCTAGGACGATCTTCCTGTCCCACATAGCCAGCGGGCCTTCGCGTGTGATGCAACGCAAAACGGCCGGTTATCGGGCCGACAACGCGCGCGCTGTGCTGATTCGGCAATTTTGTCGGCGAAATATGCCGGGCTTCCGGTCCTACGATGATGTCATGCCAACGCAGCAGCCTCAGGAGGACTCACGCATATGGACCGTTTCGATCCCGCCAGCATCGGCATCAGGAGCGGGCATTTCATCGGCGGCGAACTGATCGATGCGGGCGCGTCGCGCATCGATGTACGGCGGCCATCGGATGGCCTCACGTATGCATCGGTGCCCCTCGCCGATGACGCGATGATCGACTATGCGGTGCAGAACGCATACGCCGCGTTCAGGCGAAGCGACTGGGCGCGGCGAGCGCCACGCGAGCGCGCACGCGTGTTGCGCCAGTTCGCCGATCTCATCGCTGCCGATGCAGCGAACCTCGCGCCGCTCGAAGCCGTGGGTTCGACGCGACCGGTGCGCGACGCATACAACTGGGACGTGCCGTTCACCGCCGAGAGCATCCGCTTCTATGCGGAGCTTGCCGACAAGATCGGCGGCGACGTCGCGGCGACGGATCATCGTCATCTCGGCATGACGATCGCGGAACCTTATGGCGTGATCGGCGCGATCGCACCGTGGAATTTTCCGCTCGTGATGGGCGCATGGAAGATCGCGCCCGCGCTCGCAGCGGGCAATGCGGTCGTGCTCAAGCCGTCGGAAATGACGCCGTTCTCCGCGTTGCGGCTGGCGGAGCTTGCCATCGAAGCAGGCGTGCCGCCCGGCATGTTCAACGTCGTTCAGGGCGATGGCCGCACGACCGGCGATGCGCTCGTGCGTCATCCGCGCATCGGCAAGGTCACGTTCACCGGCTCGACGCGCACCGGCGCCGCGATCATGGCCGCATGCGCGGAGACGGGCACGAAGCCGGTCACGCTCGAACTCGGCGGCAAGAGCCCGCAGATCGTATTCGCCGATGCACCGCGCATCGACGAAGTGGCAAGACGCATCGCCGGCGCGATCACCGGCAATGCGGGACAAGTATGCGTGGCGGGTTCGCGCCTGCTCGTGCAGCGCGCGGTCGCCGACGAAGTGATCGGGCGTATCGCCCAGGCGTTCGGCGAACTGAAGGCGGGACCCACATGGGCCGCCGGCACGACCTTGCCGCCGATCATCTCGGAGCCGCAGGCGCAGCGCATCGATGCGATCGTTCAGCGCAGCATCGCGAGCGGCGCGACCTTGCGGCACGGCGGCACACGCGCGGATGCCGCGACGCCGGGCGCATTCTATTCGCCGACCTTGCTATGCGACGTGACACAGGAGAGCGAAGTCGTGCGCAGCGAAATTTTCGGCCCGGTGCTGACCGTGCAGTCGTTCGACACGGAAGAGGAAGCGCTCGAACTCGCGTCGCATCCGGAATACGGGCTCGCGGCCGGCGTGCATACCGCCGATATCGGCCGCGCGTTGCGCATGGTGCGCGGCATCGAAGCGGGCACCGTCTGGGTCAATCGCTATGGACGCACGAGCGATTTCGTGATTCCCACGGGCGGCTACAAGCGCTCGGGCATTGGCAAGGACCTGGGGCGTCAGTCATACGAGGCGAACCTGCGCTTCAAGAGCGTGCTCATCGACACGGACGGTTGAGACGCACGATCGTGCGCGAAAAAGACGCCGCATTTTGTGCTGTCGCGGCGCTTCAAAACGCATGACTTGTATCGTAAAGAGGCATGCATTCAACGCCAGCAGTCATTTTTGCCTTGTTTAAATTTTTCTCAACAGTTCGCTGTTCCTTGTTTTCACCACCGAACTCCGGACGGGTTCATTACACGACAGGACTGAAACCATGATCGATTTCGAGCCGAAGTACATCACGTTCGACTGCTACGGCACGCTGACGAAATTCCGCATGGCCGACATGGCCCGCGAGATGTACGCCGACCGCCTGAAGGGCGACGACCTCGAGCAATTCGTCAAGTTCTTCGCGGGTTATCGTCGCGATGAAGTGCTCGGTGCGTGGAAGCCGTATCGCGATGTCATCGTCAATTCGGTGCGCCGCGCGTGCGCGCGCATGAACGTCGAATTCAACGAGACGGAAGCCGAGAAATTCTATCTCGCCGTGCCGACGTGGGGCCCGCATCCGGACGTGCCCGAAGGCCTCTCGCGTCTTGCGAAGAAGTACAAGCTCGTGATTCTGTCGAACGCATCGAACGATCAGATTCAGAGCAACGTTGACAAGCTGGGCGCGCCGTTTCATCGCGTGTTCACGGCGCAGCAGGCGCAGTCGTACAAGCCGCGGATGCAGGGCTTCGAGTACATGTTCGATCAGTTGAACTGCAATCCGGAAGACGTGCTGCATGTTTCGTCGAGCCTGCGCTACGACCTGATGACCGCGCACGACATGGGCATCAAGCACAAGGCTTTCGTCAAGCGCGGCCACGAGCCTGGCACGCCTTACTACGAGTACTACGAAGTCGACACCATCGGCGATCTCGCCACGCAACTCGGTCTGTAACCGCACCCCTTCACGCGAGCAATGCCGATGAAACTCGACTCCTACTGGCTCGACACGGCGCCTTCGATGACGTCGGCCTGCGAAGGCCCGGTCGACGGTCACGCCGATGTCGCGGTGATCGGCGGCGGGTTCACGGGTCTGTCGGCGGCGCTCGCGCTGGGCAAACGCGGCGCGTCGGTCGTGGTGCTGGATGCGGGGCGCATCGGCGGCGGCGCGTCGGGGCGCAACGGCGGTCAGTGCAACACGGGCGTCGCGCAGGACTATGCGGCGCTGCGCGCGCAGCTCGGCGTCGAACGCGCACAGGGCTGCTATCGCGCGTATGCGGCGGCCGTCGGCACGGTGGAGCGTCTGATTCGCGAGGAGAACATCGATTGCGATTACCTCGCGTCAGGCAAGCTCAAGCTCGCCGCGAAGCCCCATCATCTCGAACATATCGCGACGACAGCCGAACTCATTCGCCGCGAAGTCGATCCCGACATCGACCTGCTCGACCGCGAGCAGGCCCGCAATGAAGTGCAATCCGACGCGTTTCACGGCGGCCTGTTGCAGCGTCATGGCGGCCAGATGCACATGGGCAAGTTCGCCGCCGGACTTGCGATGGCGGCGGCCAGGCAAGGCGCGCGTCTTTATGAGCATGCCGAAGTAACGGAAATCGCGAAGGAAGGCGGCGCATATCGCATCGATTCGAAGCGCGGCGCGGTTCGCGCGAAGCAGGTGCTGATCGCGACGGGGCCGTCGAAACACGGCCCGTTCTCGTGGTACAGGCGAAGGATGGCCCCGGTCGGTTCGTTCATCATCGTGACCGAGCCTTTGCCCGCCGACCGGCTGACGCAACTGATGCCGAACCGCCGCTCGTACACGACGAGCCGCCTGATGCACAACTACTTTCGTGTCACGCCCGATTCGCGGTTGCTGCTCGGCGGACGCGCGCGCTTCACCGCATCCGAGCGCCCCTCCGATGAAAAGAGCGGACGCATTCTGCAAGGCAATCTCGCATCGATTTTTCCGAGCCTCGCCAGCGTGCGTATCGACTATTGCTGGGGCGGTCTCGTCGATATCACCGCGGACCGCCTGCCGCGTGCGGGCCAGCATGACGGCATCTATTTTTCGATGGGCTACAGCGGCCACGGCACGCAGATGTTGACGCACATGGGCCAGGTCATGGCCGACGTGATGAACGGCAACGCCGACGCGAACCCGTGGCGCGAGTTCCACTGGCCCGCGATTCCCGGCCACACGGGCAAGCCCTGGTTCCTGCCGCTCGTCGGCGCGTATTACTCGATCAAAGACGTGTTCTATTGAAGCATCGGAAGCAAAGACAGGCGGCCAGCACCGAACGAGCCGCCGCACATTCATAGCCCCTATCGCGGAGAAGTCCATGAGCATCGACAAATCGCCTGAAGCACTCGCCCACGCCGATGCCGGCACGCGGCTCGAAGAACTGACGCGCCGTGGCGCGTCGCGGCGCAACGTCCTTCGCGCGATGGCCGCGGGCGGCCTGCTGTCGATGACGGGCGCGGGTCTCCTCACCGCGAGCGGCGCAGCTTTCGCACAGGACAAGCCGAAGCAGGGCGGCCGCATTCGCGTGGCGACGCAATCGTCGTCCGCAGCCGATACGCTCGATCCCGCGAAGGGCGCGCTCGGCACCGATTACGCCCGCGCGTTCATGTTCTATAGCGGTCTCACCGAACTCGACAACCACCTCGGCGCGAAGATGGCGCTCGCCGAGTCGCTCGAGACGAAGGACGCGACCGTGTGGGTCGCGAAGCTGCGCAGCGGCGTGCTGTTCCACGACGGCAAGTCGCTCACGCCGCAGGACGTGATCTATTCCCTGATGCGTCACAAGGACCCGGCGATCGGCTCGAAGGCAAAGACGCTCGCGGATCAGTTCAAGGAGGTCAAGGCGACCGGCCCGAACGAACTGACCATCACGCTGACGGGCGCGAACGCGGACCTGCCGGTGATTCTCGCGGACTCGCACTTCCTCATCATCAAGGACGGCACGACGGATTTCAAAACGGCGGTGGGCACGGGACCGTTCAAGCTGAAGGAATTCGCACCGGGCGTGCGTACCGTGGGCGTGCGCAACGAGAAGTACTGGAAGCCCGGCATGCCGCATCTGGACGAAGTGGAACTGATCGGTATCGCGGACGAACCGGCGCGCGTGAATGCGCTGATGTCGGGCGACGTGCAGCTCATCAACGCGGTGAGCGCGCGTTCGACGGAACGCATCAAGGGGACGCCGGGCTTTGCGGTGCTCGAAACGAAGACCGGCCAGTACACCGATCTCATCATGCGCGACGACGGCGGCATCACCGGCAATGCGGATTTCCGGCGCGGCATGATGCACCTGATGGATCGCGAGCAGATGCGCAAGACCATCTTCCGCGGCTATGGCGCGATCGGCAACGATCAGCCGATCGATCCGAGCAACAAGTACTACATGTCCGGTCTGCCGCAGCGCACGTTCGATCCCGAGAAGGCGAAGTTCCACTTCCAGAAGGCGAAGCTCGGCAACGCGCCGATCCAGCTATACGCATCGCCGGCGGCGGAAGGCTCCGTCGAAATGGCCGTGCTCATGCAGCAAGTGGCGCCGCAAGCCGGCATCAACCTGCAGGTCGTGCGCGTGCCGTCCGATGGCTACTGGTCGAATCACTGGATGAAGCATCCGCTCGGTTTCGGCAACATCAATGCGCGCCCGAGCGCGGACGTCATCTTCACGCAGTTCTTCAAGTCCGACGCACCGTGGAACGAAGCGAACTGGAAGAGCGCGCAGTTCGATCAGATGCTGGTCGCGGCGCGCGGCGAGCCGGACGATGCGAAGCGCAAGAAAATCTACGGCGACATGCAGGAGCTCGTGCACAAGGACGGCGGCATCGGCATTCCGATGTTCCAGAGTTCGCTCGATGCACACACGACGAAGCTGAAGGGCCTGGGCGGCATTCCGCTCGCGGGCCTGATGGGCTGGATGTTCGCGGAGAACGTGTGGCTCGAGGCATGAGCGTGCAGGAAGTGCAATAGCGGCGGACGCGCGACGTGTCGACGATACGGCGCGCGATATCAACCCTTCGAACGAGAGGCGATATCCGATGAAAGTTCACGCGCAACGACTCGTCGCCGCGCGCCTCGGCCTCGCGCTGCTGACGCTCTGGATCGTGTCGATGATCGTATTCGGCATCACCGGTCTTCTGCCGGGCGATGCCGCGCAGCAGGCGCTCGGCCAGGCGGCCACGCCCGAGCAGGTCGCAGCGCTGCGGCATCAGTTCGGTCTCGATCAGCCCGCCGTCACGCGTTATGTGCAATGGCTCCTGCATGTGGTGACGGGCAACTTCGGCACGTCGCTGTCGAACAACCTGCCGGTCAGCGAACTGATCTCGACGCGTCTGCCGAATTCGCTCGTGCTCGCGGGACTGACGGCGCTCGTCTCGGTGCCGCTCGCGCTCACCATCGGCATTCTTTCGGCGATGTATCGCGGCTCGCTGCTCGATCGCACGCTGAACGTCCTGACGCTTTCGACGGTCGCGGTGCCCGAGTTTCTCGTCGCGACCATCGCGGTGCTGATCTTCGCGGTGAAGCTGCGCTGGCTGCCGGCGCTGTCGTATCTGTCGGATGTATCGTCGTTCGGCGCGCTGCTGCGCACTTACGCGATGCCCGTGATGACGCTCTGCTGCGTGATCGTCGCGCAGATGGCGCGCATGACGCGCGCCGCCGTGCTCGACCAGCTCAACGCATCGTATGTGGAGATGGCCGTGCTCAAGGGCGCATCGCCGATGCGCGTGGTGTTGCGCCATGTGTTGCCGAACACCATCGGGCCGATTGCGAATGCGGTGGCGCTGTCGCTGTCGTATCTGTTCGGCGGCGTGGTGATCGTCGAGTCCATCTTCAACTATCCCGGTCTCGCGAGCCTGATGGTCGATGCCGTCACCAACCGCGACATGCCGCTCGTGCAGGGCTGCGTAATGGTGTTCTGCGCGGCGTATCTCGCACTCGTTCTCATCGCCGATCTGGCTCAGATCGTCTCCAACCCGAGGCTGCGTCAACGATGAACCGGAACGTCTCTTCTCACGCCACGACCGTGCTATACGACCAACCGCCCGCCGATGCCCCGCAGGAGCCGGCGCCCGCGGCCGTCAGGCGCAGTGCGCTCAGCCGCCTCGTGCATCGCTTTTCCGTGCTCGGCCTCATCGGTCTTGCGATCGTCGTGTTCTGGCTCGTGGTCGCGTTCGTCGGGCCGGTCATCGCGCCGTATAAAGGCGGGGCGTTCACATCGACGGAGATATTCGCGTCGTACAGCGCGGCGCACCTGCTCGGCACGGACTATCTGGGCCGCGACATGCTGAGCCGCATTCTCTACGGCACGCAGTACACGGTCGGTCTCGCGCTGGCCGCGACCGTCGCGGCGAGCGTGACCGGCACGTTCTTCGGACTGGTGGCCGCCGTCTCCGGCCGCTGGGTCGACGAAGTGCTGAGCCGTCTCTTCGATGCGCTTATTTCCATCCCGAGCAAGATCCTCGCGCTCGTCGTGATCGCGGCATTCGGCTCGTCGATTCCGATGCTGATGACCGTCGCCGCGCTCGCCTATATCCCCGGCGCGTTCCGCATTTCGCGCTCGCTCGCGGTCAACATCATGACGCTCGAATACGTGCAGGTGGCGAAGGCGCGCGGCGAGAAGCTGTTCTATATCGCGCGCGTCGAGGTGCTGCCCAACATGATTCATCCGATGCTCGCGGACTTCGGCCTGCGCTTCGTGTTCATCGTGCTGCTGCTATCGGGCCTGAGCTTTCTCGGCCTCGGCGTGCAGCCGCCCAATGCGGACTGGGGATCGCTCGTGCGCGAGAACATCGGCGGTCTGGCGGAAGGCGCGCCTGCGGTGCTGATGCCGGCGGTTGCAATCGCGACGCTCACCGTTGGCGTGAATCTGCTGATCGATAGCCTGCGTCGTCACGGCGCGCGTTCGCAAGGAGGCGGGCAATGACGACGAACATGATCGAAGTGAAGGGCTTGCGCGTGGTCGCGGGCAGCGCCCCCGATCCGGTTGTCGAAATCGTGAAGGGCGTCGGTTTCACGGTGAAGAAGGGCGAAGTGCTCGCGCTGATCGGGGAGTCGGGTTCGGGCAAGACGACGATCGCACTGGCGCTGCTCGGCCATGCGCGCGGTGGTTGCTCGATCGCGGGCGGCTCGGTGAAGATCGGCGATGTCGATGTCCTCTCGCTCGATGAAAAGGGCCGTCGCGCGTTGCGTGCCCGTACCGTCGCGTATGTTGCGCAGAGCGCATCCGCGGGCTTCAATCCGGCGCGCACGATCATGGATCAGGTGACCGAGCCCGCGTTGCTGCACAAGCTGACGACGCCTGCCGCCGCGCGCCGCAAAGCCATCGGCCTGTTTCGCTCGCTTGCGCTGCCGAACCCCGAAACGATTGGCGATCGCTATCCGCATCAGGTGTCGGGCGGGCAGTTGCAGCGTTTGATGGCGGCGATGGCCCTGATCACCGATCCCGCTGTCGTCGTGTTCGATGAGCCGACTACCGCGCTCGATGTGACCACGCAGATCGAAGTGCTCGCCGCGTTCAAGGGCGTGGTGCGCGAACTCGGCACCACGGCGGTGTACGTGTCGCACGACCTGGCTGTGGTCGCACAGATGGCGGATCGCATCGTCGTGCTGAATGGCGGGCGCGTGCGCGAAAACGGCGCGACGGCCCAGGTGCTCGACGCCCCCGTCGACGAGTACACGCGCCAGTTGCTTGCCGCGACGCGCCGCCCCGAAGTCGAACTGGACGCCACGAATACCGCGAAGGAGACGCCGCTGCTCGAAATACGCAATCTGAGCGCGGGCTACGGCCGTGTCGATGCCAACGGCGTGCCCGCCGTGCGCGTGCTCGATGACGTGAGCCTCAAGATCGCACGCGGTGCGACGCTCGGCGTGATCGGTGAATCGGGATCGGGCAAGACGACGCTTGCACGCGTGATCGCGGGTCTCGTCAACCGCGCGCGCGGCGACGTGCTGCTCGACGGCAAGCCGTTGCCCGCGAAGCTCTCGGCGCGCACGCTGGATCAGTACCGGCGTGTGCAGATCGTGTTCCAGAACGCCGATACCGCGCTGAACCCGAGCCGCACCATCGCGGACATCCTTGCCCGGCCGATGAACTTCTATCACGGCCTGCGCGGCGCGGCGGCGCAAAAGCGCATGCTCGAACTGCTCGATCTCGTGAAGCTGCCCGCTTCCATCGCGAAGCGTCAGCCGGGCGGCTTGTCGGGCGGACAGAAACAGCGCGTGAATCTTGCGCGCGCGCTCGCGGCGAATCCCGAACTCATACTCTGCGATGAAGTGACGTCCGCGCTCGATACGGTCGTCGGCGCCGCGATTCTCGACCTGCTCGCGGAACTGCGCCGTGAACTGCACGTGTCGTACATGTTCATCAGCCACGATATATCGACGGTGCGCGCGATTTGCGACGACGTCATCGTGCTATATGCGGGCCAGTGCGTCGAAGCGGGCCAGCGCGATGCGCTCTCGCATCCGCCGTATCACCCGTACACGGGCTTGCTCGTCGATTCGGTGCCCGCGCTGCGTCCCGGCTGGCTCGATGCGCGACGCGCGACGGCGCTCGCTCCGTTGCCCGCGATGGGACCGGAAAGCGATGCTCATGAACTATGCAGCTTCCGCTCGCGCTGCGCCGCGCGCATCGACGGTCGATGCAATGTGACGCCGCCCGCGAAGAAGACGCTTCCGTCGGGCGCGCAGATTCTGTGTCATCACAGCGCGGAGGATCTCGCGCGCATGCAGTCGCCCGACACGGTGACGGCATGAGCGGACGTTTCGTGAGAGTCGCGGAGCAAGGGCGCAGAACGTTCGCCATCCTTATCGATGGAAAGCACGCGCTCGCAGCGGAAGGCGATACGTTGATGGTTGCATTGCTGACATCGCAGGAAGCCTTGCGCGATTCCGAGTTCGGCGATGGCCGGCGCGCCGGCTTCTGCGTGATGGGCGCGTGTCAGGACTGCTGGGTGTGGACCGCGGACGGCGAACGCGTGCGCGCATGCACGACGCCGGCGGTCGAAGGCATGTCCATCGTCACGCGGCTCGCGCACACGGAGGGCCTATGGCCGCGACTGTAATCGTGATCGGCGCGGGACCGGCGGGCGTGCGGGCCGCGCAGGCGCTCGTCGAAGCGGGCTTGCGTCCGGTGGTCATCGACGAAGGCAGGCGCGATGGCGGGCAGATTTATCGCCGGCAGCCCGAAGGTTTCACGCGCACATACGAAACGCTCTATGGAACGGAAGCGGACCGCGCGCGGTCACTGCATCGGGACTTCGACGCGTTGCGCGCGAACATCGACTATGTGCCCGATACGCTCGTGTGGAACATCGAGCCGAATGCGGTGCATGTGGTGTGCGGTGCGCGCCATCGCAAGCTGGCGTTCGATGCGCTCATCATCTGCAGCGGCGCGACGGACCGGCTGATGCCGGTTCCCGGCTGGCATCACGCGGGCACGTACAGCCTCGGCGGTGCACAGGTCGCGTTGAAGTCGCAGGGTTGCGCAATCGGCTCGCGCGTCGTGATGATGGGCACGGGTCCGCTGCTGTATCTGGTCGCCGCGCAATACGTGAAGGCGGGCGCGACGGTCGGCGCCGTGCTCGATACATCGACGTTCTCTCATCGTGTGCGCGCATTGCCGCAGCTCCTTGCCATACCGTCGGCGCTGAAGAAAGGCATCGCGTTGATGCGCGTGCTCAGGGACGCCCGCGTGCCGGTTCATCGCGGCATTACGCCGCTCGCCATCGAAGGAACGCCGGAGAACGGTGTGCAGAGCCTGCGCGTTAAAAAGGCCAATGGCGCGACGCTGCAAGTGCCATGCGATGCGGTCGCGCTCGGTTATCACCTTCGCTCCGAGACCCAGCTTGCGGACTTGGCCGGCTGCCAGTTCCGCTTCGATCAAGACTTGCAGCAATGGCTTCCCGTCGCCGATGAAGACGGCCGCAGCAGCGTGAAGGGCGTCTATCTGGCGGGCGATGGCGCGCGCGTGCGTGGCGCCGATGCCGCCGAACACGCAGGACGTCTCGCTGCATTGGCCGCGTTGACGGATATCGGCGTGACGCGCAACGAACACGAAGCTGGCCGCTTGCGCATGCAATTGCAGCGCTTCACGCGCTTCGCGGCGGGCCTGCGCACCGCGTTTCCCTGGCCTGCGCGATTCGCCGCCGCACTGCCGGACGAGACCATCGTTTGCCGATGCGAGGCGATCACCGCAGGCGAGTTGCGGCGCGTCGTGAACGAGATGGGCGCGACCGAAGCGAATCGCGCGAAGGCATTTTCACGCGTCGGCATGGGCCGTTGCCAGGGCCGCTTTTGTGCACACGCAGGCGCTGAAGTGATCGCAGCCGAGGCGCGCGTGCCGCTCGAAGCAGTCGGCCGGTTGCGCGGACAAGCGCCCGTCAAGCCGCTGCCCATGGCAGTCACGACGCAAGAAAACATGGAGACGAGCGAATGAGCGATCGGGCCGATGTCATCGTGATCGGCGGCGGAATCATGGGCACGGCGACGGCTTTCTTTCTGCGCCGCCGCCAGCGATCGGTGATCCTTCTCGAGCGCGGCCTGACCGGGCAGCAGGCCAGCGGCGTCAACTTCGGCGGCGTGCGGCGGCAAGGGCGCGCGCTCGAACAGCTTGCGATGTCCAACCGCGCGCTCGAAACATGGCGGCGCTCGCGCGAATTGCTGGGCGAGGATGTCGAGTTCATGCCGTCGGGTCATACGCGCGTGTGCTATCACGCGCATGACGCGGAATACTTTCATCGCTATGCCGCCGATGCGCGCGCCTATGGACTCGATCTCGAAGTGCTGGACGGCGCGGCCATGTTCAAGCGCTTTCCGCATCTGGGCCGCGATGTGCTCGCGGCATCCGTTTCGCCTCTGGACGGTCATGCGAATCCCCGGCTTGCCGCGCCCGCGTTCGGACGCGCGGCGTCGCGGCTCGGGGCGCGCATCGTCGAAAACACGGAAGTGGTTCGCATCGAAAAGGAAGCGGGCGGCTTTCGCGTGGAGAGTGCGGCGGGCGAGGTGTATCGCGCGGAACAAGTGCTGGTGTGCGCGGGCGCGTGGGCCGATACGCTCTGCACGCAAGCCGGGGAACCCGTGCCGCTCGTCGCGCGCGGACCGCAAATGGCCGTGACCGAACCGGTGCCCTACGTGCTCAGCGCGTCGATGGGCGTTTATACGTCGATCAAGCAAGAGAGCGTGTATTACCGGCAGGTGGCGCGCGGCAATATCGTGCTGGGCGGCGGCCCGCCTGGTCCCGCCGATGCGCTCACGCGGCGCGCATCCGTGTTGCCCGAGAACACCGTCGCGCAGATGGCGCAGTTTCTTCGCATGGTGCCCGCGATGCGGCCGCTGCATGTGATCCGCGTATGGAGCGGCGTGGAAAGCTATCTGCCGGATTCGGAACCGGTCATCGGTCCGAGTTCGAAAGTCGATGGCCTTTTCTATGCGTTCGGCTTCAGCGGATCGGGCTTTCAGATCGGGCCGGGCGTCGGCGAAACGCTTGCCGAATTGCTCGATACGGGCAGCACGTCCATCGATCTTTCATCGTTCTCCGTCAGACGATTTCAACGGTCATCCCCGACGCACGCAGAACCGGTCACTTCCGAGACTTCGCCATGAGCCAAGCCAATCTGGTCGACGCACTCGCCTACATCGAAAGCAATTTCGACAAGACCGTGAGTCTCGCGCAACTCGCGGATCTGTCGGCATTGAGCGTATCGCGCTTCGCAACCGTGTTTCGCGAGCAATTCGGGCTGTCGCCCTACAAGTATCTGTGCGAGCTGCGCGTGCGCCGCGCGCAGACCCTGTTGCTCGCGGGCGTGCCGGGATCGGTCGTGGCCACCGAAGTGGGCTTCTTCGATCAGAGCCATCTCGCGCGGCATTTCAAGCGTCTTTGCGGAATGACGCCGAGCGCGTTCATCGAACGCACGCGCGAGAAGGCGCGTTCAGCCGAGTTCGATGCCGGTCTGTTGAAGCGCGTGGCGCAAGCCGAGCCCCGGATAAGTGCGTTCGACCGTGCGCATGTCG
The DNA here is from genome assembly GCF_031450825.1 of Caballeronia sp. LZ019. Taxonomy (NCBI): domain Bacteria; kingdom Pseudomonadati; phylum Pseudomonadota; class Betaproteobacteria; order Burkholderiales; family Burkholderiaceae; genus Caballeronia; species Caballeronia sp. LZ019. Next base: position 481,000 of record NZ_JARTVZ010000001.1, on the reverse strand, counting down.
CTTGATGCTTCCTGAATGATCCATTCACGCACGTCCGCGACGATGGGCCTTACCGGCCGGTTCGGCGGCGTAAGCAGGCAACAGCGCCGGCTCGTGACGATCAGCTCTTCTTCGGCCGGCACGAGCGCGCCTTGCGCGAGCCAGTGCGATGTCACGTTGAGCCAGCCGAGCGCGATGCCTTGACCGAGCAAGGCCGCCTGCACGACGATCGCATAGTCGTTGAAACGCAGCATGCCGGCCGCATGGCGCTGTTTCGATGCGAACGCATGAAAGCGCTCGTGCCAGCCGCGTTCTTCGTCGTCCATCACGATGACCGTGTCGCCGTGAGCGCGCGCCGCTTGCGTCTTTGCAAGTTCGTGATAACGCGGGTTGCACACCGGCAAAAGCATCTCGGGCATCACGAGCACGGCGTTTTCGTCAATCTCGTCGTCGTGTACGAAGCGCATGCCGAGATCGACGTCGACGAGCGGCCCGCCTATGCGCCCGGAAATCAACTGAAAGCGCAGGTCGATGGAAGGAAACGCCTCATTAAGACGGCTCATGCGCGGCATGAGCCAGTGCGTGGTGAATCCGGTGGACACCGACAACGTCACGGTTTCGATGCCCGTTGCACGCGCTTCGATTTCACGTATGGCGCCTTCTATGCCGCTAAAACCCTCCGATATCTTCCGATAAAGAATCTCGCCGCTTTCCGTGAGTTCGATGCCGCCGCGCACGCGCTCGAAAAGCCGCACGCCGATATGGTCTTCCATGCGTGCGAGCATGCGGCTGACCGCAGGCTGGCTCACATAAAGCTCTTGCGCGGCACGCGTGAAGTTGCCGCAGCGCGCGGCCGCTTCGAACACGAAGAGCGCGTTTGCGCTGGGCAGTTTCTTTCGAAGGTTAGGCATGACTTGATGTTATGCCCGATCCAACAATTTTGGAATTGCCGTCAAAAACATCGCGACTTAGTATTTTCCCAACCTCTCTCTTTTCGACGAGACGAATGCCATGGACGCACGCGCAAAAACCGGAGTGTCGATCAGGTCCGCCACCAGGCGCTATGGCGCGGTGACTGCGCTCGATGACGTGTCGCTCGATATCGCGCCCGGCGAATTCGTCTCGCTGCTCGGGCCTTCGGGCTCGGGCAAGACGACGCTGCTCGGCATTCTCGGCGGCTTCGTGCAGCCGACTTCGGGCAGCGTATGGGTCGGCGAGCGTGACATTACATTCGCGCCGCCGCACAAGCGGAACATCGGCATCGTCTTTCAGAACTACGCGCTCTTTCCGCATATGACGGTCGGCGAGAACGTCGCGTTCTCGCTGCGTGCGCGTCGCGAGCCGAAGTCGACATGGGCCAGGCGCGTGGCCGATGCGCTCGCGATGGTCGAGCTCAAAGGCTATGAGAGCCGCAGCATTCATCAGCTTTCGGGCGGGCAGAAGCAGCGCGTCGCACTGGCGCGGGCAATCGTCTTCGAGCCGCAACTGATTCTGATGGACGAACCGCTGTCCGCGCTCGACAAGCAATTGCGCGAGACCATGCAGATCGAATTGCGCAGGCTGCATCGGCAGCTCGGCGCGACCATCGTCAACGTGACGCACGATCAGCGCGAGGCGCTCACGATGAGCGATCGCGTCGCGGTGTTGAAGGACGGCAGGCTCGTGCAGATCGATACGCCCGAGCGCCTTTACGACCGCCCCTGCGATGCGTTCGTCGCGAGCTTCATCGGCGAAGCAACGATGCTCGACGTCACGCGCGCCGGCGACGATGCCGTGCGGCTCGGCGACATCATCCTGCGCACGGCGCATCCGCTGCCGCACGCGCCGAAGCTGTTGCTGGCGGTGCAAACGGAAAAGCTCGTCATCGACGGCGAGAATCGTCATGCACATGCCAACCGGCTTTCGTGCCGCGTCACCGAAGTGCTGTATCAGGTCGAGAGCCTGCGTGTGTTCGCGGCCTTGCCCGACGGCACCGCGATCAGTCTTCGCCAGCCGGGCGGTCACGATGCCCGCAAGCGGATTCCCGCGCCGGGTGCATCGATGACCGTGGCGCTCGATCCGCAAGACACGATCGTAGTCGCAGCCTGATTTCCATTCACCGCCTGTGCACGGGCGATTTCGACTGTCAACGTAGCGATGCAACCCGTAGAGGATGAAGCAATGAATCTCACCGATTTCAAGGTTCTGACGTTCGATGTCGTCGGCACGCTGATCAACTTCGAGAAGGGCGTGCTGGATTCCGTGCGCCGGCTCGGCGGCCCGAAGGCGAAGGACCTGACCGACGATCAGATTTTCGAGCCGTATATGGAAGGGCGCGCGACGCATCCCGGCCGTTCGAGCCATGCAATGGCGGACGTGTATCTCCATCTGGCAAGAAAGTTGGGACTGCCTGACGATGCTCAATCCGCCGCAGCGTTCCAGCGCGACGTGCTCGAATGGCCTGCGTTCGAAGACTCGGTCGCGGCGTTGAAGCGCCTGCGCAAGCACTTCCGTCTCGTCGCGATGACGAATGCAGATCGCGTCGCACTGTCAGCGTATGCCCATACGCTCGGCAATCCGTTCGACGACACCGTATGTTGCGATGAAACCGGCGTCGCGAAGCCCGATCCGCAATTCTTCGCCTACAACCGTGGACGTCAGGCCGCGTTCGGCTACAAGTTCGAAGAGATCCTGCACACGGCGCAGAGCCAGTATCACGACATCGGCATTGCGACGAAGCTCGGATATGCGACGTGCTGGATCGAACGTCGCCAGGGCATGAAGGGCTTCGGCGCGACGCCGGTGCCCGAGACCGTCACGGAGCCGACGTGGAAGTTCGCGACGCTTGCCGCCCTCGCGGATGCCGTCGAAGACGAAGTCCGCGCCGCTGCCTGACGATGCGCGCCCCGTCTGCTCCGCTTCGCCCGCAACCGGAATCGCTGTGGCGCGCGATGGCCGCGCGCGTGCCCGCGTTCGATGCGCCGGTCAGCACGGGCGCGCCGCTCGCCCGCGATATCGATGTCGAAGTGGCCATCATCGGTGCGGGCTATTCGGGCTTGAGCGCCGCCTATGCGCTGCAAAAGCGCGGCGTCGAATGCGCGGTGCTCGATGCGAATCCGGTCGGCTGGGGCGCGAGCGGGCGCAACGGCGGTGTCGTGTCGTCGAAGTTCCGCGTGTCGTTTCCGGCAATCGCGAGCGCGCATGGCATCGACGTGGCGAAGCGCATGCATCGGCTTGCGCACGATGGCGTGCGCACGGTCGAGGCGCTCGTCGAGGAATTCGGGATCGAACGCGCGCGCTTCGAGCGGACCGGCAGCCTGCGGTGCGCGCATACCGAGCGTGCGTTCGCGTCGATTTGCGCCGAAGCGGACTGGCTGCGCACGTCGCTCAACGATACGTCGATGAGCGTGCTGTCGCGCGCGCAAGTGGCGCATGAGACGGGATCGGCGGGCTTCGTCGGCGGCGTGCTGAGCGCGGATGCGGGCACTATCCTGCCGCTCGAATATGTGCGTGGCATCGCGGCGGGTTTGACTGCGCGCGGCGTGCCGATTCACGAATCGACGCCCGTCACGGAGATGTCGCGTGCGAAGGACGGCCGGGTGCATCTGAGCGCGCCGGGCGGAAACATTCGTGCACGGCAGGTCATCGTCGCGACGAACGCGTACTCCAATCTCACCGATGCCACCGCTTCGTATCATCGCGAGCTCGTGCCGTTCAGAAGCGCGATGATCGCCACCGCGCCGTTGCCGCCAGAGATCGACGCGCAACTCATGGTCAATCGCCGCAGCTATACCGAAACGCGGCGCATGATGAAGTGGTTCCGCAAGGTCGACGGCCGCATGCTCTTCGGCGGACGCGATGCGTTCGGTAAAGAGGGCGAGCCGACCGGCTTCGATGCGCTGCAACGCGCGATGATCGCGCTCTTTCCGCAGTTGCAGGATGTAGCGGTGGAGTATCGCTGGTCGGGCTATGTTGGCATGACCTTCAACGCGCTGCCGCACGTAGGCCGCAGCGACGACGCCACGACGTTCTGCCTCGGCTACAACGGCGCGGGCGTGGCGATGGCGAGTCTCATCGGTCAGCATGCGGCTGCGCTTGCGCTCGGCGAAAAGCCCGAGCTTGCATTGCTCGCGCAGGACGGTCTGCGGCCGGTGCCCTTTCATACGCTGCGCGCGCCGGGCGTGAGGCTCGTCGCCGCGTGGTATCAGTTTCTCGACGCCGTAGGTGCATGATGACCACAGCCAAACGCGTACTCCAGAACACCGCCGGGATGCATGCGGCGACGCTCGACCCAACGGTGCGCCATCAACGTCGCGAAGACCGCACGATGCTGCTGCTGATGGCGCCGGCGCTGCTCGTCGTGATCGTGCTGCTCGTCGCGCCGCTCGCGTGGCTGTCGTGGCAATCGTTCGTGCACGATGGCGCGTTCTCGCTCGTGAACTACAAGCGCGTCTTCACGGGCGCTTATCTCGACACCTTCCTGCTGACGTTCAAGCTCAGCTTCGTCGTGACCGTCATCACGTTGTTGCTCGGTTATCCGGTCGCGTACTTCGCGGCCTCGATATCGCCGCGATGGAGCGCGCTCGTGCTCGGCATGGTGATCCTGCCATTCTGGACCAGCGTGCTCGTGCGCACTTATGCGTGGCTCGTGCTGCTGCAGCGCACGGGTCTCATCAACAAGGCGCTGCTCGGCATGGGCCTGATCGATCGTCCCTTGCAGCTCTCGTATAACCAGTTCGGCACGATCATCGCGATGGTGCACATTCTCCTGCCTTTCATGGTGTTGCCGCTCTTCTCCGCGATGCAGAAGATCGCGCCGAATCTCTCGCAGGCGGGCGCGAGCCTCGGCGGGTCGCCGCTGCATGTGTTTCTTCGCGTGTTCCTGCCGCTTTCGATGAGCGGCGTGCTCGCCGGCGTGACGCTCGTCTTCGTGCTGTGCCTGGGCTTTTACATCACGCCGGAGCTGATGGGCGGCGGCAAATCGATGATGGTCTCGATGATCGTGAGCCGCAACGTCGAGATTTACAACAGTTGGGGCGCGGCGAGTTCGGTGAGCGTGGTGCTGCTGATCTGCGTGTTCGCGATCTTCTATGCGGTCAGCCGCGTGATTCCGCTCGAGAAAACGCTGGGGGCGAAATGATGGCGATGAGAAATACATGGTCGTTCGGGCGCATGACGCTCGGCGCATCGGTGATGCTGATTCTCGCGTTCCTGATGATTCCGGTGGTGATCGTCGTGCCGCTTTCTTTTTCCGATGCGCGCTTTCTCACCTTTCCGCCGCCCGCGTATTCGCTGCGCTGGTATCACGCGTTCTTCGACAACCCCGCCTGGATCGACGCGGCCAAGACGAGCTTCGCGGCTTCCGCATGCGCCGCGTTGATCGCGACACCGCTCGGCATCGCGGCGGCGTATGGCATCCAGTACGGATCGCATCCGTCCTTGCGCTATCTGCGCCCGCTCCTGATGCTGCCGCTGATGGTGCCGATCATCATCGTCGCGGTCGGCGTGTTCTTCGTCTTCACGCAAATGGGGTATGTGAACACGCTCGGCGGTCTCATCGTCGCGGATACGATGCTCGGCCTGCCTTATGTGCTGATCTCCGTGGGCGCGGACTTGCGCACTTTCGATCGCACGCAGGAGATGGTGGCGCGCAGTCTCGGCATGAATCGTTTTCGCGCGTTCATGGCGGTCACGTTGCCGCAGATCAAGGCGAGCGTGATCTCGGGCGCGGTCTTCGTGTTCATTCAGGCGCTCGATGAAACCGTGGTCGCGCTCTTCATTTCGGGCGGCAACAATCAGACGCTCACGCGCCGCATGTTCGTCACGCTGCGCGATGAAATCGATCCGACCATCGCCGCCATCAGCACGATGCTGACGGCCCTGACCTTGTGCCTCGTGATGATCGTCGTCGTGAGCCGGCGTTCTTCTCCCGCGGCGCGAGCCTGACCATTGCGTGATCATTTCACCCCTGAAAAACATGCGACATTTGCAGCAGTTCTATATCGATGGCGAATGGGTCGATCCTTCCGGCGACAGGCGTCTGCCCGTCATCGATCCATCGACGGAAGAGACGATAGCGGAAGTCGCACTCGGCGATGCCCGCGACGTCGATCGCGCCGTGGCCGCCGCGCGCCGCGCGTTTGCATCGTTCGCCACGACGCGCATCGAAGAGCGCGTTGCAATGCTCGAGCGTCTGCTCGACGCGTATCTCGCGCGCTACGACGAGATGGCCGACGTCATCATGCGCGAGATCGGCGCGCCGAAGAAGCTCGCACATGCGTGGCAGGCGGGACTCGGCAAGCGGCATATCGAGGAGACGCTGCGCACGGTCGCGCGTTTCGAATGGCAGCGCATGAAAGGCTCGACGCTGATCGATCACGAAGCGGTCGGCGTGGCGGCGCTCATCACGCCGTGGAACTGGCCCATCAATCAGATCGTGTGCAAGGTTGCGCCTGCGCTCGCGGCGGGCTGCACGGTCGTCCTGAAGCCGAGCGAAGTATCGCCGATGAACGCAGTGCTTTTCGCGGAAATCGTCGATGCCGCGGGCGTGCCCAAAGGCGTGTTCAATCTCGTGAACGGCGATGGCCCGACCGTCGGCGCGGCGCTTTCCGCGCATCCGGATGTGGACTTGGTGTCGTTCACCGGATCGACGCGCGCGGGCATCGAAATCGCAAAGCTCGCCGCGCCGACCGTGAAGCGCGTGCACCAGGAACTCGGCGGAAAGTCCGCGAACATCCTGCTCGACGATGTCGATCTCGAAGCAGCGGTGACAGCGGGCGTGAACGCGTGCTTCGGCAATAGCGGTCAATCGTGCAATGCGCCGACGCGGATGCTCGTGCCGGCATCGCGTCACGATGAAGCGGTGGAGATCGCGGCGCGCGCGGCGGGACAGCATCGCGTAGGCCCGGCCGATGCGCCCGGCACGACGATGGGGCCCGTGGTCAGCGACGTGCAGTACGCACGCGTGCAGCGGATGATCGAGATCGGCATGAGCGAAGGGGCGGCGCTGGCCGCAGGCGGTCCCGGACGCCCGGACGGACTCGCGCGCGGATACTACGTGAAGCCGACGGTGTTCGCGAACGTGCATCCGTCGATGACGATTGCGCGTGAGGAAGTCTTCGGACCGGTGCTCGCGATCATGCCGTATCGCGACGAGGAAGAGGCCGTTGCAATCGCCAACGACACGCCGTATGGCCTCGCGGCCTACGTGCAGTCGAAGGACTTGCAACGAGCGCGGCGCGTCGCGAGGAAGATGCGCGCGGGCAGCGTCTACGTGAACTATCCGGCGTGGGACCCGGGCTCGCCGTTCGGCGGTTACAAGCAGTCGGGCAACGGCCGCGAGTACGGCGAGTGGGGACTGGAGGCGTTTCTCGAAGTGAAGGGCATCGTGGGCTACGGCGCGTAGTGCTCCGTATGCGCTGTGAGTTCGGCTTGCAGCGCGCCGCGTAACGCATCGGCTACGCGCTCCGCGATCATGATCGTCGGGACGTTCGTGTTCGCGCACGGAATGGACGGCATCAGCGAGGCATCGCATACGTGGAGGCCATCGACGCCGTAGACCGCGCCACGCGAATCGGTGACGGCGTATCTGTCGCTCGATGAACCCATGCGGCACGTGCCCGACGGATGCCATGTTCCACCCACCGAACGCATGACGAACGCGGTCAACGCGTCGTCGTCATCGAGCAGTTGGCCGATGGTCACGCCCTGCGTCACGACGCTTCGGATCAACGCGTGGCGCATCGGGCCTGCCGCATCGAGCAGCGCGCTCAATGCGCCGCGCTGCAGCGCGTTCCACTTGCCCGGCACTGCGACGGCCGCCACGCGCGGGGAATAGCTCGACGGAAAGACTACATCGCGGTGCGCGTTCATCGCCGGCGATGCAAGCACCGAAGCGCCGAAGCGCAGCGCGAGTTTCAATCGTTCGAGATCGCGCGAATCCGACAGCATGGCGAAATCGACCGTGGGTTCATCGCCTGCATCGGGCGAAGCAAGGGTGACGCGTCCGCGCGAATACGACTTGTTGACCCAGAAGAAGATCGTGCCCAGGCGATAGCCCACCGAATGCCAGCCCGATCGAGAAAGAATGGCGCCGTGCATGTCGCCCTGAACGGTATCGGGAAGGCCGGAAGAAAAACGCACGATGGCCTGCTCGTGATGCTCGTCGGGGAACGGTGTGCGCGCGGCGCGCGGCAGGAACGCGGACACGGCAATCGACGGATGCTCCATCAGGTTGCGGCCCACGCCCGGCCGATCCGCTATGACATCGATACCGAGCGCGGCGAGCTCGTCCGCCGGCCCGATGCCGCTTCTCATCAGCAACGCGGGACTGTGAATCGCCCCCGCCGATACGATCACGCGCCGCGCTTGCACATCGTGATGCGTGCCGTCGGCGCGAACGATGCGCGCGCCGATCGCCCGTTGCCCATCGAACAGAATGCGCTCGACTGTTTCGCCGGTGCGTATCGTCAGGTTGCGGCGCGCACGTGCGGCATCGTCGAGATAACACACCGAAGTCGGGATGCGTTCGCCTTGCGGACTCACCGCAATGGAGCCGACGAACGTGCCGTCCTGCCACGGTCCGTTCTGGTCTTCGTGCATCGCGTGACCGCGATCGGCGAGCGAGGCAAGCACTGCGCGCACGAACGGCGATATGCGCGAGAGCGGCGTGCGTTGAATGCGCAGCGGTCCGTCGCTGCCGTGCAGATCGCCGCTGAAATCGCAGTCCGACTCGAGCTTGCGGAAGTACGGCAGGCACGTTGCCCAGTTCCAGTCCGATGCGCCGAGTGCTTCCCATTCGTCGTAGTCGGCGGGGGAACCGCGATTGGCCATCAGCGCGTTGATCGCGGAGCCGCCGCCGAGCAGCCGCGCCTGTTCGTAGCGCCGCAAGGTGGCGCGCGCGCTCATGCGTGCTTTCAGCGCATGCCAGATGTTGCGCGTGTCGAGATAGGCGCGGCCCGGATAGCGGCTGCGGATCGCATCGGGCATCGATTGCGCGGAGATATCGCGGCCCGCTTCGACGAGACAGACGCTCGCGCGCGCATCTTCGGAAAGACGCGCGGCCAGCACACAGCCGGCCGAGCCGCCGCCGAGTATCAGATAGTCGAACACGTCGAAACGTCCCCGGGCGAAAGCCGCGCTACTGCATGAACTTGAGCCAGCGCGCCTTCGCCTGAATACCCGGTTCGGACGCCCACCATTCTTCGGACATCAATGCCTGTTTCGCGGCGTTGGCCGGTGCGCTCGGCAACTCGGCCGCGCGCTTGTCGCTGATCTGCCTGTCTTGAATGCAGCGGGATTGCCCGGACCGTAGTCGATATAAAGCGGAAGGTTGGCCTGCAATTCCGGCGATACGGCCGCGTTCACGAAGCGCACGGCGTCGCTGAGATTCGGCGCGTTCTTCAGGATGCAAAGCTGCGTGTTCTGCAGGATGCCGTCGTTGAAGGTGAACGCGACATCGGGATCGTCCTTCATCACGGCGCTCGCGCGGCCGTTCCAGATCATCGTCATGTCGACTTCGCCGTCATGCAGCAATTGCGCGGACTGGCCCCCCGACGTCCACCATACCGTGACATGCGGCTTGATTTCTTCGAGCTTCCTGAACGCGCGATCGACATCGAGCGGATAGAGCTTGTCGCGCGCAACGCCGTCGGCGAGCAGCGCGGCTTCAAGCACGGTTGTCGGATCGTTGCGCAGTGCGCGCGTGCCGGGGAAGTTCTTCACGTCCCAGAAGTCTTTCCAGCTTTGCGGCACTTTCCTGAGCGTCTTCTTGTTGTAGCCGATGACGGTCGAATAGAACTCGTAAGGCACCGAATAAGGCGTGCGGTATTTCTCGGGAATGGTCGCGGCATTCGGGATCTTCGAGAAATCGAGCTTCTCGAGCAGCCCTTCACGCCCGCCCCGCAGGCAGTTCGATGTCGGCGTATCGACGACGTCCCAGATCGGCTTGCCCGTCGCGCCTTGCGCCTTGATCTGCGGCCACGCATCGGGAATGCTGTCCTGGTTGATGGTGATGCCGAGCTCTTTCGCGGCGGGATCGAGAATCGCCTTGGTCTGCGCTTCCTGATAGGCGCCGCCTTGCGACACGAACGTGATCTTGCCGGCCGCGAAGGCGGGCGCCGCACCCGCGACGGACAGCAGCAATGTCATCGCAAGCGGACGAAGGGGAATGTGCGGACAGCGGAACCTTGCAATCTTCATCACGGCGTTTTCCTCGACAAAGGTTGAAGCAGTGGACCTGTTGCAGGTCGCGCAGTCCCGCCCGGTTTCAGTCCGAAGCGGCGACGACGCGGGGATGATTCGAAATATATTGAGTCAAATAGACGAGGGCAACGCCGCAATTGTTGGAGTGACCATGACCTGATGTTATGTCGTTCAGAAGATCACATAGACCTTGCGCATGGTTTCATCGACTTCCCATGTGCCTTCGGTATTCGCCGCAAAGAAGAGCGTATCGCCGCCTGCAAAGTGGACGGTGTCTTCGCCGTCGGGCGTGAAGCGGCCGCTGCCCGCCAGAAAGTGCATGACCTCCGCCTGTTTCACCGAGCGGCGATACGTGCCGGGCGTGCATTCGAACACGCCTGTATCGATCGCCTCGCTGCCCGGAATGACCTTCTGCACGCCGGATACCCTGATTTCCTGCGTGCCGGGCAGTCCGGCCGTGCCCCAGTCTTCCAGTCCTCCGATCGCCACGCTTTGCCTGATCTGCTGAACTTTCATCTCTCGCTCTCAGTTGAGTTAAATGCGCCGCTCGATCTTGCCGAGCCGCACGACCGTGACGCCGGGCCGCAATTGCCGCAATGAAGGCATGACGAGCATGCAGTCGCCGTACGGTGTTTCGACGGGCTTGCCTTCGGACCAGCCGATGATGCTGCCCGCATCGGGAAAGACTTCGAGCCCGGTGAATTCGCCGGCGAAGCGGAAATCCATGCTCGTCGCGACGACGGGTTGCGTCACGCGCACGACGAGCATTTCCGGCGGCGATGGCTGTATCCATCCGTCGGGCGGGTCTTGTTTGTCGATTACCCCGGAGAGCACGAGAAAGCGCGCCGTCACATCGCGCGCGACCGTCACCGCGCTCGCTTCCCAGTGCTGTCCGCATTCGATCAGCAGCGCGTTCTTCGCACTCGATGCATCGCCGAAGCCTTCGTAATCGCGCATGCGGCGGCCTTCGGGATGCCCTTCGTCGCAGATGACGGTGGCCGGCGCGCCGAGCTGCGCCGACAGTTCGATGCCCTTGTCGAGCGGCCCTGCGACGATCAACGGCTTGCTCTTCTCGTGCATCGAATGCAGGTCGAGCAGAAGGTCAACGGTGTCGACGACGGGCCGCATCGCGCGGGCGCGGCGCAGTTCGCTCGAATCGCGCGATGCGTCATCGAGCGTTTGCGCGGTCCACACGCGATTGAAGTCCTGGTCGACGAAGCGCGAAGCATCGGGCTTGCCGGCATCGAAACGGCGATAGGCATCGACGTTCGCAAACGCGAGCGTGAGTTTGCCGCGACGCGGACGCAGTTCGGCCCGCAGCAGTTCATCCACGACGATCGCGCCGCACACTTCATTACCGTGCGTGAGCGCGTTGATCATCACGTGCGGACCGTCGATGCCCGAATCGAAGGTATGCACATACGGCACGCCCGTATTGCCCGCTTCATGCAAGCCGATGTCCGGAAACGCGATCTCGATCGGATAGGCGTTCATTCGAGACCGCCCTGGCACAGGTACTTGATCGACAGATAATCGTCGAGACCGTATTTCGAGCCTTCGCGTCCGTAGCCGGACTCCTTCACGCCGCCGAACGGCGCGGCCTCGCTCGCAAGCGCGCCTTCGTTGATGCCCACGATTCCCGCTTCGAGCAAGCGAGCCACGCGATCGATGCGCTTCACGTCCTGGCTATAGAAGTACGATGCAAGCCCGAACGGCGTATCGTTCGCCGCGCGAATGGCCTCGGCTTCATCGTCGAAACGGAAGAGCGGCACGACAGGACCGAAGGTTTCCTCGCAGCTCAGTTGCATGTCGGGCGTGGCGTCGGCGAGCACCGTGGGCGCGTAATAGTTGGGACCGAAGTTCGGCCCGATATCGAGCCGCTTGCCGCCCGTGAGTATGCGCGCGCCGCGCTTCACCGCATCGTTCACATGACGCTCGATCTTCTCGACCGCGCGTGCGTTGATCATCGGGCCGATCTGCGCATCGGGGTCGGTGGCGGGCGCGACCTTCAGCGCGGCGACGCGCTTCGCCAGCAAGTCGGCGAAGCGGTCATACACGGACGACTGCACGTACACGCGATTCGGGCACACGCAGGTCTGTCCGCCATTGCGAAACTTCGATGCCATGAGGCCCGCGACAGCGGCGTCGATATCGGCATCGTCGAACACGATGAAGGGCGCGTTGCCGCCGAGTTCGAGCGACAGCTTCTTGAGCGTTCCCGCCGATTCACGCGCGAGATACTTGCCCACGGGCGTCGAGCCGGTGAAGGTGATCTTGCGCACGCGGCCGTCTTCGAGCCAGTCCGCCACCGCTTCCTGCGCGTGCTCGCGCGACGCGCTGATCAGGTTCAACGCGCCCGGCGGCACGCCTGCTTCGTGCGCGAGCATCACGAGCGCGAGCGCGGTGAGCGGCGTGTCTTCCGCTGGCTTGCCGATGACCGTGCAGCCCGCCGCGAGCGCCGGCGCGATCTTTCGCGCGATCATCGCAAGCGGGAAGTTCCACGGTGTGATGGCCGCGACGATGCCGACCGGCTCTTTCACCGCGCTCATGCGCTTGCCGCGCTGCTGCTGCGGAATGATGTCGCCGTAAATGCGCGTGGCTTCGTCGGCGAACCATGCGACATAGGATGCGCCGTACATCACTTCGCCGCGCCCTTCCACGAACGGCTTGCCCTGTTCGAGCGAGATGAGACGCCCGAGCGCATCCGCGTTTTCGACGATCAGCGCGTGCCAGCGATGCAGCACGGCCGCGCGATCCTTCGGCAACGCATCGCGCCACGCGGGGAACGCGCGTGCGGCGGCATCGGTGGCGGCGCGCGCATCGGCGGGGCCGCTGTCCGCGACCTGCGCGATGACTTCGCCCGTCGCGGGATCGGTGACGGCGAAGCGCTTGCCGCTCGCCGCCGCGACCCATTTGCCGTCGATGAAGTTATCGGCGCGGATCAGATCGCTCAGTTCGTATCGTTGCGTCATGATGGTTCTCCGGAAGCATCAGGCGAGCAGTTGGGCGATCGCTGCGCCGACGTCCGCCGTCTTCGCCGTGCCGCCCAGATCGCCGGTTCGCGGGCCTTCCTTGAGCACCGCGGAGATGGCGGCGAGCATCGCGTCATGCGCTTCGCGCTCGCCGAGGAAGTCGAGCATCATCGCAGCGGACCAGATCATCGCGACCGGATTGGCGATGCCCTTGCCCGCGATATCCGGCGCGGAACCGTGAACCGGCTCGAACAGCGACGGAAAGTTGCGCTCGGGATTCATGTTCGCAGACGGCGCGATGCCGATGGTGCCCGTGCATGCGGGGCCGAGGTCCGAAAGAATGTCGCCGAAGAGGTTCGTCGCGACGACCACGTCGAAGCGATCCGGATTCAGCACGAAGCGCGCGCACAGGATGTCGATGTGCTGCTTGTCCCACACGATCTCAGGATACTGCTGCGCGATCTCGGCGGCACGCGCGTCCCACCACGGCATGCTGATCGAGATGCCGTTGCTCTTCGTCGCGACCGTTATCTTCTTCTCGCGCTGCTGCGCCAGGTCGAACGCGAACTTCAGCACGCGTTCGGCGCCCTTGCGCGTGAAGATCGAGGTCTGCGAGACGAACTCGCGCTCGGTGCCTTCGAACGATACGCCGCCCACCGACGAATACTCGCCTTCGGTGTTCTCGCGCACGATCATGAAGTCGATGTCGCCCGCCTTGCGATTCGCGAGCGGCGAGGGCACGCCATCGAAAAGACGCGCAGGGCGCAGGTTGATGTACTGGTCGAACTCGCGGCGAAACTTGAGGAGGGAACCCCACAGCGAGACGTGGTCCGGCACGGTCTGCGGCCAGCCTACGGCGCCGAACAGAATGGCGTCCGCGTCTTGCAACCAGGCTTTCCAGTCGTCGGGCATCATCTGGCCATGCTGCGCGTAGTAGTCGCAGCTTGCCCATTCGATCTGCCGATACTCGAGCCCGATGCCGAAGCGCTTGCTCACGGCATCGAGCGCGCGCAATGCTTCGGGCATCACTTCCTTGCCGATGCCGTCGCCCGGAATCACGGCAATACGATAGGTGCTGGACATGGATTACTCCGCGTGAAGTTGATCGACGTGAAAAAGCACGCGCGTGCATAAGCAATGCATGAGCGCGAGCTTGCCTTTGACAAAACGAAAGGGGGACGAGGCGTGCGCCTCAGTGTTGCGGCTGCGAGAAGAGCGTTTCGAGCGGATAGTGCGACTTCACGAACGACGTCTTGATGATGACGTAGCTGAAGTACTTTTCGATGCCGATGCCGCGTTCCAGCAGCCCTTCGATGATGCTTTGATAATGACTCACGCTGCGCGTGACGAACTTCAGCAGATAGTCGTAGCCGCCGCTCGCGAGATGACACTCGACGATCTCGTCAACATCTTTCACGGCATTCACGAACTTGATGAAGTCCTCGCGGCGATGATCGGCGAGCGTGACTTCGGTGAAGACCACCTGCACGTCGCCGAGCTTCTCGAGTTGAATCTGCGCGCCGTAACCGACGATATACCCCGCTTTTTCCAGCCTTTTTACGCGGATCAGGCAAGGACTCGGCGACAGACCGACCGCATCGGCAAGCTCCACGTTCGTGATGCGCCCGCGCTTCTGCAATTGCGAGAGGATGCGGAGATCGATGCGGTCCAGCTTGCTGTCGTTGCTCATCGTGGCGGGTTCGGTCTTGCATGTCGGCGGTCGGTCGATGTTATCACGCGGCCGCGCGAGAACTACATCCGGAAACGCCCTTCAATGCGGCGCGGACCTCGCTTGCGGCGAGCACGTCGTCGAGCGTTTTCGTGAGGCGCTCGAACAGCATGTCGAAGTTCGCTTCCGTATAGCAGAGCGCCGGCGCGAAGCCGAGGATGTTGTCGCCGAATGCGCGAAACACGAGACCGTTGCGATATGCCGCCGCCGCGATGCGATCGGGCAGCTTGAGCGAGGCGTCGAAGCCGCGCTTGCTGTCCTTGTCCGCGACGAGTTCGAGCGCACCGAGCAAGCCGCGATGACGCGAATCGCCGACGAGCGGATGATCGAGCAGCGCATCGAGCCCTTGCGCGAAACGCGGCGCTTGCGCCTGGCCGTTTGCGAGCAGGCCGCCTTCGTGATAGAGCCGCATGACTTCGAGGCCGATGGCCGCGCTCACCGGATGCGCCGAATACGTATGACCATGACCGATCGGCGCAGAGGCATCGCCGCCATCCGCGATGCCTCGATAGACCGCATCGGACATGAGCACCGCGCCCATCGGCGCATAGCCGGCGGTCAAGCCCTTCGCGACGGTCATCAGGTCCGGCTCCACGCCTTCGCCTTCGCATGCGAAGAGCGGGCCGGTGCGGCCGAAGCCGGTGATGACTTCATCGGCGACGAAGAGAATGTCGAGCTTGCGGCACGCTTCGCGCATTGCCTTCAGCGAGCCGGCAGGCGGCACGATCACGCCGCCCGATCCCTGGATCGGCTCGCAGAAGAATGCGGCGACGTTCTCCGCGCCGAGTTCGGCCACTTTCGATTCGAGCGCTTTCACCGATGCATCGATGAGCGCGGCGTCATCGGCGTAATCGCTGCGATACGCATACGGCGACGCAATGTGATGCTGCGTGCGTTGCGGCAGGTCGAAGTTGCGATGGAACGCGGGCAGTGCCGTGAGCCCTGCGCCTACGGACGACGACCCGTGATATCCGCGTTGCAGCGCGATGAAATGCTTCTTCGACGGACGGCCCGTTGCGTTGTAGTAGTGTGTGATGAAGCGCAGCGCGGAATCGACCGCATCGGAGCCGCCGAGCGTGAAGTACACGTGTTGCAGCGACGCGGGCGCGAGCTCGACGAGCTTCGCGGCCAGTTCGATTGCGGGCTCCGAGCCGAAGTGAAAATAACCGGTTGCGTACGGCAGTTTCGCCATCTGCTTCGACGCGGCCTCGACGATGCTCGCGTGTCCGTAGCCGGTGTTCACGCACCATAGGCCCGAGAACGCATCGAGTAGCTGATTGCCTTCGATATCGCGCAGGAACACGCCGTCGGCGGAATCGAGCACGGTGACGCCGCGCGCCTCGTGCGCGCGATAGCTGACGACGGGATGAATCAGATGCTTGCGGTCGGATTCGACGAGCGACTTGATCGACATGATGCGGCTTTCCTCTTCGCGAAGTGTTCGGAATGGCTCTTGACCGCTTTCATACTATCGGCAGGAAGGTATCGCGCGCATCGCCAAAAAAATCGCCAAAAAGCGCAAATGTGGCTTTTTTCAGGGGCCGCGCAGCATTTTGTGCTGCGCGATTCGCACGACTGTTCAGTAGCCGCGCGTGCGGTCTATTTCCCCGGTCATGCGTTCTCCCGCGCGATGGCGGCGCAGATTGTCGAGCACGACCTCGACGGCGGACTCGGGGCGCGTCGCGCTCGCGATATGCGGTGTGAGGCGCACGCGCGGATGAGTCCATAACGGATGTGTCGGCGGCAACGGCTCGGGATCGGTCACGTCGAGAATGGCGGCGTGCAGATGGCCGCTGTCGAGCGCATCGAGCAGGTCCTGCTGGATCACGTGCGGACCGCGCCCCACATTGATCAGCGATGCGCCTTGCGGCAGTGTCGCGAAGACGTGCCTGTCGATGACGCCGCGCGTCGCATCGGTGAGCGGCAACAGGCAGATGAGGATATCCGTGCGCGCGATGAAGGCATCGAAGGAAGCATCGCCCGCGTAGCATTCGACGCCTTCTATGTGATGCTGCGAGCGGCTCCATCCCGCGCACGGAAAGCCGAAGAGACGCAGCGTTTGAAGCACCGCCGTGCCGAGCATGCCGAGACCGAGGACGCCGATGCGCCGCGTCGCGGCTGGGCGCACGGGCATCTCGCGCCAGACGCGCTCGCGCTGCAGCGTTGCGTAGTCGGGCAGATCGCGGTGAATCGTGAGCACCGCCTGCGTGACGTATTCCGTCATGCCTTCGACGATGCCCGGCTCGGTCATCCGCACGACGGCGACATGCGGCGGCACGCTCGACAGATCGAATTGATCGATGCCCGCGCCTACCGAGAAAATCACTTCGAGGTTGGGCAGCGTCTGCATGATGTCGGCAGGCGGCTGCCATGCGGCGAGATAGCGGACGGCGGCGGCGTCGCCGATATCGGGCCACACACGGAAGGGGACGTCCGGCGCTTTTTGTGCGAAGTGCTGCGCCCATTGCCTGCCGCGTTCGGGATCGGCCTTATAGAGAATCGTCATGGATCAGCCGAGCCCCTGATTGATGATCGCGAATTGCGCGACGGATGCATCGTGCGGCGGCGTACCGTTGCGCGCCATCTTGATGACGGTATCGACGCGCGGCAGGCCGACGGTCGCGAGCCAGTCCGACAGGCCGCTGTCGCCGGGCGTGTCGATGCGCGTGAAGCGGTCCTCGTTACGCGCAAGCAGGTGCGAGATCAGCGCCTGGGCGTGGCGCACGTGTTCGTCATCGGCGGTGATGGAAACGACGGGGCCGATTGCACGGCCGCGCCCGAAATCGCGGATGAGCGCGAAGCCGAGCGTGTGGCCGTCGCGTTCGATCACCACGCCTTGCGCGGCGTCCAGCAGCGCGGGCAATACTGCGCTGCGATCGAAGCCGCTTGCGCGCGATGCGAGTGCGACGAGCGTGGGGGTATCGCCTGCATCGATTGCGCGGATGCGTTCGCCTGGCCGCAGATCGATGAAGGGCACGGAGAAATCGGCGGATTGATGCTGATGGACCGCGCCGATGCGCCGGAAGCCGAGCTTCGTATAGAGCGGCTCGCCGGCGGGTGTTGCGTGCAGCACGGTGATGCGGTTGCCGAGCGCGTCGAGCAGCAGTTCCATCAGCTTGCGTCCAATGCCTTTGCCCTGGCTATCCGGCGCGACGATGACCATGCCGAGCGATCCGCCATCGTCGCCGTGCTTCCAGCAGAGCGCCGTGCCGACGACGCGTTCGCCTTCCTGCGCGACGAAGCCCTCGCCTAGATCGAGCACGAAGCGCCAGTCATCGGCGCGATGCGGCCATTTGACTTCGACGGATAACGCGTGCGCCGCGGGGATGTCGTCGGCGGTGAAGGGGCGGTAGAGAAGAGCGGATGTTTCGGCGGCGGACACGGCATGCTCCACGTTGCAAGATGCCTGTCACTTTGGCACGCTGCGCCGAGCGCGGATAGGACGATCCTGCTGCGTCACGCAGCCGGGTACTGCACGGCGGTGGGCGAATGGACGATCGCGCCTTGTGTGAGACGCGCTTCTTCGATGCGGTCATCGCCCATCAGATGGAACACGGTCTCGCCGTGCGCGAGCAGATAGTCGGCGACAATGCGCCTGTGGCAGCGCCACCAGACGGCCTCGGAGCACATGATGGCGCAGCGCTGTTCGCGGCCGAGGCTGATGAGGAGATCGAGACCGGTGCGGAAGGCGTCGGACAGTGCGTAGTCCGCGTAGTTGTGGAAGCTGCGGTTCTCCCAGAAGCCGTTGACTTCGGGCGGGATGTCTCTGGCCTTGCTGCGCAGGCCGCCGAGTTCGGCGATGCGTTCGTAGACGATCCCGTGGGGTTGCAGGCTCGTGGGCAAGGTATCGGCGTTGAACTGGGGGTTCGTGCGCGATTTCGGTACGGTTCGGATGTCGATCAGGCGCTCGACGTTCGCTGCGTGGAGGAGTGCGGCCAGTTCGTCGATGGATCGGGTGGAATGGCCGATGGTGTAGAAGGGAAGGGGCATGGGCGGCTCGTGCGGTTTCGGAGTGAGGAGCAGGAGGTGTGCCGGGGGCGTGCGATGACGCCCGATGCGATCGATGTATCGCCGCAGACGTATGGTGACCCCGCGACGGAACCCGCACGATCAGTTTCGCCGCGCCGCCACGCTCGCACTAACGAAGCACGGTGCAAGGCCCGCCTCCCCCCCCCCAACATCCACTTCGAGCTCAAAAAGTCGACCAGTCGCCATTACCCGAAAGCACCGGCGCACCCGACGCCTTCACCGCACCGACCGCCGCGCGCGCCCTTTCACGCACCAACGGCCGCGTTACGGGACCAGCAGCCGCAACCGTCTCTCCCGTCCGAAACACTGCAACCGCTGCGCTCAATTGCTTCGCCTGGTCCTCCATCGATCCCGCCGCCGCAGCCGCCTCCTCGACCAACGCCGCGTTTTGCTGCGTCACCTCGTCCATCTGCGAGATGGCCTGATTCACCTGCTCGATACCGCGCGTCTGCTCGTTCGAAGCGGACGCTATCTCGCCCATGATGTCGGTGACGCGCTGGATCGCAGTGCCGACCCGCTGCATCGTTTCGCCCGCCTTCGCGACCAGTTCCGTACCGGCCTCCACGCGACCTCCGGACGTTTCGATAAGGTCCTTGATCTCCTTCGCCGCAGCCGACGACCGCTGTGCAAGACTGCGCACCTCACTCGCAACGACCGCGAAACCGCGCCCCTGCTCGCCTGCACGCGCGGCCTCGACGGCTGCATTCAGCGCGAGGATGTTCGTCTGGAATGCGATGCCCTCGATCATTCCGATGATCTCCGCGATCTTGCCCGAACTCTGCTCGATTGCGTCCATCGTTTGAATGACCTGTCCGATGATCGCGCTGCCTTCGTTCGCGACGACGTTCGCGTTGTCGGCGAGGCCGCTCGCCTGCATCGCGTTTTCGCAGTTCTGCTTGACGGTCGCAGTCAACTCTTCCATGCTCGCTGCCGTTTCCTCCAGCGACGCGGCTTGCTGTTCCGTGCGCGAAGACAGGTCCGTGCTCCCGGCCGCGATCTCTCCCGATGCCGTTCGAATCACGTCGACCGACTCCTTGATGCCGTTTGCAAGCGCGGACAGCCTGGCGAACGCCGCCTGTATCGCGCGCATGAGATCGGCGAGTTCATCGCGGCCAACCGCTTCCACTCGATGCGTCAGGTCGCCCTGCTCGAGTGCGGTCATCGCATCGAGTGCATCCTTCACGGGCTTCGTCACGGAGCGGGTGATGACCAGCATCGCGGCAATCGCCATGAACACGGCCGCGATGGTCGCCCCGATCGACAGCACGAACGCGCGGCCATAGGCGGCATGCGCTTCCTTCGCGGACTCGTCGGCGAGTTCGAACTGGTAAGAAACCAGCGCGTCGAGCGCCGCGAAATACTGGCTCTGAGCGGTCGCCAGCGGCCCGGCGATCTGCGCCCGGGCATCGTCAACATTTCCTGCCGTCAGCATGTCCACGGCGACATTGCGCGCAGCGGTGTTGCGGCCACGTGCCTCGACCACCGCGTTGAAAAGCTCCTGACCGCGTGACGACGAAATCAGCCGCTGCACGCGTTCCAGGCGCTGTGACGTTGATCTGGATGCCTCAATAACACCGGCTTTCATGGCCTCGATGTCGTCAGGGCGTCCAGTGATTGCAGCGCGCTGCAATCGCAATACCGTCTGGCTCGCCGAGTCCTTGGCTTTAGATACCTCGGCCGCCTTGACCATTCGATCATCGGTTATCAATGTGATCTCATTGTTGAGACCGCGCATGTTGAAGAGATTGATTGCGGCGACGAGAACGAGCATCGCAACGAGAACGCCGAAGCCGACAGTCAGCCGGGTGCCGACCTTGAGGTGGTGCAGTTTATTCATTGATAGTCGAGGACCGGTTGTTAAGGTTGGGCAGGAACAGTGAGAGTCACGGCCGGTCGCCGGTCGCTGAGTTCGCCAAGGGTCGCCTGACAAACCGATGCTGCGAAACTGTCGCCTTCATTACATTTATCGACCCGTCTCGCGGAAACTTTACCTATTTGGTTAATCGCACGGCTGTGCTATGTAATAGATACCTAATTCACTCAACCCGATTCGCCGCGATGGAGTTCTTGAACGCTTCGTACGCCGGGCCTTTCGTTACCCCGTCACTCTCGATCAGGCCGTAGTCCGCGTCGATCATCGTGAATAACATGATGCTTTCGAGGTTGTACTTGTCCTTGATCGCGTAGTACGACGCCATCGTTTCCTGCACATACGCCGATCGCGCCGCCGGCGAATCCGCCGAGCCGGACCAGCCCCATTCGGTCAGCCAGATCGGCACGTTGAACGAGTCCTTCAGCACTTGCAGCACGTTGATGCATGCGTTGTTGCGACCCGCGCACTCGATCTTGCCCGAGCTGTGATACCAGTGATACGTCGTGTAGTCCCACTGCACCGATGCCGCGCCCGATACGCCCGTTGCCGTGCCGTTCGGCGAAAGGCCGTTCCACAGCATTTGCAGCGCGCGATACGCCATCGGAATGCCGACGTTCACGCCGCACTTGATGGCCGGATCGACCGCCTTGACGCCCGCGATCATGCCGCGAATCACGCCACGGAACGCCGGCCACTCTGCCGGGTTCCAGTCGGACGTCTGACTGCCGTCGCCGCCAATCTGCAGGCCCACGGTATCCAGTTCATTACCGCATTCGATATGCGTGACGAGGCCCTTCAGCGGCTGCGTGCAGCGCACGGCAAGGTCATAGCCGAGCGAGTACGCCGCGGCTTCGGTGCCGGTCGGATTCCAGCCCGCCGAACGCGGATTGAGCACCGGCATGATGCCGACACCGCTGCCCGCGAATGCGCCGCGCAGCGCCATGGCAAGCGTCGCCGACATGCCGGCGTCGGCCGTGTCGCAGCGATACATCGTCACGCCGAGGTCCTTCAAAATCGCAAGCTGCCGCTCGGCGGTCATGGTGACGTAGACGCCCGCGCCCCAGGCCATGTGACCGTTGATGCCATAGAACAGCGACGTGTTCGAGGGCTTGACGACGTTGCGCGGATCGATGCTCCCGATGTTCTTCCACGGCGAGCCGTTCTGATACCACACGCCGCTCAGGTTCTGCGCGTAGATGATGCCGTTGAAATAGAGCACCAGTGACAGTGCAACGCTCGAACCGGTCAGCGCGTTCACGCCGTCCTTCATCACGCGACCGTCAACCAGCGTCCACACCGCGCCCGCGCTATCGGTGATGGATGCGGCCGGTGGAATAGTGATAGCGGGCGGGTAAGTTGCGCTCGGCGAAACCGCGTTGCTCGATGGATGCGTTGCATCGACCGAAACCGTGTTGCCGGATGACTCCGTCGCGCTTCCTGTTCCTGATGCGCCGTTTGCGACGCTGCTCGAAGCAACGGTCCCGGATGGCGGACTGCCGCCGCCTCCACATGCCGATAACGCCGCGCCGCCGGCTTCGGCCATCAGCAGACACAGGAACGCGCGGCGGGACAACCGTTGGTGAACAGTCCTGCAATGCAGGAGTTGTTCGATACGCTTGCCACGTTGTTTCATTGAGTAATGCGATTGCAATGAGTTGGGCTATGAACGTTTCCGGTGCTGATGGCGATTCGGTCTGTATCGCATACGTTCGAAAGCGCGCACGTCAACGGTCATTGAAAGGAAACCTAACTATCGAGAGCGTGACGATTGCCTGAATCCGATAGCCAATCAAGTGTGAAGTCTTTTGCCGAACTCTGCCGCAACGCGCACGGCAACTGAGATTTACCGGATCGACACTTGCACTTCGACACGTTTCTTGAATACCGGTCGCGGCACCGTGAACCGGCCGGTTGTTGCAACGTGGACGCGCATCCACCTTGTCAACAGAGAGTCGTATAGTTCAGGAGATGTCAGGAGCGATAGCGAACGACGGCGTCGATTGAATCGGACGCGGAAGCGAAAGGACGATCATGGCCAGCGAGTGGAAGCGGCGCGCGACACGTTTCATCCAGCGTTTCTGGCAGCCCGCGTGCGCATGCATGACGTGCATGCCCGGAAGCTGGAGTCAGGTCATGAATCTCGCGCACTGGACGACTGCGCTCGAGACAGGGCTTTTTACCGGACTGTTGGCGGTCCTCGTCACGTTCACTCCCGCAGGCAAGCTGTACGCGAATCGCTATGGCAACGCAGCCGTCGTGGCGGTGCTGAGCATGTTGGGCGATGCGTATTCGCACGCGAGCCGGTATCGCGCGCCTTATCTCGAACATGTGCTGACGGGAGTGGTCGCCGGTGCGCTTGCGCTAATCGCTTCATACGTGTTCGAAGATCGCGCCGTCCGCATAAGAAGGGCGCTGAACTATGTCCGGCATTTTCGCGCGCATTGATCACGGCGGCCGCGTCAGGCTGTCGCGTCGTCCGCTATCGACTCGCGCACGAAGCGCACGCTCGCCCGGTGCGGACGAGGCACACGGGCGATCTTCGATCGCCGCTCACAAGGACGATCGAGAAGCAATCAGGGCAATTGCGCGGCTAGTGCGAAATGCTTTCCAAAGACTTGCCCAGCGTTCGCGGACCCATCAGGCCGATTGCGAGAATCACGAGGAACATCGCGCTTGCAATGAAGACGAAGACGCCGTGCACGCCGAAATCTCTGAGGACGAACGCAATCACGAACGAACTGAATACGGCGGACAGTCGGCTCCAGGAGTACACGAAGCCCACGGCGCGCGCGCGAATCGTCGTCGGATAAAGCTCTTGCTGATAGGTGTGGTACGTGAATGAAATGATATTGCCGGCCAGCGTCAGGAGCACGCCCAACACGACGATCGTGGCCGGTGAACCCGCCTGGCTGAAGAGAAGACCGGCGGCGATATTGACCGACGCCATCGCGACGATCACATGCTTGCGCTCGAAGCGGTCTGCGATCCAGTATCCGAGCAAGGGACCGATTGGCGCCGCGAGCCCGATGACAGTGGTGTACAGCAAGCTGGATGTGACCGTGATGCCTTGCTTCACCAGCAAGGTCGGCACCCAGTTCGCGAAGCCGTAGAAGCCGACCGTCTGGCAGATGTGAAAGATGATGAGCATCACCGTCCGGCGACGATAGGGCGGCTTCCACATATCGGCGAAACCGGCGCGTCGCGGAACAGGTTCGGACGGACCGGGCGGCGGCAGCGGCTGACCGGACTGGCTTTCGACCTGTCTCTCGAGTTGCGCCAGCGCCGCATCCGCTTCGTCGATACGGCCTTTGCTCGCGAGCCATCGCGGGCTCTCGGGAAGATTGCGGCGGAAGTACCACACGAACAGGGCGCTCACGCCGCCGATCAGGACGACCCAGCGCCAGCCGTCGAACCCGAACGGCGCGATCGGCACGAGCAGGTAGGACAGGTAGGCGACGACTGGCACAGCCGAGAAGCCGATGGCCTGACAAACCGCGAACGCTCTGCCTCGCAAATGCTTCGGCGCGAGTTCCGACATATACGTGCCGATGGTGATCAGTTCCACGCCGATGCCGAGTCCCGAGATGAACCGCCACAGGTTCAGCCCGAATGCAGTGTCCTGGAACGCCATGACGGTGTTGGCCGCGACGTACCAGAGAAGCGAGTAAGTGAAGATGGCGCGGCGGCCGAATTTATCGGCGAGAAAGCCGCATGCAGCGGTGCCGATGAAGAGTCCCGAGAACAGCGCTGCGATGAAGCTTGCCACGCCGGATGTGCCGAACAGCCCGTGCGTCGTCGATGAAAGAATGCCGCTCTTGACCAGCCCCGGCGCGATATAGCCGGTGAAGAGCAGATCGTACAGCTCGAAGAAGAAGCCGAGGCTCAGCAGCAGGATCAGTTTCCATACCGCTTTCGTCGCGGGCAGCCGATCGAGCCGGGCGGAGATTTCACCGACTTCGCCGCCGGTAATTGCCGCTTCCGACGCGCCCTGGGCTGGCGCTCGAAAGCCCGAGCTACTGTCCGCGATGGCCATGGGTGTCTCCTGAATAATGATGTGATCGTTCACTGAAACTGAAAGCACGCCGGGCGATTGCCCGCGTTGTTGCCGCATCGGAGAGCGCACGGACGCGTCACGCGCAGAGCCGCTGCAACTCGTCGAACGACATCACCTTGCCTGCGATCGCGCTCGCCGCGACGGTAGGCGGGCTTGCGAGCCATACCTTGCCCGGCCCCGAGCGGCCGTTGAAGTTGCGATTGATCGCGCTGATCGTGACCTGCGACGACTGCGTCGATGACCCGGGGCCGCAGTTCGCACACGCGCCGCAAGAGGGTTGCAGGAGGGTCGCGCCGACCTGCTCGAATGCCTTCAGGTAGCCACGCTCGACGCAATAGTCGCGCACGTCGGACGTGCCGAACTGCAGGAAAAGCTGAACGTTCGATGGAACCGTCAGCCCGTGAGCCGCAGCCCATGACAAGACTTCGTGATAGTGTTCGAAGTCCTCGCGCTTGCCCGCCGTGCACGATCCGCCGTAGGCGATGTCCACCGCCGGCCGTTCGCTCAGCGCGGACAAGGGCACGCCGTTACCGGGATCGCCCGGCGCGGCGAGCATCGGCGTGATCGCGGCGCAGTCGATATCGATCACGGCCACGTACGCTGCGCCTTCATCGCTGCACATCCAGGCTTCGAGCGCGAAATCGATGCCGCGTCGCTCCTTGAGAAAGCGGACCGTCTCGCGGTCCGGCGCGACGATGCCGGTGAAGCCGCCCAGTTCGGCGGTCATGTTCGTGAGCGTGGTGCGTTCGTCCGTGCTCAGACCGGCGATTGCGGAGCCGGCGAACTCGAAGACCTTGCCTACGCCGGAGCCCTTTCGAATGGCGGGATCGGCGAGAAGATGCAGGACGATGTCTTTCGCCGTGACGCCTGCGGGAACATGGCCGTCGAGATTGATGCGCAGCGACTGCGGCACGGTCAGGCGAACGGCGCCCGTGACGAACGCATTCGACATGTCGGTCGTGCCAACGCCGAAAGCGACGCAACCGAGCGCGCCGCTGTGCGGCGTATGCGAGTCGGTTCCGACGACGACCTGGCCCGGAAGCGCGTACTGCTCGGCCATCATCGCGTGCGAGATGCCTTCGGACCCTTCGTCGAAACCGCCATCCAGTTCGTTCAGATAGCCGTGATCGACGAGTCCATAGTCCTTCGCGAACGCGCGATGCGCGCTCGACAGTTCCCGCACGTTAGGAAGCAGGCCGTTCCTGATATGCAGCTCGCTCTTGTGCGAATACGAGAGATGATCTTCGAACGCGAGGATCGTTTCGGGTTGATGCAAGGTCAGCGGGCGGCCGAAGGTCTTGTGAAGCATGTGCGCGGCCATCCCCGTGTAGTACTCGTGGATGAAGCGCCAGTCGGCGCGCATGAACGTCCCCGAGCCGGGCGCGAGCGTCGCGTCCGTCCCTTCGGTTTTCAGCGCATGACGCTCGAGAATCTTCTGGGTAAGCGTTCGCGGCCCCGCATCCGGTTGCGCCGATGCGGGAACGATCTGCTTCATGTGCGCCGCGCCGTATCGCAGGAGTCCGCCGTTCCTGAGAATCGCGGCCGCAAGAGCGTCGCGGGAGCCGACGAGCTCTTCGATATCGACGGCCTCGCCCCGCTGGATGCGGTCGATCAAACCGAAGTCCGTCGACGTGAAGAGTCCGAGGTTGTCCGCGTTCTGCCGATAGATTCGTTCGAAGCTGCGGGCGATGACGAGACGAATGCCCGCGCTGTACTCGGCCAGCGGGCTATGCTCGCGTGATGAACCCTTGCCGTAACGATTGCCGCCGACCGTCACGCAGAACCCGCCGTCCCGGACCGCGTGGTGGCCGATGGGATTGCGATCGCCAGCATGGAACCCGACGTAAGGCACCGCGCCGAGCCGCTCGTCGAAGCGCGTGAGGACGCTCATCGGCGTGATCTCGTCGGTCGAGATGTCGTCTCTCAACGCGCCCGCCGTGGCGAGCGTCAGGTCGCGGCCTTCGAATTGCTGCTGAACGAGGTCCGGGTCGGTGCTCAGAAACAGAATCCGGCCCGTGAGGGTTAGGCTTGCCATCGAACATCTCCTTGGGAGGAGACTGTAGACGGCAAGCGCGCCACGGTGGAAGTGCTGATTAAGCAGGGACCATCTCGCAGATTGCGAGATCGGAACTAACCCTTATGCTGCGTGAGGAAATCGATCAGCGCCTGAACCGCGCGCAGCGCCGGCGTCTTGCGATAGGCATGGACCTGCAACGAGCGGTTCCGCGCCCATTCTTCATCGAGCGGCTTGCGGACGAAATTGCGCGATCCCGCGAACGCAGAAGCGGCGCTCGTCGGCACGACGCCGATGCCGAGACCCGCTTCGACCATCCTGCACTGAGCGTCGAAGCTGTTGACGGTGACGACGAGGTGCAAGGGCGTTCTCGCCGCTTCCGCCCGTTCCTTGAGGACCTGATCCAATGAGCCGCCGGCCTGCAATGCCACGACCGGATAGCGAATCACATCGTCGAAAGCAAGGGTGTCGTGCTGCTCGAGTTCGTGGCCGGGCGGCAGCACCACCATCAGCGGATCATGGGCGAAGCGCCACGTCTGCAGTTGCGACGGCGCCTCGCGATTCGCCGATATCCCGACGTCCGCGCGACCGTCGAGGCATGCGCGAATCACTTCGTCGCTGATCTGCTCCGTGAGAGCGATTTCCACGAGCGGATACGCCGCCTGAAAGCCCTTGAGAAGCTCCGGCAGAAAGCCGACGATCGCGGAAGCGTTCGCGAATAGCCGCACCGTCCCGGCCACCTGACCGCCGAGCGACTGAATCTCGCGCGCCATCTGCCTGAGCTGCCCGTCGACGGACTTCGCGCACGAAAGCGCATGACGTCCCGCTTCCGTCAGCTCGACGCCGGCCGCCGACCGGATGAAGAGCGGCAGGCCGATCACCGCTTCGAGATCGGTCAACCGCCGGCTCAGCGCGGACGCGGCGATATGGTTCAGGCTCGCGGCACGCGCGATCGAACCGGTCTGCGCAACAGAGATGAAGAGTTCGAGGCTGTAATGATCGATTCGCATGGCGTCTTCTCAGCCTCCGCGCCCGTAGCCGAGAAAATCGGCGAAGGCGTTCGCTGCAGGAGATAACGGCGAGCCCTTCTTCCACAACATGCCGACGTCCATCTGCGGGACGGCGTCGGCGATCTCGCGCGCCTCGATGCGCTTGCCTTCGAGCGACCACGGGCGGAACACCATCTCCGAGAGGATGGTGACGCCGAATCCGTGCGACACGAGTCCGCGCAACGCTTCCATCGATCCCGTGCGAAAAAAGATGTCGGGCCGGGGCGTCACCTTCTTCCAGTAGCGCAGCGCGGATTCCTCGCCCTCGTCGACGGTCAGCATGATGTACCGATGCGCCGCGATATCCCGAAGCGTCGGGCGCTGAATCCTGGCGAGCGGATGCGAAGGGGCGACCCACAGTTTTCGCGGCGAGCTGACGAGGCTGCGATGCTCGAACCGGCCGATCGACTCGAGATTGGACAGGATGGCCACGCCCACGTCGATGTCGCCCGACGCCACGGACGCTTCCAGCGTCGGCCGGTCGAGATCGTGCAACTCGAAGTGAACCTGGGGATAGCTCGCGGCGAATCGCGCGAGCACTTCGGGAAGGAAGTAGCCGAGCACCGTGTACGAAGCCCCGATCCGCACCGTGCCCTGAGCTTCCTTCGAACGGGAGCGGGACTTGTGGAGCGCGTCGCTGAGCGAGTCGAGCACGTGCCGCGCGTGGTTGTAGAAGTCGTGGCCGTCCAGCGTCAGCGCGACGCCATGAGGCAGGCGTTCGAAG
This sequence comes from Caballeronia sp. LZ019, assembly GCF_031450825.1. NCBI lineage: Bacteria > Pseudomonadati > Pseudomonadota > Betaproteobacteria > Burkholderiales > Burkholderiaceae > Caballeronia > Caballeronia sp. LZ019. Next base: position 452,395 of record NZ_JARTVZ010000001.1, on the reverse strand, counting down.
AGCTTCGTCCCGAGCGCGCCTTCGAGCGACGACACCGCGTTCGTCACCGCGGACTGCGACACATGCTCGTTTGCGGCAGCCATCGAAATCTGACCGCTTTGCGCGGCGGCGACGAAGTACCGCAGTTGACGGATCGTGATGTCGCTCGGCATTCGAAAAAGTCATAGCGGGTTTTCGAATTTATGATTTTACGATAGGCGGGGCGGTTCCTAAACTCCGTGGAAACCAATGACATGCCCGGAGACTCGACGATGACAGCCGAACTTTCCAGTTCCGTTTCGCTGGAAGACAAGTATCTGAAGCCGCAAGGACGCGTCTATGTGACCGGCACTCAGGCGCTCGTGCGGATGCTCCTCGCGCAGAAAGCGCGCGACGAGTCCCGGGGCCTGAAGACGGGCGGTTTCGTATCGGGCTATCGCGGTTCACCGCTAGGCGCGGTTGACCAGGAGCTATGGAAAGCCAGGAAGCATCTGGAGGGCAGCAACATCAAGTTCACGCCGGGCCTCAACGAAGAACTGGCGGCCACCGCCGTGTGGGGCACGCAGATGGTCAACCTCGACCCGAACGCGACGGTCGACGGCGTATTCGCGATGTGGTACGGCAAAGGGCCGGGCGTCGACCGCAGCGGCGACGTGTTCAAGCACGGCAATATCGCGGGCACATCGAAGCACGGCGGCGTGCTTGTCGTCGCGGGCGACGATCACAGTTGCAAGTCGTCGAGCCTGCCGCATCAGAGCGAACACGCGTTCATCGCCGCGATGATGCCGGTGTTGAATCCGTCCGGCGTCCGGGAATTCGTCGAGTTCGGCCTTCACGGCTGGGCGATGTCGCGCTATTCGGGATGCTGGGTCGGCTTCAAGACGATTACGGACACCATCGAAACATCATCGTCGTTCGAGGTCGATCCGGCATCGGTCGAGATCCGGATTCCCGATAGCTATCCCGTTCCGCCCGATGGCTTTTCGCTGCGCTGGCCCGACGCGCCGCTGGAACAGGAGAACCGGCTGCAACGCGAACGGCTCTACGCGCTGCTCGAATACGTGCGGTTGAACCGGCTCAATCGGCAAGTCTGGGACGCGCCGCAGGCCCGCTTCGGCATCGTGACCACCGGCAAGAGCTATCTCGACACCCGTGAAGCGCTCGCGCTGCTCGGGCTCGATGAGGAAGCTGCACGCGCGCTCGGCGTTCGCGTGCTGAAGATCGGCGTCTCCTGGCCGCTCGAGCCGCAAGGCGTCAGGGCGTTCGCGGACGGGCTGTCGGAGATACTCGTCGTCGAAGAGAAGCGTCAGATCATCGAGTATCAGATCAAGGAGCAGTTGTACAACGAGCCGGTGTCGTCGAGACCGCGCGTGGTCGGCAAGTACGCCGAAGCCGGCGAATGGGTGCAAGTTCCCAAGGACGGCATTCTTCTGTCGCCGAACGGCGAACTCAATGCTTCGACCATCGCGGCAACCATCGCGGCGCGGCTGGCGCGTGTCTTCGGCGAAGATGGCTTGCCATCGGGCGTTCACGCTTTCCTCGAAACGCTTGCCGGCAACGAAGCGCGTCCCGCGCTGAACACGAAGCTGCCGCAACGCGTGCCGTACTTCTGCTCGGGATGCCCTCATAACACGTCCACCAGGGTGCCCGACGGAAGCCGGGCGGTCGCGGGCATCGGCTGCCATTTCATGTCGATGTGGATGGACCGCAGCACCGAGACGTTCACGCAGATGGGCGGCGAAGGCGTTTCGTGGATCGGCCAGGCGCCGTTCACCGCGACGCGCCATATCTTCGCCAATCTGGGCGACGGCACTTACATGCACTCGGGATCGCTGGCGATCCGTGCGGCGGTCGCGGCGGGCATCGACATCACCTACAAGATTCTCTATAACGACGCCGTCGCCATGACCGGCGGGCAACCCGTGGAGGGCGGGCCGAGCGTCCTCCAGATCGTGAATCAGGTCGCGGCGGAGGGCGTGAAGCAGGTGCATCTGGTGACGGACGAACCCGCGCAGTTCGATGCGGCTTCGTTGCCCGCGGGCACGCGGCTTCTGCATCGCGACAGGATGGAGGAACTGCAACGCGAGCTGCGCGAGGTCGCCGGGGTGACGGTCATCGTCTATGCGCAGACCTGTGCCGCCGAAAAGCGCAGACGCCGCAAGCAAAAGAAACTCGCCGATCCCGCGCGTCGCGTGTTGATCAACGAGGAAGTCTGCGAAGGGTGCGGCGATTGCGGCACGCAGTCGAATTGCGTGTCGGTTCTGCCGCTCGAAACGCCGCTCGGCCGCAAGCGGACCATCGACCAGAGCTCGTGCAACAAGGACTTCTCGTGCGTGAAGGGATTCTGTCCGAGCTTCGTCACGGTGGAAGGCGGCACGTTGCGCAAGCCGCGCAAGGCGGAAGTCGCCGTTCCGTCCAATCTGCCGGCGGTGAAGTTGCCCGGCTTGAGCGAGCCGTACAACGTGGTCGTGACCGGTGTCGGCGGAACGGGCGTGGTGACGATCGGCGCGTTGATGGGCATGGCGGCGCATATCGAAGGCAAAGGCGTGCTCGTCCTCGACATGGCCGGCATGGCGCAGAAGGGCGGCGCGGTGATGTCGCACATCCGGATCGCGCGCGCGCCCGAGGCGCTCCACGCCGCACGGGTCGCAGCGGGGAAAGCGCACCTGATACTAGGCTGCGACATGATGGTGGCGGCAGGCAAGGATGCGATCGGTTTGTGCGATCCGGCTCGCACGGTCTCCGTCGTGAACACCGATGTCGCGCCTACCGGCAGCTTCGCCCGCGATCCCGACTGGTCCGCGTCGCCGCAAGCCCTGATTGCGCAGGTGCAGGAACATTCGCTGGTCACGCACTCGCTCGAAGCGACTCGCATCGCAACTGCGCTCATGGGCGACGCCGTGGCGACCAACATGTTCCTGCTCGGCTTCGCATGGCAACGCGGGTTCGTTCCGCTCGAAGAGCGATCGCTGATGCGCGCCATCGAACTGAACGGCGCGGCCATCGAGATGAACAAGGCGGCATTCGCGTGGGGCCGGCACGCCGCGCTCGATGTGAACACGGTCAAGGCGGCAGCGGGTATCGGCGAGCCGGTGAGCGTCATCGCGATGCCGCCCAGGAGACAAACGCTCGCGCAGATCATCGCGGATCGCGTGCAGCGGCTGACGGCCTATCAGAATGCCGCTTACGCACATCGCTATGAACGTTACGTCAGAGAGGCCGCCGAAAAAGAGCAGCAACGCGTGGGCGGTGAGAAGGTCAGCCGCGAGATCGCCGTGAGCTTGTACAAGCTGATGGCGTACAAGGACGAATACGAAGTCGCGCGTCTCCATGCGGACACGGATTTCGCCCGGCGCGCAGCCACGCTGTTCGAAGGCGATTTCCGTCTTCGATTCCATCTTGCGCCACCGTTGCTCGCGAAGAAGGACAAGCAGGGGCGACTGGTCAAGCAGGAGTTCGGAAGCTGGATGCTGTCCGTCTTCAGGGTGCTCGCGCGAGCGAAGGTGCTGCGAGGGTCCGTGTTCGATCCGTTCGGATATACGGCGGAGCGCCGGCGCGAACGCAAGGCGATAGAAGAATACGAGGCATCGATGCGCGAGGTGGTCGGATCGCTCGATGCGCAACGGCTCGACACGGCAATCGAGCTTGCCAGGTTACCGCAGAGCGTTCGGGGCTACGGCCATGTGAAGGAGCGTAATGCCGGCATCGCCGAAGCGAAGCGTGCCGCCTTGCGCGGGCAGTACGAGCGGGGTCATCCGGCGACGAAAGCGGCGGCGTGAATCGGATCATCGGTGGCGCATTCGACGCCGCCCGCCTCGCAGTGGCGGACGGCAGGTTGCGCGAACGTACGGCGATCGTCTCCGGCCAAGCGGCGTGAGTGCAGCGGACTTCACTTCGTCGGCGCTTCGGCAACGCGTCGTTCCGATTGCAATACGCAACACACGCTATCGAGCCGCACGGCACGCAGTTGGGCCGCGTGTCAACACCGGGCCACTGATGGAAGTCTTATCGAAGCACCGTGCGGTGCGCCACTCGACACCAGGCTCGGCAACGCGAGAGCGGACACGTCGACGGCTGCTGCACTCGTTCGTTGACCGCACTCGCGACGCTCCCATTTCGTGCCTAGCCGGCTCACTCAGCAGTTGCCTTTCTTTCCTTGCCCCGGCGGGCAGAATCCGTTGCCCGGACCGCCTTGCGGTTTGACCGTGACATACGGCGCATCGGGGACATAAACGGCGCATCCGCTGAACATGCCGGCGGCAACCAGCAATGAAACGAGAACGACGGATTTCTTCATTAAGCAGCTCCATTAGGGAAGGGGCGCCGCAAAGCCGGCCGCCCCATCGTGGTTTGTCAGAAAGTAAAGTCGACGCTGGTCTGGCTCATCGTGGCGTCGACCGGCGCGGACTGCGTTGCGCCCGAAGCAGCATCCGCCTCCAGCGTGTATTGACCGGCTGCGGCGGGCACTGCAGCGAAGCTGAGCGGCAGCGATGACGAATACGTACTGATCAGCGGCGCCGCTGCGGGCAACGACAACCGGTATGCGCCGCTATCCAGATTCGCGTTGCCAGACGCGATTTCGTAGCGGTTCGCATCGAGCGTCTGTAATGCACGTACGAGCGCGTTCGCGGTCGGCGTCGCCGTCCCGCTCACGATGCTCATCGGCGAAGGGGGCAGGGCAATAGGCGCGGCGGGCGTCGAAATTGCCGTGTTCGCATTCACGACGACCGGCACCGAGCGCACGATGCCCGAGGCGACGTTGTTCTGAACGATGACGACATCGTAGGTGCCTTGCGTCGAACTTTGAATGAGCGGCGAAAGGACGAACTTGCCGGTGGTATCGGCGATGGTTCCCCGGACGACCTTCCCGCCCTGCTCGGCATATACCGTGGCGCCCGCTTCGGCAGCCGCGACATAGCCGGAGATTTGCCCGCTCACCGTGGCCGGGGTTGCGGTCACGACCGGCTTCAATGCATACGACCCGTTGCCGCGCGCGACAACCGACTTGCAGGCGTTGAAGTCCAGCACCAGGTCGGCGAGCGTGTTCGGCTGCACCGTGAAGGGCTGGATGATCTTGTAACCGCTTTGCGTCGCGCTGGGCGTCGCGAGCGGCTGTTCGGCGCCGCCCGTGGGCACGACCGAGTTGGCGAGCGTGTTGCCGGTATTCTGAGCCAGGACGAGGCGCACCTGCTGATATTGACCAGCCGGCAGCGCGACTGGACCGAGATCGGCGAGCACGCCATTCGTCAGGGAGAGCAGATCGATTCTTTGCGGCGTGGACGGAACGATGGCGGTCCACCCTGCGTCACTGTCCGTGGCCTGGGCGTTCGCGTTGACTCGCACCTGCGAAACGGTGACATAGACGTGATCGAAGCCGCACGCGGGTGCATCGGTCATGGCCACGTGGAGCGTACCCGTCGGGGCGTTTGATCCGTCATTGCCACCGCCTCCGCAGGCAGCGAGCAGTGTCGACATTGCTGCGGTCAGGCCGAGTCTTCGCCAATATCCTCGATTCATTTCGTCACCTTTGTTTTTGTTTGAAGTGACGGCAGCTTATACCGCAATTGATCGGAGGAGTGTAACGAGGAACGGCCGAACTGTAACTTTTACATCGATACGTAAGGGCGAAACAGACACCGTGATTGCGGCGAACAACAGCGCAGCACGTGGCCGAAATGTCGTCATCATCCAAGCCATTCGCCGGCGCGTGTGCGCAGCATCCCGCCGAACTCGTCCAGCCAGCCGATGGATAGCCGCCAGCTCTGCCAGTACAAGGCAACGTCGAGGTGCCGGCCGGGCGCCATCTGCACCAGTTCGCCACGCTGCAATTGCTCGCCGATCATGCGTTCGGGACACATGCCCCAGCCGAGTCCGGCTACGCAAGCCCGAAGAAAACCCGCGACGTGCGGAATCCAGTGCAGCGGCGGATTCACTTCCGCGCGTGTCATGCGGCGAATGAAGCGCTTCTGCAACTCGTCCTTCGCATTGAACGAAACGCATGGCGCGGCCCGCAACGTTTCGCGCGTCACGCCCTTGGCGAAGTGCGCCTGAAAGAAGCCGGGCGAACACACCGCGAAATAGCGCATGCGGCCGAGATGCGTCGAACGGCAGCCCTGCACCGGCTCGGCCTGCGTGGTGACGGCGGCCTGCACGGCGCCTTCGCGAATGAGTTGCGCCGTGTGATCCTGATCGTCAATGACGAGATCGAGCAGAATCTGTCGCTCGACGCAGAAAGGCGCGACCGCATCGACGAACCAGGTGCCGACACTGTCGTCATTGACGGCCACGCGCAACGTGGGCCGCCCTTTGGCCAAACCCGGCAGATCGGGCAGCGTGCCCGCAAGCTGGGCTTCCAGAATCTGCACGCGCTCGGTATGTCGGCACAGCAGCGCGCCGGACGGCGTCGCGACGCAAGGCGTACCGCGCCTGACCAGCACCGTGCCGACGCGTTCCTCCAGCAGTTTTACGCGCTGCGAGACTGCGGAAGGCGTGACGTTCAGTGCACGCGCCGCCCGCTCGAAGGAGCCGTGGCGAACGACGGCGCATAGTGCATCGAAGAGAGCGTAGTCGAGCATTAGCGATGCTTAATCGGCGTTAGGAAAGTTAGCTTTGCTTCGTCGAAGCTGTCGGGCAATCTACCGGAAGTCGTCGATCCTGTCCAACTCTCTTCCGATTGCATCCATGAACTCGCTTTCCTTCTGGCACGGCGCGGCGCTGTGCGCATCGCTTATCGTGACCATCGGCGCGCAGAACGCCTACGTGCTCCGGCAGGGCATCCTGCGCTCTCACGTCGGCAAGATCGTCGTGTTGTGCACGCTGTCCGACTTCGCGCTGATCGCAGCGGGCGTGGGCGGCGCATCGGCACTGGTCGAAAGCTATCCGCGCGTGGTCCACGCGCTGCTCTATGTGGGTCTCGCCTACTTGCTCTGGTTCGGCCTGAACGCGCTGTGGCGCGCATGGAAGCCGTCCCATGCGACGATCGATGCCGCAGCCGGCGCCAAGGCCACGTCAACAGTCGGCGCGGGCGCGGCGATCCTGACCACGCTTGGGTTGACGTGGCTCAATCCGCACGTCTATCTCGACACGTTTCTGCTGATCGGCACGGCAGGCGCTCGCGAGCCCGCCGAAGGGCGACTGACGTTCGCCATCGGGGCGATGGCTGCGAGCCTTGTCTGGTTCATCGCGCTCGGCTATGGCGCACGAGTGCTGGCTCCGCTGTTCCGTCGTGCGGGCGCGTGGCGTGTCTTCGATGGCGCGATCGGCGCGATGGTGCTCGCCATCGCCTTCACTCAGGTGCGTTGATTCGCGTTGCGAGGATGACGGGTTGAACGCGTTGTCATGCGGTCAACCCTCCGACGCCCGCCCCTCCTGCGCGTCGTTGAATCAGAACTCCACGCGTGCGTTGATCGCGACAGTGCGTGGCTCGCCCGGCTGAATATAGTTCGCGTACTGGAATTCCCAGTAGCGATGATTCGTCAGATTATCGATGGCCGCACGAACGCCGACGTTATGTCCTGCAATCTTCGTCGCATAAGTCGCGCCGAGGCTGTAGATCATGTAGCCCGGCACCTTGATGTCGCCTGCAGGACGCAGGCTCGTGTTGCCCGTGAACTTGGCCGACGCGCCGAGCGTCAGGCCCGGCACCACGGGCACGGCATACGCCGCGTGCGCGGCTGCGATGAACCCCGGTGCGCCGGCGACGCGATTACCGTCGTAGTCCGAACCTTTCTTGTACTTCGTGGCGATCCACATGAGATCGCCGCCAATGGTCCAATCGCGGCCGAGCCGCACGTCCGCGCCTGCCTCCACGCCCTGAAACACGGACTCGCCGTCTTCCACGAAGACGTTGTCGCTGTTCGCATACTGCGCGCCGCGCTCGATGCGAAACAGCGCAGCCGTCGCGCTCCAGCGTTCGTTCTGTGTCTTGACGCCGACTTCGTATTGCTTGCTGCGAAGCGGATTCAGCACCGCGCCGGAATTCGCGTAAGTCGTGCCGACGACGTTGCCCGCTTCGAGCGATTCGACGTAGCTCGCATAGAGCGTCGTGCCGGGCGTGAGCTTGTACATCAATGCGACGGAAGGCGTCGCAACGCCATTCTTCGAATACGTCGAACTCGTCGTGCCGTCGACGGCGTAACCGTGCTGTTCATAGTTCGTGAAGCGCACGCCGCCGAGCACGGACCAGCGGGATGTCAGCGCGATCGTATCGCTTGCGAAAATGGCCTTCTGCACGATGTCCGCATTGCGATAGGTGATATAGCCGCCGCCGCTGTAGCGGTTCACGTTCGGCTGATAGATGTTGCCGACGCCGATCTGCTCATAGAACGAGTTGGCGGTATTGTCGTTCGTCTGCTTCTGATAGGACGCGCCGAACACGAGTTGATGCTGGAACGGCCCTGTCTTCACGAGTCCTTCCGCCATGATCTGCCACGCGTTCAGTTGATGTCCTTCATTGCCTTCGAAGCGCGTATCGGTGTAATCGCCCGCGAGGTCGGTCAGATAGAACGTGCTTTCATTTCGATAGCGCGTGCTTTTGCTGAATCCGTAGGTTGCCGAGATCGTCCAGTCCTGATTCAGGTTGTAGCGCAGGCCGGCCGTGTAGAGCTGCAGATTGGTGTTCAGGTGCTGATCGGGCGTCACGAGCGTGCTGCTGCCACCGCTCAACGGTACGGGCAGCGCGTTGCCCGTAAGGCCGGAGGTGGATATCGCCGTCGTGATGCCGGATGCATGCCGCTCCTGATACAACGCGCCGAACGTCGCGGTCAGATCGCGCGTGAGGCGGGCGTCGGCGGACAGCGAGAATGAATCGCGGCGCACGTTTCCGTCGTTATAGGTCTTACCTTCCTCGTGGGTCGCGTTGAAACGGTAGCCGAACATGGCGTTGGGTCCGACGCGTCCCCCGAGGTCGATATGCTCCGACCATATGTTGGTCGATGCATAGCCCACGTTGACGCTCGCAATCTGCCGGTCGGTGAGCGGCGGTTTCTTCGTCACGTAATTCACGACGCCGCCCGGCGCGCCGAAGCCATACATGAAGCCGGACAGGCCCTTCAACAGTTGCACGCTTTCGAGCTGCTCGTAAGGCATCGTGATGCCGTAGGCATTGATCGGTTGCCCGTCGATGCGAAAGCCGTTTTGCCAGTCGAGCTGCAAGCCGCGCACGGTGATGTAGCTCGCCCATGCGTTATACGGGTTGCTGTTGTCCGATACCGACGCGTCCTGCGCGAAGACATCGCCGAGCTTTTTCGCCTGGCGATCCGCGAGTTCTTCGCCCGTGACGATCGTGGTCGAGTAGGGCGTGTCGAGCTGAGTGCGAGTGCCGAGCGCGCCGGCACTCACGTCGCTCCGAAGGTGCTGTCCCTGGTCTTTGTCGCTCGCGGCGGTGACGGAGACGGCGGGAAGCGTCGTATCGGCCGCTGCAGGGCCGGTTTGCTGCGCGAGCGCGCAATGACTGGTGGCAAAGAGCAGAAGTACCGCCAGGATCGATGGCCGCAAGGTCCACCCGCCGGGAGCACCGGCGTCGCGCGCTGCTGAGGTCATTTTCTTCGTCGTTCTCGTCTTGGGAAATGCGAACCATTCGCATTTGCACGGACGCATTCTGACGGAGTGATATCGGTTTGTAAACTATCCGGCCGATGAACCGATCCGTTCCTCGAGCGAACCGGCATGTCGGTCCTTCGACCGACATGCCGTGTTCATCGCGGCCGTGCCGCACGTTGACGATCACGCCCCGGAAGTCATGTCCACCGCCAGGAATCGTTCGATGACGGCCGAATGGGTTCGCGCAAGGGCCGGATGCTCGACGCGGTAAAGCGGCCCGGAGCCGGCAAGCGCGAGAGTGAACGTCAGCCCTTCACGCAAACGACCTGCTTCAGCGTGTGCACCACTTCGACCAGATCCCGCTGCGCTTCCATCACGGCGTCGATGTCCTTGTAGGCCATCGGAATTTCATCGATCACGTCCGCGTCCTTGCGGCATTCGACGCCTTCCGTCGCACGCACCTGATCGTCGATGCTGAAACGACGCTTCGCTTCCGTGCGGCTCATCGTGCGTCCCGCGCCGTGGCTGCAGCTATGGAAGCTCTCCGGATTGCCCTTGCCGCGAACGATATAGCTCTTCGCGCCCATCGATCCTGGAATGATGCCGAGCTCGCCCGCGCGTGCGGACACCGCGCCCTTGCGCGTGAGAAGCACGTCCTTGCCGAAGTGATGTTCCTTCTGCACGTAGTTGTGATGGCAATTGACCGCTTCGACGTGTGTCTCGAACGGCTTCGTGATGACCGTCCGCACGGCGGCGATCAGATTCGACATCATCACTTCGCGGTTCATGCGGGCGAACTTCTGCGCCCAGCCGACGGCCTGCACGTAATCGTCGTAATGCTGCGTGCCTTCGGGCAGATACGCGAGGTCCTGATCGGGCAGGTTGATGAAGTGCGCGCGCATGTCCTCTTTCGCGACTTCGATGAAGTGCGAGCCGATTGCGTTGCCCACGCCTCGCGAACCCGAATGCAGCATGAACCACACGAAGCCCTCTTCATCGAGGCAGATTTCGATGAAGTGATTGCCCGTTCCCAGCGTGCCGAGATGCTTGTAGTTGTTCGTGTTCCTGAGCCTCGGCGTTTTCTGCACGATGACGTCGAACTCGTCTTTCAGCGCCGCCCATGCGTGATCGACAGGTTGGGGCGGCGTCTCCCACGAGCCCTTGTCGCGGCCCTTGAATCCGCGCGTCTTCGGCGACATGCCATGCGGCACGGCCTTTTCGATGGCGCTGCGCAAGGCGCCCAGATTGTCCGGCAGATCGTTTGCGCTCAGCGTGGTCTTGGCCGCCATCATTCCGCAGCCGATATCCACGCCGACCGCTGCCGGAATCACCGCGCCGAGCGTCGGGATGACGCTGCCGATCGTCGATCCCTTGCCGAGATGAACGTCGGGCATCGCCGCGATGTGCTTGTAGATGAACGGCATCTTCGCCGTGTTGCTCAATTGGCGCTTGGCTTCCTCTTCGACCGGCACGCCCCGGGTCCACATCTTTACCGGGCGGCCGCCGTCGACGTTCAGTACGTCGTATTCGTCGTGTTTCATGGTGTTTCTGTCCAGATTTGATTGACTACGCACCAGGCGTCGATAGTGGAATGCTAGCAATCGGCGTAGCCACCTCGGTAGTGGCGCGACCCTTTTTCAATCTAATCCGGCAAGCGTCGAGACGACGGCGAGCCGCCCTGCGCGCGCAACCGCGACCTTCAGCCCCGTGACGCCGAAGCCGGCGTTACACGCCGGCCGACAGGTTCAACCGGCCGCAACGATGCATCAACCCGCGCATGTGACGGGAACCGTCGAAACGGCACAAACGATAGTAAAACTACGTCAAGCAAGCCGTGGCGATTCATGCTGAACATCACCCGAAATCAAGCCGAAGCCTGAATATGCAAGGCGCTGCGCCGCATCAAGTAGTAAACCCTAGCTTGATCGCCGAAACGCTTCATCGGTATATTTTGATCGTAATACTACGTCGAGAGGGAACGGCACTAACAACCCTGTCGAGCCTGTCCGAGCAAGCGTCGCTGGTCCATACCGATGTTGAGGAGACAACAACTATGGAAGAAGCATCAGAAGTCGCATCGCGTAGAAAGTTTCTGGCGGGACTCGCCGCCACGGCCGGCGGCGTTGCGCTGTCGTCGGTGTCGAAGCTCGGATTCGCCCAGCAGAAAGTGTTCGTGCCGTTCAGCAACAAGAGCCTCGACTACTACTTCTTCGTCACGCAGCAGGAAGCGGTCAAGCGAGCCGTCGAAGCGAAGGGCTGGCAGTTTCAGGCGGTCAACGCCAACTTCAGCAACACCACGCAACTCGAGCAGTGGAACAGCCTGATGCTGAAGAACCCCTCGGCGATCATCGCCGATCCGATCGACAGTCAGGCCATCGTCAGCGTCATCAAGAAGTTCAACTTCAAGAAGATACCGGTCGGCATCATCGATACCCCGGCGCTCGGCGGCGATGTCGCGATCACCGTCGACTTCGACAACAAGGCGGGCGGCGTAATGGCCGCGGAAACCATCGTCGCGGCCCTGAAAAAGAAGAACGGTTCCGCGAAGGGCACGGTACTGAACTGCTATGGCGCGCTGCAGTCGGTCGCGTGGCGTCTGCGCAAGGAGGGCTTCGAAGAGACGATGAAGAAGTATCCCGACGTCAAGCTCATCAGCCGTCCGACCGAAGGTCTGCTGAAGAACATGTTGTCGGTCACGCTTTCCACGCTGTCCGAATATCCCGACCTCGACGCCGTTCACGCGCCCAGCGATTCGCCCGCGCGCGGCATCGTCACGGCGTTGCAGCAGAAGGGCAAGTGGAAGAAGGTCGGCGAGCAGGGCCATGTCATTTTCGTGAACATCGACGGTGAACCCGCCGCGTTGCAATGGATCGCCGATGGCTACATGGACGCCGTGGTGTCGCAGGACCCGATCGCCTATGCGCAAATCACCGTCGAAATGCTCGACAAGTATTCGCTCAAGGGCCAGCCGGTGCCGCACGGCGACTATCAGAACAGTCAGTACTTCTGGGAAAAGGCGGTCGTGACCAAGTCGGAGACGGGACCGAGCCTCGTCATTCAGCCGTTCGTCGTCGATGCCGGTTCGGTGAAGGACAAGCGGCAGTGGGGCAACATCGCCTATAACGAATGGGGCATCCGTTACTCCTGATTTGCGCCAGTGCGAGTGAGTTGAACGGCGCGCGCACCGCGCGCCGAACGCCGACCGGAGACTTTCTGAATGGCGGATACAGGCAGCAACGAATACATCCTGCGCACCCATGATGTCGTCAAGCGATACAAGGCCGTGCTCGCGCTCGACCAGGTATCGATCAACATCCGGCGCGGCACGATCCACGGCCTGCTCGGCGAGAACGGCGCGGGCAAGTCCACGCTCGTGCGCCTCATCAGCGGGCAGACCGCGCCGAGCGAGGGGCGCATCGTCCTGGATGGCGAGGATGTGCAAGGCTCGGACGTCCAGCAGATGGAAGCGCGCGGCGTGTTCCTCGTCACGCAGGAACCGATGATCGTCGATTCCATGTCCGTCGCGGACAACCTCATGCTCGGCCGCTGGCCGCTCAAGCGCGGCATCGCGCGCCGTGTCGATCAGCGCGCGTTGATGGACAACGTGCAAGCCGCGCTCGAAGGCACGGACTTCGATCCGCTCATGCCCGCGCGGCAGCTTTCGGCGGTCGCCAAACGCAAGCTCAACATCCTGCGTGCGCTGCACAGCGGCGGCAAGCTGTTGATCCTCGATGAACCGACCACCGCGCTCACGCTCGCGGACCGCGAGCATCTGTTCGACTTCATGCGCAGCCTGAAGGCGCGGGGCGTGAGCTTCGTCTTCATCTCGCACTACAACGAAGAGATCCTCGATATCTGCGATGGCGTATCCGTGCTGCGCAACGGCAGGCTCGCGGGCGAGCACGACGACCTCTCGAAGATCGACTCGGACGGACTGTCGGAACTGGTGATCGGGCGCGATGTGCCCTTGTTCTATCGCGAACGGCGCGATGTCGCGCGAGTCGAGCGCGAAGGCTGGCGCGTCGAAGGGCTCGCCGCGCCGGGCATCGAAGTCGACCGGTTCGGCATTGCGCCGGGGGAGATCGTCGGCTTCGCGGGACTGCCGGGCTCGGGCGCGAAGGAATTCGCGCTCGCGCTCTTCGGCTCGAATCGCGCGACGCGCGGCCGGATCACGCACGACGGCAACACGAGCGCGCCGGCCGATCATCCGGGCGAGGCGTTCCAGCGCGGCATCGCGTATCTGTCGGACGACCGTCATCGCGACGGACTCGTCGGGCTGCAAAGCATCGCGCACAACATCACGCTGTCGAGCCTGAATCACGTGTCCCGCGCCGGTGTCATCGATTCGAATGCGGAACGCGGCGTCGTGCAGCGCTATTTCGAACGGTTTCGCGTGAAGGCGCCGACTGCCGAAGTGCTGCTCGGCACGCTCTCGGGCGGCAATCAGCAGAAGGTCTGCCTCGGCCGCGTGCTGGCGACCTCGCCGAAGCTGCTGATTCTCGACGAACCCACGCGCGGCATCGACGTGGGCGTGAAAGAGGAAGTGCATCGCATCATCGATACGCTGACGCGGGAAGGATTGAGCGTGATCGTCATCACGAGCGATCTCGACGAGATGGTGCGGATGGTCGATCGCGTGTCCGTGTTCGTCGGCGGGCGCATCGAACGGGAATACACCGGCGCCGATATCGAAAAGGACGCCATTCTGCAGGCCGCGTTCAACGTGGAGCCGGCATCGATCGATAGCGCTCGGCCGGAGCCGCTGGTGAGCCAATCATGAGGAGACAGTCCATGCAAACAGGAAGCGACCTTCCTTCGTCGCACGCCCCGGCAGCCCTTGCCGCTCATGCCGGCGGCGCGCCCGGCGCGAGACGCGGCAAGGCCGGCGTGCAATGGGTCTTTCAGAACGTCGTGTGGTTGTGGCTGGCGGCGCTCGTCGTGGTATTCGGCGTGCTCAATCCGTTCTTCTTCACGCTGTCCAATTTGCAGAACGTGCTGGTTCAGGCGACCGTGCTCGGCCTGCTTGCGCTCGCCGTGTCGATGCCGCTGATGGTCGCCGAAATCGACTTGTCGATCGCGAGCAACATGGGCTTCTCCGCCGCCATCGGCGCGATTCTCTCGACGCGCTTCGGACTGACGCCCGGCGTCGGCGTGCCGGTGGGCATCGCGGTGGCGACGGCAATCGGCTTCTTCAATGGCCTGTGCGTGACGCGGCTCAAGATGGTGTCGCTCATTCAGACACTGGCGGTCATGATCGTGCTGCAAGGCTCGCTGCTCGCGGTCACGCAGGGCAACACCATCTCGGACATGTCCACGGGCTATATCTGGATCGGCCAGTACACGATCGACAACTGGCCGGTCATGCCCATCGTCTTTCTGGTCGTGCTGATCGGCATGGGTTTCATGTTGCGCAAGACGGTGCTCGGCCGCTATCTGTACGCGACGGGCGGCAACGCGCTCGCCGCCAACTCGGCGGGCATCCGCGTGAATCGCGTCAAGATCATTGCGTTCACGCTGTCGGGCTTTCTCGCGGGCGTCGCGGGTTATCTCCTCGCCGCATGGCAGATGGCCATCACGTCGGATCAGGGCGAAGGCTTCCTGCTCTACGCCATCGCCGCGCCGATCATCGGCGGTGTGAGCGTGTTCGGCGGACGCGGCGGCGCGCTCGGCATTCTGGGCGGCGTGCTGCTGCTGACCGTGATTCACGTCGGCCTCGCGATCACCGAAGTGCCCTCGTTCTACGTGCAGATGATCGGCGGCATTCTGATCTTCATCGCGGTCGCGGTGGACGCCATCCGCGTCAACTTCGTTTCGCAATAACCTTGATCCGGACCATGACAGAACCTCGTGCGTGCGAGATGTATATCGATGGACGCTTCGGCAGCGAAAGCGTCCACGAGTGGATCGATGTCGTCAATCCGGCGACTGAGCAAGTCGTCGCCCGCGCGCCGGATGCGGACCAGCAGATCATCGATGAAGCCGTCGATGCCGCATCGCGTGCCTTCAAGAGCTGGCGCCGCGTCAACCCGTTCGAGCGTTCGCGCCTGCTGCATGCGATTGCCGATCACATCGCGCAGGACGAACGCGTCATCGCGTTGGCGATCACGACCGAGATGGGCAAGCCGCTCGCCGAAGCGCAGGGCGAGGCCCGCAAGCTCGCGAAGGCTTTCCACTACTACGCGGAAGAGGCGGTGCGAATCTACGGCGAAACCATTCCGAACGAAGAGGACGGCTTCGTCAGCTTCGTGGAAAAGGAGCCGGTCGGCGTGGTGGCGGCCATCGCACCGTGGAACTATCCGGTCGAACTGATCGGCTGGAAGCTCGCGGCGTCGCTGGCGGCGGGCTGCACCATCGTCGTGAAGCCATCGGAGTTCACGCCGTCGAGCGCCGAGGCCGTATTCCGCTGCGTGCATCGCGCGGGATTGCCGGCGGGCGTCGCCAATCTCGTGATGGGCGCGAAGGACGCGGGCAAGCGGCTCGTCGGGCATCCGCGCATCGACAAGGTGGCGTTCACGGGTTCCGGCAGCGCGGGCGAAGACATCTACAGGACGGTGCGCGGCATCACGGGGCTGTCGCTCGAACTCGGCGGAAGCTGTCCGCTGATCGTGACGGCGCACGCGGACCTCGATCTCGCGGTCGCGGGCACGCTGCGGCGCGCGTTCCGCAATGCCGGGCAAATCTGCATCTCGATCAATCGCGCCTACGTCCAGGAAGCGGTCTACGACACGTTCCTCGCGCGACTGGCCGACGGCGCGCGCAAGCTCGTCGTCGCCGATGGCATCGCACAGGAGCGCGCCGACGTCGGACCGATGGCCACGCGCGCCGGTCTCGACAAGGTGCGCCGTCATCTCGACGACGCTCGCGAACGCGGCGGCCGCATTCTTTGCGGCGGCGGCCGGCCCGACGCGATGGCATCGCATGAAAACGGCTTCTTCCACGCACCGACCGTGATTGCCGACGGCACGCCCGACATGCTCGTGATGCGCGAGGAGACCTTCGGCCCGGTGATCGGCGTTGCGCCCTACGAGCGGCTCGAGGACGCAATCGATGCGGCGAACGGCACGCCAGCGGGCCTCGCGGCCTATGCGTACACCGAGCACGTCAAGGAAACCTTTGCGCTGTCGCGCGAACTCGACTTCGGCAACGTCGCCATCAACAATGTCGATGCCGGCATCATGAACGCGCCGTACGGCGGCCGCAAGCAAAGCGGAACGGGCTACGAGCACGGACGCGAAGGGATGGAAGGCTATCTCCATCTCAAGCACGTGCGGTTGCGGCACGGCGCCTGAACCGCGCGCACGACGGCAACGCATACGCAAACGGAACGGGCATGGAACGCTATCTTCTGGGCATCGACGTCGGCACCTCCGCATGCAAGGTGATCGCGGTGGACGGCGCGGGCAATGTCGCGGCGAAGGCGCTGGCGGCTTATCCGCTCGTGTCGCCCCGGCCCGGCTGGGCCGAGCAGGACCCCGAGCACTGGTGGCAGGCGACGCAGGCCGCGCTCGCGCAGGTGCTCGATGCGCTGCCGGATCGCCGTGCCGTGGCGGGCATCGGGCTGTCGGGGCAGATGCATGGCCTCACCGCGCTCGACGAAGCCGATAACGTCCTGCGGCCCGCAATCCTCTGGTGCGATCAGCGCGCGGCGCCGTATTGCGATGAGATCACCGCGCGCGCGGGCGGTCTCGACGGCCTGCTCGAGCTCGTGCAGAACCGCATGCTGCCGGGTTTCACCGCAGGCAAGCTGCTGTGGATGCGCGAGCACGAGCCCGCGTTGTTCGCGCGCATGCGCCGGATGCTCAATCCGAAGGACTATCTTCGTCTGCGGCTGACCGGCGAGCATGTGACCGACGTATCCGATGCGTCCGGCACCGGTCTTTTCGATGTCCGCCGTCGCGAGTGGTCCGGCGCGCTGATGTCGCTGCTCGACTTGCCCGCGTCGCTGGTTCCGCAAGTCGTCGAGTCGACGGAGCGCGCGGGCGCCTTGCGGCGCGATCTCGCGCAGGCGTGGGGCTTGCCCGCCGATGTCCCCGTGTTCGGCGGCGGCGGCGACTCCGTCATCCAGACGACGTCGATGGGCGTCATCGACGCCGGACCGCTCGGCGTGACCATCGGCACGGCGGGTATCGTCGCGGGCGGACTGCGCGCATGTCCCGAGGCCACCGGACAGTTGCAGATCTCCTGCGGCAACGCGCCCGGACGCTGGCACGTGATGGGCGTGACGCTCTCCGCCGGCGGCGCGTTCGAATGGCTGCGGGGCGCGCTGCGGCGCATGGCGCCGGAGATATCGTTCGAGCGCATGACGGAACTCGCGCAGACGGCCGCGCCCGGTTCGGACGGACTGCTTTTCCTGCCGTATCTGCTCGGCGAACGATGCCCCCACGTGGCGGCGGACGGGCGCGCGTCGTGGATCGGCCTGACTTCCATGCACGATGCGGCTCACCTGGTTCGCAGCGTCATGGAAGGCGTGCTGCTGAACATTCGCGCGATCGCATCGCTGGGCGAGACGGCGGGTCTCGCGTGCGACGAAGTGCGCGTCTCCGGCGGCGCAACCGCCGAACCGCTGTGGCTTCGGATGCTGGCCGACGTGCTGCAACGCGAAGTGACCACCGTCACCGGCGCGTCCGAGGGCGGCGCGTACGGCGCGGTGCTGGCGGCGGGCGTGGGCGCGGGCTGGTGGACATCGCTCGACGAAGCGGCCGGCGCGTTGCGCGTGACGGACCGCGTGAGCCCGGACGCATCGCTCAAAGAGCTATACGACGCACGCTTCGACACCTTCCGCACGCTGTACGACACCCTGCGTCCGGTTTATCAACGCATCGCCATGGAGAACCCGACCCGATGACCGTCATTGAATCCATCCTCCAGGCGGAACGACCTGTCGATGCAGTCGTATTCGATCTCGACGGCACGCTCGTCGATACCGCGCCCGACATCGCGAGCGCCGTGAACCGCCTGCTCGCGACGCACGGCATCCCCGCCCAGACGGTCGGCTTCGTGGAGAAGTTCATCGGCGAAGGTTCGTACGGCCTGATCGACAAGCTGTACAAGGGGCTCGGTCTTGCGCTCGACGAGGAGCGCGTGAGCGCGGACGTTGAAACGTATCTGTCGATCTACAAGCAGCACCCGGTCGAGAAGGCGACCGTCTACGCCGATGCACTCGACGCCATTCCCGCGATGCACGCGGCCGGCGTGAAGCTGGGCGTCTGCACGAACAAGGCGCAGCAACTGGCGCAGGCCGTGCTCGCGCATTTCGGCATCGAGCGGTATTTCAGCGCGGTCGTGGGAGGCGATATGCTTGCGCAACGAAAGCCGCATCCCCGCCATCTGCTGATGACGCTCGAACAGATGAACGCCGCGCCCGAGCACACGCTCTATATCGGCGATACCCGCATCGACGCCGAGTGTGCGCAACGCGCGCAGGTTCGCTGTCTGATCGTCAACTGGGGCACCGGGCCCGAGGTTCCCGTGCCGGATGACAGGCGGCTCGATTCGTTCGCCGATTTAGTGACGAGGTGCGCCGCGCTCAACGCGTCGCGCCTGCCGGGAGCCTGATGAGAAACGACCTGTTGCGCCGTATCGCGCTCGAACACCCGACGCTCGCGGGCGCGACCTTGCGCATCGCCGATGTATTGCTGGGCGCGCCGGAAGCCGCGCTCAAGATGAGCATGGCCGAGCTGTCCGAGGCCGCGCAAACCAGCGACCCGACCGTGGTGCGCTTTTTCCGCCGCTTCGACTGCGCGGACTATCAGGACTTCAAGGTCCGGCTCGGTCAGGGACTGATCCCGCAGGCGCCGTTCGACTACGAAGCGATCACGAATGCCGATAGCCCCGCAAGCGTCTGCAGCAAGATCGTGAACAATTCGCTGCACGCGATCCAGCGTTTCGCGCGGGACGTGGATTCCGCGGCCATCGAGCGGGCAACGCAATATCTGATCGATGCGAAAGGCATCTTTCTGTTCGGCCTCGGCATATCCGAGACCATCGCCTTCGATGCCGAGCACAAGTTCTTTCGCCTCGGGCTGCATTGCCGCGTGGTGCTGGAAAGCCAGCGTCAACTGCTGCTCGCGCCGACCTTGCGTAACGATGAAGTCGCGGTCTTCTTCTCGCATTCGGGTTCGACGAAATCGCTCGTGATGGCCGCCGCGATGGCGAAAGGCAAGGGTGCCGTGACGATAGCGATCTGCGCGCCGGGCTCGCGGCTCGCGCAGACATGCGACCTGACCATCGCGGTGCCCGCGTACGAGAACACGGAGTTGTACACGCCACTCACGGCGCGGATCAATCACCTGCTCGTAGTGAACATGCTGGTCGCCATGCTGGGCTTGCGGCAAGGACGGGAATTGCCCGACAACCTCGCGGCGCTCGACCCCTGGTTCACCGACAAATTCATGGATTAGCCCTTGTTTCAAGGGCGTTTCGATAACAACGGAGACGCAATTGAGCACGCACATCGAACCGGGCTACGCCCGGCTGGAGCCGCAATCGAAACAGGACGAGGCGAAGCTCGTCTCGGGCATCAAGGCCGTCGACCACTACCTCGCGCCGGGCATGAAAGTGGGGCTCGGCTCCGGCACGACATCGCACTGGTTCGTGCGCGCGCTCGCGCCGCGCGTGAAGGACGGGCTCGATATCGTCGGCGTGCCCACATCCAATGCGACGCGCGAACTGGCGCTCGAGCTGGGTGTGCCGTTGACGGACCTGGGCCAGATCGACCGGCTCGACGTGACCATCGACGGCGCGGACGAGATCGACCATCAGGGCAGCATGATCAAGGGCGGCGGGGCGTGCCTGCTGTGGGAGAAGATCGTCGCGGCGGCATCGCGCAAGATGGTGGCGGTCGTCGATGACAAGAAGGTCTTCGACACGCTCGGGCGCTTTCCGCTGCCGATCGAAGTCATCCAGTTCGGCTGGCAGAGCACGGAGCGCCTGTTGCGCGAACTGTTCGTGTCGGCGGGATTCGACGCCGGGGTCAGGATCGAGCGGCGCATGAAGAACGGCGCGCTCGTCGTGACGGACAGCGGCAACTGGATTCTCGATTGCCATCTCGAAGCCATTCGCGATCCCCTTGCGCTCGCGCCGCGCTTCAACGCCATTCCCGGCGTGGTGGAGCACGGTCTCTTCACCGGCATCGCGAGCGAGATGATCGTGGGTCACGCGGACGGCACGGCGGACATCGTCGTATTCGATGGAGCGCGCCAATGAGCGACATCCCGAAAGAAAGCAGCGGCGCGACGCTCGATGTGTTCCGGCTCGACGGCGAAGTGTGCGTCGTCACCGGCGCGGCGCAGGGCATCGGGCTTGCGATTGCGAGGGCGCTGCGCAATGCGGGCGCGACGGTCGTCATCGCCGACCGGGAAGCGGCGCTCGGGCAGCGGGCCGCCGAAGCCGTGGACGGCGGCTTCGTCGCGCTGGACGTGACGGATTCCTCATCGGTCGATGCAGCTTTCGATGCCGTCGTCGCGCAGCACGGCAAGCTCGACGTGCTCGTCAACAACGCGGGCGTCGTCAGGAACGCTGCTGCGCTCGAAACCGACGACGCCGCCTGGCGCGCCGTGCTCGCCGTGAATCTCGACGGCGTGTTCTATTGCTGCCGCAGCGCCGCGCGTCACATGTCGCGGCAGAAGAGCGGGCGCATCGTCAACATCGCGAGCATGAGCGGCAGCATTGCGAACAAGCCCCAGCCGCAGGCCTCGTATAACGCATCGAAAGCGGGCGTCATTCATCTGACGCGTTCGCTCGCCGCCGAATGGGCGGCCGACGGCATCCGTGTGAACTCGATCTCGCCCGGATATGTCGGCACCGAACTGACCAAGCGCGGCTTCGAGAACGAAGCGTGGCGCAAGGTCTGGCTCGACTACACGCCGCTCGAACGCATGGCCACGCCGGACGAAATCGCGCCGGGCGTGGTCTTCCTCGCGTCGCGCGCGAGCGCGTTCGTGACGGGATCGGACATCGTGATGGACGGCGGCTACACGATATGGTGATGCACCGACTAACGGAGACGAGGCGCCTATGACCGCACTCGATGCAATTCACGCGTTGCGCGATGCACTCGGCGCAGACGTGGTGGCCTTGCCGGACGAATTCGGCGACAAACGGGTGGTGGACTGGAGCGGCTTGCCCGGCGCCGTGCCGCTCGCGCTGCTTCGTCCGCGCAATACCGGCGAAGTCGCGCAGGCGCTGGCGATCTGCACGCGCCATCGACAGCCGGTGGTGACGCAGGGCGGCCTGACCGGCCTCGTCGGCGGCGCGAACCTGCGTGGCGATGAAGTCGCGCTGAGTCTCGAGCGCATGAACCGCATCGTCGAAATCGATGCCGTCTCGGCGACGATGACGGTCGAAGCGGGCGTCGCGCTGCAGACCGTTCAGGAAGCGGCGAGCGCCGCGGGCTTCTACTTTCCGCTCGATCTCGGAGCGCGCGGCAGTTGCGTCATCGGCGGCAATCTCGCGACGAATGCGGGCGGCAATCGCGTCATCAAGTACGGCATGATGCGCGATCAGGTGTTGGGTGTCGAAGCGGTGCTCGCGAGCGGCGAGGTCATCGGCGGCCTCAACAAGATGATCAAGAACAACAGCGGCTATGACCTGCGCCATCTGTTGATCGGCAGCGAAGGCACGCTCGCGGTCATCACGCGCGTCGTATTGCGTCTTCGGCCGAAACCCACGGCTACTGCGACGGCATGGTGCGGATTGCCCGAGTTCGCGGCGGTGACGACGCTGCTCACGCGCGCGCAAGCCGGACTCGCGCCTGGCGTATCCGCGTTCGAAGTGATGTGGGCGGGCTATCACGATGCCGTCATCGCGAATCTCACGACGCTGCGCGCGCCGCTCGCCGAAGCGCATCCGTTCTACGTGCTGCTCGAAAGCGTCGGCACTGATCCCGCGAGACACAGCGAAGCCTTCGAGGAATTTCTCGGCGCGATGCTCGAAGCGGGCGTGGTGACCGATGCGGCGATTGCATCGTCGGAAGCGCACGCGCGCGATTTCTGGGCGATCCGCGATGCGCCCGGCGAATACCAGCGCTTCATCCCCAATCACGCCGCGTACGACGTGAGCTTTTCCATCGCCCAGGTCGGCGATGCCGCACAGCGTTGCGAAGCGCGTCTGCGCGAGCGCTGGCCCGACGCGCTCGTGATGACCTATGGCCATCTGGGCGACGGGAACATCCATATCGTCGTGGACGTGCCGGGCCTGGGCAAGCACGATCACGACGACATCGACCGCGTGATTTACGACGTGACACGCGAGTTCGACGGCTCGATTTCGGCCGAGCACGGCATCGGCACGAAGAAGCGCGACTATCTCCCGCAAAGCCGCCGGCAAACCGATATCGCGGCGATGCGCGCCATCAAGTCGGCGCTCGATCCGCTCGGCATTCTCAACCCCGGCAAAGTGGTGTGACGATGAAGCCATCCGTTTCGAACTGGCCCGAGCCGCGCGCGTTCAACGTCGATCTGTCGAGCGGCTTGATGGAAGGCACGGGCACGCGCTATCAGAAGCGCCTGAAGGACCTCCAGGGCCTGTACGCCGATGCCGAAGCCTTCGCCGCGCTCGTTGCAACGCACGGCGATGACATCGTGTACGACGTGACGGATCATCGCCCGAGCGATGCGCCCGGCGATCTGATCACGGGTGTCACGCGCATGACCCCCGGCAAAGTGGGCGACGAGTTCTTCATGACGCGCGGGCACATTCACGCGAACATCGACAGGCCCGAGCTGTACTTCGGGCTCAAGGGGCGCGGGCTCATGCTGATGGAATCGCCCGATGGCGATACGCGCATCGTCGACATCGCGGCGCATACGGTGTGCTACGTGCCGCCTCGATGGATTCACCGGTCAGTCAATCTGGGCGCCGATGACTTCGTGATGCTGTTCTGCTATCCCGCGGATGCCGGGCAGGATTACGCGATCATCGAGCGCGCCAACGGCATGAAGCTGCGCATTGTCGACGATGGCGACGGCGGCTATCGCAGCGAGACGAATCCGGCGTACGTGGCGCGCGATGAGGCGCAAATCGCCGAACTGCTGGCACGGACGGAGCGCGCACGATGACCTACGAAGCGGCAGGCAAGCCCACGTTCTGGTTCATCGGCGTGACGACCGCGCAAAGTTCGATCATGCGTGTGTTTCCCGAGTGGGCCAGGCATCTCGGTCTGGGCGACGTCGAGATAAAGGGCATGGACTTCGCGCCGCATGCGGATGCCGCGAAGTATCGCGAGGCGGTGCGCTTCCTGCGCGACGATCCGCTTTCTCTCGGCGCGCTGGTCACGACGCACAAGATCGATCTCTACGCCGCGTGCCACGACCTTTTCGATGACATCGACGAATACGCGCGGACGATGGGCGAAACCAGTTGCCTGTCGAAGCGCGATGGCAGGTTCGTCTGCCACGCGAAGGACCCGATCACGGCGGGCTTCGCGCTCGATGGTTTCCTGCCCGCGCAGCACTTTTCCGCGTCGGCTGCCGAAGTGTTCGTGATGGGCGCGGGCGGATCGGCCATTGCGATCACGTGGCATCTGATGCAGAAGGATCGCGGCGCGGACCGGCCTGCGAGCGTGATCGTGTCGGACCCGTCGCGCGAGCGGTTGGAAGAGATCGAGCGCATTCATCGTGAGCTGGACCTCGGCGTGCCATGCGAGTACATACTCGTCTCGCAATCCGGGGACAACGATCGCGTGATGACGCGCCTTTCGCCGGGCGCGCTCGTCATCAACGCGACGGGACTCGGCAAGGACGCGCCCGGCTCGCCGCTCACGCAGGCGGCCGTGTTTCCCGAACGCGCGATCGTATGGGAGCTCAACTATCGCGGCGAACTGGTGTTTCTGGATCAGGCGCGGACACAGCAGGATCGGAAGCGCTTGCAGGTCGAGGACGGCTGGACTTACTTCATTTATGGCTGGACGCGCGTGATGGCGGAAGTTTTTCACGTCGATATTCCGACGCGCGGACCGGCTTTCGAGGCGCTCTGCCGCATTGCCGCCGATGCCGGCAAGCCCGCGCCGCGCGCAGGCGCCGCCTGACGCGGTGGCCGATGGACAGCTTCTACCTGGCGATCGATGTCGGCACGGGCAGCGTGCGTGCCGCGCTCGTGGATGCGCGCGGCGTCGTGAGGGGCATTGCCGCGCACGAGCATGAACAGATCGTGCCGCGTTATGGCTGGTCGGAGCAGCGTCCCGCCGACTGGTGGTCGGGCGCGGCGCGTTCCATCCGCGAAGTGCTCGCGAGCGTTCCGGGCGCGGCGGCGCGCGTGGTTGCCGTGTGCGCGTGCGGCCAGATGCACGGCACGGTTCTGATCGATGCGGATGGAAACCTGACGCGCGACACCGCGCCGCTCTGGAACGACAAGCGCACGAGCGCCGAAGTGGCGGCGTTTCGCGCGCGGGCCGATTACGCGTCGCATGCGAGGCAGACCGCGAATCCCGCGACGCCTGCGTGGCCCGCGTTCAAGCTGCAGTGGATCAGGGCGAACGATCCGGTCGCATTCGAGCGCGCGGCGACCGTGTTCATGCCGAAGGACTACGTGAACTTCCGGCTGACGGGCGAGCGTGCATGCGACTGGAGCGATGCATCGACCAGCTTTCTGATGGATGCATCGACCCGCACGTGGTCCCGGCCGCTATTCGACGCGTTCGGCCTCGATGTCTCGAAGCTCGCGCCGATTCGCGCGCCGAACGAAATACTGGGCGGCGTGACGCAGGGTGCGGCGAGGGAGACCGGCTTGCGCGAGGGTACGCCGGTGCTCGTCGGCGGCGCGGATTATCCGGTATCGGTGCTCGGCTCGGGCGTTCATGCGCCGGGGCTGGCGTCGGATATCACGGGGACGTCGTCGATCATCACGGTGATCGCCGATACGCCGATGCTGCATCCCGATGTCTCCAATCTCGTCACATGCGACGGCTCGTGGGGCCGCTTCATGCTGCTCGATTCCGGCGGCGATGCGATGCGCTGGGCGAGGCGCGCATTTCATGAGAATGCCTTGTCCTACGATGTCATCACGGAGAAGGCGGCGAGCGCGCCCGTCGGTTCCGATGGCCTCTTCTTTCTGCCGTACCTGACGGGCGAGCGTCTTGGCGACCACGCCAATTCGCGCGCGCAGTTTTTCGGCATCACGGCGAAGCATGGGCTGGGGCATCTGCATCGCGCTGTGCTGGAGGGCGTGGCTTTTGCGGTGCGGCGTCAGATTGCGCTGCTTCGGCCGGAAGGCGGCGGGATCGAGCGGATCGTGGCGGCGAGCGGCGGGGCGAGGGCGGCGCTGTGGCTCGCGATCAAGGCAAGCATGTATCGCACGCCGATTCTCGTTCCTGCCGAAGTGGAGTGCGGCGTGTTGGGCTGCGCTGTCCTCGCGGCCACTGCATATGGGCAGTTTGCGCGGCTTTCGGATGCGGTCAGCGCGTTCGTCAGGTTCGACGGTGAAGTGCAGCCGGACGAGTGCGCGAGCGACAGGTACGATCGCATGATGCCGATCTTCGAGCGGGTTTATGCGGGGGCGCAGGAGATTTATGACGAGTTGGATGGGTTGGGGGTGGAGTAGGTGGACGGGGGATCGGTGAGGGTGTGTGGCGGGGGCGGGGGATAGCCGGTTAGGGGGGCTTGTCGGGGCACGGCTTGCTTCAACGGGGAGGGGATCGCGGCAGCGGTAAGCGTTGTCCAGACGTAGGGCGCCGGGCGAGTGATTGTCATGCGTGAAGGGGTGGTTATCGACCGTTGCGGTCATTCGAGCATCGGCTTTGTTCAGGCGGCTGACCGCCGCTTTCCGGCCGTTCGCACGTCAGCCTGTCTCGAATGACCGGTCACGCCGTCCGCCAATGTGAACTCCCGACCCTCTTCGGCCCGTCGTCATCCGTTGTTTCTTTGACCGTTCCCGGGCGATACCCGTCATCTGGGTTCGATCGACTTCGGCGTCGTAGACCTCGCTTTGAATTACAAAAACGCAAGCCTCACTTTTACATCCCGGATCTGCAAGGCCCTTCCACACCAACTAGAGTCGAACAGATGCATCTTTAGTAGCAGGCGAAGCATTGAAATATCTCCGTTCGCGTAAAGACATTGCACGGATCTTGTCCGACACGCGCCGTCAGACGCCGCAATGAGCTCAAGCCTTGGCAGCGACCGGGAGTCGGAATGGCGCACCGAGACGGTTAAAAGCGTTCATCGCGGCAATCGTTATCGTGAGGTCGACGAGATCCTTCGGCGCGAATGCCGCTGAGGCCGCTGCATAGGCTTCATCCGAAGCGTGCGTTTCGCTGACGCGCGTCACCTCTTTGGCCCAGGCGAGAGCTGCGCGCTCCTGATCGGAGAACAGGTGCGAGACCTCGTCCCACACCGGTACCAGCGCGATCTTGTCGATGGACATCGTCTTTCTGAGATCACGACTATGCTTGTCGATGCAATGAGCGCATCCATTGATCTGGGAAACGCGGAGGAACACAAGATGAATAAGCTCCTCGGGCAGGTTGGTGCTTCTCGTCACATAGTGATGGACACCCAGAAGCGCCTTTGCGCCGTCCGGGGCGATCTCGTGCCAGTTCAAGCGGGTCATCTTCGTCCTTTACCTTTTGTCCGTTGAAAATGTCTCCTGCGCTTACAGGCGCAGGTCGGTTACTTCACCTTTGCGCACGGCTTGTGACGTTACGCCGGCGATGCTGAGCGGAGTTTTCCTGCTGGCGAAGCCGTCCGACAGCGCCGCATGGTCGCGCACGTTTCAAATCAAGTCGTGAACGTCAGTGACGCATCAGGCCGTTGCCGTATTCGTCAGACGTGTGCGATCCAGCCAGTCGCCGAGACTCATGCGGCCCTGCCGCATCTGGCCTGTCGGCACGAGCGAATTTTCGGCCATCGAGCCGCCGAAGTAGGTTGCGTTGTCGTCGGCGACCACCCTGCGCGCGTCACGCGTAGCGCGCAGATAGGTGCCGATGAACGCATGCATTGCGCCGCGCTCGGGACCGGCGATATCCACGATGCCGTCGAGCGGCACGCCCAGGGCGATCTCCACGATGATGGCCGCGACATCGTCGGCGGCGATGGGCTGGAACTGATGCGCTGAAAGACGCACATTGCCCTCGGCGGTGCTCAGATCGGCGATGGTGCCGAGAAACTCCATGAACTGCGTGGCACGCACGATCGAATAAGGCACGGGCGATGCCGCAATCAGCCGTTCCTGCACGCACTTCGCCGCGAAGTATGCATTGCCCTCCATCCGATCCACGCCGACGATCGACAGCGCCACATGGTGCTGCACGCCCGCTTTGCGCTCGGCCTCAAGGAGATTGCGCGTCGCCTCGCGGAAGAAACACGTAACGGCATCGCCTTCGTACGTCGGCGGATTGGTCACGTCGATCACGGCATGCGCGCCGCGCAGTGCGTCGTCCAGGCCCGCGCCGGTGATCGCGTTGACGCCCGTGCTCGGCGATGCGGCGACCGCCTCATGTCCCTTCTCGCGCAACAAGGCCACAGCCTTCGCACCGATCAGCCCGGTCCCTCCGATGACGACGATCTTCATGACACACCTCGTTCAATTGGTGAAAGTGAAATCATTGTGTGAGAATCATGTCTTGGTTAGAAGGGACAAGAATCGTCGATCTGACTAGTCCAAGGATCACGCATGCGGAATCCGCAACACGCACTGAAGATCGATATCGACCGGCGCCAGACACTGCCGATCTATTTGCAGATCTGCGAGCGCTTCAAGGCCGCGATCGGGGCGAGACACCTCAAGCCCGGCGACCGCGTTCCCGCACTGCGCGCGCTTGCCACGCAGCTCAACACGGCGCGCGGCACGGTGGAAACGGCCTACGACATACTCGTCGACGAGGGCTATCTCCAGATGCGCGGCGCGGCGGGCACTTTTGTGTCGTCGTCGCTGCCGGCATCGGTTGTGAACTCGGCAGCGCCTCGGGTACGAGAATGCGCAGATGTGCCGCGCGCGAAACCGGCACCGGCAATAGGACTCGGCCATGAAGCCCGCCCGCTGCGTCCCGGATTGCCCGCGCTGGATGCTTTTCCGCGCAAAGTGTGGAGCCGCATCATCGCGCATCGGGCGCGCAGCGTAGATTTAGCCTCGCTCACTTATCCCGACCCCGCCGGCTTCGGGCCGCTTCGCGAACGCGTTGCGACTTATCTGGGCCTGTCGCGTGGTGTCGAGTGCGAGCCAGAACAGGTGTTCGTGACGAGCGGTTATCGCGCGTCGCTTGAACTCATTCTGCGCAGTCTTGCGAAACCGAACGACAGCGCCTGGTTCGAAGAGCCGGGCTATTTTCTGGCGCGCGACTTTCTCAATCAGGCGGGGCTGAAGCTCGCGCCGGTGCCGGTAGATCACGACGGGATCGACGTCGATGCCGGGCAGGCGCACGCGCCGCACGCGCGCTTCGCCATCGTGACGCCGTCGCATCAAAGTCCGCTCGGCGCGACGCTTTCGCTGGCGCGGCGCATGAAGCTGCTCGACTGGGCGGGACGCACGGGAAGCTGGATCGTCGAGGACGACTATGACAGTGAGTTTCGTTACGCCGGGCGACCGCTGCCCGCGCTGAAGAGCCTCGATGTCGACGACCGCGTGATCTACTGCGGCACCTTCAGCAAGGTCTTGTTTCCCGGGCTGCGGCTGTCTTATGTGGTCGTTCCCGAGCGGGCCATTGCACGCTTCGCGCAACTCACGACGAGCATGAACGCCGGACCGCCTTACCTGTTGCAGGCGGCCGTCGCGGACTTCATCGCACAAGGGCATTTTGCGCGGCATCTGAAGCGCATGCGCGCGCTCTACGCGGAGCGCCGCGAGGTCTGCGCCCGGGCATTGGAAAAAGCGTTCGGGGAGAAGGTACGCATCGAGCGGCCGTCGGGCGGCATGCATCTCGTGATGCTGTTCAACAACGTCAGCGGCGTCCCCGTCGACGATCTCGCCATTGCCGCGCGTGCGCAGGAAGCCGGGCTGGCGGTGAGCGCGCTGTCGTCGTGGCATATCGGCGCGCGCACGAAGCGCACCTTGCGCGGCGTGGTGCTCGGCTTCGCGAACGTTGCGGACGAAGCCGAAGCGACGCGGCTCGTGCGCCAGTTGCGGCGCGCGTATGACGGCTAGAGCGTCACGGTGGCGTTCTGAGTGTTGAAGAGATCGTGTTGCGCGAGCGCTTCGCGCGCCGCCTTCATTGCTTCGGTCACGGCTGCCTCGCCGCGCACGAGACCTTGCAGCAGCAGAAAATGCACATTCGTTACGCCGATGCAACCGAGCGCATAACGCAGATACGGCGAGAGGAAATCGCGCTGTAACGCATGCTCGCCGCTGTGATGACCACCCGAGCCGACGATGACGAATGCCGGCCGATCGCGCAACAGTCCCACCTTTCCTTCCGGCGTGCTGGCGAAGGTGCGATGAATGCGCAACACGTAATCGATCCACAGCTTGAGCGCGGCGGGCACCGTGAAGTTGTGCATCGGCGTGTTGATGATGAGCACGTCCGTGGTTTCGATCTCGCGGATCAGTTGTTCGGAAAGTTCGAAATGGCGCTCATCCGGCTCGCGCGACGTG
Source organism: Caballeronia sp. LZ019 (assembly GCF_031450825.1). Classification (NCBI taxonomy): domain Bacteria; kingdom Pseudomonadati; phylum Pseudomonadota; class Betaproteobacteria; order Burkholderiales; family Burkholderiaceae; genus Caballeronia; species Caballeronia sp. LZ019. The sequence continues at coordinate 422,356 of NZ_JARTVZ010000001.1, read as the reverse complement.
ATGGCGCGCGCGTAGTCGCTGGTGAGCGGCGGCAAAGGATATGCGGCAAGGTCCCGGCTAACCATGTGGCTTTGCGCGCGTGCGCCGAGCTTCCTGATCATGTCGAGCGCAAGCTGATAGCCGTGGCTGGCTTCGCGATGCGGGCTGGCATTAATGAACAGCACCTTCATTGCGCGGCCTCCTTGTGGATCGGCTGAAGCGACTCGACGAAATGCATGCCTTTTGCAAGCAGGCCGTTGCGGAAGTAAAAGCGCTGCGCGAACGGCATGTGCAGGCCGGTATCGAGTACGAGATGCGCGCAATCAGAACGATGCGCGATGTCGCGGACCTGGTCGAGCAGCCCCGCACCGATGCCGCTGCGTTGCTGCCGCGCGGTAACAATGAGGTCGTCGACATAGAGGAAACGACCGTACAGCGTATTCATCTGCAGACGATAGCCGGCGAGGCCGAGGATGGCGCCCGATGCGTCGCGAGCGGCCAACAGGCGATAGTGTTCTTCATGCTGACGCCGGACCTGTGCAGCGAAGCAGGTGGCGTCTCGCAGATGCGGACGCAGTTCCTGCATGATTGGAAAGGCTTCGGCCCATTCGTCGGGCGAATCAAGATGCTGGAATTCGGGCGGTATGTTCATTGGCGTTCTCCACAGTTCATGACACACACGATATCGGAGCGATGACTTAGTCATAAGGGCCAAAAATCGTGTCACGGACTAGTCCATCGGATCGACTGGTAATGCGTTGTCTATTGCGACGACTACCGGGTGGTCAATGAAAACTTCAACGCGGCCGGCCCCTCGTTGCGAGGTCAGAGAGAATCACCTGTTCGCATCCCTCGTCCGAGCGGTGGACGGGGCATCCAGGGTGCGCCGATGGCGACGGCTCACCCAAACTGCACGATGGTGTGTGTAGCGCGATCCATCGCATTGAGCTGGCGCAGTCCGGCCAGTTGCAGACGCTCGTCATGCCCGCCTAGCAGTCGCCCGAACGACTGTTGCACGTCCGTTTGCGGCCGTTGGGTCACCGGCACAGAAAGATGAATCGAGCCTGGGTGGCCGAGAGGCGCAGATGAACGAAATTGAACAGGTCGCTAACCGGGACGCTCGGACCGAGAATACAAAGAGGACCGGCGACCTCTGCTTTGCGCCATTGGAGAACGGCGTCGCGACGGCGACGGAGATCGCCGCCAACATTCCAACGCCGGTTGCCGTTGCGGTCGATAGATAGGGGCGAAAAAACTAACCTATTCCCACTAAGAGTCACGGTCGGTTCCGGGCGCAAATCAACACCCGCTGGCTCATCGTCGCAAAGTCTCCAATAACAGCTTGCGGAACCATTGGTTGCCTTCGTCCGACCCGTAGAGCTCATGCCAGTGAATCGTCGATTCAAAATGCGGCAGGTCAATGGGCGGCGGGTACACCGCGAATTGATTCGCGTCGTTGAAGATGTCGGCGACGCCGCGAGGCAGGGTTACCATCCAGTCGGTGCGCAAGAGTATCTCCGGCGTTACGTTGAAGTGGGACACGCGCAGCGCAATGCGGCGATACAGTCCGCCGAGCCGCAAAGACTCCTCGATCAACACGTGACTCCGATCCAACGATGCGACTGCGACGTGAGACATTTGCTGGAACTGTTGCGCAGTAAGTCGCCTGGCCGGCATGCCGGGCCGCTTGCGGGTCATGCAAGCGTACTCATCTTTGAACAGCAGCGCGTGCTCCGTTGTCGTCTTCAGCGATGGCAGGTTCCCGATGGCGAAATCGAGCTGCCCGAGCCGCATGCGTTCTTCAACTTCAGTGACAGGAACTGCTTCGGCTGCGATCCGAACGCGCGGCGCGACCTGTTGAAGTTTTTCGCAAATGGATGGAAGGAAAGCCTGCTCTCCAACATCCGACATCGACACGCGGAATTCGCGCGTACTGGTCGCAGGATCGAACGGTTCACCGTGACGCAACGCCTCCCTTGCAGCCGCAAGGGCCCGGCCAATTGGATCCTTCAGCCGCTGTGCTACGGAGGTCGGCAACATGCCTTCCGGCGTGCGCACGAATAACGGGTCATCAAACATTGCGCGAAGCCGTCCCAATGCGTAGCTCGTGGCCGGCTACGAGAGGCCCAAGCGCTTGCCTGCATGAGTCAGGCTCCGCTCTTCGAGAACCGCTTGAAACACGCGAAGCAAGTTAAGGTCGACCTTATTGAAATCCGCCACGTTTATACCGTCCATATTATTTATGAATTTGACGGATAGTACAGGGAAGACACGTATAGATCTGCAGAGAGCCTCCGGAGGGTCTTGCCGTTCGACAGGTCGTGCACGATCAGTCCGCCCAGGCCCGAGTCGGTCAGATACATCGTCGAACCGTGAAAACGCAGATCGTTCAGTTGAGCGCCGATGGGCAGGATGGCGTCGTCGAAGCGCAGGACATCGAGCACGCGTCCGGAGTCGGGATCGAGCCGGACCAGCTTTTGAGCGCCTCGGTCGAGCGTCTTATTGACGTACGGGAAGGCTGTGGCGTTCAGTGAACCCTGATCCACACACCAAACGGTGTCGTCCGAGAAGATGTGCACGGAGAGATCAACCATAGCGGTTGTACATCGTCTCCACTGCGCGCCTGTTCGCGAGAATCGGAATGCTGAATTTGGTGGTGCGCGAAGCCTGCCCTTCAGGCGCGACCTTCAACGAGGTCTGGTCAGATAAGCGTGATGGTGTCGGTTATTGCTCATCAAAGCCGCTGGCCTGCATCGGCGAATCACTGCGGATAGCGGTTGGCCGTCCGAACTCACGTGGCCGCAGTCCCGCATGAAACCAGTCGATCAGGCTGGCGATATCAAATACTGGCACGCCAAAACGCTCAGCGATCAATGCCGAATAGGGCGCGAAGTTGGCGCACTCGCTGACGATCGCGCCCACTTCAGGATGCTGCTGAAGCAATCGGGCTGCGCAATCGAGCACGTCCTGCGCCTGTTCATCGAAGCTCACGTGCGCCGCATCATTCATCTGGTTTTCAAAGAAGCGTGAAGTTTCGGGCAAGCCGACGACGGGCGTCGTCGGGTCGGCGTGCGCGGCGACGAGGTGCGACGCCGTCAATGCCGACGACTTCGCGGTCAGCACGCCCACACGCTGATTGCCCGGCAGCACGCTCGCCGCGAGCGCAATCTGCAGCAGGCTCGATGTAGCGACGGGCACCACGCAGCGTGCCGCAATGTCCTCCTGGAACGCGGCAAGAAAACCGCAGCTGGTCGCAACGCCATCGACGCCAAGACGCGCGAGTCGGTTGGCGGCATCGACGAAACGGTCGATGAGGGGGGCCGCCGCGCGCCGGTCGCCCGCGGCGGCCGCCATCACCATCGGGCCGGTCACGCCTTCCATAAGCGCGTATTGGACGGGAAAGCGCCACGTTGCGCCATGGCCGATATCGCCGGGCAAGCGCGCGAAGCCGGTATCGAGCATCAGGATGCCGATGCTCACGCCATGCACGGTGCGTGTGCGCGCCGGCTTCATCAGTTAATGAAGCATTTGCAATCGGCAAGTGAGGGCGCGATCGGAAGACCAAGCGCCGCCATCTTCGCCCGATTGATGATCGCGACATAGTCCTGAGCCTGTGGCCGATAGACCGCCAGCGCGGACGGCTTCGCGCCATGCAGCATCTGCACTGCGAGATCGGCAGCGTGCGCGCCTTGCGATTCGTAGGACGGCGCATACGCCACCGCAACGAGATTGCCCTTCTTGATGAGTTCGTGCTCCGCGCTCAAAATCGGCGCCTTCATGCGATCAGTCACTGACGCAAGCGCGGGCAGCGCCGATTGCACGAGGTTCGATCCGATCGCGTAGAAAAAGCCGACGCCCTTCATGGCGGCGGCGCGCTGCGGCACGTCGATGGTCGCATCGACCGATGTCGCGATCATGGTCAGCTTCGCGCGCGCAGCGGCAGCCTTGAGACTCGCCACCGCTTCCACGTCGTTCACTTCGCCCGCGTTGTACAGTACCCCGAACGATGTCGCGTCGGGAAACACGCGTTTCGCGAAGGCGAGCACGGCATCGTAATCGGTGACCGTCGCCGTGCCGACGATGCGATCGCTGCCATGCGCCCAGTCCGGCACGAGACCGGCGGCGACCGGATTTGTCACCTGCGCGAAAATGAGCGGGATCGAGCGGTCCGGCACATTGCGCACCGATGCCTGCGCAACCGGCGTCGTCACCGTGAGGATCACAGCGGGATGTTTCGCGACGATCTGCGCGAGCGACTGCGGCACGAGGCCCGGCGTGAAGTTCGCATCGCTATAGACGTATTCGGTGTTGCTGCCTTCGATATAGCCTTGCTTCGCCATTTCGTCCTTGAATCCGGCGATGGTGCGCGAAAGCGCGGGGTGCGGTCCGAAGTTCGCAATGCCGATCACGGTGCGCGCCTGTGCGCAGGCACTACCCGTGTGCAGCAATGCCACCGAGAGCGCGAGTCCGCACAGCTTGCCCGTCAAGTCAGAAAGAGAACGCATGCTGGATGCCCGAAGAGTTGGCTGCTTGCGATTGTGCGAACGAAGGCCCGCATGAGCGAGCCGACAAAATAAACAAACCCGATTGCCTATGTAATTGGCCGCGTGTCCTCGCATTGCCCGGCGCATCGCACGGAAGATGCACGTACGAAGCGTGCGTATGGGGGATTTCACGCACGTTCGATGAAGCGTCGAGGGCAAGCGTGAGTCAAGCGAGCCTCAAATGGAGGATTTCGGTTCTAAGTTTTTTTATCGGATTGCCGGTTCGAGCGGCGGTTTTTAGTCTGCGTGGCGTGGCATCCAGCCATGCACTAGCGCTGCTTGCAACGCCCCGACCTCACGACGCTCAACGCCGCCTGAACGAGACAAGAACATGAAACGAATTTGCTCTACCGTGCTGCTGCTTGCAGCGGCCACCGCCGCACACGCGCAAACTTCGCCCGCCGACAACAGCGTCACGCTGTACGGCGTGCTGATGGAAGGCCTCATCTACACGAACAATTCGCTCGCCGGAGCGTCGCTGTCGACGGCCAATGGTCCAAGCCGCTGGGGCATGCGCGGCGTCGAAAATCTGGGCGGGGGCTTGAGCACAGTGTTCCAGCTCGAAGGAGGTTTTGATCCGAACTCGGGAAGATCGGCACAGGGTGGCCGCGAGTTCGGCCGTCAGGCTTTCGTGGGTCTGCAATCGAAAGACTACGGCACGATCACTTTCGGCCGCCAATACGACGTGACGCAGGACTGGCTCGCGCAGTATTCGGCGGCGTACATGTGGAACGGCTATGCCGCGACCGTCGGCGACAACAACAACTTCAACTTCCAGTTCCGCACCAACAACGCGGTGAAGTACGTGTCGCCGAACTATCGCGGCTTGCAGGGTGCGGCGATGTACAGCTTCGGCGGCGTCGCCGGCAGCTTCGGGAACCAGAGCGCATTCAGCTTCGGCCTGAACTATGCAAACGGCCCGGTGACCTTGTCGGCGGCGTACATGCACATGAACCATCCGGCGATTGCATCGAGCGAAGGGCTGTGGAACACGGCGCTATTCGCGTCGATATCGCCCGAATCGCCGACCCTCGCGCTCGCGGTCTCGCCATCGAGCATGGAAATCTACGGCGCGGGGGGATCGTTCGTAGCGGGACAGACGACCTTCGGTCTCGTCGTCACGCATAGCCGATACGACGATCTCGGCGTCGCCGAACTGGGCCTCGCCAACGGACGCGCGGGCTACACCAACATCGAGGCGAACGTGAGCCGGTACATCACGCCGGCGTATCAGCTCTCGTTCGACTACACGTACACGTTGGGAAAGGTGCAACCCACGGATTTTTCTCCCAAGTATCATCAGTTCTCGCTGTTTAACAACTACTTCCTGTCGAAGCGCACCGCGCTCTATCTCGACGCCATCTTTCAGCTCGCCGCCGGCGATGCGCAGCACGCGAACATCGAATATGCGAGCAGCGGCGGGGCATCGACGAGCAAGCGCCAGCTCGCGGTGACGGCGGGCATCTTCCACCGTTTCTGATCGAATGAGCGATACCGCCGCGACCCTCTCCGGAGACGCTTCCTTGCCTGACACCTTTTCGCCAGCGCGTCGCAGCGGGGCCGCGATCTTTGCCGACGCGTTGCGCCGGTTCGACGTGCCTGTGGTGACGTTCATTCCCGGCGAAGGCATTCTGGAACTCGTCGATGCCCTCGCCGTGCGCGCGCCCGCGATCCGTCTTGCGAGCTTCCGGCACGAAGCCGGCATGGCCTACGCAGCGCAGGCCATCGGCCAGTTGAGCGGCCAGCCCGCCGTGTGCCTCGCGGCCCGCGCGCCGGGCGCGTTGAACACGACGCTCGCGATCCACACCGCGCATACCGACAGCGCGCCGCTCGTGATGATCGTCGGTCAGGCGGACATGCAGTGCTCCGAGCGCGAGGCCATGCTCGGCGTCGGGCATTTTCATCAAGTGTTCGGCCCGCTGACGAAGTGGGTGGGGCTGATCGAATCGGCGTTGCGCATTCCGGAAATGCTCGCGCGGGCGTGGCATGTCGCGATGTCGGGCCGTCGCGGGCCGGTCGTGCTCGTGCTGCCGGAAGACGTGTCGCGCGAGATGGCCGATGTCGCCGACCTGCCCCGTCCGGCGGCCATCGCCGCCGCGCCCGCATCGCATGATCTCGCGCGCTTCGCGACGCTGCTGGCCGAGGCGCGGCGGCCGCTCCTGATCGTCGGGGGAACCGGCTGGCAAGCCGCGTCGCTGAAGACGCTGACGGCGCTCGCCCGCGCGCACGGCTTGCCTATCGCGACGACGTACCGGCGACGGGATCTGATCGATCACGACGATCCGAACTTCGCGGGCGAGATAGGCCTCGGTATCGATCGCGCGCTGGCGGCGCGCATCGGTGAAGCCGATTGCATCATCGCGTTGAATGCGCGTCTCGGCGAGCTCAACACGGTCGGCGCGGGAGCGTTCAGCGGCTTCACGCTATGGACGCCGCCGCGCCAGGCGAACGTGCTGGTGCATATTCATGCCGATGCAAGCGAGCTCAACGCTGCGTATCGCGCGGACCTCGCGATTCCCGCCGATGCCGACGCCTTCGTCGGCGCTTGGGCCGCTGCCGCCGATGCGCCCGCTCCGGGCGATGAACGCATCGCATGGGTTCGCGCAGCGCGAGCAGACCGCATCGCGTTCGTTGGAAGCGGACGATGTTCCGGTCCGCTCGATCTGCGCGCGGTATTTGAATCGCTCGATGCCGCCTTGCCCCGCAATGCGCTCGTCGCGTCCGGCGCGGGCGCCTATGCGCTGTGGCCGCAGCGGTATCTGCGGCATCGCCGGCCCGCCACGCAACTCGGCCCGAAAAGCGGAGCGATGGGCTACGGCCTGTCCGCCGCTATCGGCGCCGCGTTGCTCGATCCGGCGCGGCGCGTGGTCGCTATCGCGGGCGACGGCTGCTTCATGATGCACGCCGAAGAACTCGAAACCGCCGTGCGCCTCGGCCTGAACCTGCTCGTGATCGTGGTGAACAACCGCGCTTACGGCGCGATCGGCAACGCGCAGCGGCGGCTGTTCGACCGCACGACGGGCACGGCGCTCGGCGTCATCGACTTCGCCGCTTTCGCGCAGTCGTTCGGCGCGCGCGGCGAATCGGTCGATACCACCGAAGCCTTCGCGCCGGCGTTGCAGCGGGCGTGGGCATCGGGCGGCGTGTCGCTGATCGAATTGCGCGTTCCTTCCACTGTCACCCGGCCCGTCGATTGACGGCACTTCAAGGCAAACGATGAATCACTCTCTATCCGGCAGGCACGTCGCCGTGGTCGGCGCGGGCATCGCGGGACTCACGGCCGCTTACCGGCTGAAGCAGGCGGGCGTGCGCGTGACGGTGTTCGATGCAGCGGGCGTCGTCGGCGGACGCATGGGCGACCGGCGCACCGGCGATCTCGTCTACAACAGCGGCGCGCGCCTCGTCTATCCGTTCGGGCAGGCGTTCAACCGTCTCGTCGATGACCTCGCGATGCACGACGCCCTCGTGCCGCTGCATCGGCTGACCGCGCAGTGCAAGTCGCCGCAGGGCGAGCACACCATCGAACTGATGCCGTCGCCGCGCTCCCTGGCGACGCCCGGCCTTGGCGCCGGCGAACGCGTGCGCCTCGTGGCTCACGCCATCGCGATGCTGCGTGCGAAGAAGCAGGTCGATCCCGACTGGGCGACGAGCGCGCTTGCCGTCGATGCGCGCCTCGACGACATGACGCTTGCCGCGTATATCCGCGAGACGCTAGGACCGAACGTGCTTACGCGCATGATCGAGCCGGTCTTCCGGGCGACGCGCAGCTTCAATCCGGAAGATCTGTCCGCGCTGTTCTATGTATCGACGATGCCGCATATGGTCGGGCAGAGCACGGTGAATACGCTGAAAGGTGGCATGGGCCGCGTCTGCCACGCGCTCGCAGCGCAACTGGATTTGCGGACCGGCTTGCCGGTGCGCAAGATCAGGCGTCATGCCGACGGCGTCGAACTCGCGCTGCAAAACGGCGAGCTGTTTCGCGCCGACTATGCGGTGTGCGCGGTCGAGGGGTCGCTGGCAAAAGCAATCGTCGATGAACCCACGCAAGCCGAACGCCGGATGCTCGATGCCGTGCGCTACAACTCGCTCGGCGTCGTCCATTACGGTTTTGCAAAGCCGCTGCCGCCGATGATGCAGTTCGCAATGCGCGGCCTGCCCGGACGCATCGCCACGTATCAGCAGTTGCCCGCTGCGCCCGCGAACGGCCGGCCGCTTACGCAGATTTACTGCCAACTCACGCCGGAAGCCGCCAGTGAAGCCGTGCAGCGCGGCGTCGAACATGAACTCGATGTCCTTATTCGCGATGAATTGCGCGCCCGCATTCCCGGCTTCGACCGGCATGTGGTGGCGGTTGCGAATCAGTGGATAGCGCGCAAGCTGCCGGTGTTTTCGCCGGGCTACGGCGCGCGCGTGAACCAGTTCTGGCGCTGGCAGGAGCAACGGGCGGATGACTATTCGGAAGCGCGCGCGGCGCCTGTCGTGTATTGCGGCGACTGGCTGTCGCAAGCGCTGCTGACGGGCGCCTGCGCGAGCGGCGAGCGCGCCGCGCGGATTCTCGTCGAACGCATGCGCGCTGCCGTGCCGCGCGTGGCCGCCTGAAATATAGGCAAAGCGGCGCGAGTTGTAGCCAAACGGCAATTGCACCGCTCGCTTTAATGTCGCGCAAAACAACGGTGATAAAAATATCGCCGAGCCGCCGTCCGCTCCCGTCGCGGAGCGCCGAACCCGATACCCGGAACACAACATGAAAGAACGCTTCAGCACGAGCGCACGCTCGACGAACCGCACGTTGTCGACAGCACTGGGCGCGATCTGCGCGGCCGTATTCGCCGTGACCGCGCTGCCGGCCGCGGCGGACCAGACCGTCATCGGCATTGCCAACCTCGGGCCGCATCCGTCGCTCGAAAAGACCATCGACGGCTTCAAGCAGCAGATGGCGAAGGAAGGCTATGTCGAAGGCAAGAACGTCAGCTACGTCTACAGCGACGCCAACTTCACGCAGGCCCTGATGCCGCAGATGTTCTCGCAGATCGCCGCGAAGCATCCCGCGCTTATTCTCACGGTGACGACTTCGGTCTCGCAGGTGGCGCGCTCGGCGGTGCCCGATGCGAAGACGCCGCTCGTCTTCACCGAAGTGACCGACCCGGTCGCGGCTGGCCTCGTGCCGGGCTGGAAGCAGGGCGGCGACCGCTTCACGGGATCGTCGGACCTGCAGGATTTCGATGCCGTGCTCGCCTTCGCGAAGAAGGCGTTCCCCGGTGTGAAGTCGTTCGGCACGCTCTACAACCCCGGCGAAGCGAACGACGTCGTGACGACGAAGGCGCTCGAAGCCGCGGCCGAGCGCGCGGGGCTCACGTTCAAGGCCGTCAGCGTCGATACGGTCAACGACATCACGCAGCGCGCGCAACTCTTGAAAGGCGTGGGCTTCGTGTACATCACCGGATCCAATCTCGTGCAGTCGGCCATCCCCGCCGTCGCCGCGAGCATGCAGCGCCTCAAGATTCCGGTCCTGAGCTCGGAGACCGAGTTCATCAAGAAGGGCATGGCGACCGCGTCGTATGCAGTGTCGCTGGAATCGGTCGGTGCGAATGCCGCGAAGCTCGCGGGCCGCGTGCTGAAGGGCGAGAAGACATCGGCGCTGCCGCCCGTATTGCCGACGCAATCGGACTACGTCACGCAGATCAGCAAGAGCCAGTATCAGGCGCTGGGGTTGACGGTGCCCGCCGCTTTCGAGGACTGCAAATGCTTCATCAACTGAACGGACGCAATCGGGCCAAGGTAACGACGATGCGCGAGCGCCACATTCCCATGCTGTCGGCGGAGAAGATCTGCAAGACATTTCACCCCGGCACCGTGGATGAGCGCATCGCGTTGTCGGATGTATCGCTCAAGCTGTTCGCCGGCGACTTCGCTGTCGTGGTGGGCGGCAACGGCGCGGGCAAGTTGACGTTCCTCAATCTGCTTGCAGGGGAAGTCACGCCCCACAGCGGCGCGATTGTGATCGACGGACGCGATGTGACGCCGCTGCCCACGCACAAGCGCGCAAGGCATATCGCCCGGGTGTTCCAGGACCCGTCGGTCGGAACCGCTGCGGCGCTAAGCCTCGAAGAGAACCTCGCGGTGGCGAACCGGCGCGGCCTCAAGCGATCGTTCGGGCTGGGGCTCACGAGCGCGTTGTCGAAGGAATTCTGCGACCGCATGGCGTCGTTCGACCTCGGGCTTGAAAAGCGCCTGAAGACGAAGGCGTCACTGCTGTCGGGTGGCCAGCGTCAGGCATTGTCGCTGTTGATGGCCGTGCTGCAGCGCCCCGAACTGCTGCTGCTGGACGAACACACGGCCGCGCTCGATCCGCGCACGGCGGCCATCGTAATGCGCGTGACCGAGCAGGTCGTGCGCGAGCAGAGCCTCACGACGATGATGGTCACGCACAACATGCAGCACGCCATCGACTTCGGCAATCGCCTGATCATGATGCGCGACGGACGCATCGTCGGCGATTTGTCCGGCGACGCGAAGCGCGCGATGACCATCGAGAAGCTGATGGCCTACTTCAACGAGGAGCCGGCGACGGCCGTGACGGTGAACGCATGAACTTCCTGAGTGGTTTTGTCGATCTGGTCCCGGTCGGCCTGATGCAAGGGTTGACCTATGCGTTGATCGCGATTGCGATCATGATCCCGTTTCGCATCCTCAACTTCGCCGACATGACGGGCGAGGGCGCGTTTCCGTTCGGCGCGTGCGTGTGCGCGAAGCTGCTGATGCTCGGCCTCAATCCGGTGATGGCCCTGCTCGGCGGCGCGCTGGCGGGCTTTCTCGCGGGAATTGTCACCGGCTATATCCACGAGAAGGCGAAGGTCAACACGCTCCTGTGCGGCATTCTCGTGTTGTCGATGCTCTACTCGATCGATATCCGCGTGATGGGCCAGCCGAATGCCGCGCTGTTCGCGTTTCCCAGCGTGTTCTCATGGCTTCCCGGCGATGGCGGCGGCTATCTGCCGCGTATCGCGATGCTCGGCGTGATCGACGTGGCGATAGCCGCGTGCGTATTGTGGTTCCTCGGCACTGAGCATGGACTCGCGATGCGCGCGATCGGATCTAGCGCGTCGATGGCGAAGGCGCAGGGCATCAACGTGAAGGTGTACACACTCGTCGGTCTCGGCCTGGCGAACCTGTTTGCCGCGATGGGCGGTGCGATGCTCGCGCAGAACCAGGGTTTCGCCGACGTGAATATGGGCTTCGGCGTGCTCGTGAACGGACTCGCTGCGCTGCTGCTCGGCGAAGCGGTGATCGGCAATCGCTCGATGACGCGGCAGGTGATCGCGCCGGTCATTGGCTCGATCATCTACTTCCAGTTGATCTCCGTCGTGCTCGCGCTCGGGTTCCAGCCATCTGACCTCAAACTCGTGACGGCGCTGTTCGTGCTCGGCACTTTGCTGTCGATGGCGACGCGCAAGAAGCGCGGCGCGTCGAAGAAAAAGCTCGAGCCGGTGGGCGCGAAGGTCTGACGCTGCGAACGCTCGAGAAAGAAGGGCCGCCCGGGAGATTCGAGCGGCCCTTGTGCATTGCGCCTCGATCAGCGCAAGCCTTGCCAGCGTGCGTAGGCGTGGTCGTCGTTGAGGCCGAACTGATCGATCACGCGCTGCACCGTGTAATCGACCAGTTCGTCGATGCTGCCAGGCTTTGCATAAAACGACGGCAGCGGAGGCATGACTACCCCGCCCATCTGCGTCACGAGCGTCATGTTGTTCAGATGCGCGAGCGTGAGCGGCGTTTCACGCGCGAGCAGCACGAGCTTGCGCCGCTCCTTCAGTGTGACATCGGCTGCGCGCGTGACGAGGTTGTCGTCGAGACCGTGCGCGATGGCCGCGAGCGTCTTCATCGAGCACGGCGCGATGACCATGCCGTCATGCTGGAACGATCCGCTCGCGAGCGTCGCGCCGATCTCGTTCGGCTCGTGCCACTGGTCGGCGCGCGCACGCATCGCGTTGCGATCGAGCGCCATCTCGTCATGCAGCGTAAGCCATCCGGCGCGCGAGACGACGAGATGCGTTTCCACCGCGCGTTCGCGCAGCGCCGCGAGCAGACGCACGCCATAGGCGGCGCCCGTCGCGCCCGTGATCGCAACGACGATACGGCGTGGGCGTTGCGCCATCATCGCAACGCCCGCGCGACGGCTTGCGGCAGATAGTCTTCGAGCACGAGCGTATCGACGCCCGGAATCGACTTGCGATCGAACTCCGCTTCGCGGCCCCAGGGCTTCGTCGCATCGATGGCGAGACGTCCCCAGTGATCCTTGTGGGCATCGCGATAGAAGCCAGGCACGTTTTCGATGACCATCGTGCGCGTGTCCGCGCGCCCGCGTGTGAGGAACGCCCAGATTACCTCGTCCATGTCGTAGATGTCGATGTCCTTGTCCACGACGATGCACAGCTTGTTGTAGTCGAGATGCGAGCCGAGCGCGGCGAGGAGCGCGTGTTGCGCATGGCCGTCGTATTGCTTGTCGATCTTGATGATCGTATTCATCACCGTGGGCTTGCACGTGACGTCCAGCACGCCGCGCACCTGCGCCGATATCGTCTTGTAGATGCGTGCGGCCGTTGCCGCTTCGAGCGGTCGCAGGTCTTCGTCGGACCCGCAAATGAGGCCATGAAACACCGCGCCTTCACGCCAGCCGACATGCGTGACTTCGAACACATGGTTGTCGCCGACTTCGACGTAATAGCCCATGAATTCGCCGAACGGACCTTCGGGACGCCGCTCGTTCGGCAGGATACGGCCTTCGATGACGATCTCGGCGGCCACCGGAATGTCGAGGTCGACGGTAAGCGCGCGGCGCATCGCGAGCGGGCCGCCGCGAATGGCCGCGGCGAGCGCGAGTTCGTCGCCTTCCGGCGGCAGCGACACGCACGCGCTGATGAACAGCTCGGGCGCCGCGCTGATCAGAATGGCGGCTTCGAGCGCCTCGCCGCGCGCTTCCGCTCGCAACTGGTACTGCGCGAGGTCGTGACTGCTGCCGAGGCGAATGCGCAGTTCGTCGTCGGAGACGACCATCGAGCGATGGAACGAGAGGTTCGGCACGCCAGTATCCGGGTCCTTTGCGAGAAAGATGCCCGAGGTAATGTACGGCGCGCCGTCGCGTTCGTGATACGTGAGGATCGGCAGGTCGGACAGCTTGCCGGTGATCCAGTCCGATGGCATCGGCACATGTTCGACAGTGTTGTCGAGAGTCGATGCAAGCGTTATCTCGCGATCCAGACGCGCGCAGAACGTCTCTTCCGGCGCGCAGCGGATAATTTCGCGCAGACGGTCGTGATCGCTATAGAGATTGAGCAGCACGGGCAGCTTGCTGCCGCGGACGTTTTCGAAGAGCACGGGCTTCGTTGTTTCGCGCTGCAGGCGTCGCGCGACGGCGGCGGCTTCGAAGCGCGGATCGACTTCGCGCGTGACGGTCAGCAAGTCGCCGCGTGCGCGCAGCCGGGAGAGGTAGTGTTTCATCGTGAAAGAAGGCATGACGAGGGATGAGCGCGGACTGCGCGCCTGTGGCTTTCTTATACCCGCGGCATTTTTTGCCGGGATGCGCAAAGAAGCCGCGATCATAGGAGAAGCGGTTTTTTTCGCCGGGTCCGTCGATGCATCGCGCTCGGGTCGCCACGATACTTTTGGCGACCCATAATGCAGGTTCATGAATGATCGAGCGCGCGTCCAGGCAGTAGTGCCGCACGCAACGGCCAGGAGACAGAATGACCGATTCACACGCTGGACTCTTCAGGAATGCGCTCGCAGGCCGGCAGGCACGCCTCACCGAAGCGTTCTATCAGCTGCGCGTGCAGCCCGATTGCGTGAGCGTTCCGGAGTTCGGCTTATACGGCGGAACCGTCACGGTGCCAGGCGGTGCGGAAGAGGGCGTGTGGAAGATGGCGAGCATCCGCGACGAAATCTATCTCGTCGTATCGGACTGCAACTATGCGCATAGCCGCTCGGAGAAGATCCTTCCCGAAGGCTTCGTCGAGTTTCATTTTTCGATTGCCGGACCGGCGAGCGTTGACTTCTCTGATACAGGGCATCTGCATGTCAACGCGCCGAATCTCCTCGTGTGCAGCCAGGGCGCGGACGTGCAGTATCAGGTGACGTGCGGGCCGGGGCCGTGGCAATCGGTCGGCATGTATGTGACGCGGCGCTATTTCGACCGCCTCGTGCATGCGCTCGGGGGCGAGGCCGACAAGATTCGCGCGGAGCTGGCGTCGATCGATCGCGATCAGATCTACAACCGGCAGATGCCCTTTAGTGTCGACGCGCTGCAGATTGCCGAGCAATTGCTGGCATCGCCGTACAAGGGTGCGCGTCAGCTTTTCTATCTCGAAGGCAAGTGCAACGAAATACTGTGCGCGTGCATTGAAATGTGGCTCGCGCATCTGCGCGACGATTCGCCGGGCGAGACGCTTTCCGCGCGCGATCTTCGGCTGATCGAACAGGCGCAGCGGATGATCGTCGCGGACTTGCGCGTCGCGCCGACGATTCCGGAACTGGCGCGCGCCGTTGGCACGAATGCGTCGAAGCTGAAGCGCGGTTTCAAGTTTCTATATGGCATGACGATCTTCGAATACGGGCATCGGTGCCGCATGAATCATGCATTGCGATTGCTCGTCAACGAGCGCTTGCCCGTTGGACAAGTCGCCCTTGCGACGAGCTATCAGCATCAGACGAGCTTCACCGCGGCGTTTCGCGACTACTTCGGCTTCGCGCCGAAAGATGCGCGGCGTCTCGCGAGTCCTTCCACGCAGCAGCGCGATGCACCGGAAGCCGCGCGTGCAAGAAGCGAAACGCACAACACGGATACCGCGGACAAGCGTTGATATCGGAACAACGCTCTCAGTTGTAGGAAATCGGCCGCATCCGGCGCGCGTGGCTGCCGTGTCGAAATATCTGTTGTTAGCATCGTCCTTACTTTGGACAACCGCCCAATTACCGGGCAGACAACAGACCGGAAACACGATGAAGTCAATTAAGGTACGCAATCCGCGCACGGGCGAACACGACTACGAATTCAATGCGGCATCCACGGACGATGTCGCGCGCGTGATCGCGCAGGCACGCGATGCGCAGCGCGCATGGAACGCGCTCGGACTCGAACATCGCACGAAGGCGCTCGGCGAATGGGCCGCGCAACTCGAGGCGAACGGCCAGGAAATCGTCGATGCGCTGTCCGTCGATACGGCGCGCCGCCGCATTTCCGAGGAAGAACTCGGCGCGGTCATTCACTTCATCCACGGCTTTTGCGATGCCGCACCCGAAGTGCTCGCCACGCCGTTCCGCAAGCTCGAAGCGCATCCCGATGTCGTATTCAAGGTGACGTATGCGCCGTATCCGGTGGTCGGCGTCATCAGCCCGTGGAATTTCCCGCTCGTGCTGTCCTTCATCGATGCGATTCCCGCACTTGTCGCGGGCGCGGCCGTCGTCATCAAGCCGAGCGAAGTCACGCCTCGCTTCGTCGAACCGCTCAAGCGATCGCTCGATGCGGTGCCGGCGCTCAAGGGCATCGTCAATCTCGTGCAGGGCGCGGCCGAAACGGGCGCGGCGATCGTGGCGCAATCGGATGCCGTCGTGTTCACCGGCAGCGTGCCGACGGGCCAGAAAATCGCGGCAGCGGCGGCGCAAGCCTTTGTTCCCGCGTTCCTCGAACTCGGCGGCAAGGATGCGGCCGTCGTGCTCGAAGGATCGGACGTGAAGCGCGCGGCGACCAGCATTTTGCGCAGCGCGCTCTATAACTCGGGTCAGGTTTGCTATGCGATCGAACGCGTGTACGCGCACGACTCGCTCCACGATGCGCTTGTCGCCGAACTCGCGACGCAAGCGCAGACGCTCAAGCGCAGTCACGCAGCGGGCGACGGCGGTCACTACGGCCCGATGATCTTCGGTCAGCAGGCGTCCATCATCGATGCACAACTCGACGATGCGCTCGCGAAGGGCGCGAAGATCGTGCTCGGCGGCAAGAGCGAGACGGTGAACGGCGCCGTGTGGATCGATCCGACCATCGTCACCCATGTGACGCACGAGATGACGCTGATGACGGACGAGACTTTCGGGCCTGTGGTGCCGGTCATGCGCTTCTCGACCCCGGACGAAGCCGAGCGCCTGATGAACGATTCGATGTTTGGCCTGAGCGGCGCGGTATTCGGCCCGGACACGCACACGGCCGGCGACTTCGCGACGAAGATGGAAGCGGGCGGCGTGAGCATCAACGATACCGAACTGCCGCGCGTGATGATGTTCGCCGGCGAGAAGACTGCGTTCAAGAAGTCGGGCATGGGCGGATCGCGCTATGGCTCGACCAGCATCATGCGCTACGTGAGAAAGCGCGCGCTGCTGGCGAACGAGGGACCGGTGCCGCCGCTCGACAAGCTGGCGGAACTCTGATGAACGAAGGCGCGTCGGACGACGCGCCTTTTTTCCGATCCCGCCCGACGCTCTATCGTCTGTTCTCGGACACGTCGAATCTGAGGTATGGAGGTGAGTGGTGCCCTGCCTTCAGCATGGCGCCAGCGGCGCGCTGCGTAGCGTCAAGGATCTGCCGGGTCTGCCCGTTATCGGCAATCTCTTTTCAGTTAGCGCCTCCGAACCTGCATCTGACGCTTGAGCATTGGGCGAAGCGATATGGGTCACCTTATTGCGTGCAACCGGGCACGCTGCCGACGAGCGTATGAACTGTAGGGACGCAGGGCAGACCTGCTCCAGCCCGTGATGCGAGCGGCCCTGGGTCTACGGACGCATCGCGCCTGATGGATCCCGTGCTCGCTAAACTCGGCGGCAATGGCGTGCTCCGCGGAAGGCGCGGTATGCGCGCCACAGCGACGGCTCGTGAGGCACGCGCGGTTTCCGTCGAACATCAAGTCCTTCTTTCCAGCGCGTGCGGCCATCGCCGAGAGTTTCTCGTCCGTCGGCAAGAGGCTGCGAGCGCGCGCAGAACTCTAAATAACCGACGAACGCACACGCTATACCGTCACTAACGAGTTCGGTCACATTCGGTGAATACCCGCATACGCTGGAACGTGAGCGCGGTGTCTTCGGGAACATCTCGCGCTGATTCCGCCTGCACTGATGAGGCGCATTTCGGCGCTCGTTCCGTATTGGCGCGTCAGCCTACACAGCACAGGCGTCTTGTGCGTGCGATGGCAAGCGTGCATGACTCTGCAATTCGGAGATGCGTGTCTGCCGACGTCGTCTCTAATGGAGCGAGTTCTTCTTTTTCCATTGACGTTCAGATGATCACGCTGCTGGCCGGGGCAGAGTAGATGCCGTTCTCAGCCAGATGTTCGCTCTCGCAATGTGTCTGACGGCGATTCTCCGAACGCTTTCGCGTAGGCAATCGAGAAACGGCCCAAATGGAAGAAGCCGCAGGCTAGTGCAATATCTGCGATGCGGGCCCGCGGCCCTGCCGCAAGCAGCGCCTCGCGCGCCTGCTGCATGCGGACATCGCGCAGAAACTGCATCGGGCTGATGCCCCGTGCGATATGAAACCGCTCGCGCAACGTCCTCGCCGATACTCCCGCCGCGCGAGCGATGTCCTCGAGTTGCAACGGCTCGCCCGCGTGCGCGCGCATGAATTCTTCAGCCCGCCTGACGAATGCAGGCGCGAGCGATGACTGCGCAAGCGCCGCACGCGGCTCGCTCGGCAACGCACAAGCAAGCAGATCGATCAACAGCCCTTCCATGTGTCCGGCGACATGCGCATTCGAACGTGCGCTTTCCAGTAGAGCCGATGATCCCGTGAGCGCCCGCAACTGCTGCATCCATCCCTGCAAGGGCGGACTGTCGATGCAGATGCGCGGCGACAGCAACGCGCCGGCTTCACGGCTCGCTCGTCTGAACGCGTCGGCGTCGATGCGAAGGACGAATTGCTCGCAGTCCGGCGACAACGACGCGTCGAACGGCTGGCCCGGCGCGCACAGCACCGCGTTATTGCGATCGACGGCGAGCGTGGCATCGAGCGTGCGGACCTCTGCGTGACCTCGCAGACAGAACATCAGAAGATAGTAGCCATCGACGGATTCGACATCCACATGCATGGACGTGCCGAACGAAATGGCGCCGAGTCCGAGGCGGCCCAGCTTGACGAAGTCCATGTATGAATGCCCGCGGTCCTTACCCGAAGGCACCAGCACATGCGGCTGCATGACCCGCGAGATAAGGTCGCGCGTCTCGTCGAGATCGTTAGATTCGAAAAGCCGATAGCTGCGTAACGCGTCGGGCGCGAAAAAAGTCGGGGACATGGCTATGCGAGCGAAAGCAGATTAAACCGCCGTTTTTGGATAGTACGTGAATCAGCGCCGTTTTTGGTGGATAGACCCGCCATTCTCTCTCTTCAAAAATGCGATGACACCGTGACGTATCGATTACGGCGCCCCCGCAACAGGAGAACATCCGTGGAAACGGCTGAACTGGCTTTTCGTCCGCAAGGTCCGACCGATTCGGATCACGTTCATTTCCCGCACGACGACGGCTCTCGCGTGCCCTATAAAGTCTTCAGCTCGCAAGCCGTCTACGACCGCGAGCAGGAGCGCATCTTTCGCGGCCCGACCTGGAATTTCGTCGCGCTCGAAGCGGAAATTCCCAAAGCCGGCGATTACAAGAGCACGTTCGTCGGCGATACGCCTGTCGTCGTAACAAGGCTGGAGGATGGCGGGCTCGCCGCGTGGGTCAACCGCTGCGCGCATCGCGGCGCGTCCGTGTGCCGCAAATCGCGCGGCAACGCGACATCGCATACCTGCGTGTATCACCAGTGGAGCTTCGACAACAGCGGCAATCTGCTCGGCGTGCCGTTCAGGCGCGGGCAGAAGGGCATGACCGGCATGCCCGCCGATTTCGACCCGAAGAATCACAGCCTGCGCAAGCTGCGCGTCGATAGCTACAAGGGCCTCGTCTTTGCGAGCTTCAGCGATGAAGTCGCGCCGCTGCCCGAGTATCTCGGCGCGCAAATGCGCCCGTGGATCGACCGCATCTTTCACAAGCCGATCGAATATCTCGGCTGCACGCGTCAGTATTCGAAGTCCAACTGGAAGCTCTACTTCGAAAACGTGAAGGACCCGTACCACGCGAGCATGCTGCATCTGTTCCATACGACGTTCAACATCTTCCGCGTCGGCATGAAGGCGCGCTCGATTCCCGACGCGACGCATGGCCTGCACAGCATCATCACGGTGACGAAGACGGGCGAAGACACGTCGTCCGCGTACAAGCAGCAGAACATCCGTTCGTTCGATGAAGGCTTCGCGCTCGAAGACGATTCCATTCTGGGACTCGTCTCCGAATTCGAAGAAGACACGACGAACCACATTCAGCCCATCTTCCCGCAACTCGTCATCCAGCAGATTCACAACACGTTGGTCGCGCGCCAATTGTTGCCGAAAGGGCCGAACAACTTCGAACTGGTTTTCCACTTCTTCGGCTATGCGGACGATACGCCCGAGCTGCGCGCGCTGCGCATCAAGCAGGCGAATCTCGTCGGCCCCGCCGGTTACATCTCGATGGAAGACACCGAAGCGACCGAGCTCGTGCAGCGCGGGACCGTGCGCGATGCGGATGCGACTTCCGTCATCGAGATGTCGCGCGCCAATCCTGATCAGCAGGATACGGTCATCACCGAAAGCCTGATCCGCAAGTTCTGGGTCGGTTATCAGCAACTGATGGGCTATTGAGCAGCGAGGCGACGCATGGAACAGATGAAGCTGTGGTTCGAACTGCACATCCTGCAGGACCAATACATCAACGCGCTCGATAACGACAGGCTCGAAGCGTGGCCCGCGCTCTTCACGGAGGACTGCCTCTACGAGATCGTGCCGAAGGAGAACGCGGACATGGGCTTGCCCGTCGGGATTATCCACTGCACGAACCGGAAGATGCTGCGCGACCGCGTCGTGTCGCTGCGGCACGCGAATATCTTCGAGGAGCATAGCTACCGGCACATGACGTCGGGGCTCGCCGTGACGCGTGAAGAAGACGGCGTGATCGAGACCGAGAGCAACTACGTCGTGATTCAGACGCGCACCAACGGCGAGTCGAACGTCTATCAGGCGGGCAAGTATTTCGACAAGGTCGTGCGCACCGAAGACGGCCTGCGTTATCAGGCCAAGCGCGTGATCTACGACACATCGCGCGTGCAGACGCTGCTCGCGACGCCGATCTGAGGAGCCGACATGGACCAAGCGACGAATACCTGGCAAGCCATCGGCATGCTCGACGACTTCACCGCAGGCGAGCCGTCAGCGGTCGTCGCGGGCGACAAGCCGGTGGCGGTCTTTCGCATCGGCGATGAAGTCTTCGCGTTGCACGACCTCTGCACGCACGGACACGCGCGGCTGTCGGAAGGCTATGTCGAAGATGGCTGCGTGGAATGTCCCCTGCATCAGGGGCTTTTCGATATCCGCAGCGGCGCGCCGCGCTGCGCGCCCGTGACCGAAGCGGTGCGCAGCTATCCAATCCGCATCGTCGATGGACAGGTCGAGATTCATGTCGAGTAAGCCCTATGTGATCGTCGGCGCGGGACACGCCGCGCGCCGCGCAGCCGAAACGCTGCGTGCGCGCGATGCCGATGCGCACATCGTCATGATCGGCGATGAACGCGCGTTGCCCTATGACCGCCCCGAACTGTCGAAAGGCGCGTTGCTGTCGGAAGAAGGTGAGCGCCGCATCTTCATTCGCGATGCCGCCTGGTATGACGCACAACGTGTCGACATGCGGCTCGGCATGCGTGTCGATGCGATCGATCGCGCATCGCAAAGCGTCATGTTGAGCGATGGTTCGCGCATCGAGTACGAGCGTCTGCTGCTTGCTACAGGATCGCGCGTGCGGCCGTTTCCGGGCCACGTCGATGACGGCGTGAAGCTGCACTACGTCCGCACCGTCGACGATGCACGCGCGTTGCGCGCGGCGCTTTTGCCGGGCAAGCGCGTGGCGGTGCTGGGCGGCGGCTTCATCGGTCTCGAAGTGGCGGCGTCCGCGATCAAGGCCGGCTGCGCGGTCGTGCTCGTCGAGCCTGCTGAACGGCTGCTCGTGCGTTCGATGCCGCGCGAGGTCGCCGACTTCATCCACGCGCTGCATCGCGGCAAAGGCGTTGACATGCGGCTCGCTACGAAGCCGCTCGCCGTGAGACGCGGTGCGGGTCACGCGATCGTCGAGACGGATCGCGGCGATATCGAGGCGGACATCGTCGTGATCGGCATCGGTGTCGTGCCGAACGTGGAGCTTGCGCAGGCAGCGGGGCTTGCGGTGAGCAACGGCATCGTCGTCGATGAGCAATGCAGAACCGATGATTCCGCGATCTTCGCGGCAGGCGAGGTCACGATGCATTTCAACCCGCTGCTGCAGCGCCATGTGCGCGTGGAATCGTGGCAGGTCGCCGAGAACCAGCCGGTCGTCGCGGCCGCGAACATGCTCGGCGCACAAGAGCGTTACGCGGAGACGCCGTGGCTCTGGTCCGATCAGTACGAGTGCAACGTGCAGACGCTCGGCCTCTTCGATGCCGCGCATACGAGCGTGCTGCGCGGTGATCCGTCGTCGGGTTCCTTCTGCGTGCTCGCGTTGAACGATTCGGGCGCGTTGGCCGCCGTTGCCGCCGTCAATGCGGGCCGCGACATGGGCGCATGCAAGCGGCTGCTTGCAGCGGGCAAGCCACTCGGTATCGACGCGCTTCGCAACACCGCCGTGCCATTGCGCACGCTGCTTGCCGCATGAACAAAGGCCACGAAATGACTACAGCGATCATCGAACGTATCGAAACGCGTCTCGTCGATTTGCCGACGATACGCCCGCACAAGCTCTCCGTCGCGACGATGCACGGACAGACGCTCATGCTCGTCAGGGTGTTCTGCAGCGATGGAATCGTGGGCATCGGCGAAGGCGCGACCATCGCAGGCATGGCGTATGGACCCGAAAGCCCCGAATCGATGAAGCTCGCGGTCGATGCTTATCTCGCGCCTGCGTGCATCGGCCGCGACGCGACGCGCGTGCAGGCATTGATGGCGCATCTCGGCAAGCTCGTCAAGGTCAATCACTTCTCGAAGAGCGCGCTGGAGACGGCATTGCTCGATGCGCAAGGCAAGCGCCTGGGCGTGCCGGTCAGCGAACTGCTTGGCGGGCGCCGGCGCGATCGTCTGCCGGTTGCATGGACGCTCGCATCCGGCGATACGGCGCGCGATATTGCCGAAGCACACCGGATGCTCGAAGCACGCCGCCACAACATCTTCAAGCTGAAGATCGGCGCCAAGCCGATCAAAACCGATATCGAGCACGTTGCCGCGATCAAGCGCGAACTCGGTGATCGCGCGGCCGTGCGCGTCGATGTGAACATGGCGTGGAGCGAGACGCAGGCATCGTGGGCAATCCCCGCGCTGGCCGATGCGGGCTGCGAACTGGTCGAGCAACCGGTCGCATCGCCCGCGGCAATGGCGCGTCTCACGCGGCGTTTTACCGTCGCATTGATGGCCGATGAAATCCTGCAAGGGCCGGACAGCGCGTTCGAGATTGCGAAGAACGACGGCGCCGATGTGTTCGCGATCAAGATCGAGCAGAGCGGCGGACTTTTTGCGGCGCAGCGTGTCGCAGCCATAGCCGATGCCGCGGGCATCGAGCTATATGGCGGCACCATGCTCGAAGGCGCGTTCAGCACGGTCGCATCGGCGCATCTGTTTGCGAGCTTCGCGAACCTGCAGTGGGGCACCGAATTGTTCGGGCCATTGCTGATTACCGAAGAAATTCTGACGAAGCCTCTGGATTACAGTGACTTCGAACTGACGGTGCCGGACGGCCCCGGTCTCGGCATCGAACTTGATGAAGCCGTGGTCAAGCGGTTCACGCGCGATGGCCTGATGAAAGTCACCCGTTGAGAGGATATGAGCGATGTTGTTCCATGTACGAATGGATGTGAACATTCCCGTCGACATGCCTGCTGATGTCGCCAATGAAATCAAGGCACGAGAGAAGGCCTATTCGCAGGCGCTTCAGCACAGCGGCAAGTGGCGTCATATCTGGCGGCTTGCCGGAGAGTACGCGAATTACAGCATCTTCGATGTCGAAAGCAATGCGGAACTGCACGAGATTCTTATCGCGTTGCCGTTGTTTCCGTACATGAAGATATCGGTGACGCCGTTGTGTCGCCATCCGTCATCCATCAGGGACGACGACGGTTGAGCGGTAGAAAAATGAATTCCCACATACGAACGGAGACATGAATCATGAGCGTCAAAGTATTTCAAAGCGATGAAGTCCAGAACTTGTTGCAAGCGGCGGCGAACCTTGGCGGCGATCGAGGCAATGCGCGCACTAAGGAAATCACGCATCGCTTGCTAAGCGATCTGTTCAAGGCGATCGACGATCTCGACATGACGCCGGATGAAATTTGGGCGGGCGTGAACTATCTGAACCGGCTCGGCAAGGACGGTGAGGCAGCCTTGCTCGCGGCGGGCCTTGGCCTCGAGAAGCTCCTCGATATTCGCATGGATGCGGAAGATCGCGAGACGGAGATCAACGGCGGCACGCCGCGTACTATCGAAGGCCCGCTGTATGTCGCGGGTGCGGCGGTACGGGAAGGGGTATCGAAGATCGATCTCGATGCCGATGAAAACGCGGGTCCGCTCGTCATTCGCGGAACGGTCACGGGACCGGACGGCAAGCGGCTTGCGAATGCGGTTGTCGAATGCTGGCATGCCAATTCGAAGGGCTTTTATTCGCACTTCGATCCGACCGGCGCGCAAAGCGACTTCAATCTGCGCGGCGCGGTGCGAACGGATGCAGATGGCAAGTACGAGTTCCGCACGTTGATGCCTGTGGGTTACGGCTGTCCCCCGCAAGGAGCGACGCAGCACTTGCTCGACGTGCTCGGCCGGCATGGCAACCGTCCGGCGCATGTTCACTTCTTCGTGAGCGCGGACGGCTGCCGCAAGCTGACAACGCAGATCAACATCGAAGGCGATCCACTGATCTGGGATGACTTCGCCTACGCCACGCGTGAAGATCTCATTCCGCATGTTGTCGAGAAAAGCGGCGGCAACGCATTGGGCCTAAAGGCCGACGACTACAAGGAAATCGAATTCGACTTCAGGCTGACGCCGCTGGTGCAGGGCAAGGACAATCAGATCGTGCAGCGGGATCGCGCAGCGGTCGCTTGAAGAAGATCGATGTATCGAACAACCCCCGCCTCGCGCGGGGGTTCTGTCTTTGCAGCCTCAGAACTTGTGCCGGATGCCCAACTGCACGAAGGTTTGCCGATCCGACGATGATGCCGTCAACGCATTGAGCGTGGCGTGCGCGGGCCGTCCTGTCGAGTCCGTGCCGTCTGCAAACTGCGTGCTGCTGATGATATATACATCGGTGCGTTTCGAGAGGTAATAGTCGAGCGACAGCGACACGTTGTTATAGTGCGAGCTGCCGATGCTTCCCACGCCCGATCCGCGCGTATAGCTGTACACCAGTTCGCTCAGCAACGCAGGCGTCCAGTAATACGTGGCGTTGACCTCAGCAGTGTCGAATTTCGCGGTGCCGGAAAGTCGAAGCGGGTTCGAACCGGAGGACGTATCGCCGAGATTCTTGAACTGCACGTTGCTATAGACGAGCCCGATGGTCGCCGGGCCGATCGTATAGCGCCCGGCCGCAGCGATGGCCTGATACGTTCGCGCCGATGCATAGCCGCTATAAACAGGGCTTGCCGTCATGTTGTTCAGGTTCGTACCCGATACGTTGGTCGGCGTGGCTGTGAAGAACGACTGGTTCGGGTTGCGCACGTTCATGTACGCGACGCCCGCCGAGAAGTTGCCATAGTCGTAACCAATGCCCGTCGACCATATCCGGTTGCGCGAAAAGTCGCCGGCCTGTCCGCCGAATCCGTAGACGCCGCCGAACGTGAATCCGCCCAGACTTGGGCTCATGTACTTGATCGAGTTGTTGACGCGCTTGCTGTTGTTCAGGTTGTCGAGATCGCCCGGATGCGCGGTGGTGCCGCCGCCGTAATTCGAAGAATTCATGCGTGTTTCGACGAATGTGACGAGCGAGTCGTATTGACGTCCGAGCGTGACCGTACCGTACGCGTTGCTGGAAAGGCCGAGCCACGCTTGCCGTCCGAACTGCGCGCCGCCCTGCAGCGATCTGCCGTTGCCGGCATCAAAGCCGTTCTCGAGCTGGAAGATAGCCGCAAGACCACCGCCCAGGTCTTCATTGGCCTTGAAGCCCCAGCGCGAGCCCTGCATGATGCCGCTCGATCCGCCGATCACGCGGCCGCCGCCGCTGTTACTCTGATAGTTGACACCGTAGTCGATGAGACCGTACAACGTGACGGACGCGGCATGAGCCTGCCCGATACCGCATGCAGCGAGAAACGCAGCGCAGGAGATCGCTTTTCTGTTCATTGGCATAACGAATGATGAGTGATTGTGGGTCTTCGCAAGCTCGAACGGAATGCATGTCGATTCCGTCACGTAACAGTACCGAGCCTTATTCGTTCGCGTATTCGCAATCTATCAATACGGGTTTGCAGGAACCGCAAGGCTCGTGCTGTGTTGGTGCGTCGATAAAAAAAAAGCGCGCTGCCCGATGGACAGCGCGCTTTGTACGATCGGCTTCGATGATCGCTTCAGACCGGCTTGCCTTCGCTCGATTCCCAATTGCGCATTAGCGTATTGGTCGGCAGTGTTTCATCGATCATCTTCTTGGCTGTCTGAATGCCGGCGACGGGAAGGCCGGTCGGATCGAGCACGCCAATCTGCACGAGCACGGAAGCCTGATCCCAGTAGATGTGCTCGTTGTAGAGCTTGTCGCCGCGAAAGCAGACGACCGCGAGCATCGGCACCTCGAAGTACCTGCCCGTAGGTTCCAGTCCCGGCAAGAGCCAGTCGATCTCGCGATCATGCGTGGCGCAAAACACGAATTCATCGACGATGCGGTCCGCGCCGATCGTGCGCGAGACCGGAATGAGCTTCGTGTCCTCGGGATTCGCAGCAACGAAGTGATATTTGTAGAACCGCTTCAACTGATCGTGACCGACGCCGCCAGTCATCGTCGGGACGTGGTTGACGTAGGGCTCGGCGACCATCGTCGGCATGATCGCATCGACGTCTCGCGTGGCGAATTCGTAATAGCAGTGGCGTTCCCACAGCGCGTTCAGATCGTGAATCGGACCGAGCACGTTGCGCAGCAGCGCGACCGTGCGCGAGTACGCCATGGTAGCGGCAGGCTTGTCGTAATGGGGCCGCTCGGGCGTGGCGAACGCATGATCGCAGTCCGGATACACGTGGGCCGCGATGCGCGGATTGGCTGCAAACGCTTGCTGCAGACGCTCGCGTGTTTCCGGCGGGCAGAATGCGTCGTTGCCCGCGAAGTGAAAAAGCATCGGACAGCGAATATTCGGTATCTCGTCGAGATACGCATCGAGTCCGACGCCGTAATAACTCGTCGCGCAATCTAACTCCAGACGTGCGGCCGCAAGCATCGCAAGCTTGCCGCCGAGGCAATAGCCGATCGCGCCGACCTTGCCCGACTGCATCGGCAATGCGCGCAATGCGGCGATGGTCGAGCCGATATCTGCGATGGCGAGATCGATGTCGAGCCGCTCGTTATGGCCTAGTGCCTCGTTGAAATCCGCTTCGCTGTAGCCGAGTTCGACGCCCGGCTTCATTCGCCAGAACAGATCGGGAACGAGCACGACGTACCCCTCTTCAGCGAAGCGGTCGGCCATGGCGCGCATATAGCCGTTGATGCCGAAAATTTCCTGCAGCAGCACGAGGCCCGGCCCCGAGCCCTGCGCAGGCACGGCCTGATAAGCGCGAAAGCGCTGGCCATCATTACTGTCGATGTCGATGTCGATGTCGATGTAGGAACCCAATGTCGTCTCCGTCGATGAACGCGGCTAAAAAGTGGAATGAAGCTGGGCCTGTGTCGCGGCGCGATCCGTGGCGAGACCCGCAGCAAGCTGCTGCGCCATCGCGCCAATAAGGATTTCGCTCGCGCTGCCCGAGAGCGCGTCGAGCGCGGCATCGGCAACTTCGGCCGGGGAGAGTTTGGGGCCAGCGAAATCGCGGCTCATGTCCGTATCGATCGCGCCGGGAAGCGCCGCGATGACGCGCACGCGAAGAGGCGCGAGTTCGGCGCGCAGCGATTCGCTCAGGCGCAGCGCCGCTGCCTTCGATGCGCACAACGAGCCCATCGCGGGAAGCGCCGTGCGCGCGAGAATCGAGAGCACGTTGATGATCGCGCCTTCGTTTGTCTTCAGGGCAGGCGCAAATGAGCGGGCCATGCGAAGTATGCCGAAGTAATTGACTTCGAGTTCGGCGCGTGCATGGTTGATCGCATCGTCGGCAAAGAACCCCGATTGCCGATTGACGCCGGCGTTGTTGATGAGCAGATTCGTATCCGCGGCGAGGCTCGCGGCGCACGCGACGCTGGCGTCGTCAGTCACATCGAGTGCGATGGGAATAACGCGGGTATCGTGGATCGCAGTATCGCCCGTACGCGACGCGGCGTACACCTTGCCCGCGCCGCGTGCGAGCAGGCGCGCGACGAATTGCGCGCCGAGTCCGCGATTGGCGCCCGATACAAAAGCGACGGTCGTGTGATCGATCATGGACATTGTCATTTCGATAAGCTCAGGCTAGCGAGAAATCCGCAGGCAAGGTCACTTCGAGTAGTTCGAGGTCGGCGCTGCAGTTATCGAACGCATAGCGGAGCTGGCCCGGAATCGCGATGCTGTCGTCTGCTTCCAGATGCCATTGCCGATCGTTTGCGCTCACGTCCACGCTACCCGCGAGCACGAAGAAGAAGCAGAACTCGGTGTCGTGCATGCGCGCAGCTTGCTGGCCGGCGCTCGCCGGACGCACCACGCGCACGCCTGCAAGACCCTTCGTCGCGTGGCCGATGCCCGTATCGGTCGCGATGAAGCCTGGCGATTTCCAAGGCGTCCACGTCGCCTGCTTCGCGACATGGCGCACGAAGCTCTGACCGTTGAAATCGTGATCTGCATCGTAAAGCGTGTTCGGCAGGCGCATGTCGTGATCGGCCATCGTGATGTGCTCGGCGGGGCTGCCGAGTTCGATCACTTCGGCGCCCGCCGAGCTTTCCAGCACGCGATGACGAATCTCCGGCGGCTGCAATACGCAATCGCCCGCTTCCAGCAGAAAGGGCTCGCCCTGTCCTTCGTATGCAAGACGCACCCAGCCTTTGCGGCAAAAAATGGCCTGAAAGCGGATCTTGTGAAAGTGCACGTAATCGGGCACCGGGCCGCCATCGAGGATACGGATATGCGATGCGATGAACGCACCGCCATGACGCTCGGGCAGCAGATCGCGATAACGCATGCCCGCGCGGCCAATGCTCCAGTGCGCGGCATCGCCCGCATGGGAAAGCACGAGTTGCTGGCGCGTCTTAGGCAGATGCATCGGCGGATTGGCGTGCACGAGCCGCACGGTCACGCCGTTGGGCGCGACGAGTTCGCGCGTTTCGCCGGGCGTTTGAGAGGGATCGTCGCAGAGCACCTGCAGCGTTTGCAGGCCGTCTTTCACGTCCAGGCCGAGGCGGATTTTGAAGGTGCCGCGCGAAAGAATCGCGGTGCGCGGACCGTCGGCGGGGAAGATCGCGTCGAGACGAAAGCCGAGGCGCGCGATGAAGAACTGCATCGTCGCGGGAAGGTCCGTGCATTTCATCGGAACGATGAAGCCTTGCACGCCTTCGATCGCGGCGTCAGCGAGAATGGATGCGGTTACGGTCGAGTTCATGAGGAGTCGCTTGAATGATGAAGTTGGACAGCGGCGCGTGATACACGGCGCCTGCCGGCGGGCCTGTCAGCACACAAGCAATTCCGATGCGTCGCGGTGAACGCGAACGGACCATCGTGGTCTTCATGCCGGAAGGCATTGCGCGAGCCGGTCGATACCGTCGCGCGTCGTGCACACGCCCGGCGAGAAGCGCAGCGTGCGGCCTCTTGAATCGACGAACACGCCTGCTTCCTTCAGTTGCACGACGAGCTTTGCGGCGTCGAGATGCGCGGGCGCTTCGGCCATGATGCTGCCACCGCGCTCGTCGTCGTTGCGCGGAGAGAGCAGGCGATAGCCTTTGTCGTCGACCATCGCGATGAGTTCATGCCCGAGCGACAGATTGTGTGCGCGAACGCTTCCCGGAGGCTGCGCGCGCAGCCACGTCATGCCGGGCTGCGATGCGACGAAGGGCAGCACCGAAGGCGTTCCCGTATCGAACCGGCGCGCGTCGCTTGCGTACGAAAACGAATCGATGTCCCAGTTGAAAGGGTCTTCCTGACTGAACCATCCGCGCACGGCCGGGCTTGCGTTCCCTTGCAACGCTTTCGGCGCGATATAGCCGAGGCCGGTGCCCGGCGCGCCGCATAGCCATTTGAGCGTCGAACCGCATACGAAGTCGAAGGGCGTATCGTTCAGATCGAGCGGCAGGATGCCGATGCCTTGCGTCACGTCGAGCGCAACGAGACTGCCACGGCGTCGTGCGTGCTCGCATATCGCAGTGAGATTCACGCGCTTCGACGTCAGCGACGATACCCACGTGACCAATGCGAGCGCGACGTCGTCGGTCCATGCTTCGATGAAGTCTTCGTCGCGCACGTAGGTTTCGCCCTCGCGCACGCGCACGGTGCGCAGTTCGAAGCCGCGTCGCTGCGCGAGACCCGACAGCAGGAAGTGCAGGCTCGGGAAACAATCGGCGGCGACGAGCACGGTGCGATTCTTCAGCGTCGCATCGGCGAGGCCGTCGAGATAGCGCGCGAAGGCATCGGTGACGTTCTGCGCGCCGAACACGTCAGCATCGCTCGCGCCGATGAGCGAGGCCCAGTCGCCGAGCAGGCGGGCGCGCGCGGCGAGGGCGGCGTCCCAGCGCGTATCGTCGGCGGCGCACCATGTGTCGGCGAAAGAAGCGAGCGCATCGCGCATGGCCTCACGATGGCCCGGATAGACGCCGACCGAGTGATACATGAGCCAGCCGCCGAAGTCGCCGGTCTGATTGCGAGGATCCTGATTCATGGTCATCGTTTAAATATGCTTCACGAGCTTGAAGTGATAGACCGCTATGCAAGCGAGGCTCAGCACGGCGCACGCCATCAGATAGAACGCCGGGGAGAGGGGATTGTGCGTCGCGCCGATCATCGCGGTGACGAGCCAGGGCGTGAAGCCGCCGAAAAGCATCACGCCGATGTTGTAGCTGAAGCCGAGGCCGGTGCTGCGAACCGAAGTGGGGAACAGCGATGAGAGCACAGCGGCAAGCGGGCCGAAGTAGATCGCTTTCAGTGCGCCGGCGAGCACCATGATCGCCATGAGCACGGCAAACGACGGACTCGACAGCAGCCACGCGAAGCACGGATAGATCGTCACGAACGTCACCATCGCGGAGACCACCATCATCCGGCTGCGGCCATAACGATCCGCGAGATGGCCCATCAGCGGCGTGAACAGCATGAGGATGGTCCCCGTGACGACCGTCGCGGCGAAGCCCGTCGATGCCGGCAAGTGCAGTTGCTTCACCGCATACGTCGGCATATAGAGGATCATCAGATAGCTCGCCGCTGTGGACACCGCCATGATGCCCGCCGCCAGAAAGATGCGGCCCTTGTGATGCGCGATCAGGTCGCGAATGGGTGCGGCGTTCTGCGTGTGTTGCGATGAGGCGGGCAGCGTGTCGTCGATATGCTTGCGGATATAAAGCCCCACGGGCGCCACGAGCAGACCGAAAACGAACGGCGTACGCCATCCCCACGATTCGATCTGATCGGGCGAAAGCATCGTGCTCAATGCAAGCCCGGCGAATGACGCAAGCACGGTGCTCATGCCCTGACTCGAGAACTGCCAGCTTGCGAGAAACGCCTTGCGCTTGCTCTTCTGCTCGATCATCAACGCGGTGCCGCTGCCGAACTCGCCGCCTGTCGAAAACGAGATCAGAATGCGCGCGGTCATCAGGCCGATGGGCGCGGCCACGCCGATTGCCGCATACGTCGGGATCAATGCGCAGATGAGCGTGCCGACGGTGGTGAGCGCGAGCGAGACCAGCAACGCGGCCTTGCGCCCGCGCCGGTCGCCATAACGTCCGAGAACCAGCGCGCCGAGCGGGCGAAACACATACGAGAGGCCGAAGGTGCCGAAGGTCATCAATAGCGACACGGTCTCGTCGTGCGCGGGAAAGAAGAGCTTTGAAAGCGTGACCGCGAAAAAGCCGTATGCGGCGAAATCGAACCACTCCAGCGCATTGCCGATACTCGTCGCCACGATCAGCCGGCGCAACGGTTTCGCGCTTTGCGGCCGCGAGCGATCCTCGATGACAGTGGAATCCATGGTGTGCGTTCCGAAGTTTCGTTGTGGAGTTAGCGCGCGGCAGGGACGTCGGACTCGCCGAGGTCCCAAAACACGCCGGTCATCAATTGCAGCGCTTCGCGCATCACGGGTGCGAGCACGTGTTCATCGGGCGCATGCTGACGGCAGCCGGGATACGAGTGCGGAATCCAGATGGTCGCGAGATTCAGCGTGTCGGCGAAGCATTCGTTGGGAATGGTGCCGCCGAGATTCGGCAAGAGCGTCACGGGTTTTCCCGTCGATGCCTCGATCGACCGCTCGGTGAACGCGACCCACGGATCGTTCGGATCCAGGCGCGTCGCGGCGCCCGATGCTTCTATCGACACTTCGATGCCGTTGAAACCTTCGCGCGCCAGATGTTGCTCGATGAGCTCTTTCGCCCGCAGCCATTCCGTGCCGACGACGAAGCGTAGCTGGCATACCGCTTCGGCCGCACGCGGGATCGCACTGACGGGGTTCGTCACATTGCCCGCATTCATCGCGAGCACTTCGAGCGTGTTCCAAGCGAACACGCGCTCGGCGGGCGTGAGTCCGGGCTCACCCCAGTTCGACGACAACGCCGGATCGCCTTCGTCCGCGCCCACTTCGAGTTGTGCGACGCGCGCGCGCACTTGCGGCGGAATCGGTGGCGGCAAGAGCCCGTTGATGCGGATGCGGCCGTTGCCATCGACGAGACTTGCGAGCGCGTTGGCAAGCACGGTTGCGGGATTCGCGAGCACGCCGCCCCAGTTGCCCGAGTGACGCGCGCCGGCGGGGTTGTTCACGCGCAAGCGAAAATGCAGTGCGCCGCGGGAGCCGAGGAAGATCGTCGGCGCTGGAGCGCGCTGGCGCGGCCCATCCGATGCGATCAACAGGTCAGCCGACAGGCGCTCGCGCATGTTTTCGCACATCGCATTGAGGCCAGGCGAGCCGACTTCCTCGCCCATTTCGAAGATGATCTTCGCGTTGAAGCCAAGTTCGCCGCGCTCGGCAAAGACAGCCGCGAGCGCGGCGAGATTGATCGAGTGTTGCGCCTTGTTGTCCGCGATGCCGCGTCCATACCAGCGATCGCCCTCAACTCGCACTTGCCATGGCGAACGATCGTTCGTCCAGTTCCGTGCATCGCCATCGATCACGTCGCCGTGTCCATAGAGCAGCACGGTCGGGCGGTCCGGCGACTCGATGCGTTCGCCCAAGAGAAATGGCGGCATGCCCGCCACGGGGTTATCGACGATCTCGCATACGAAGCCGAGCTTTGCGAGCGAACTTTCGACTTCTTCGGTGAGGTAACGGCGCAGAAGCGGCGCTGCGTCGGCGCGCTGGCTTTCTGTTGCGAGCGCCACGCGGCGGCTCAGCGTGGCTAAGAAATCGCCGCTGTCGAAGTGCGAACGGGCGAGGGCGAGGGCGCTTTGTCGGGACATGTCGTGAGGTGTGTGGGTCATCCTGGATTCAGGTTAGCCCTATCGAAGTATTTGTGTATTCGCAATCAAACAAGGTACATTTGCGTTTTACTCAAACCTCTGTCATTGCCGGTACTCTGTCATGCGCAAGCTGCTTGAGCCGTCGCTTTACTATTTTTCGGTGGTGGCGCAGGCTGGTTCACTGAGCGCCGCGACCGAGAAGCTTGGTCTGACTGTGTCGGCTTTGAGCCGTCATATCGCAAAGCTGGAGGGCGATCTCGGCGTTTCTTTATTCGAGCGCCATGCGCGCGGCATGGTTTTATCGCATGCGGGAAGGCTTTTGCTGCGTCATGCGCAGCGCACGTTAGCCGATGCGGAAGCGGTATTCGAAGAGATTCAGGGCGAAGAGCGGCGGCGGGCACGCACGTTGACTATCGCCTGCACCGAAGGCTTTGCGTTCGATTTCTTGCCCGTGTCACTGGCTGCGTTCTGCGCAAATCATGCCGATGTGGCGATTCAACTCGAAGTGGTGCAATCCGATCGCGCGAGCCAGATGCTACTGTCGGGGGAGGCATCAATTGCGCTGGCGTTCAGCTTCAAACCGGAGGCCGGTGTGGTGGTGGAGTTCACGCAGCGCGCGCCGGTAATGGCGCTGATGCATCGCGCGCATCCACTCGCCCGGCGCTCGAAGATCGCTCTTAGGGATCTGACTGCCTTTCCCGTGCTGCTGCAGGACAAAGGGACAACCAATCGTCAGTTATTCGATATCGCGTGCGATGTCGAAGGCATAGAGATATTGCCGATGATGACGAGTCGCTATGTTGCAGCCCTATACCGCTTTGCGCAGGCGATCCCGGAGGCGATCATGCCGTCCGGGTATGTGTCGGTTGCCAAGCGACTCGCTGGCGACGAATTGACCGCAATTGCGTTCGATAATCCCTTGCTCACGCAGCGGCGATTGCAGGTGATGTCGCTTGCCGGAAGACAGCTCGATCCGCTGGCCGAAGAATGTCTGCAGTGGATCATTGCGGATTTGAAGCGGACCTCTTCTGAACTGCGCGGCCGATGAGCTGCGTGCGGGCGGGAGAAGTCGGCATGGAGTCGCACGGTGAGGCGCTGGCCGATCGGCAACTTCTCTAACGAATTGCTGTAAATCGACTGTTAGACATGGTCATTAGTCGGCCCGAAATATCGCGTGCGTTGAAAGGGCCTCAACGAAAGCCATTGCTTCGTTGTACATGCTCGACCCAGGGTTTCTGGTGTAGCTGATTCGTAACGGCGAGCGCGCACGACATGCAGTCCACCGCCTTTCGCGTTGAAGCTGCCTTCCAACTGGAAAACTGCTTCGTGGTCGTAACCGAGGTCTTATGCGCTTTTCAAACCCCACAAGCTCGAACCCCAATCCGCGCTGTCCGCACGGAAACGATGGATAGATCCGGTCGCGACGCCGGTGGTCGAAGGGTAGTGGTCGAAAACCGGCTAACGGATTGCTCATCTGTGAGCAATGACTCACCGACCAGCGGTGCAATCCTACTTGCTAACGTGCGCCGACGCAGGGATGGCGACGCACGCGATCATCGAAGTTTCATGTGCCTGATGACCGTCCCTTGTGGCTGCTGTGAAACCAGGAGCCCCCAAACCGCCGCAACCCCATGATGACGAGCCACTGCCCGGCAATATATAGAGCCGATTAAAGCTCATACAGATGTGTCATATAAAGACATCCTAAATAAATGTATGACGACCGCTCATTCGGGTCGTTGCGTGGGTCAGCTCTGTTGCGTGGCGTGCGCGAGCAGCGAAAGCGCGCCTTCGATCGCTTGCCGGGCGAGCGACTCATCCTGATACGACCGGGCGAGAATGGCCCCGCCCTGAATCAGAGCAAGAAGTGTGAGGGCGAGCTTCTCGGGATCGACGCGCTGCGGCAGTGTTCCTTCGGCCTTCGCCTGAGATAGCTTGTCGGTCAGGTTCCGTCGGATGGTGTCGAAGAACGCGGTGACGGGCCGGCGCAGTTCGTCATGTTCGATGGAAGCCTCGTTGACCAGACGCCCGAACCTGCATCCGCGAACGCTGTCCCGTTCGAGACGAAGATAGCGTTTCACGGTGTCGAGAGGAGGGGCATCAACGGCGAAGAACTCGTCGATTCTGGCGATGTCCTTCTGCGCGATCTCGCTCATCGCTTCGCCGGCAAGCGCGAGCTTCGACGGAAAGTGATGGTAGAGACTGCCGGGCCTGGCAGCGCTACGCTCCTGAATATCGCGTGGCGACATCGCTTCAAATCCGACTTCCCAGAGGAGATCTTTTGTCGCTTCAAGCAACTGCTCACGCTTCGACGGCTTTGACATCACGAATCTTCCTTGCAACGAGCAGCGCCGATCAGCCTTTCTCGATGGCCCGATACAGGCTTTGCTCGAATCTGTTGAATAAACCGACCACCTGGTCGTCGTAGAACGGCCACACCTGAGTGAACAGTGCGCCGGTGACCCGCTTCACGGGATCAATCCAGTAGTGGGTGTTCAACGCGCCCGCCCACGCGGCACTGCCTACACTTCGACCGAAGGGGCCGGGTTGCGCGTTGATGTCGAATGAAAAGCCCCATTTGTGCTTCATGCCGGGAAAGAGATCGAAGTCGTTCGAACGTGCGGGGCGGGGGCTGACCATCTTTTCGACGTTAAGGTCCCCGATCTGGTTGCTCATCATCGCGGCAACGGTCTGCGGCTTCAGGATTCTAACGCCGTCGAGGCTACCGCCCTGCAGCAGCATGCGCAGGAAAGTCAGATAGTCCCGGGGTGTGCTGAACAGACCCGTGCCGCCCATGAAGAATTCGGGCCGTTGGGGCGGCTCATAGGGTTCCGACATTAAGGAACCATCCGGCTGCCGTTGTGCAGCCGTCGCAAGCCTGCGCCTTTGCTCGCTGCCGATCACGAAGCCGGTGTCTTTCATCCCCAATGGAGAGAAGATGTTCTCGCGGAAATACACGTCCAGCGATTGACCGCTGACCGCTTCCACGAGCTTGCCGACCCAGTCCAGCGAGATCCCGTAGTGCCATCGCTCGCCGGGATCGAATTCCAGCGGTACGTCGAACGCCGCGTTCTTGCCCGAGAAAATGACTGGCGTGCCGGTGACCTCCTCGTAGCGCGCGAGCGCTTCGCTCCACAACGAGTAGGTATGGCCGGAGGTGTGCGTAAGGAGGTGGCGAACCGTGATCGGGCGCTTCGCCGGACGCAGGAGCGGCGTGTTGTCCGGCGCAAAGCCTTCCAGTACCTGCGGCGACGCCAGCGCCGGCAGTATTTCTGCCGCAGGTTGATCGACATGCAGACGGCCCTGCTCGATCATTTGCATACAGGCTGCGGCTGTCACGGCCTTTGTCATCGACAGGATCCAGAACACCGTGTCCGGCGATATCGGCGCATCGTCGTCCAGGCCCGCGTTGCCGAACGCGCCTTCGTAGATGATGCCGTCAGGCATTGCCGCGATCGCGACCACACCTGGCGCGACGCCGTTGCGGATGGCGTCGCCCAGCTGATTGTCGAGTGGCTTGAAGTCGAGCCGGGCCGCGATCGAAAGGTCATTTGCCACGTTGCTACCTCATGGAAAGTCAGGGCCGAGCGCCCAACTGGACTGCACGTTAGCATTTGAGCTACTAGTCGGTCAACAAGCTTTGCTTCGCTTGACCGACTAGTAGCTCAAATTTAAGATGGCGGCTTTCCGGCGGCGTGACACGACGTCGCGGAGCTTCAGGAGAGTTGATGAACACGCGTTCTTCCGGCTCGGGAGACCTGCGCGCGCAAGATGTCGTGAGCGGTGCTGTTGCCGACCGACATGCGCTGCGTCGCACGCTGCTTCTCGATGGGCCGATTCTTTCGACCGTGGTCCGCCTGTCCTGGCCCAACGTGATCATCATGGTCGCGCAGGCGGCGACCGGACTTATTGAAACCTGGTATCTGTCACGGCTCGGCACCGATGTCCTCGCCGCGATGGCCATCGTGTTCCCGGTGCTGATGCTGATGCAGACGGTGTCCGGCGGCGCATTCGGAGGCGGCATCTCGTCGGCGATCGCAAGGGCGATCGGCGGTGACCGGCGTGACGAGGCGGATGCGCTGGTGCTTCACGCTATCGTGCTGACGGGCGGGCTCGGGCTTGTCTGCTCGGTTGTCATCCTCAGTTGCGGGCCGTCCCTCTATCGGGCGCTGGGCGGTGAGGGCGCATCGCTCAGCGCGGCGCTGACCTATTCGAACGTCGTTTTTCTCGGCATGCCGGTTCTGTGGATCATGAACGCACTTGCTGCCGTGATTCGAGGCACCGGCAATCTGACCATTCCCGCAATAGGCATGTGCGGCGGTGTGTTGATACTGGTGCCGTTATCGCCGTTGCTGATCTTCGGTATTGGGCCATTCCCGCGCATCGGCGTAGCAGGCGGTGGCGTCGCGCTGCTGCTCTACTACTTCTGCGGCGCGCTGTTCTTCGGCTGGTACATCCTGAGCGGCCGCAATGCCGCGCGGTTCCGGTGGGTGCGTCTACGCGCTCAGGTGTTCTCGAAGATTCTGCGCGTGGGCGCGCTCGCCGCGCTGTCTTCCGTTGTCACCAACGCAACGATCGCCTCCGCCACCGCGCTGATAGGTCATCGATTCGGTGCAGCCGAGGTCGCCGGTTTCGGCACCGGCGCCCGTCTCGAGTATCTGCTGGTCCCGCTGGTCTTTGGCGTAGGCGGCACGCTGGTCGCAATGGTCGGCATGAATGTGGGCGCGGCGCGCGGTCCGCGGGCGCGGTCGATCGCGCTGATCGGCGGAGCGGTCTGTTTCGTCATGACGGAGGGGCTCGGGTTGACGGCGGCATTTGTCCCCGCGCTGTGGCTGCGCCTGTTCGGCTCCGACCCGGCGATGATTGCCGCGGGATCCACCTATCTGCGCGTGGTCGGGCCTTTTTATGGGCTGTACGGCTTTGGCTTTGCGCTGTATTTCGCGAACCAGGGCGCCGGGACCTTGCTATGGCCCGTGTTAGGCGGTCTGGCCCGGCTGCTACTGGTGGCGGGAGGCGGATGGTTTGCACTGACGCTGACCGGTTCAGTGCTGTGGCTGTTCGCTGCAATCGCCGCTGGACTCGTGATGTACGGGCTTATCCTGACCGGATGGACGATCCGCGCAGACTGGGGCCGGCGCGGGCGGAGCTGACCGCTTGCGTCGTCCTGTCGATCGAGCCACCTTCACCGAAAGGAGCGTCGAAGTGCCATTCATCGAAGTCACGACCCGAGAACCCAATCCGCCCCGGACGAAAGAGTCCCTTGCACAGGCATTGTCGAAAGCAATGCTCGACATCGAAATCGGCGGTCCGACCGAGGCGGCCTCTCTGCGCGACTGGATATGGTTTCGCGTTTTACCGACGCAA
Source organism: Caballeronia sp. LZ019 (assembly GCF_031450825.1). NCBI lineage: Bacteria > Pseudomonadati > Pseudomonadota > Betaproteobacteria > Burkholderiales > Burkholderiaceae > Caballeronia > Caballeronia sp. LZ019. Next base: position 383,731 of record NZ_JARTVZ010000001.1, on the reverse strand, counting down.
GACTGGGCCGTCGGCGGCCGGTTCGATCACACCTACGTGCGTGGCCGCACGATGTGTTTTGCTCGCATCATCGCGCCCGAGGCGTTCCTCAACACGGATCTCAAGCTTCGCGCGATTGCCGAGATCACCGCGCATCTTCGCGACGCGCTAGTCGTCGATCCGTCGGATGACGGCACCGGCATCTGGGTGCACGTCGTCGAAGTACCGGAGGGACAGTGGGGCGCGGCGGGCTCGCCCGACCCGCTTTTGAAGTTGATTGACGGAATGGGTGGAACCGTTTCTCACGAGCGTCTCACAGAAATCGAGGCTCACTTTGAAGGAGTCAACACGCTCAAGAGTGCGTTCTCAATTCCGAAATGAGCCAGGTTGCAGTTCCGCTTCCGTCGGCAGATTGCATCCGACGAACGTCCGTTTACCTACGGGATGCAACAATATAACATTGCACCCGCGCATCGGCGAGAGGTCTGTCGATGCATGTGCCGCGCTGTGAGTGCAATGTTATATCGTTACACTCATAGCGCGGAGGAGCCACAGTAAAAACCGGACAGTTGACCGTGAATAAAAACCTCAAGCACCTGCCCAGACGAATCCTTCATTTCTCACCGCTATCGCTGGCTTGCTTCGCATTCATTGCCATGCACAGCAGAACGCGGCTGTCAGCGGCTCTCCAATTCCTGGTGACGCGCTCTCCCCGGTTTTCGTGACCGCCAATCCCCTCGGCGACACCGACCTCATCGCTCCGGCGACGGCGCTATTCGGAGATGAGCTGACGCGCCGGCAAACGAACTCGCTCGGCGAGACACTCAACGGTCTGCCGGGCGTATCGACCACGACGTATGGACCGATGGTCGGCCGTCCCATCATCCGAGGCATGGATGGCGACCGCATTCGCCTGCTGCAGAACGGCGTCGCAGCCTGGGACGCCTCGTCGCTCTCGTATGACCACGCCGTGCCGCAGGAGCCGCTAACCGTCGAGCGTGTCGAGATCGTGCGCGGACCGGCGGCGCTGCTGTACGGCGGCAATGCGATCGGCGGCGTGGTCAATACAATCGATAACCGCATCCCGCGCGAGCCGATCAAGGGCGTGGACGGTGCTCTCGATGCGAGCTACGGCGGCGCCAACCTTGCGCGCGCCGGCGCAGCAATGGTCGAAGGCGGCAACGGGCAGTTCGCCTTTCATGTCGATGCATTCGATCGCGAAACGAGCAAGAAGCGCATACCGGGCTTCGCGCATTCCGATCGTCAGCGCGCGCTCGACGGCCCCGACGCCGACCAGGCCTACGGCAGCATTCCGAACAGCGACGGCCGGTGGCACGGAGGCGCGCTCGGTACGTCGTACACGTGGGCCGATGGCTACGCGGGCGTGTCGTACAACGGCTACGAAGCGAACTACGGCTCCGTCGCCGAAGACGATGTGCGGCTGCGCATGCATCAGGATCACGTCGCGGTGGCGTCCGAAGTGCGCAATCTTCAGGGGCCGTTTTCGCAACTGAAATTCGACTTCGGCTACACGGACTACGAGCACAGGGAAATCGACAACGGCGAGACCGGCACGACATTCCGCAATCACGGCTATGAAGCGCGGCTGGAGGCGCAGCATCGCAAGATCGGTCCGCTCGAAGGCGCGATCGGCGTGCAGATCAGCCAGAACACGTTCTCCGCGCTCGGCGACGAGACGCTCGTGCCGACCACGCAGACGACCAACATCGCGCTGTTCGCGCTGGAAGAATGGAAGGTCGCGGATGCGCTCAACCTCAGCGCGGGCGCACGCTATGAACATGTGAAGCAGGACCCGGCCGCGGCGGGCAACGACAAGTTCGCGAGCGCCGCGGATCGCGATTTCAACGCGGTCAGCGCGTCGCTCGGCGCGCTGTACAAGCTGACGCCCGCGTGGTCGGTGGCGGGCAACGTCGCCTATACGGAACGCGCGCCCGCGCTGTACGAACTCTTCGCCAACGGGCCGCATGATGCGACCGGTCAGTACCTGATCGGCAATCCGGAGGCACAGAAGGAAAAGGCCGTCTCGGCCGATCTGTCGCTGCGTTTTGCGAGCGGGCCGAACCGGGGCAGCATCGGCGCGTTCTATAGCCGCTTCGAAAATTACCTGACCGAGTACAACACCGGACGCCTGGTGGACGACGGCGACGAAGTCGTGCCGCCCGGCACAGGCGACGCGCTGAACGAAGCGGTCTATCGCGGCGTGCGCGCGGAGTTGTACGGCATCGAGTTCGATGGAAAGTGGCGGGTTTTCGAGCAAGGCGCGCACAAGGTCGATGTCTCGCTGATCGGCGACTACACGCATGCCCGCAACATAGACACCGGTCAGCCGCTGCCGCGCATCTCGCCGCTGCGGGCGACGGTCGCGCTCGACTACGGCTATGGACCGTTCGGCGCGCGCGCGGAGATGGAGCACGCGTGGGCGCAGCATCGCGTGCCCGAAAACGATCTGCCGACGGCGAGCTACACGCGGCTGGGCGTGATGCTCACGTACAAGTTCCACGTCGGCGCGACGAACTGGCTCGCGTATGTGCGCGGGGACAACCTGACCAACCAGGACATCCGTTATGCAAGCTCGGTCGTGCGCGATATCGCGCCCGAAGGCGCCCGCAGCGTGATGGTCGGCCTGCGCACGACGTTCTAGCCTGGACGGTCCGCGCGCATCGTCGGCCGAGATGGCGGCGCAGATCGCACGTTCACACTACGACGTCAATGTCCGTCGTCTCCCGCGACCCAGCGCAATTCGCTCAGATAGTCCTGGGTATCGGTGACCATCCACGAGCGGCGATACTCCACCGGAGCGCCGCGCAGATCGAAGGCCGTCCGGATGGACAGCAGCACCGGATGCCCTGCCGGCAGGCCGAAGTCTTGTGCCACATCCTCAGGCAGCAGGCAGGCCTGAAGCCGGTCCTCCACGCGGCTGACCGATACGCCGCACTGCTGCTCGAGAAACGAATACACGAGATGCGCGCTCGCGCAATCGTCGCCCCATTCGCGTTCGCCGACCCGGCTGTACGGAAACGTGATGGTCTCGACGACGAGCGGCGTCTCGTCCAGTGCGCGCCGCCGGCGCAGCCGATACACCAGCGACGCCGGCTCGAGCTTGAGCGCCGCGCACTCCGCGGCATCGGCCGGGGCGCGTTCGCGCAACAGAATGGTGTCGACCGGCAGGCGTTTGACGCCACTGCGCCGCTCCACGAGACGAAAGAAGCTCGTGAATGCGCGCTCGTTCGTGGCCCGGGCGACGAACGTGCCGCGCCCGCGATGCCGCGTGACGAGGCCCTGTCCGCTCAGTACGTCGAAGGCCTTGCGCACGGTTCCGACGCTGACCTTCAACTCTTTCGCAAGCGCCTCTTCCCCCGGAAGCAACTGCCCCGGCAGCCATTCGCCACCGACGATACGTTCACGAATGTGCCGGGCGAGGCGCACGAAAGCGGGGCTGAGGTCGAGAGAGTCCATTGGCGAATTCTATATAGAATGCAGAAGCAACACTATAGAATTTGATTCCCAAGCAGCGGACTTGTTCATAAAGTTCATCTCGACGCTCGCCGGGCGGCTCGTCCGTCCGCGACCCGACCATCACGCAGTCGAGACCCTTCATGAATCGAAACGTCCATCGCATCACCTCCGTCGAAGCTCTGCACATCGGCCAGTTCCTCTATGCACGCATCCGCACCGAAGCCGGACTGACCGGTTACGGCGAGGCCGGCTCGTGGGGGCATATCGAAGCCGCCAAGGCCGCGCTCGAGAAGTTCGGCAAGTATCTCGTCGGGCAGGACGCGAACCAGATCGAACTGCACTGGAACGTGATGCAGCGCTTCTCGCACTTCCGCGGCACGGCGGTGAACGCGGCGGTATCGGCGATCGACATCGCGTTGTGGGACCTGTTGGGCAAGCGTCTCCAGGCGCCCGTGTGGCAACTGCTCGGCGGCGCGTACCGGAACAAGCTGCGCGTCTATGGTCACGTCTACGCCGAGACGCTGGAAGAAGTCCTGGCCGACTGCCGGCGTCTGCGCGGCGAGGGCTTCACCGCGGTCGGTCACATCAACCCGTTCCTCGATGAACCCGAGGGGGAAGCGTATTTCCGCTCACACGCGGGCAAGGTGCGCGACGCGAAGGAGCGCGTGATGGCTTTCCGCGAGGCCGTCGGTCCAGATGTCGATCTGCTCATTGAGATGCATCGGCGCCTGTCGCCGGCCGAGGCGATCGCGATCGGTCAGGTGCTCGAGCCGCTCACGCCGATGTGGCTCGAAGACCCGCTGCGCCCCGAGTTCTATCCGCAGATGACGACGGTCGGCCACGCGATTCGCGTCCCGATCGCGACCGGCGAGCGTTTTTCGACGCCCGCCGAATTCCACATGCAGCTCGCGGGCGGCGGCGTGCGCTATGCCCGCACGTCGGTGTGCGTGTGCGGCGGCATCACCGGCGCGAAGAAGATCGCGGCGCTCGCCGAAGCGCAGAACGTCGATATCGCCCCTCACAATCCGCTCTCGCCGATCAGTCTGGCCGCGTGCATGCAGGTCGCCACGGCCGTGCCGAACTTTGCGATCCAGGAGTATCCGACCGGCTTCGAGAATCTCGTGCTCAAGTCCGGGCAGAAGCTGCTCGGCTCGGACCTCGTCAAGCATCATCCGGTGCCGCAAGCAGGGTTCATCGCCGTGACGGATGCGCCGGGGATCGGCGTGGAGCTGCATGACGATGTCGAGACGCTGCGCGAGCCCCTTTACCGGCCCGTATCGATGCGCCGCACGGTCGATGGCGCGCCGATGGACCAGTAACGCGAGGAACGCCCGTCATGCCTCATCTCATCATCGATTATTCGCCGGGTGTGCTCGACGACGGCGACCTCGCGCCGCTGCTCGCCGAACTCAACGAAGCGCTCGTTGCAAGCGGCGCGATCAGGGACGAAGCCGATCTGAAATCGCGCGTCACGCGCTGCGACGCGGTGCGCGTCGGCGCGGCGAACGCGCCACGCGGCTACGTGCATGCCCAGTTGCGCTTGCTGCCGGGGCGCGACGTGGAGACGCGCGCGCGGCTCGCATCGCTGATCGCTAACGTCCTGCGCGCGCGATGCCGCCGGTCGCCGGACAGGCTCGTCAAGCTGAGCGTGGAGATCGTCGAAATGGACAGCGGCTCATACGTGAAGGAAGCGCTCTGACGCGTGCGGTCTGCGTGTCACGAGTGCCGTGAAATCAAAACAAACTAACAGGAGACCGCCGTGAACCCATTGGCGACAGAGACGCCGAGCGTCGGCAGGAATCGTTGGCTGATCGTGTTGCCGATGACATTCGCCGTCTACATGCTGTCCTACTTCGACCGTGTGAACATCGCGATGGCGCTGCCGCACATGTCGAAGGAACTCGGCCTCACATCCTTGCAGGCCGGATGGATCGGCGGCGCTTTCGCCTGGGGTTACGCGTTCACGCAACTGCTCGCCGGGTGGCTCGCGCTCAAGTTCGGCGCGCGGCGGCTCGTCGCGATATGCCTCGTGCTGTTCGGCGGCGCGGCGATGCTCACCGGCTTCGCGCATTCGTTCCGGCAAGTTCTGTCCGTGCGTATTCTGCTCGGCTGCGCCGAGGGTCCCGTCTATGCGGCGACCTCCATGCTCCTCGCGCAATGGTTCATGAAAGCGGAGCGCGGGCGCGCGTTCGGCATCTGGAATCTCGGCGCGCCGCTCGGCGGCTTCCTCGCCGGTCCGATCTCAGGCGCGTTGATCTCGCATTACGACTGGCGCGTGATGCTCATCGCGGAAGGCTTACCGGCGTGGGTCTTCTGCATCGTCTGGTTCCGCGCGATTCCGCAAGGCATCGATCTCGCGCGCTGGCTCGGCGACGCTGATCGAGCGGTCATTCAGCGCGATCTGACGGAAGAGCAGGCTGCCTATGCCAAGCCCGAAAGCGATCCGTGGTGGACAATCTTCAGCGAGCCGGCCGTATGGCTGTTGACCCTCGGCTTCGGCCTCAACACGATCCTGCTCTATGGCACGACGCTGTGGCTGCCGTCGGTGTTGAAGTCTTACGGCACGCTGAGCGAGACGACGATCGGTTTTCTGGCGGGCGCGCCCTTCGTGATGTCGATGCTGGGCATCTACTACATCAGCCGCCGGTCCGACCGGCATGGGCAGGAACGACGCTGGCACGCTGCGGTGCCGACGATGCTGACCGGCTTGTTGATGATCGCCGCGGCCTGCGTGCCTGCTTCGCTTTTCTGGCTGCAAATTGCGCTTTTCATTGCGCTCGGCTTCACGTTGAAGATGCTGATGCCGCTCGTGTTCACACGTCTGACCGAGATCCTGCCGATGCGCAAGGCGATGCCCGCAGTGGCGTTCGTGAGCGGCGTCGGCAATCTGATCGGCCAGTTTCTCGGGCCGCTGGTGGTCGGCTATGTGCGATCGATCTCGTCGGACTACAAGCTGTCGCTGCTGGCGCTGGTGTCTCGGCGATGGCGGGCGGCGTGGCGATCGCGTTGTCGAAGACCAAGGCAGAGCGCGTCTCCGCTTACGACGACTCCGGCATGCGCCATACACGCGAGGCGAAGTGAACGATGTCGGAGCGCCAGCGCTGTGTTGCGTCCTCCGGCGTTTCGCCGTGCAAAGCATCGAGGCGTGATCGAAGAAAATCCGGCTCGGACGAATCGTCGGCGAGCGAAGAGGCCAATCGCCTCATCGACCGGCGATAGGAGGGCTGCCCATGCGGCCTCAGCGCTGGTTGCTTTCGAATCGAGCGGGCGCATCAGCATGCGGCCCATCAATCACAACGCCAGCTTCGTTTATCTCGAAGACGCGTTGTCCGCCACGCTCATCGCCGGGGGGAAAGCTGGGCCTGGCTGCTCGCGCCCGAACTCGCGGGCCGCGCCGCATTGCAGATAGACGCGGCCATCGGCAAATCGACCAGTTGTTCGCGACGCTCATCGACTTCGAGCGGCGCGGACATTTTGCGGGGTTCTGGTCGAGCTTCGCAGAAGCAGCGCAACTGATGATCGCGAACAAGGTGGTGATGCAAGGCAAAGCGTCGACGACGCTCGACAGTGACGTTTCCTCACAAAACGCTGCATTAATATCCATTGAGCAGCCCCGGCACGTCTCCGATAATGGGCCGCACACATGACAGCTTATAAACGGAGACAACGTGGAGAAGACGAGCGGACGCGTCGCGGTGGTGACGGGCGGCGCAATGGGCATTGGCGCGGAAACGGCAGAGCAACTCGGCAAGCGCGGGTATCACGTAGTGCTGGCCGACCTCGACAGGGAGGGCGCCGAAGAAACCGCTGCGCGCCTCAATGCGCAGGCGTTGTCGATTTCGGCGCTGCAGATGGATGTCGGCAAGCCCGAGTCCATCGCTTCCGCATTCGAACAGATATCGAAAACGCACGGACGATGTGACGTCCTCGTGAACGGTGCGGGCATCGCCAAGCTGGTTCCGTTCATCGACTATCCGCTCGATGCCTTTCTCAACACGATGCAGGTGAACGTTACCGGTACCCTCCTATGCGCGCAGCACGCCGCGCGGCTGATGGTCGAGCGCCGCTGGGGACGTATCGTCAATATCGCTTCGGTGGCGGGCATGCGCGCGGTCGGCAAGGGCCGCACTGCGTACGGCACGTCTAAGGGCGCGGTGATCGCGCTGACGCGGCAGATGGCCGTCGAGTTGTGCGATTACGGCATCACGGCGAACGCGGTCGCACCTGGCCCTGTCGATACGCCCATGACCCGAGCACTGCACAGCGATGCGTTCCGCGAGGAATACTCACGCGCGATCCCGATGCGCCGCTACGGCACGACATCGGAGATTGCCGCGGCAATTTGTTATCTCGCGTCGGACGAAGCCGCCTATACGAATGGCGTGGTGCTGCCGGTGGACGGCGGGTTCCTGTCGTGGGGCGCGGGCGCGGTCTGATCCGCGCAATGAAGGCGAGAGCAAGCGCCGCCGGTCGATCGCCGGACGGCGCAGCGTTCAGCGGCGGTCCGCCATGCCGAGCATCAATATGCGCTCGGCCATGCGCAGGTTCGCATAGTCGATCATCTTGCCTTCGACGGATACCGCACCGCGTCCGTCGGCTTCCGCCTGCCGCATCGCGTCCACGACGCGGGCCGCAAACGCAAGCTCGTCCGGCGACGGCGTGAACGCGCCGCGCGTCGCATCAATCTGCGAGGGGTGAATCACTTGCTTGCCGTCGAAACCGAGCGCAGCCGCTTTCTCCGCCCAGGCGCGCGTGAGCGTTTCATCGCGATACGCGCCGCACGGCCCGTCGATGGCGCGCAGCCCGAAGGCGCGCGCGGCGACGAGCACGCGCATCATCGGATAGGCGAAGAGGTCGAGCGGCGTCTCGGCATAGCGTTCGCCAATGAGCGACGTCTGCCGGTAACCCGCCGGGGAGCCGCCGATTTGCGCACTGCGCGCACCGATGGAGCCGGCGAAATCGCCGACGCCGAGATGCAGCGCTGCAATGCGCGTGCTGCTTTGCGCGAGCGCTTCGACCATCACGAGGCCGAGCGCGGTTTCAATCAACAGGTCGATGGCGAGCGGCGTGGCGCGCGCATCGCCTTCGGCGGCATCGACCATGCGCGTGATGGCTTCGATATGCGCGGGACGTTCGGCCTTCGGCACGATGATGGAATCGAGCCGCGCGATCGGCGCGAGCGTGCGTATCTCATCGTCGATATGACGGCTGCCGTATGCATTCACGCGCACGAGCACGGTCTTCGCGCCCCAGTCCAGTTCGTGCAGCGCACGCACGGCGCCGTGCAGCGCTTCCGTCTTCTCCGACTCGGGCACGGCGTCTTCGAGATCGAGAAACACCGCATCCGCCGATGAGCGCGCCGCCGATTCCACATGACGCCTGCGATTCGCGGGCACCGCCAGCACGGTGCGCGTCAGGCGATATTCGTTTGCGTCACTCATGCGGCGCTCCGTTTGTTCGCGCGCAGTTCATCGAGCACACTTTGCGTATGTTCGCCGACAGCCGGAACGGGCTTCATCACCGGCTCCATGTCGGCAATGGTGATCGCGGGCAGGAACGTGGCAAGCGGTCCCGTCGGCGAGCCGATCTCGCGCGTGCGCTTGCGTGCATGGACTTGCGGATGATCGACGAACTCTTCCACCGAATTCATGCGTGCATTGGCGATGGCGGCGCGATCGAGTCGCGCGAGCACGTCCTCGCTCGTCCATGCGGAGAAACGGGCTTCGATCAGCGCTTCGAGGGCGTCGCGATTGGCGAGGCGTTGCGGATTCGTGTCGAAGCGCGCATCGACGGCGATGCTGGCGTCGCCCAGAACGACATCGCAGAACGACAGCCACTCGCGCTCGTTTTGGATGCCGAAGAAAATGCTGCGGTCATCGCCCGTGCGGAAAGGTCCGTATGGTGCGATGGTCGCGTGACGCATGCCGTTGCGCTTGAGCGGCTTGCCGCTGCCTGTGACGTAGTAGGCGGGATAGCTCATCCATTCGGTCATCGAATCGAAAAGCGACACCTCGAACGCCGTGCCCTTGCCCGTGCGCTCGCGATGATAAAGCGCCATGAGCACGCCGTTCAGCGCATACATGCCGGTGGCGATATCCGCGATGGCGAGCCCGCACTTGGCCGGCTCCGCTTCGCTGCCGTTGATCGCGAGAAAGCCGGATTCGCATTGCACGAGCAGGTCGTACGCCTTCTTGCTGCTGTACGGACCACCGCTGCCGTAGCCGGAAATGTCGCATGCGATCAGCCGCGGGAAGCGCGCAACGAGCGACTTCGCGTCGAGCCCGAGCTTCGCGGCCGCGCCCGGCGCGAGGTTCTGCAGGAAGACGTCGGCGGTTTCGAGCAGGGAGAAGAGGGCATCGGCGCCTTCGTCGCTCTTGATATCGAGCGCGACGCTTTCCTTCGAACGGTTGGTCCAGACGAACTGGCTCGACATGCCGTTCATGACGGTGTCGTAGTCGCGGCAGAAATCGCCCTTGCCGGGCCGTTCGATCTTGATGATGCGCGCGCCCCAGTCCGCGAGATGGCGGGACGCGAGCGGCGCGGCAATGGCCTGTTCAAGCGACACTACCGTGATGCCCGAAAGCGGAAGCGACATGCCTTGTCTCCTTGTTGTATGCGTCACGTCTGTGGCCGTGCAGCCACCGTACGAAAAATCGTAGCGCGCGTGACGCTCAAGGAGGAAATACTGTTTGGAACTACGGGGTATAGGCGAATCCAATATACCCGGCCCGGCGGCTTATCTCTCCTTCGCGGCGCCGTCGATGTCCGGCGCCATTTCGGCGACGATCTTCTCCATGCATTCCTGCACCGCGCGCGACGCCGCGGTTTGCGGCACGGCATTCAGGCGGCACAGCGCGACGGAGCGTTCGATCGTCGGCTCGACGAGAAAGCGCGTCAGCAGGTCCTTTTGCGTGCTTTGCCCTTTGCCGGCGTGTCCGCGTCCGAGATAGCTCGACAGGATGGTCGCAGCTTCGCCACGCCGCGCGATTTCGAGCATGGTGGGAAGCGAATCGATATCGGCCACCACGTTCAGATCGAGGCCCGCGCTATCGAACGCGCGCTCGACCAGCAAGCGCAAGCCGTGCGACTTGCCCGGCAGCACGAGCGGCACGCCGGACAGCAGTTCGAGCCGCACGGTTTTCGCACGCGGACTGCCGACCCACGCCGCGCCATGCACGGCGAGACGCTCGTTGAAGAGCGGAATCACCGATACGCCGCGCGTTTCGGTCTCACGAAAGAGCACGGCAATGTCCAGCCGGCCATTGGCGAGCAACTCGTTCAAATAGCCGCTCATGCTTTCGAAGATTTGCAACTGGACGCCGGGATACGTCGCGCGCATGCGCTCGAAAAGCGGCACGGCGAGGACCGACGAGACGCTCGTCGGCAGGCCGACGGCCACCTGGCCGGTAAGCGCATGTTCGCCGCGCTTCACGTCGCCGCGCATCTGCGCGATCTGCTTGATGATGGATTGCGCGTGACGGTACAGGGTCACGCCGGCTTCGGTCGGCGCGACGCCGGAATAGCTGCGCACGAGAAGCGGGACGCCGAGATCGCTTTCCATTTCAGCGATCTGCTGACTGAGCGACGGCTGCGAGATGGACAGGGCGAGCGCCGCCTTGGAGAGGCTTCCCGCATCGACGCAGGCCACGAAATAACGCATCTGGCGAATGTCCATTCTGGTCTTCTCTCCTATGCAGCCTTTGCATGGATTGCCGCAGGATATAGGAAGCAATTATATCCTCTATTGCCAATTCGTATTTGTAGCGGTTCGGGCGATCTCCCTATACTTTTTTTCACGTAAGCAAGACGATAACTTCGATCGCCAACCGTATATCGAACAGGAGACACAGCAATGCCAGCAGAGGTCAGTACCATTTTCATCGGCGGCGAGTGGGGCGCCGCACAGTCGAAGGGATCGCTTGAAGTGCGTTCGCCGAGCGACGGCGAAGTCTTTGCCTCGATCTCTCGCGGCGGCAAGCCGGAAGTGGATCGCGCGGTCGCGGCGGCGCGCGATGCGCTTGCCGGTCCGTGGAGCACCATGGCCGGCTTCGAACGCGGCCGCATCATGAGCAGGCTGTCGGCGCTGATTCTGGACAATCTCGAAGAACTGGCGCAGCTCGAAGCGCGCGACACCGGCAAGCCGATCACGCAGGCGCGCACCGATATCCGCGCCACCGCACGCTATTTCGAGTTCTACGCGGGCGCCGCAGACAAGATTCTCGGCGACGTGCTGCCGTTCCTCGACGGCTTTCAGGTCACCGTGCAGCGCGAGCCGCGCGGCGTATGCGGGCTGATCATTCCGTGGAACTATCCCGCATCGATGTTCGGCCGCACCATCGGTCCCGCGCTCGCAACAGGCAACACCGTCGTGCTCAAGCCCGCCGAGGACGCGAGCATGAGCTGCATGCGTCTCACCGCGCTCGCGCATGAAGCGGGCTTGCCTTCGGGCGTTATCAATCTCGTGACCGGTCTCGGCGAGGAAGCGGGCGCGGCGCTGTCGCAACATTCCGATATCGACTTCCTGTCCTTTACGGGTTCTCCCGAAGTCGGCACGCTGATTCAGACTGCAGCCGCGAAGAACCACGTGCCCTGTGTGCTGGAACTCGGCGGCAAGTCACCGCAGATCGTGTTCGACGATGCCGACTTCGAGAACGCGGCGAAGACGATCGTCGGTGTCATCACGCAGAACGCAGGGCAAACGTGCTCGGCAGGCAGCCGCGTGCTCATTCAACGTTCGGCATATGACCGTTTCGTCGCGATGCTCAAGGAGAAGATGTCGGAAGTGCGCGTCGGTGCGCCGGCGGCGGATCTCCCGTGCGGCCCGGTCATCAACGGCACGCAGCAGACGAAAGTGAAGGGCTTCATCGATCGCGCACGCGCGGACGGCATTGGCGTGATCGCGCAAGGCTCGCTCGACACGAGCGCCGTCGAAACCGGCTATTTCGTTACGCCGACGCTTTTCGGGCCGGTTCCGGTGACGCACGAACTCGCGCAGGAAGAAGTGTTCGGTCCCGTCCTCGCGGCTATTCCGTTCGAGGATGAAGCCGACGCCATCGCCATCGCCAATGGCACCGCGTACGGACTCGTTGCGGGCCTGTGGACGGAGAACGGCGCACGGCAGATGCGCGTCGCGAAGAAGCTGCGCGTGGGGCAGGTGTTCATCAACAACTATGGCGCGGGCGGCGGCATCGAATTGCCGTTCGGCGGCGTGAAGCGCAGCGGTCACGGCCGCGAGAAGGGCCTGGAAGCGCTCAAGGAATACACCGTCGCGAAGACCGTCGTGCTGAAGCACGGCTGATCCAGAGCGCATGCAATCGACGAGGAGACATAAGCGCATGACAGCCGTTCCGGAATTTTCGCGCGCAGCCGTGCTGCGTGAGTTCAAGGCGCCGCTCAAGATCGAGGAGGTGCCGTTGCCGCGCGAGACCGAGCCCAACGCCGCGCTCGTGAAGATCGAGATGTGCTCGATTTGCGGCACCGATGTTCATCTGTGGCAGGGTTCGCTTTCGCTGAAGGTGAATCTGCCCGTGATCATCGGTCATGAGATGGTGGGCCGCGTGGTGCGCGCGGGCGCGGGCGTGACCACCGATTCGGTCGGCACGCCGCTCAGGGAGGGCGATCGCATCGTCTATACGCATACGTCCTGTGGCGGCTGCTACTTCTGCACGACCGCGCGCAAGCCGACGCTCTGCACGAATCGTCGCGCGTACATGTACGAGAACATCGAGGAATCGCCGTATCTGCTCGGCGGCTTCTCGCAATATGGCTACGTGTTGCCGCAGGCGGGGCGTCTGCGCGTGCCGGACTCGGTGCCGAACGAACTCGCGAGCCTGTCGAGTTGCGCGCTGCGCTCGGTGATGAACGCGTTCTCGCAGATCGGCGCAATCGAGCCGACCGATACGGTGCTGATTCAGGGCGCGGGTCCGCTCGGCCTGCTCGCGACCGCCAACGCACGGGTGCGCGGCGCGAAGAAGATCATCGTGATCGGCTCGCCTTCCACGCGGCTCAGAATGGCGGAGCGCTTCGGCGCGGATGTCTGCATCGCCGTGGAAGGCACGACGCCGCAGGAGCGGCTCGATGCGGTGCTCGCCGAAACCGAAGGCCGCGGCGCGGACATCGTGATGGAGTTCACCGGCGTGCCCGCCGCGTTCGCAGAAGGTCTCGCGCTTGCCCGCAAGGGCGGCCGCTATCTGGTGGTCGGCCAGCTCGGCGAAGCATCGACGACGGTCGCGCCCTCGATGATCGTTAAGAAGAACCTGCAGGTCATCGGTTCCTTTTCAGGCGATGCACGCAGCTATTCGCTCGCGCTCCAGTTCCTCGAAAAGCACCAGCACGCGTTTCCGTTCCACGAAATGATCACGGGCCGCTACACGCTCGACGAGGTCAACACCGCACTCACGCGCATGAAGAATTTTGAGGAGGTGAAGCCTGTCATCACGGTCGACTGATCCGATTGAAGGGCACACGGCACTCGGCAGGGCACACGAATTCTCGCAGCAAAGCGCCGGTTCAATCATGAAACCGGCGTCCTCATAAATATCACAGAACAGGAGACAACCCATGAAACTCGATCGTCGCAGCTTCCTCGTCACGAGCGCAGGAACGGCAGCGGTGGCCGCCTCGGGCCTGATGGGCGCACCGTGGATCAGACGCGCGCAAGCGGCGGAATTCAGCTACAAGGTGGGCACGGACCTGCCGGCGTCGCATCCGCTGAACGTGCGTATCCAGCAAGCCGCCGATGCCATCAAGAAGGAGACCGACGGCCGCATGGAGATTCGCGTGTTCGCGAACAACCAGCTCGGCGGCGATCCGGACATGTTCGCGCAACTGCGTGCGGGCGCGCTCGAATTCTTCACGCTGTCGGGCGCGAACGCGTTGTCTTCCCTCGTGCCGAGAACCGCCATCACCGGCACGGGCTTCGCGTTCAAGAACTACGACCAGGTTTTCGGCGCGCTCGACGGCGAACTGGGCGCGCACCTGCGCGGCCTCATTACGAAGGCCGGTCTCGTCGTGCAGGAAAAGGTCTGGGACAACGGCTTTCGCCAGATCACCACGAGTTCGAAGGCCATCGCGACACCGGCCGATCTGCAGGGCCTGAAAATTCGGGTGCCGCCGGGCCGCCTGTGGATCTCGCTGTTCCGCGCGCTGAACTCGGCGCCTACGTCGATCAGCTTCAACGAGGTGTATTCGTCCCTGCAGACGAAGGTGGTCGAAGGTCAGGAGAACGCGCTCGCCGTGGTCGACACGGCCAAGCTTTACGAGGTGCAGAAGTATTGCTCGATGACGAGCCACATGTGGGACGGCTTCTGGTTCCTCGGCAACCGCGCCGCGTGGGAGAAACTGCCGGCGAGCGTTCGCGACATCACGTCGAAGCATCTGAATGCGTACGCCATGCTTCAGCGCCAGGACGTCGCGCAACTGAACGCGTCGCTGCAAAAGACGCTGGAAAGCAAGGGCCTGCAATTCAATGCGCCCGATGTGGCCAGCTTCCGCGACGTGCTCCGGAAATCGGGCTTCTACGCCGAGCAGAAGAAGTTCTTCGGCGAAGAAGAATGGGCGCTGCTCGAAAAAGTCACCGGGAAACTCGCATGAGAACGCATATCGCCGATGACTTCACGCAAGCCCCGGACGGAGTGAGCGAAGGGGCTCGCGGTCTGGCGTCGATGCCGCGCGGACTCGCGCTCGCCGATCACATCCTCGGGTTGATGGTGTCGGTTCCCGCGGCGCTGCTCGTGCTCGCCGAAATCGTGCTGCTTTTCAGCGGCGTGGTGGCGCGGTACGTCTTTCACCAGCCGCTCGTCTGGGGCGATGAACTCGCGGCGATTCTGTTTCTCTGGCTCGCGATGACGGGCGCCGCCACTGCGCTGCATCGCGGCTCGCACATGCGCATGACGGCCATCGTCAATCGCGCGGGCGAGGAGTGGGGCGCAGTGTGGGACAACGTCGCGCTCATCGCGAGCCTGCTCTTCCTCGCGATGATCGCCGCGCCGGTGTACGCGTTCATCAACCAGCAATGGGGCATCGTCACGCCGGCGCTCGAGATCAACGATGGCCTGCGCGTCGCGGCCATCGTCTATGGCGTCGTGTGCATGCTGCTCATGTCGCTCGTGAAGCTGCTCGCGCGCGGCTGGAAAACGGCGGCGATCGGCATCGTGGTCACGGCGGCGGTCGTGACTGCGCTGCATACCGTCGGTCCCGTGCTGCAATCGCTCGGCAATCTGAACCTGCTGATCTTCTTCGTCGGCGTGGTCGGATTCACGGTGCTCTCGGGCATGCCGATCGCGTTCTCGTTCGGGCTCGCGGTGTTCTCGTATCTGTCGCTGTCCACATCGATGCCGCTCGAAATCGTCGTTAGCCGCATGGACGAAGGCATGTCGCAACTGCTGCTGCTGGCCGTGCCGATGTTCATCTTCCTCGGCTTGCTGATCGAAATGACAGGCATGGCGCGCGCGATGATCAACTTCCTCGCGTCGCTGCTCGGTCACGTGCGCGGCGGGCTCTCGTATGTGCTCATCGGCGCGATGTATCTCATCTCGGGCATCTCCGGTTCGAAGGCCGCGGACATGGCCGCCGTCGCGCCGATTCTCTTCCCCGAAATGAAGAAGCGCGGAGAAAAGCCGGGCGAACTCGTCGCGCTGCTATCGGCGACGGGCGCGCAGACGGAAACCGTGCCGCCTTCCATCGTGCTGATCACCATCGGTTCGGTCACGGGCGTATCCATTTCCGCGCTTTTCACCGGCGGCTTGCTGCCGGGCTTCGTGCTCGCTATCGCGCTGTGCCTGCTCGTGTGGTGGCGCGCGCGCGGCGTGAAGCCTGCATCGGCGAAACGCGCGACGGGCGCGGAGATCGGCAGGACGCTCGTGATTGCGATACCGGCGCTCGCGTTGCCGGTCGTTATCCGCTTTGCCGTGGTCGAAGGTGTGGCGACGGCGACGGAAGTGTCGACGGTCGGCATCGTGTATTCGCTGATCGCGGGCTTGCTCGTCTATCGACGCTTCGACGTCAAGCGCATCATGCCGATGCTCGTGGAAACGGCGGCGCTGTCCGGCGCGATCCTCATCATCATCGGCACCGCGACGGCCATGGCCTGGGCGCTCACGCAGTCGGGCTTCTCGCACAGTCTCGCTGCGTTCATGGAACGTCTGCCGGGCGGTGCGATGAGCTTCATGGCCGTGTCGATCGTGATGTTCGTGTTGCTCGGCAGCGTGCTCGAAGGCATTCCGGCAATCGTGCTGTTCGGACCGCTGCTGTTTCCGATTGCACGCGATGTCGGCATTCACGAAGTGCAGTACGCGATGGTCGTGATCCTGTCGATGGGCCTCGGCCTCTTTGCGCCGCCGTTCGGTGTCGGCTACTACGGCGCTTGCGCCGTCAGCAAGATTCATCCCGACGAAGGCATCCGGCCGATCATCGGTTACATGGTCGCGCTGTTCATCGGCATCATCGTGATTGCGCTGGTGCCGTGGATCTCGATCGGATTCCTCAAGACGCCCTGACCTTTGCGGGCGAGCGTGAGAAAGGCGGCGATGTTCGCGATATCGCCGCCTTTCTCTTTATCGCGCGCCCGGGCTGAATAAGCCAAGGGCGACGATGTTTCCATCGCCGCCCTTGGCGCTGCTGCGAGAGCTTGGCTCAGTTCACGTTGCCATCGCGCGCCGTGACGAAGAAATTCGCATCGCCCATTTGTCCGCCTTTGAGCGCCACGCGCAAGTCGCGCAGATGGGGCTTGTCTGAAATGACCCGGCAAAGCGGCGCACCCGGCGTGAGCCGCGCATCGATTTCGAGCGCATCCGGTCCGAGCACTTGCGTGACCTGGCTCGACGTATCGCCGCCAGAGAGAATGAGGCGACGCAGCGGCACGGCACGCAGCACTGCATCCGCGATTGCGCCGAGCCGCTGGCCGAGCAGACGCCCGCCGCGATGACGCGCATCGTAGAGGCTCATGCCCTGTGCAACGAGCGCATCGAGCATGTTGCCGATGCGCTGATCGCGCGGCCCGCGCGCCGTGTGCATGATGACGCTCTGACCGTCGCCCAACGCATGCAGCGCGCGGCTCACGATGGCATCGAGCGTGCGCGCGCCGTCTTGCGTATCGATCAGCGCGCGTGCATCGATTTCCATGCCGGCGAACCCCGCGCCGATGGCGGCATCGATCTGCGCAGCCGATAACGGCGATGCACTGCCCGACAGCGCGAGAATGGGCGCGGCCGCATCGACGCGGTCGTATCCGCGCGTTTGTGCGCCCGGCGTGCGGCTCTCATTCCACCATTGCGTGAGCGCGTATTCGAGTCCCGACGATCCGACCGCGAAAACGGGCCCATGCGCGTCGCCGAGTCGCGAAAGCAGCCGCCCGACTTCAGTGAGATGCGCAGGCGATGCCGTATCCAGCAGCAAACCCGCAGGCGCGGCACCGAGCGCGTGATGAAACGCCTGATCGATCTGCTCGCGCGTGCCGTCGAAGTCCGGCAGATGAAAGCCCGAAAGCGGCAGATTCGTTTGCCGCGCGAAGTGGCGAAGCAGGTCGCCTTCGTCCATCGGCGTGACGGGATGCGCGCGCATGATCGGATGACGATCGATGCGATAGACGAGGCCATCGGTGCCGGATCGCGCGAACAGGTTGCCGAACACACAAAAGCGTTTCAGCGCAGGCGTGCCCGCCACGATGGGAATGGTGCGCGGCCCGAATGACGCACGCGCGAGTTCCATCACGCGTCCGATGCTGCCAATGTGCGGCGCGCTGTCGAACGTAGAGCACACCTTGTAATGGATGATCGGCGCGCGCAATGCCGCGAGCGCTTCGAACACGGGCGGCAATGCCGCATCCATTTCGGCGGGCGTCATGGCGCGGCCGTCGCCGGCGACGCCGATCGCATCAAAGCCGCCGAGCGCGGCCAGCATGTCGCGCGTCGGCGGCTTCAGGAAGAGGGCGCAGCGCAGGCCGGCGAACGCCAGCACTTCGAGCGCATCGGTGGAGCCGGTGAAGTCGTCGCCATAGAAAGCGAGCCGCAGTCTGGCATCGGTCATCGTCAGTTCAGACTGCCTTGAAGTGGGAAAGGGCGGCGCGAAGCGCGGGATGCGTTGTCGCGTACGTGTTCAGGTCGACGCCTTCCACCGCGGCTTCCCAGCCTTCACGCATGCTGGCGACGCCCGCCGCGATTCCCTGCGGATGCCCGATGATGCCGCCGCCCGCGAGATGCATCAGGTCCACCGAACGCAACGCACCGAAGAGGTCGGGTGCTTGCGATGCCCATTGGCCGGACGAGAATACCGGCATCAGTGGCGTCACGCCAGCGAAAGGGGCGAGACAGGCGCGCGCCGAATCGATCACGGATGCATCCGGTTCCCAGAACTTGCTGCGCACGCCGTTCACATGCAGATGATCGACGCCCGCGAGCCGCCACAGCTTCTGATACGCGGTGAACGTGAAGCCGAGCTGCGGATGGCGCGTGAAGGCGCCCCAGCCGTTGCGATGGCCGTGTATGGGCAACTGCGCATGACGCCGCACATGTTCGACGCCCGCGAAGCCGACCCAGTTCACGCACACCATCACGCACGTGCCGCCCGCTTCGAGCACCTGGTCGTGCCGGCGCAGCATTTCGTCGATGCTGCCGGAGATGTTGATCGCGTACATCGGCATGCGCCCGAGCCGGTCGGCATGTTTGTGCAGCACCGGCATGACGGCGCCGAGCCGCGCATCGAAGCTCGCGTAGACAGGGTCCGCAAGTAGTTCGTCATCCTTGATGAAGTCGATGTCCGCCGCGCAGAGATCATCGACGATCTTCGCCGTTTCGTCCGGCATGAGTCCGATGCTCGGCTTCACGATGGTGCCGATCATCGGCCGAGCATGCACGCCCGAAAGCCGCCGCGTGCCTTCGATGCCGAACGCAGGCCCTGCGAAACGCTGTGCGTAATCGTCGGGCAGGTCGATATCGAGCAGGCGCAAGCCCGTGATTTCCCCGAGTTCGAAGAGGTTGCCTGCGATGGTGGACAACAGCGCGGGCAGGTTGGCCCCGATGTTATCGACGGGAAACGCAATGTCGATCTCGCCGCGATAGTAGAGGCTCGCCGGTTCCCTGCGTTCGACGAATGCGCTTTTCAGCGAGGGTTCCAGCGCGGGCGGAAGCGAGTCGACGCGCGTGACGCGGGCGCGCGCGCGTTCCTTCAGGGCATCGGTTTCGCCGGGCAGCGCGAGAAAAGTGCCGCTCGACTGTTCGCCCGCTATGACTTCCGCCGCCTTCGCGATAGGCACCGAGCTTTCCACGAAATAACGCGCCGTGAATTCCGCGCGCGAATGGGAGTGTCTGGACATGTTATGGCTCTACGTTGCGGGAGGCGCGATGAGAAGGAGAGCGCCCGGATGTCTCCGTTATAGGCTTTCGCGCACGCACTGCCGTGCGGCTAAGCGCGCTTCTTGACGTTCGGTGGACTATAAGATTGACGCCTGAAAGCATCAAACGATATGATTTCTGAACACGCTGCGAAAAACTCACAATAGCGACGTGCTTCGCTGCATCGCCTCCTGGGTTCGCCTTCCATCACGCCTCGCATTCGCTCGAACACGGTTCGAAGCGCGCGAGCTTCGTTTCGCGAGGTCCATTGCACGTGCCCCGTCCTTCTCTCAACGCGCTGCGCGCCTTCGAAGCCACCGCGCGGTTGCGCAGCTTCGGCGAAGCAGCTACTGAACTTTCCGTCACGCACGGCGCCATCAGCCGGCACATCCGTTCGCTTGAAGACAATCTCGGCGTGCTGCTGTTACTGCGCAATGCACACGGGACGGAGCCGACGCCCGAAGGCGCGCGTCTTGCCGAAGGACTGTCGCGCGCGTTCAATGTGATTCAGTCGAGCGTCGATCAGGTGCGCCCGGGGCCGCTCACGCTGTCGTGTTCGCAATCGATCATGATGTACTGGCTATTGCCGCGGCTCTCGCGGCTGCATCGGAAAGAGCCGCAGATCGAGCTTGGCTTCAGCATGGGATCGGGCGAAGTGGATTTCGCGCGGGACAACATCAGCGTGGCCATTCGGCTGTCGAGCATCAGGCCGCCGAGGGACATCGTGCCGAAGCCGCTCGTCGACGAATGGATCGGTGTCGTGTGTGCGCCGGAGTACATGCGCGAGACGCGCATCACGAGCGTGGACGATCTCGAACGCGCGCGCCTGCTTGCCACCGCGACGCGCCCCGGCGCATGGAGCGACTGGTTCCAGGCGATGCATCATGCGCCCGCGCGTCAACCACGGATTGCGGAGTCGTTCGATCACTTCTATCTTCTGATTCAGGCCGCGAAATGCGGCCTCGGGGTGGCGACCGTGCCGCGCATGCTGGTGCGCGACGAGCTGGATTCCGGCGCGCTCGTCGCACCGTTCGGCTTCGTGCCGGGACCACGCAAGCTCGTGCTGTGGATCGCGCCGCATCTGGAAGCGCGGCCGCAGACGGTCGCGCTCTCGAGCTGGATCAACGACGAATTGCAGCGTGCCGAAGGGCAGCCGGCGTAGCCGTTACATGGCGCTGCCGCCATCGGCGTTATAGACGGCGCCCGTTACGAACGATGCTTCCGGCGACGCGAGGAACGCCACCACGGCCGCGATTTCCTCGGGCTGCGCGCCGCGCGCCATCGGCGTGGCGGCGTAGATGGAGTCGATGAAACCTTCCGGCTTCGTCGCGAGCTGGCGGCGCACGAAATCCGTCAGCGTGAAGGCCGGTGCGACCGCGTTCACGCGTATGCCCGCCTTCGCGAACTCGCGAGCGAGCGATTTGGTCATCGCGAGGATGGCGCCTTTCGACGTCGCATAAGCGGCGGTGCCGAGCATCCCGCCGCCTTTCTGCCCCGCGATGGAACTGAGGTTCACGATCGACCCGCTCTTTTGCGCGACCATCTGGCGGATGACTTCCTGGCAGCAGAGCCACGTACCGGTCGTGTTCACTTCGAGCACTCGGCGGAATTCGTCCGGCGTGATGTCCAGAAACGGCTTCGCGCTTTCCACGCCCGCGCTGTTCACGAGCACGTCAATGCGGCCCCACTCCAAGATCACGGTTTCGACCATTCCTTTCACGCTGGCTTCGTCGGCGACATCGACGGTGACGGGCATCGCCTCGAAGCCGCTCGCGCGAATGGACTGCGCGGAGTCGGCGGCGGCGGGCTCGCGCAAATCGGCGATGGCGACGCGATAGCCGCGGCCTGCCAGCAGGCGGGCCGTCGCCTGGCCGATGCCGCTCGCCGCGCCCGTGATGATCGCAACAGGTGTCTCTTCCGTCATTGTTCCGGTGCTTGCGTGTCGTTAAGGGTGAGCAAGAATATAGGCTTCGTTCCGGCGCGCATCAAACGAAATGATCTCCGCGCACGAGGAGAAAAAATCACATGGGGCGCTGGCAGGTGTGTCAGCTGCACCGCATTCGGAATCTGGATCGTGATGCTCATGGGTTGAGGGCACGCGAATGTCAGCTTACTGTGCAAAGGCGCGCTGCTCCCAACCGGCGGAAGCAGTCATCCATCGGAACGCCATCGCAGTACTGATCGCCCGCGACATCCTCGAACGCGGGCCGATCGTCTCTTTCGCCGCCATCGCTAAGGCATCGATTTGGAACCCGTCGTCCCGGTATCCAGCGGCTTGCTGCACGGTGGATGTAGAGCTTGAACGGCCGGTGCATCGACAAGGACTGCATTGCCCAGACCGGCGAGCTGCCGATAGTGCAGCCGCTGATCGCCATGATCGGGTCGTTCTTTCAAGAACAGGTGTCCTTCGTTCGTCTTTCCAGGTGAGAGGATTCGAGAGAACACGTCCGGTGGAACAACCAGGCGGCGTCAGCGCGAGCGCTTTGTAGGTCGGCGCTACGGTGCGGTGAAGTCATGGCAGTGACCGTTGTGCGTACGATTCTGCGCATCGCTTCCAGCGCCAGCCGCCGACCATTGCTAACGAACTGGTCCGCGCCGTGGGCGCAGATTGTTTGTCTGCGTGCTGAGATCGATAAGTCTCGTCGGTTTACGCCGGTTGAATCCGCGCGTTGCCAGTGTCCAGCGTTCACCGCGGAACTCCGGGAGGTTGGAGATGTGGATGGTCGATAATCGCACGCCCTACGCCGTGGACAAGATTTGGCGTCAGGACAAGGACGGCAACAAGCTGTGGATGGTTGTCGTCAAAGCTACGTTCGACATCTCGCTGAACGGGACGACGTCCCTGGCGAAAGAGCAGATACCCGTCGCGGCGACGTGCGAGTACCGGGGCGCTCGCGGCAAAACGAGCCTGATTCACGAATCGGATCTGTTCGGCGTGAAAGCCGGCACCGATGTCCTCGTCAACGGTTCAGCGTGGGCGCCTTCGGGACGTCGAGTGCGCGCGCTGGATGTGCGCCTCAGGATCGGTGCGGTGAACAAGCGGCTGCGTGTCTTCGGAGATCGTTGCTGGTACCGTCGCCTCGCCGGCGGCCTCGTGCCTACGCAACCCGAGTGGTTCGAATCAATGCCGATCCTCTACGAGCGCGCCTATGGCGGCCAGGATTTTTCAGCCGATGACCCGGCTAAACACCGCATCGAAGACCGCAATCCAGTGGGCGCAGGATTCGCGGTGCGGGCTGAGCATTGCCTCGATCGACGGCTGCCCAACATCGAATATCCCGATCGGCTGATTGCGTCGTGGCGCGACCGTCCTGCGCCCGCTGGCCTGAACGCAGTGGAATGCAGCTGGTCGCCAAGGCGCGAACTTGCCGGCACCTACGACGAGTCGTGGCGGCGCAACCGATTTCCGCTGTGGGCCGAGGACTTCGACGGCCGCTACAACAACTGCGCTCCGCTGGACCAGCAGGTAGGGCCGTTCCTGCGGGGTGGCGAGGAAGTTGCACTCGAGAACTTGTCGCCCAAGGGCACGCTTGCGTTCACATTGCCGAAAATTCATCCGTGTTTTCGCACGCGGTTCGGCCGGAAGGATCAGGAGCACAGAGGTCAACTCTGCACGGTTCTCCTGGAGCCGGATCAGTCGCGCGTCGTGATGTCGTGGCAAACGTCGATCGTCTGCAACGACCGCGTCGATGACCTGGATGTCACCATCGTGACGCAAAAGGCGGCGGGTTCAGGAGCATGACACCCAACGCCCAACTGGCCGTGGCATCGTGGCATGAAGCGCCCCGCCGCGAAGTGTATCTGTGCGCGGTCGGCGCGCGAACGCCTGTCGGTCTGGACAGCGCCTCGTCGTCGGCGGCGGTGCGGGCGGGGATCTCGGCGATCAAGATGCATCCGCTCTTCGTCGACAAGACCGGGTCGTCGATGCGGCTGGCCAACGATTCAGAGCTCAGCCCCCAAGTGGCTTTAGGAGAACGGCTCGGGCACCTGCTCGCTGCGGCCCTCGCGGAGTTGCTCGAACAGGCCGAGTGGTCGCGTTCCGGGCGGCCACTGCCCTGTTGGATCGGCCTGCCCGAGCCGCGCCCCGGCGTGACCGCCGATGTCGTGCAGACCTGCGCGCGTGCCGTAATCGACGCGCTCCGCACGACAAGCGAGTTGGTCCACCGCATCCATCGGGGTCACGCGAGCGGGTTAATGGCCATCCAGGTCGTGGCGCAGCAGATCGCGACCGGGCAGCTCGACCTCGGTATCGCCGCCGGCGTCGACTCTTATTACGACTCCGACACGTTGGATTGGCTCGATCAGGGCGGGCAGCTGATGAGCGGCAGTAACCGCAACGGCTTCCCGCCCGGGGAGGCTGCCGGCGCATGCCTGCTGGCAAGCGGTGAGGCGGTCCGGCATCACCGGCTACCCGTGCTGGCTCGAGTGGCCGCTGCTTGCACCGCCGTCGAGCCGCACCCGCTGCGCAGCTTGCGGCTGTGTGTCGGTGAAGGGCTGACTGCTGCCGTGGCAGGCGCAACCGAAAGTCTGTCCCTGCCTCGGGATGCGATTACCGCAACGTACTGTGACATCAACGGCGAGCGCTATCGCAGCGAAGAACTGGCCTACACGCTCCTGCGTACACAGGCTGTGTTCGTCAACGCCCACGATTACCTGTGTCCGGCCAATTGCTGGGGCGATGTCGGCGCGGCGTCCGGGCCGCTTTTCGCGTCGCTCGCCGTCGCGTCGCGGCTGCGCGGCTACGCCAAGGGCGCGTGGCCGTTGCTCTGGGCCGGCGGCGAAGGCGGCTATCGCAGCGCCGTCGTGCTCTCGTTGGGCGGTGACTAAAGAGCATCGCCATGACGAGTGTAGGCGTCAACCCGCCCAAAACTCCGGTCTCCGAAGACAGTCTCGACACTGCCGCCGCCACCCTGCCCAACGTCTGCAAGATGCCAGGGCCGCCTGCGCCTTTCGTCCCGACGCCGCTGCCTAACGTGGGTCGCTCAGCGGACCGGCTCGACGACGCGACGACGACGGTGAAGATCGAAGGCAAGAAAATCGCGATCAAGGGCAGTTCTTACAAGAGCCAGCCTTCGCCGGACGTAGCTAGCCAGGGCACCGGCGGCGGCGTGGTCTCGTCGACGACAGAGGGCAAGACGAAGTTCGTCGCGCCCGGTTCCATGAACGTGCAAGCCGAAGGGCAGAACATACAGTTGCTCGGCGATGCGATGACCAATAACGGTGGCGGTTCCGACAACTCGGGGACGTTGCCGGGCAATAACCAGCCGCCCAGTACGCCCGCGCAGATGGAACTCAACGTCGACTGCGACAAGAAGCAAAAGCAGACGAAGCATCGCTGGGGACCGTGCGAGGTCGAGCAGTTGTGCGCCATGCTCAAGGCCTATAACGAGTCGCCTCATCCGAAGGTCAAACCGGAACGCACTCCTTCCAAGCCGGCAAGCAAATTCTCTGGCTTGTCCAAAGCCGAGCAAGCCGCGCAAAACCGGGCGTTCGGCGCGTACACGGACAGCCTCGGCGACTTCAGCGACAATTTCGATGCACTGGTGGAAGAGAAGGGCAAGGATCACGAGGACGTAGCGAAACAGTTCCATAGCAAGTGTTTGCACGACAAATGGGCGGGCGATCCGCCGGAAGGCATGGGCGCGCCCACGCCGATGCCGCGCAGCAAAGCCAATGCAATGAGTCCCGATCACATGCACCCCGTCGGCCTCGGCGGACCGCTGCCGGGCAGCCTCAAGTGGGCCGATTCGAACGTGAACTCGACAGTCGGCAAGGCGATGGACAAACATAACCCCGAGACGCACCCGGGCGGAGTCAAGGCCCATAGTTCCTGCAATTGCACAGCTTAAGGAGCAAGTCATGAACGATGACGAAATGAGGGCGATGCTCGAAGAAACACTGCGCGCCCAACGTGCAAACGCTGCCTATCGCAAGAAGCGCGCACCGACGCCAACGCCGACGCTGCGAGCGCCGGTGTCGGCCGACGATCTCGCCGCGCTCGAAAAACATTGCGCGCATATCGGGATCCCCTTGCCGCCATCGTTCCGCCAGTTTCTGCGCATCAGCGACGGCGTGCCCGGCTATATGCAGTACGTTCGCATGTCGCTTCGTTCGGCGCGGGACATAGTCGAATCGGCGGATTCGGACGAAGAGGAGTGGGATGACTACGATCCCCTGCATAAGTTCGTGATCGTGTCGGGCGATACCACTGAGTTCATCGCCTTCGACGAGCGGTCGATCGACAGCGCTGGTGAGCCTGCGGTCGTGTGGGTCGGCCTGAGCGGGGATGAGACTGCCTATGCAAATTTTGAGGACTTGCTATGGTCGCAACGAGAGTTTCAGAAGGATGTGCTCGAAGGCCACATCGCGGACCGTGGCAGCCTCCCCGACAATTGACATCACGCCTATGCCGCCGAACCCATTGATCAGCCCGAGCCCCGACCCGGCGGTTGCCATTCCGCTGGCGGAGCTGAAGCAGCATCTCGTGCTGTTCGTCGACACTCCGCCCGGGCCCAAAACGGCACGCGCGGTCTACGACTTGTATTTGAGCACCTGGGGTAACCCGTTTTGCAGCTATTGCTCGACTGCCCTCGGCAATCTGATGCAAGACTGGACGCCGGCGGCACGCTTGCGATTCGAGCAGGTCGAGTTGCCCGAGTTGCGCCGATCTCGGACATGGGGTTACGGCTTCTTTGACAACCGCGCAACCGATGCATGGCTGATGATGTTTCATGGCTACCAGCCCGCGTCCGAGCCCGGGCGGGCCAGTTTCTATCGATTCGAGTTCGACTGGGCGCTGCCTGCGGAACGGCTGCTGAAATTCACGCAGGACCTTCTCGGGATTGTTGGCTGCGTCTCCGGATATGCCGGCTACTTCTTCCAGGCGCAGGCCAACGGAGCTCTCGGAAAGTCGTCCTTCAATCAGGTGTACGCATGGGCGCGACGCTACTGGGGCGTCGAGGCCGAGGATCTCGACGTCACCGTGATGCACATGAGGGATGCCTACAAGTGCCCGAGCTGGCTGACCGTCATCGGGCAGCGGCTGGAATCGAAAGCCCCGAACGCCGTTGCGGCCGCGCAGTCTGTGGCTTACCGTTCGTCGCGCCTTCCCGGTGGCGTCATCCTGCAGGCCGGCGAGGCGCCGGAACTGGGCGATCGTCATCGGCACGAACGGCTTGCGAACTACGAAGCAATTGCTCAGGCACTTCTTCCATTGCAGGTGCGCAATCATGCCTCTTTCGGCGGTACGCGCTGGACAACGGAGACCACCAATGGCTGGCTGCACCGCTTCACTGCATCTGACGCATTCGCTGCCATGCCATGATCGTGCAGGCGCGCGTGTCAGGGCGGATGAGCTTGTGCCTGAGCGCGGCCCATCCAGCGGATGGAATTTCGAAGCCCCGTCGCTTCTGCGGTGAGAACTGCTAACGCCATCGACCTTTGCCTTCGAAGCACGCCTCGCGGCAAGTGCGAACTGCGAGTCCCGACCGCAACGGCCGGCCCACCTCATAACGACGACCGTCCGCGCGCTCGTAGTCGCGCACCTATCCCTCACCCACACCCTACCGCATCGTCTCCAGCGCTTTCGCAAACCTCCCCACCGTCCCCTCGACATCGTGGAGCTTGTCGAGACCGAACAGACCGATGCGAAACGTCTTGAAGTCTTGCGGCTCGTCGCATTGAAGCGGGACGCCAGCGGCGATCTGCACGCCGGCATCGGCGAATCTCTTGCCGGATCGGATTGCATCATCGACCGTGTAGCAGACCACGACGCCCGGCGCTTCGAAACCTTCCGCCGCCACGCTCCTGAACCCGTGATCGGCCAGCAGCGAGCGAATGCGATTGCCGAGTTCGAATTGCTCCGCTTTAACCTTGTCGAAACCGTATGCTTCGGTCTCCTTCATGACGTCGCGAAGGGTCGCAAGACTGTCCGTGGGCATGGTCGCATGATAGGCAAACCCGTTGTTCTCATAGGCCTCCATGATTTGCAGCCACTTTCGAAGGTCGCAGGCGAAGCTCGTACTCGTCGTTGCGTCGATTCTTTCGCGGGCGAGGGGACTCAGCATGACGAGGCCGCAACACGGCGATGCGCTCCATCCCTTTTGCGGCGCGCTCAGCAGCACATCGATGCCGCTCGCTTCCATGTCGACCCAGATCGCGCCCGAGGCGATGCAATCCAGCACGAACATTCCGCCGACAGCATGGACCGCATCCGATACCGCGCGCAGATACGAATCAGGCAACAGAATGCCGGACGCGGTCTCGACGTGCGGCGCGAAGACGAGATCCGGCTTTTTTTCCCTGATGGCTGCGACGACTTCCTCGAGCGGCGGCGGTGCATAAGCGGCCTGCGTGCCTTCTTCGACCGGACGCGCCTTCAGCACCGTCGATTCGGACGGAATGCCGCCCATGTCGAAAATCTGCGACCAGCGGAAACTGAACCAGCCATTGCGAATGACAAGGCACTTCTTATTCGTCGCGAATTGACGGGCAACCGCCTCCATGCCGAACGTTCCGCTACCGGGGACGATCACCGCAGACCTCGCGCGATAGACCTTCTTCAGCGAAGCGGATATGTCGCGCATGACGCCCTGAAAAAGCTGCGACATGTGATTGATCGATCGGTCGGTGAAAACGACCGAGTATTCGAGAAGTCCATCTCGGTCGACATCGGGGAGTAACGCTGGCACGGTCGCCTCCTGTAACAGATGAATAGCGGGTTCGAAAACAGATTCTAACGATAGCCAGGCGCGATCGTGGTCGAGGAGCGTCGCGTCGAAGCGAGGCATTACGTTGGCGCTTTCGCGCGGCGACTTCTTCGATGCAAGAGAATTCGTCCACGTCAGCGACCGGCGTCTCATTGACTCACTGCAATAATAAGGCCCACAACATGACGCCTGGGCGGGTTTTCCCGGGGCGTTAATCAGTTGACGCGGCTGCGGCGCTACTCTAACTTCGCATGTGATCACACATCAAACATCACGCGGTTGCGTGACCGTCCGTAGACTGCGGATGGCGCACTGCGCACTATCAGAGAGGCATATCTGTGACCGATATTGAAGCTCGCACGATCAAGAAGGTGATGACGCGGCTAGTGCCGTTTCTCATGCTTTGCTATTTCGTCGCATATCTGGACCGCGTCAATGTCGGTTTTGCGAAACTCCAGATGAATGCGGCGCTGGGTCTGAGCGATACGGTCTACGCGTTCGGCGCCGGGCTGTTCTTCATCGCCTATTTCTTTCTGGAAGTGCCGTCGAACCTCGCTCTCCATAAGTTCGGCGCGCGGCTGTGGATCGCCCGGATCATGCTGTCGTGGGGCGTCATATCGTTGCTGTTCGCGTTCATTCAGCCTATCTCGAACGCAATCGGCGTTTCGCATGAAACGACCTTCTACACGCTTCGCTTCCTGCTCGGGGTCTGCGAGGCAGGCTTTTACCCGGGCGTCATTTTCTATCTGACGCTCTGGTTTCCTGCTGTCTATCGAGCGCGAGTGGTGGCGCTCTTCATGTTGGCGATTCCGTTCTCGTCGGTGGTCGGAGCGCCCATCTCCGGCGCCTTGCTGAACATTACCGCCGCAGGCCTGCATGGCTGGCAGTGGCTGTTCATCCTGGAGGCGTTGCCCTCGATCCTGCTTGCGCTCGTTGTCGTGTTCTATCTGACGGACCGCCCGGCGCAAGCAACGTGGCTCAAGAAGGACGAGATCAGCTGGCTCGAGAACTGCATCGAGCAAGAGAAACAAAGCAAGCTCTCGGCAGGGCGTGGACATATGGGAATCAAACAGTTTCTCAGCGATCCCCGGATGCTGATCTGTTCGTTCGTCTACTTTTGCCTGAACGCTGCGAATTACGGTGTGGCGTTCTTTCTGCCGACCATCGTCAAGGGCTTCGGCGCCACTAACTTCCAGACCGGTGTGCTGGCCGCCGTGCCGTTCGTGTTCGGCGCAATCGGCATGGTGCTTCTCTGCCGCAACTCCGACCGTACACTCAAGCGCCGGGAGCACGTTGCATTCGCGCTGTTGCTGGCCGGAATAGGCGTCGGCGGGGCCGGTCTGGTCAGTGCGCCGGTTCTGGTGCTCGCGTTGCTGTGCGTCGGTCAGATCGGCTGCTCGGCCATGCCGCCTCTCCTGTGGCCCATTCCCACGGCGTTTCTTACCGGAGCGTCAGCGGCCGGTGGCATCGCCGCCATCAACTCGGTCGGGAATCTCTCGGGCTTCGTCGGCCCCTACGTAATGGGCTATTTGAAGGACATGACGGGTAACTTCACCACCGGACTGCTGGTGCTCGGCGGCTGTGCATTGGTCGGGGCGGTCGTTACGCTGTCGATCAAGCAAGCCCCCGCCGTTGAGGGGAGAGGCCTCGCGCAGCCTGAATCCACTCATTGACGGACTGTGCATCGTAATCTTTGACGATGTTCGACATGGTGCGGCAACACGGTCGCGACGAACACGCGACCGTGTTGAGAAGAGAAGGGCGGGTGCAACGCTTGGTATCCCCGAATCGACTATGGTATTGGCCACGCTGGAGGCCGCCCTATGCCGTTGGCCGATTGCGGCGAGGCGGACAGTCGGTAAGAGGGCGTTGCGTTCGTTGCTTCACGTCGATTGTGAGGCGAGCCAACGGGGATGCGATAGATGCGGCAGCGCACGCACGATCGTGCGCCCATCGCGCCGCGCAGTAGGGGCGTCACACGCTTGCCAGCATTGCGGTCGCGTCGAGGCGCTCGGCTGCGCGTGCCGGCACGGCTGTCGGTGCGGTCGGGGGCGCTGCAACGGCATAGGCTAGACCGTCGCGCGTTGCTTGTGAAGGACATACTCTGTGTTGCCAAGATGATGCCGCCGCCAAATCCATTACTGCCGGCAGGGCGCATCGAACAGGGGGCGGCGAGCTCCGTGTTTCCGGATACAACTTCGATCGGCCCCACAACGGAACGAAGCCTGCAGCACGATCGATAGATTCCCTCTCGATTTCAAGTGTCCGCACGATAAGTGCCCAACTCATAGCTTGCGAGTCGCGCGAAGCCTATCGTTCGGTGGCGTGACTTGCTGTATCTCCCCGCATCGATGCCGCAGTGCGTCTCCCGAGCCGACGCCTCCGTCGGAAGTGGACGACAACCTGAAGTTCACAACGAGCGCCGCTTAGCGCCCCATAACACTTCCAAACGTCGCTTCCCGCAATGACCAGTCTCAGTGTCTAAGCTCGAACGGTGGCTTCGGTCTTGCTCTCAGGAACTTGGAGACTGATAGACAAGCACGACGATTCCCGAGGCGCTGGCAACGATGTAGCATGCCAGGGCGGAAGCTGACATGGGACATCGAAGCTGCAGGTCGCAAGACAACAACCGCATTCACTATTTCTTCTTTCAGTGTGGCATCCACTTCCGACTATCGAGCAATCATTGGCGAGTTTGAAGCGGCGCTGCTCAAGAAGTGCTTGATCGGGAAGCGACCGGCTGCTTGACCGTCGGGAGTAAACGGAGGGCATATGGACCTGGAATTCGAAGAGGCGCAACTACGCAAGGCTGACAAGGATGTTGCGCAAGCCGAGCAGCGAATACGCCACCAGGAAAAGATCGTCCTCGAACTTCGAACCGACGGCCACGATACCTCGCTGTCCCTCGAACTGCTGGAAACGATGCGCACGACGCTTCGAGCGATGTGCGAGCATCGCAGGCAGATCGTCGAGCACATCGACCTTATCAAGAGGGGCATTCTTTGATGCAGCAGCATGCTGCCACGTCACGCAACGAAGGGACACCGCACGGGTTGACTTTTCCGCTCACGACTGAACGTCGAGCGATAACTCGTGCGTCGGTGCCAGCAGCGCCACCGCTATTACATGTACTGTTGCTGTCGGCGGTATGGGTAAGAACTGTCACTGCTACCGAATAGCTCCACAGCCCGCCGGGCGATGACCGGGCGCACGCGCGTTCGCGTCCTGAGCGCTTCAATGGCTTTTTCGAATCGCTCGGCTGCGTCGGGAAGCTTCCGCACGGTAGCCAGGCGCTTGACGACGGAAAGATCGCGGCCGAACTGGTCATCAGCCGCGAGGTTGCAAGCCACATGGTTGGCTATCACCGAGACAGCGTTGACTACCTGATGTTGCGTCAGTAGCGACTTGCGATGTTTCTCGCAAATGGCGCGCATGGCGGCCACGGCATGGCTCGCAATTGACGCTGACTTCCCCCATTGCCCGTCGCTACGATCTTGTGCGGCCGGAATACAAGGCGGACTACTCCGCATCTTTAATCTCCGTTTCAGTTCCTGCTGCCCGTGTACATGGGCCGACGCCGGCTTGGATAGCGATTCGTGTGCCACGTCTGACGAATGGATGACCAGGCCATTGCTACGACTACGGCAGCGCGAATTGTGCTACGCGTCGCCGTCATTAGCGACAAAGAAATTGCTGGCGCGACCCACGGCATGAGCAATGCTGAACTTCTCACGCGCCAACCAACTGGGACGGTCCTTCATGAAGTGCATCGAAGCTCAACGAGCGCGGCGGGCGGCTTCAGGCCTGTTCACTGTTTTAGCCTGCGCCGGCGCGCTCGCCATGTCCGGCTGCCGCCTCATGCAGTCGGGCGCGCAAGTGTCGTCGTCGGATCAGCAGTTCATGCTCACTGCGGCGAGCGTCGGCAAGGCCGAGATCGAACTCGGTAAGCTGGCGATGGAGCGCGGTTCGTCGGCCAATGTCCGCGCGTTCGGCAGCAAGATGGTGGCCGAGCATACGCGTGTGAACGGCGAACTTTCGCAGATTGCAGACGCCAAGCATGTCCGGCTGCTTCAGGCGACGGATCCGGCCAACCACACGCTCTATTCGGAGCTATCGAATATGTCCGGTGCGGAGTTCGATCGCGAGTATGCGATCTCACAGCTCCACATTCACCGGATGGGTAACGCGCTTTATGCGAGCGAGGCGAGCGATGGCGAAGATGCCGATCTGAAAGCGTTCGCCTCGCGTGGCGTGCCGATCGGTACTGATCATCTTCAGCATGCACTGCATCTCATGCAATCCCTGTCGTCGGGCGCATCCAGGTAGTAATCAGCCGCCGCCAGCAGGCGATCGGTTTGGCTTCACGGCTGCGTGACAGAGGTCGATGGCCCATACAAACGCCATGCACGTACACGGATCGACGCGGTGCATTCGGTTATTCACAGGATGGCTAAGTATCAGTGATCCGCGCCGCGCTCTCGCGGTCGACGCGAGTGCCGATCGCCTAATTTAATAACCGACAGTTCCGGCTGCGCAGCGCCTGCACCCCCGTCCGCGATTCAATCGCCGCGCGCGCGCGTGCGCTTGCGAATCTCCGAGTCGAGAATGAGCCGACCGCGCAATTTGCCCTTCATTCGTTTTACGTAGCGCGGGGCCTCGGTCATATGAATCACCATTAATTCGCGCACCTTATCGGCATCACGAGCGCGCGCCGCTTCGGTGATCGCTTTATGGATCTTCACGTTCGCACGACCGAAGCGTTCGTGCTCGCTCTGCGGCGTATCGTTCCTGAACTCGATCAACTGCCGGATCATCTCGTTGATGAGCTCGCAGGTGAAACGCAGAAACGGATTGGGATTCGCGGCGGCCAGAATATCGTGGAAGTTCACGTCTTCCTGGCGTTGCCGCACGATGTCGCGATTGGCATGCGCCGCTGCCGGCTCGTCGCAACACGCGATATTCGCTTCGAGCGCCACAAAGTCCTCGTCGGTGAGATGCGGCACCGCGCCCGCCGCGAGTTCCGGCTCCAGCAACTGACGCACCGTATAAATGTCGTCGATGCTCACGTCCTTGAAGAACAGATAGTTCTGCAAGAGCTGCAAGGTGCGAGCGAGCGGCACCTCCACGATCGTGCCGCCGCCCGAAGGTCCGGTCGTCACCTTGATGAGCCCTTGCACTTCCAGCGACTTGAGCGCCTCGCGCGTCGTGCTCTTGCTGACTGAGAAGAGCTGCTGCAACTCGACCTCGCGGGGCAGCTTGTCGCCCGGCTTGAGATTCTTTTCCGTGATGAGCCGCTTGATCTCTTCGGCTACCAGGTCGGCGCGCTTCGGCTGCCTGATCGGCTGCTGCGCGATCTGGATTGCCGCGCCGGCGCGTTTTGCACGCTCCATCACCATGTCGATGCTCCCTCTCGCTGTCTGTTTTTCCTTGCGGGCACAGGCCGCTCCGCACACTGGAATATTGCCTTATTGACACCGGAATTTATTGTTCCTAGCATCAGGTTCATTCTATTTATCATCATAAACCCGGCGAAGCAGCCGAGGCTCGAACTTACCATGAAACATCACGCCGGGCGGCTGGCGGATCATCTTCACGAGGAGCGTCAATTTTGAATCGCCGAAACATGTTGAAGCTGGCCGCCTTGTCGGCCATTCCCGGATCGTTCGAGGCGCTTCTCGCAAAAAGCGCCTTTGCACAGGGCTCGCCGATCCAGTTCGCCTGCCCGGTCCCGATGTCCGGTCCGTTTGCGGCCAACGGCAAGTATGCCGACCTCGGCATGAAGCTCGTCATCGAGCAATACGGCAAGGTGCTCGGGCAACCGCTCGCTTATACGACGCTCGATACCGAGGGAAAACCCGCAACCGCTGTGCGGCGCGTGCAGGAGATCGCGCAGCAGAAGAACGCGCGCTATTTCGCGGGCGGAATTCTCTCATCGGAAGCGCTCGCAATGGGCAAGGAAGCGGAGAAGGCCGACGGCATCTTCATCACGACGGCAGGCGCGGACGAGCTCACCGGCAAGGACTGCAACAGCGCGACCTTCCGCTGGTCGGTGCCGACTTTCGGCGCGATCGAGCAGACGGTGCGGCCGCTGATCGAATCGATGCCCAAGGCGAAGCGCTGGTACACGATCACGCCGCAATACGTGTTCGGCGACGGCCTCCTGTCCGCCGCGAAGAATATCTTCAAGGAAAAGGGCATCGAGCATGTAGGCAACAGCTATCACTCGCTCAATGAGAAAGAGTTCAGCGGTTATCTGACCAATGCGGTCGCCGCGAAGCCGGATGTCCTTCTCATTCTCAACTTCGGCTCGCAGTCGTCGGACACGTTGCGGCAGGCCGTGAGCTTCGGCATGAAGAACAATTGCACGATCCTGATGGCATGGGCGTCGGGTCTCGAGCAGTTCGAGGCGCTCGGTCCGGATATCTGCGAAGGCGTGTACTTCGGC
The DNA here is from genome assembly GCF_031450825.1 of Caballeronia sp. LZ019. Taxonomy (NCBI): domain Bacteria; kingdom Pseudomonadati; phylum Pseudomonadota; class Betaproteobacteria; order Burkholderiales; family Burkholderiaceae; genus Caballeronia; species Caballeronia sp. LZ019. Next base: position 348,794 of record NZ_JARTVZ010000001.1, on the reverse strand, counting down.
GCGCAGTACTGGCATGCAATCGATACACCGCTCAACCACGATCTCGTGCAGCGCGTGAAGGCCGCTTACAAGTCGAACCCGAACTACAGTCTCGCGGGATCGTACATCTGCACCAAGATTCTTCTCGATGGCATCGTGAAGGCCGGCACCGCCGAGCCGAAGAAAGTCATCGCTGCGCTGCAGGGCATGAAGTACGCGGGCCTGACCGGTCCCGAAGAGATTCGCGCGGGCGATCATCAGGTGCTGAAGAATTACTACCTGTTGAAGGGCAAGCCGAAGAGCAAGATGAAAGACAAGGACGATTACGCCGACATCGTGAGTTCGGGCCAGTCGTTCCTGCCGCTCGACAAGACGCAGTGCAAGCTGGCCTGATGCCGGCGCGCTGACGCTTCGTACTCTTGCGAATGCAGGCAAGCCCCGCATTCGCGCCGCCACTCTTCTGATGCAAGGCCATGAACGTTTATCTGTTGCAGGTCGTGAACGGCATCGGCGTGGGCATGCTGTATTTTCTGCTCGCGGTCGGTTTGTCGATCGTGTTCGGGCTGCTGCGCTTCGTGAACTTCGCGCACGGCGCGTTCTATCTGTTGGGCGCGTATTTCTGCTATCAGGCGATGCAGTGGTCGATGAGTTTCTGGACCGCGCTCGTCATCGTGCCCATCGTCGTCGGCGCGTGCGCGTGGATCGTCGAAAAGGCCGTGCTGCGGCATGTGTATGCGCAACAGCACGAGTTCCATATTCTCGCGACGGTCGGTCTCGCGCTCGTGATACAGGAGTGCGCGATCATCGCGTGGGGACCTATCGGCGATAACGTAGCCGTGCCCGGCATCCTGAACGGCGTGGTGATGTGGGGCAGCTTCATCTACCCGAAATACCGCCTCTTCGTGATCGCGTTCACGGCGGTGCTGGCCGGCATTCTATGGTGGGTGCTCGAAGGCACGCGCCTCGGCAGCGCGGTGCGCGCGGGCAGTGAATCGAGCGAGATGGTGTCCCTGCTCGGCATCAACGTGACGCGCATCTTCAGTCTCGTGTTCGCGCTCGGCGCAGGGACGGCGGCGCTCGCGGGCGTGCTCGCCGCGCCGATACGCGGCGTCGATCCGTTCATGGGCATCGAGGCGCTCGGCGTCGCATTCGTGGTCGTCGTGGTGGGCGGCATGGGCAACTTTCTCGGCGCGCTCGTCGGCGGATTGCTGGTCGGCATCGTGCAAAGCGTGATGAGCACGCTATGGCCCGAAGGCGCCCGTCTCATGATCTATGTCGCGATGGCCGCAGTGCTGCTGCTGCGCCCGAACGGATTGCTCGGGAGGACCGCGTGAATTCCAAGCTCGATTCAAAGACATTGGACGTGGGCATGCCCCAGCGATCCCTCAGGCATTCGCTGCATCGATACCGCTTTCTGTTGCTCGCCGCGATCGCCGTCTGCATCCTGCCGATGACGATGCGTTCAGGATCGCTCGCAACGGAAGTGCTCGTCTATGCGCTCGCCGCGCTCGGCTGCAATCTGCTGCTCGGGCATACCGGCCTGCTGTCATTCGGGCAGGGCATTTTCTTCGGACTCGGCAGCTACAGCGCCGGCCTGATCTTGACGAAGTCAGGGCTGCAAGTGCCGGTTGCGCTGCTCGGGGCGGTCGTGGCGGGCGCGGTCGCGGCGGCGATCGTCGGATGGTTCTCGATTCGTCAGCGCGGCGCGTACTTCGTGATGCTCACGCTGGCGTTCGGGCAGATGTTCTACTTTCTCGCCTACACGACACCCGATCTCACCGGCGGCGACAACGGCCTGCTGGATATTCCGCGTCCGGCGCTGTCGATCCTGGGGCAGCCGCTCGTATCGATCGCATCGCCGTGGCAATACTATGCGTTCGTCGCGGTGCTATTCCTGATCGCGTTCTGGCTGATGCTGCGCGTGTCGCATTCGGTCTTCGGCCGCACCTTGCTCGCGATCCGCGACAACGAAGCGCGCGCCGCGGCCGTGGGCTACGATGTCCGGCGCTTCAAGCTCGCTGCGTTCGTGGTGTCGGGCGCGGTCACGGGACTGGCCGGCGCGCTTCACGCGATGATGACCGGCATCGCGCCGCTATCGAACATCGACTATCACACGAGCGAGATGATCCTCGTGATGACGGTGATCGGCGGCACGGGCAACCTCTTTTCCTCCGTGCTCGGCGCAGCGTTTTACGTGTTGTTCGCCGACTGGCTCTCGACGCTCTGGCCGCGCTGGCTGCTGCTGCTCGGGCTCGTGCTGATTGCCGTGAGCCTCTTCATGCAGCGCGGGCTGTGGGGGCTGGGTGAACGCATCTGGCGCGCGGTGAGACGCAATGAAGGAGAGCCGGCATGAGCGCCTCGATACTGGAAGCGAAGGGTGTGGCGAAACGCTACGGCAAGTTCTCGGCGCTGACCGACGTGAACCTGCGCATCGCGAAGAATACGGTGCATTCGGTGATCGGCCCGAACGGCGCGGGCAAGACCACGCTCTTTCACGTGCTGACGGGCACCGTGCCCATCACGGCGGGCAACATCGTGTTCGATGGTCACGATGTGACGCATGAGCCGGATCATCGTCGTGTGAAGCGGGGCATCGCGCGATCGTTTCAGGTCACGAGCCTCTTCACGAATCTCTCCGTGCGCGAAAACCTGCGCCTCGCCGCGCAAGGCGTCGACTCGAAGCGCGCGCTCAATGCATGGACGCCGCCGCGCGGCGCGCTGGAACATCGCGATACGGTCGATGGCATTCTCGAGCGGCTTGCGCTGCAACGCTTTGCATCGACGCAGGCGAGCGCGCTGTCGCACGGTCAGCAGCGGCGTCTCGAAGTAGGCATGGCGCTCGCCGCACGGCCCAAGGCGATTTTTCTCGACGAGCCGACCTCGGGCATGGGCATCGACGACCTCGACGACATGAAGCATCTGATCCGCAGCCTGCGCGACGACTATACGGTCGTGCTGATCGAGCACAACATGGATATCGTGATGGACATCTCCGACACGATCACCGTCATGCAGCAAGGGCGGGTGCTGGTGGAAGGCGAGCCGGCTTGCATTCGCGGCGACGAACGCGTACGCAGCGCGTATCTCGGCAACATGATCACCGGAGGCCGCGTATGACGCTTGTTGTCGATAACATCCACGGCTATTACGGCAAGAGCCATATTCTTCAGGGCGTATCGCTCAAGATCGGCGAGGGTGAGACGGTCACGCTGCTCGGGCGCAATGGCGCCGGCAAGTCCACGACGCTCAAGAGTATCGCGGGCATCGTGACACCGCAGCGAGGCAGCGTGACATTCGCGGGCGCGGCCCTCGCGAAGCTCCCGCCTCACAGAATCGCTGCGCGCGGCGTCTGCTTCGTGCCGGAGCATCGCGGCATCTTCAGGTTGCTCTCGGTCGAAGAGAATCTTCGGCTCGGCGCGCGCAAGGGCTCGCCCTGGCAACTGTCCGATATCTATCGCATCTTCCCGCGTTTGAAAGAGCGGCGCACGAACGGCGGCGGTCAGCTCTCCGGCGGCGAGCAACAGATGCTCGCAATCGGCCGCGCGCTGATGAATCATCCGCGCCTGCTCATGCTCGACGAACCGGTGGAAGGGCTCGCGCCTGTGATCGTCGAAGAGATCGTCGCGCAACTGAAGCTGATTCGCGAGGCAGGCGTGGCGATCCTGCTCGTCGAACAGAACCTCGAAGTATGCACGCAGCTCGCGGATCGTCATTACATCATCGAGCAAGGGCGCATCGTGTACGAAGGGGCGAACGATGCCTTCATCGCCGATGAATCCATCAAGGACAGATATCTCGGTGTGGGCGTCGTCTGACGCCATGCCCGCCATCACCTAGCGAAGGAATCTCGAATGCAAGCTCACGATATGCCGGCCCATGCCGGCTTGCGCATCGACGGTGCGCGTCTCTGGAACAGCCTGATGGAGCTGGCGAGAATCGGTGCGACGGAGAAAGGCGGCGTGTGCCGCCTCGCGCTCACCGAGCTCGACAAGCAAGGCCGCGATCTCTTCGTCGCGTGGGCGAAGGAAACCGGCTGCACGGTGCGCGTCGATGCGATCGGCAATATCTTCGCGCGACGTGCAGGCACGCGCGACGATCTGCCGCCTGTCGTGACGGGCAGCCATATCGACACGCAGCCGACCGGCGGCAAGTTCGACGGCAACTACGGCGTACTGGCCGGCCTCGAAGTATTGCGCACGTTAAACGACAACGACGTGCGCACGGCCGCGCCGCTCGAAGTCGCCGTATGGACGAACGAGGAAGGCTCGCGTTTCGTACCGGTGATGATGGGCTCGGGCGTGTTCGCGGGCGCGTTCACGCTTGAACATGCGCTCGCGCAGATGGATCGCGAAGGCGTGTCGGTGCGCGATGCGCTCGCGTCGATCGGCTATGCGGGCGAGCGCGTCGCGGCGCATCCTGTGGGCGCGTATTTCGAGGCGCATATCGAGCAGGGACCGGTGCTCGACGCGCACGATAAGGTGATCGGTGTCGTTCAGGCCGCGCTTGGCCAGCGCTGGTACGACGTCACCATCGACGGCATGGAAGCGCATGCGGGTCCGACGCCGATGGAACTGCGCCGCGATGCGTTGCTGGTCGCCGCCGATCTGATCCGCGTGGTCAACCGCATCGCGCTCGATCATGCCCCGCATGGGCGGGGCACGGTCGGCTGGGTGGACGTGCATCCCAACTCGCGCAACGTCATTCCCGGGCGCGTGAAGCTGACCGTCAACCTGCGCGCCGCCGACGACGCCACATTGCTCGCGATGGACCGCGCCTTGCGCGACGCGTGCGCGCAAGCGAGCCTGCCTGTGACGGTAGACGAGGTTGTCTACTTCGCGCCGCAACCGTTCGCTGACACGCTGGTGGCTTCGGTGCGCGAAAGCGCGGACGCGCTCGGCTTCACGTCGATGAACGTGGTGAGCGGCGCGGGACATGACGCCGTGTATCTCGCACGCGTGGCGCCGGCCGCGATGATCTTCGTCCCGTGCAAGGACGGCATCAGTCACAACGAGATCGAGGATGCACGCGCCGATCATCTCGAGGCCGGCTGCAACGTGCTTCTGCGCGCGATACTGCGCGCGGCCAATGCAGTGGAAGGAGACGCCGCATGAAGATTCTCATCGCGCGGATGAATCACGAGACCAACACGTTCTCGCCGGTCGCGACGCCGCTCGAAGCGTTCGGGCGCGACGGTCCCTGTTATGGCGACGACGCGTATCGCGAGAATGCGGGCATGCGGACCGCGATGTCCGCGTTCATCGATGCCGCGACGCGCGAAGGGGCCGAGATCGTCACGCCGATATCGGCATCGGCGAATCCGAGCGGGCGTGTTGCCGCTGCCGCTTATGACGCGATCTGCCAGGCGATCGTCGATGCAGCCGAAGGGTGCGACGCGGTGATGCTCGACCTGCATGGCGCGATGGTCGCGGAGAACTCTCCCGATGGCGAAGGCGATTTGCTGGAACGCGTACGCGCTGTGCTGCCGCATGCGCCGATCGCGGTATCGCTCGATCTGCACGCGAACGTGACGCAGAAAATGATCGACAACGCGAATGTGATCACGAGCTTCAAGACGTATCCGCACGTCGATATGTATGAAAGCGGCGAGCATGCGGCGCGGCTCCTGCTCGATCTCGTTCATGGAAGAAGCAACCCCGTGATCGCATGGGCGCAACCGCCGCTGCTCACGCACACGCTCAGAAGCTCGACGGCCGATGGCGCGATGAAGCGCGCCGTCGATGCCGCGCGGGCAGCCGAGCGCGAGGACGGCGTGCTGGCCGTGTCGGTACTGTCGGGCTTCTCGCTTGCCGATATCGCCGCGCCTTGCATCAGCGTCGTCGTCGTGGCGGATGGCGCGCGCGCGAAGGCGCAGGAGGTCGCCGACCGTATCGCGCGGCAGATTTGGAACGAGCGCGACGCATTCGTGTATCACAGTGCGCCGCTTGCGCAGTCGATCGGCGAAGGCGCCGCGCTCGCGCGTGAAACCGACAAGCCTGTGCTGTTGCTCGATCACGGTGACAACTGCATGTCGGGCGGAACCTGCGACACGACCGATGCATTCGAAGAAGCGCTAAGGCAAGGTCTCGATCGCATCGTCGTCGGGCCGTTGTGCGATCCCGAAGCGGTGGAGAAGCTCTTCGAAGCGGGCGAGGGCGCGACGATCACGCTCGGCATCGGCAACAAGCTCGCAAGCGTCGCATCGCTCGGCAAGCCGCCGTTCGAAGTGACCGGCATCGTGCGCGCGCTGACCAATGGCGAGTACATCATCAGCGGCCCGACCTACACCGGACAACGCGCCTACATGGGCCGCGCCGCCGTGCTGGAAACGCCGGTGGCGCGCATCCTACTGACCGAGCGGACACACGAACCGTGGGACCTGGGCGTGTTCGAGAGCGTCGGCATCGATCCGCGTGGCGCGAAGTTTCTGATACTCAAGTCGCGCATGTACTGCCGCCCGGTTTTCGTGCCGATTTCGGGTGGTCTCGTCGAATGCGATAGCCGTGGGGTCACGAGCTCCGACTATGGCCTTTTCCCGTTCGAAAACCTGAAGCGGCCCGTCTATCCGCTGGATTCGGGCATCGAGTATTGAGCGAACTCGGGACGGACGCGAACGATCAGGCATCGGCACTCAGTCCCGAACCTGCCATTGCAGAACCGGATGCGAGACTCCGGGCACGAACGTCCATGTTCCGCCCGGTGCGAAGTCCCACGTTGGCGCGAAGCTCGACGCGCGGCTCATCTGCGCGGTCGTCAGGCCGTTCGCCCTGGGCATCATCGTGCCGGACGCCACGCCGTTGTCGAGTGTCGACACTTCCTTGTCCCAGTAGACGTCACTCGCGATGTTCCCCGAGTTGCTCGATGCGACGGCGCCGACGTAACCGGGCGGCAAGGAATTCGGAAGGGATGCCGCCGCGAACGATTCCCTGATCACCCCTGCGTTGCTGAGCGCAATGCCACCGTCCGTCACGCCGCTTCCCGTTCCCGTCACGTAAGACTGCTCGATGACGCCGTTCTTTCCGTTGTAACTGACCAGTCCGCCGACGTGTGCATGCGTGCCGCCGCTGAAGGCGATGTTTGCCGAGGACTGCACGATGCGGCCGTCATTGGCGCCGGCGAGGCTCGTCATCAGTCCTTGAGCGTACATCGTCGCGTCTGTCGTGACCCGCGCAAGCGTCCCGGTGTTGTACCCAACGACGGTTGCGGGCAATGAAAGGCCGATCATGTCGCTGTTCCACTGCACCGACGTGCTGACGTTGGCGATGAGTCCCGCCGATTGGCCGGCCACCAGCCCGGCGGTCGCGCTCCCCAGGTAGCCGAATGAGCCGGTCATCGAGAAGTTTCGTGCGACGCCCGCTCGCCCTATGCTTGCGAAGAGTCCCAACAGGTCTTCGCGACCGTCGGCGCCTTTCGGAAAGCTGAGGCTGAGCCCGTGTCCGAATCCATCGAACTGTCCAGTGAAACCTTCCGCGCTACCCGTTCCGATCGGCGTGAACTCCCGGTCTGAAGCGATATCCTTGCCGAGCGCGTAGTTTCCCGACAGGTCTTGCGTGATGCGTTCCAGTTGGCCCACGGAATTGACGAGCCGATACGCCGTCACCTGCGTGCGCAGTCCGCTGAACGGCGGGGGTATCCACGCACAGTTCGCCCTCACCGTGCCAGGGACGAAGCGGCCGTTTTCGTCGACGAGCGCGGCGACGGCGCCTGTGCTCCTCGTCCAGTCGATGGTGCCGGCGTTGATGACGCTGCCGTGATTGTCGATGCCTTGCGCATCCGCGCGCAGTGTCAGCTTGCCGGCGCCCGTGTTCGAGATCGTCGCGACTGGACCAATCTCGATGGTGCGTCCCGCGTTGAGCGCGAGCGTAGCATTGCCGCTCCAGCGCAGCGTCGACAGCATGTCGATATCTCCCGCCGCGTTGACCACCACCGATGTGCCGTCCGACAGGCTTCGGGAAAGCGCGCCCGAGTTGCGCGGTCCGGCCTTTAGCTCGTCCAGCCCGATGAGCCACTTGTCTGCGTGGACGGTCGTGTCGTCGAGCTGCATGGTGCGGCCGACCGTTTCCACCACGCCGCCATCGCCGCCGCTGTTCGCCGCCTCGACGGGCTGATGCTGCTGAACGTCGCCCGACTTCGCGACAAGCCACACGCGCCCGGTGCGCGTCGCCGTCCCTGTTGCGCGAAGCGAAGACTGATTGCCCGCGAGCGCATAGACGTTGCCGTCTGCCGCTTCGAGCCGGATCTGCGCGGCGCGGACGGCGCCATGATTGATCACGTTGCCGGGCGCGCCGGCCTGAACGAAGACTTGTGCGTCGCTTGCCGAGTCTTTCAGCAGCACTTGCCTTGCGCTGACCAGCTCTGCCGTGCCGTTGAGCGCGTCGATGCTGCCCGCATTCTCCGTGTGCGAGACGGAGATCAGGAAAACATCGCCGCCGCTGGAGCTGATCTTCCCGAGGTTCACCACTGAAGCATTGCTCGCGCCGTTCAGCGTGAGATGCGCGCTCTTCATGAAATCATCGTTGCCGACATCGAGGGTCGATGCGACGAAGCGTCCCCCGGTTGTGACGATGCCGTGGGAGCCTATGAGGACCCCTTGCGGATTGACCAGATAGAGGCTTCCGGTGGCGGTGAGACTTCCATCGATTATCGAAGCGCTGGTGCCGGTGACGCGCGACAGGGTGGCGCCCGTGCCGTTTTGCACGGCGACGCTGTTATCGCGACCGATGGAAAAGCTGTTCCAGTCGATGACGCCTCGCGGCGTGCTCTGGATAACGTCGAGTCGTGTGCCGGAGGAAGCGATGCTTCCCGATCCCGCAACGAACCGGCCGTTCTGCGGCAACGGGCCGGCGGCGATTGCGACGCATGACCAGCCGACCGTTGCCACAGCCGACAGCAAGGCCCGGAAACCGTGCATGACGCCTCCTGCATCGCAAGCGTGTCAGTCGAACGATGGACTTAGTTCAGCATAGGAACTATTGAGCGAAATGCAACGGGAGCCGTCTTTGTCCGTACGTACGTACGGCCTTTAGTGAAGAACGCCGACGGTCGAGCGCGATGACGTCGGCGCAGCAGGACAAGTAGTCCTATGGAAGGGCGCTCCGCTGCGCTGTCGCGCACAGCGTACCGGGCCGCCTCGGCGCTCGCATGGCGTTGGATGCAGTCGATGAACGACGATGTCCGGCAGCGCCTTCAAAGGCGTCGCGCGACGCAACGGGCGAACACTGCGGATTGCGACGCGCAATGCAATCGACGACACGGCGATGCTCGGCCATCGACCGCTTCGGCTTGCCGGTCGAGTGCAAGGCATGGATGACGCAGGGCGGGCATTGCGAGGCGACATCCGTTTTTCCAGCGCGCCTGGCAGAGGTGCCATCAGCTTTTTTGCGCCGAGTCCCCTGAGGTCGTCGATGCACGAGCCGAACGCCTTGCTTCCAGTTGTCGCGCGCGCCCGGCGTCGGCCGCCGATACGTTGCCTGTCGGATTCCCATCGAGGTCAACGCGCGCAGCGCCCTCGACGAGACTGCTCCAATAACGAGCGCCGCGACACCAGACCTTGATGGCGTTGCGAATCTCGGCATCGGTCAAGCCGATGTCGGATGCGCGCTGAAGCAAGTCGTCGATGACGCCGACCTTCAACGGCACTTTAGGAGCGGGATTCTTTGGAAACGCGACCGGAAAGCGCCGCTGGAGCTTTCCGATTGCGTGCACGACCGGGTCGACCGGACGCTGCTGCGCGTCCGTGGCGGGACGAGGCGGGCGCGACGGCTTCTTCGCCGGGGCACTCTTCGATTGCTTGGACAGTTGCTCTTTCAGTTGCGCGAGTTGTTCAAAACCCATGACGGTTACCCTTGAGGATCGTTGACGGATTTTATCAGCCGCAACGGCCCGCTTCATTCTGGCGGCGGGCGGACCGCTTATGACGGGTTCACCGCAGCCTCGCCCGGCACAAGTTCAGCGTACTGTCATCTCTCGCTGCTGAAGGATCTGCGCCGGTTTGCAAGGCCACGCTGCGGGATGCGCCGCCATGTTCGCCCAGCACTGTAACAAGCGCGATCCGTTTCCCCGGCGATCTTCTTTCGCGTAGCAACTCGCGTTTCGCTACTTAAAAGAAGCCATAGTTTGCGGTCAGATGGTCCACGTCGGCGCCGTTGGAAATATCGACGAGGATTCTCTTTTCGTTTGCCGCCGCTTTGAAGATCTCCTCGATGAGGCGCTTCTCGATACGCGGCGGGATCACGACCACGCCTTCCGCGTCCGCGAAGATCAGCGATTGCGGCCGTACTTCGATGCCGTTGAGAGATATCGTCTTGTTGATGGATTCGGTGGTCGCACGCTTGCGCACGTCCTGACAGGTCGAGCCTTGTGCGAACACCGGCAGACCCGTGGCGCGAACAGCCACCGTGTCGCGGGTCATTCCGTTCACGATGACGCCCGCCGCGCCCGAGCGGATTGCAAGGTTTGCGTTTAGCTCACCAAAATAAGCATGCGTTGACACTTCATTCTCAACGACGATGATGTCGTCCGGAACGATCGTTTCATACGACTTCAACGCATGATAGATGCCACGGAAATCTTCACCCTCCTCAAGCCTGCGCAGCTTCAGGGTCTTTGCGCGACCAAAGAGCTTGGCGCCGCTCATATTCGGTGTCAATCCTTTGACGATCTGATCGGGATAGCCGAGATCGTCGAGAATGTCGGAAAGCATCGAACTCGTAAGGTGATTCTTGATATTGCCGAGTAGCTTGCGATCCTTCTCGCGCATGCCCGCCGCGATCAGTTCCGCGAGCGCGAAGTCCTCGGGCCAGTTGACATCCACCGCTTCGAGCGCGGAGGCGTCAAGAAGATAGGGAACGTCACCGATGCGCCGGCGGGTGTCGAGCGCTGCCTGACGTCGGACGATGTACAGCCCCATCGTCTCGATGATCGTGTCCCCGAGATCGGCACTGTTTGGAATATGCTCGATGTCGTAGGAAGGACGTCCGCTACACCAGGTGTATTGACGCTCTTTGCGGACCAGCACCGCGGAGTCGTATTGCGCGTTCTCCTTGAGTATATCGATGCCCCTCTTGATGGTTTCGGGGGTGATAAAGGGGCTTGTCCCGAGCACCTGAACATAGATGTCGGCGCTCGCGTGGTGCACCTCGTTTAAGAAAAGCTGATTGCCGTCGGTCTTGTTGCTTGCCAGTTCCGGGTCACGGCGCATGATCTTGCACGAGACCTCGCTTGCGGCCGCAATCACCTCTTCCGATTCCGTGTCGAGATAGACCTCGTCGATGAAGTCGCAAGCGGTAAGCTTCTCCAGCATGTGCAGAAAGAGTGGCTTGCCATCGAGCATCTTCATGTTCTTGCTTTCGATTCTCGAACTGGAGCCCTTTGCCGGGAGGAACGCGATAACTTTCATTCGAAGCCTTCAGTGAATTTTGTTGAGAAGCTGGTAAATGCCCGTGACCGAACCTTCGCTCATCACGACGAGCGAGTTCACGCCCGTGGTTTCCATCAAGGCATCTGCTTCGGCGCAGCGCGCGGCGCTGTTGATGGTTTTGGGCTTGCCTGTCATCAGGTTTGCGGCCTTCAGGTCGAAGAACCCGGAGTCGGCCTGACGGTTCAACGCGCGTCGCAGATCGCCATCGGTAACGATGCCTTCGAGTGCCGTTTCAGTACCCACACAGATAAGCCCCGTTCGCGACTGTGCGAGCTTTGCGATAACGGCGGTGGCGGGGGCGTTGGCCGGAACGAAGGTGGCGGGATGCAAGGCATCGCGTACACGCTGCAGTAGCTTGCGTCCGAGTGAACCGCCCGGATGGAAGCGTGCAAAGTTCTCTGCGTCGAAATTTCGAGCCTTCATCAATGCGATGGCGAGAGCATCGCCCATTACGAGGGCGGCCGTCGTCGAGGCGGTCGGCGCGAGTTGCAGCGGGCAAGCCTCTTCCTCAATGCGAATGTTGAGATGGTGATCGGCCACGCGTGCGAGACTCGACTCGGCGTTGCCGGTAAGCGCAATCATCTTGTTGCCGTTGTCCTGAATGAATGGAACGAGTCTCAGGATTTCTTCGGTCTCACCGGAGTTCGACATCATCAGAAACACGTCTTCCGGGAGAACCATGCCCAAGTCACCGTGAAACGCCTCGCCGGGATGCATGAAGAGGCTCGGCGTTCCAGTGGAGACCAACGTTGCAAACGTCTTTCGGGCGACATACCCGGATTTGCCGATACCGCACAACACCACGCGACCTCGCGACGCCAGCATGCATTCGACGGCACTTGCGAAGCTGTCGTCGATCAGACTGCGCACTGCGCGCAGGCCGTTCATCTCGATGTCGAATACTTGTCGCGCGATACTGATGTGAGAGGGCGTATTCATGTCTTTGCTCGAAGTTTTTATCTCTTACTGCCCGCGCACGCTTTGCCGCAGTTCGGCGGCGAAGGCGTCGAGGCGGTGTTGCATGTCATCGCCGCCGTCGCCGAGCGATGCGATGAAGTCTGCGAGGGTCTCGGTATCGTTCTCGACGAAGCCGGGCAGGCTGCGTTGACGGATCAGGCGCTCCGCGCAAACACAGCCGATCAGGCCGCGACGCGCGCTTGCCTGTGCTTGTGCATCGACGTCGTCCTTCCAGTCGGCGACCGCTTGCGCCCCGTGTTCCACCAGGCCGTAAGCTGCGCCCGCCGTCACCGTAACGTTGCGAGACATGCTCAGCACGGGTTTGTCGTAGAGCAGCGCATCGAACTGAACCGTGGTGCTGCCAACGATGGCGACGCGGTCGGCTGCATCGAGCAATGAGTGCACGTTCTCTGCGTCAGACAAGATGAAGCGGTCGGGCAGCGGCAGCGTTCCCTTGCGCAGCGCCTCGGTGATTATTCTGTCGATCGGGTGCGCCTGAACGAGTACACGCGCTTCCGGCCACGCGGCGAGATGCTCTGAAAGAAGTGCAAGTGCCGCCGGGAGGTTGTCGAAGAGCGGTGACGAAAAGCGCATGGACGGCACTTGATGCGGCACAAGTGACGAACCGGCGGCGGCGCTGAAGCATGCGATGAGCGGAGCATCGTCGATGCCGTATTTCGCCCGCACCGCTTGCGGATCGAGCTTGTCTTTACCGGCGTATTTTGCTTTGGCGCGGGTGATGTAGTAGTCGCGCGCAGCGTTGAAACGCCAGGGATCTTCGGCATGGGAGCGAACGTCCTGCTTGAGGCGCTGGCGTGTCGGAAAGTCGAGATGAAGATCGTTGAACGCGTTGTTTTCCGTGCTGTGCAACTGGAACGTGCCCATCAGCCATCCTCGCTCAATACAATAAGCTGGCACGCCGTGCGCCGACATGGTGTTGCGCGCAATCCGGCTGTGCGGATGCGTCGTGTTCCAGAACATCCCAATGGCCGGCTTCAGATGCGTTGCCACCATCCTGTAGAACGCCTCGCATTTGGCGATGCCGTGCGCGGTGCGCTCGACGCTTTGCGGGGCCGCGCCCCATGCCATCGCGCCGTCGCGCGCTTGTTCGAACGGATGGAAGGGCGGACGGCTGATGCTGTCGTCGAACTGTGAATCGAAGCCGTTGAAGTCGTACGGTATCGGCAAAGACAGAGCAGTCAGCTTCCGTTGTGCGATCGTCGTCAACACGACAAGTGCGACGCCACGACGTTTGAGTGCAGCGTCGAGATCGTTCAGGAACTCGACGACTTCGGGATGGTCCGCACCGAAGCAGCTCAGGACGGCAATATTTCTCAGATCAGGCATTGTGGCTGGTGTTTCCAGGAAGACGAAGAATCAGCACGATGGGAACAATGTTACCGATGGACGCGCGAAGCTAAGACGCGAAAAGACAGGCTTAAACCGGCCTTTTCGGTGTTTCGCGAAAGAGGGGCGTTAGGCGGAGCGGCTGTTTCGGCTTAGTGGTCTTGACTTCGCACATGCAGTCGATCGCCCGTCGGATGCGACTTCCGGGTGGACGCGTGCCACGAGCTTCATCCTAAGCGGGCTGCGCACGGTGCAATCGGGCGCGCAGGCTTTCGGCGGCAGCCAAGGAAAGGCGCTTTATCGGTTGCCCCGAAGAAAATCGGCTAGTGGCCGGAACGAGTAAGTACTTGCGCTTATTTACTCACGCACGACACGGCTAGACCCCGACAAAGATCGGGGCGAATGTGTCGCGACCCTCCAATGCGCCAGACGTCGATTTTCCGTGACCATTCCGCATTTCGAAGACCGGCAACAACTGAATCGCTATCCAACTAAAAGACATTCATTGATTGGGCCTTTGCCAGTCGGACCGCTGTTTCGCACGTTGCCGCGCGATTGCCTCTACCCGAGGTCAGCGGACCCCGTTAGGGTAAACACACATTCTCCGTGGCGCTAATGAAACTAGAATGAGCTCAATTCGTAGATAGCAAGATAACTTGCTATAAACAAAAGAAGCCTGGAGACGCCGATGCCGACCGACTACCAAACGCTGCGGTTCGATTACGTTCGAGCCCCGGACCACGACGCCCCCAGTGCCGTGATTCACCCTGTCGTTGTGGTCGGAGCGGGGCCGGTCGGACTTACTGCTGCGATCGATCTCGCGCAGCAAGGCGTAAAGACCGTACTCGTCGATAACGACGACACGCTGTCGAGCGGATCGCGTGCCATCTGCTTCGCCAAGCGCACGCTCGAAATCTTCGATCGCCTCGGCTGCGGCGATCGAATGGTCGAAAAGGGCGTGAGCTGGAACGTCGGCAAAGTCTTTCTGCAGGACGAATTGATCTACACGTTCAATCTGTTACCTGAAGCCGGCCATGCACGGCCTGCGTTCATCAATCTTCAGCAGTATTACGTCGAGGGCTATCTCGCCGAGCGGGCGCTTCAGCTCCATAACCTGCAGGTGCGCTGGAAGAGTAACGTCGTCGGTCTCGAGCAGCGCGACGATCATGTCGAATTACAGATCGAGACGCCGGATGGCATTTATGCTCTGCGCGCGCAGTACGTGATCGCCGCTGACGGTGCGCGCAGCCCGATGCGCAACATGCTCGGCTTGAACAGCAAAGGCCGCACGTTCAAGGATCGCTTTCTGATCGCCGACGTGAAAATGAAGGCCTCATTCCCTACGGAGCGCTGGTTCCGGTTCGATCCACCGTTCCACCGCAACCAGTCGGTGCTGCTGCATCGCCAGCCGGACGACGTCTGGCGTATCGACTTCCAGCTCGGCTGGGATGCCGATCCGGTTGCGGAAAAGGCTCCTGAGCGCGTGATACCGCGTGTAAAGGCGCTGCTTGGCGAGGACGTCGAATTCGATCTCGAATGGGTCAGCGTGTACACGTTCTCCTGCCTGCGCATGGACTCGTTCCGTCATGGGCGCGTGTTGTTCGCCGGTGATTCCGCCCACGGCGTGTCGCCGTTCGGTGCGCGTGGCGCCAACAGCGGCGTGCAGGATGCCGACAATCTCGCGTGGAAGCTCAGGCTGGTCGTCAATGGCGATGCGCCGCCCGCTCTGCTCGACACCTATGCATCGGAACGTGAGTACGCGGCAGATGAAAACATCCTGAACTCGACACGCGCCACTGACTTCATCACGCCGAAAAGCGCGGTTTCGCGCCTGTTTCGCGACGCGACGCTCAAGCTCGCGAAGGACTATCCCTTCGCGCGGCGCATCGTCAATAGCGGCAGATTGTCGGTTCCGTCCGTACTGTCAGGGTCGCCGCTGAACACGCCGGACGAAGCCAACGACGCATTCTCTTGCACGATGGTTCCTGGCGCAGTAAGTGCCGATGCGCCGGTGCGCGTGGATGGAAAGGACGCATGGTTCCTCAACCAGATCGCCGACGGCCAGTTCGTCGGACTGTATTTCTGCGGGCTCGATGACGATCTGAAAAAGACCGCCGCACAACTTTCGAAGCTGGCGCACCTGCCGATTCCAGTACGACCGCTGATCGTCGTTCCCCGTGGGGCCAGTGCATGTGCGGTGCCCGGTGCGGTGGTGATCGAAGATGTCGAAGGCATCGTCATGCATCGCTTCGACGCGCGCCCGGGAACGTTTTATCTGCTGCGTCCTGATCAGCACGTCTGTGCCCGCTGGCGCCAGATGGACACCCGATCCATCTCCGCGGCAGTTGACCGCGCCACCTGTAACGGATGAGAACCATGAGCCACCTGAACATCGAACCGAACATCAAGGACATGGACGGGTTTTACGAGCGTCTGATCGAAACGCATAACGGGCTGAGTGAAACCGACAGCCAACTCGTCAACGCAAAGCTGATCTTGCTGCTCGCCAATCACATCGGCGACATGGACGTGCTCGAGGAGGCGTTGGAGAAAGCACGCGCGGGCTTAGGCGCGAGCGTGCCGGTGCCCGCGTGAACACGCTAAAACGGAGTGACCCTATCCGAAACCGTCACGGCGAGACCTGTCGGCTTCGCGCGACGCACCCGGCGTTCTTCGCGGCCGACCCCGCCACGCTGCCGGACGCCGATGCTTGAGTCAGGTTCCCGCCACTGCCTTGCCGAGCGAGCCGAAACGCCATGACAGGCGCTGGGCGGCCGCAAGGAGCGCGTGGCCGACAGGTCCATGCGGGTCGCGGTCGAAACTGGCCGACGATCCGATGACCGCAATGACGAGCGGAACGCTTCCCGTGTGATCCAGCACCGGCGCGGCGAAGGTGCCGATGCCGGGCACGGGGGCATCGAATGCTTCATCGATCCCTTCGATGCGAATACGCTTGAGTCGCTCGCGACAGGCCCGCGACAGCGCGGGCTTCGTCTCGACGCCCGCCAGTCTTATAGGCTCTTGCACGAGCAAACGCCCCAGCACGTCCTCCGGCAGATGGGCGGCGAAGACACGTCCGATCGCCGTATGTAGCAGCGACATGACCGTGCCGACTCGCAGGCTGATGTGTTGTGGCCGCACGGATTCCTCCAGGCGGATGATCGTCGGTCCGAGAGGCCCAAGCGTGGCGGCGGCGACGGTCATCTGCGTCGTCACCGCGAGCGACGCAATCTCCGGTTCCGCATCACGCGTGGGAGACATGCGTTGCAGCGCGATCAGTCCGAGTTCGAAGCCGAGCGGCCCCGCCGTGAAGGAGCCGTCATCGTTGCGCGAAACGAGGCCGATCTTCTGCAAGCTCACCAGATGCGGAAAGGCTTTGGCCGGCGGCATGCCGGCCGCGGCCGCCAGATCGCGCAAATTCAAGGGCTGGCTGGCCGTCGCAATTGCCATCAAGAGTTCGCCGGTGCTGTCGAGTGCGTTGATACCGCGTTGCGCTTTGATGTCCGCGCTAGCGACGTCATTCGTGCCGGTTGTGAATTCAGTCCGCATGGATCGATGCGCTTTCGGTCAAGTAGTCGGTGATGCGTCGGGATGCGTCTTGAAGCTCAGTGGCTATCTGCCCGTTCCAGGCGACGTCCATCGCCCCGGACGGACCGATCACGGTCAGCGCGAGCTGCATGCTTCCATCGGCGTCGAACACCGGGACGCTCAGACTGCTGATGCCCGGACTCGGCGAATCGACGCTGCGGGCCATGCCGCGCTTGCGTACTTTGTCGAGACTCTCGGTCTTTGCGCTGTCGCTCGATTCCGCATCGTCGAAGCCGAGGTTGAGCCGCGCGATTCCCTGACTTTCCATCATTGCAGCGAACCGGTCCGGCCTTAGAAAAGCACTGAAAACCCGGCCGGTCGATGTTGTGCTGAGCGACATGACCGTCCCGATGTGCAGGTTGACATGCAGCGGGTAGGCGCCTCGCTCGTACCGCACGATCATCGGCCCCTGTGCACCGGCAACGCATACTGCAACGCTGAATCCGAGCTTCTCGGCAAGACTCGCCGCGTACGGCGCGGCAACACGGTAGGCCTGTTGTTGCTCGACAAAAATAAGCCCGAGACGCAGGGAGAGGGGCCCCGGTTCGTAATATCCGGTCAACGCATCTCGTTTGACGAGGCCCAGCCTGGTCAGGCTGACCAGGTAGGTGTGCGCTTGCGCCGTAGAAAGCGCCGCCGCGCTGGCGAGTTCGCTCAGTGGAGCCGCGGTGCGCCGCTTCGCCAGTGCTTGCAGGATGCGACCGGCGACTTCCACGCTCTGAATGCCGCGCTGTGACTTCTCTGCCGCTTCTTTCAATTGTCCGACTCGCTTTGTGTGTCACGTCCGAGTGTTCGATGCTAGCGCATTGGCGCATTGCCGCCCAAGCGCGGGGTTTTCCCTTGGTTTAAATATAGCAAGTCTGTTTGCCATTGACAAACTTGACACGTGGCGCGACTATTGGTCATCCCCTGCCGATCCACGGAGACAGACATGGCAAAAGCATTTGCTTCGCAGGCCGACCTGGAAGAGAAGAAGATCACGTTCACGCAGCTTTCCGAAAACGCCTACGCGTACACGGCGGAAGGCGATCCGAACTCGGGCGTCATCATCGGCGATGACGGCGTGCTGATCGTCGATACAACCGCGACGCCCGCGATGGCGCAAGACCTGATCGCGAAGATCCGCAGCGTCACCGACAAGCCGATCAAGTACGTCGTGCTCTCGCACTATCATGCAGTGCGCGTGCTGGGCGCATCGGCGTATTTCGAGGAAGGCGCGCAGCAGGTCATTGCGAGCCGCGGCACGTATGAAATGATCGTCGAGCGTGGCGAGCAGGACATGAAGTCGGAGATCGAGCGCTTTCCGCGTCTCTTCGCGGGCGTCGAGACGGTGCCGGGTCTCACGTGGCCGACGCTCGTGTTCGAGAAGGAAATCACGCTGTGGCTCGGCAAGCTCGAAGTGAAGATCGCGCATCTGGGCGCGGGGCACACTAAAGGCGATACGGTTGTCTGGCTGCCGTCGCAGAAAGTGCTGTTCTCGGGCGATCTCGTGGAATACGACGCTGCCTGTTATTGCGGCGATGCCCAACTTGAAGAATGGCCTGCAACGCTCGAAGCACTGCGCGCATTGAACGCTGAGAAGCT
The DNA here is from genome assembly GCF_031450825.1 of Caballeronia sp. LZ019. Taxonomy (NCBI): domain Bacteria; kingdom Pseudomonadati; phylum Pseudomonadota; class Betaproteobacteria; order Burkholderiales; family Burkholderiaceae; genus Caballeronia; species Caballeronia sp. LZ019. The sequence goes on along the minus strand of NZ_JARTVZ010000001.1, from coordinate 329,923 downwards.
TGTTCCCGGCCGTGGACCGGCGCTGCTGTCGCCCGCCGAAGTCAACAAGGGTCTCGACTACACGAAGGACTTTGTCACGACGCTGCTGCAAGCGGGCCGCGACGCAGTCGCAAAAAACCTCGATCTGAAGGGTTCGATGGCGCTCACGCGCAAGTCGATGGACCCGAAGTTCGGCCATGTGTTCATCTACGAACACTGCTTGCCGTTCGACGTTTCGCGTGCCTATGACGAGGCAAGCGGCATCAAGCATCCGCGCATCTGGACGGCGCAGCGCGACAAGGAAATGTGGGCCGCGCTTCAGGACTGATTCAATAGCCCGGCGCCGAAGGTCCCGTGTCTGGGGCCTTTTTTCATGCCACTCGACAAGGGCGCACGAGACGCCCCGGAAGAAACGATGCGCTGAACGCACATCGGCCGTCGTGGAGAGAGACTATGCACAAATCCCTCAACATCGAATCCTCGAGCGCCTTCGAGGCGGCGGTGGACGATCATCAGTTATTCGCCAAGGTCGCCTGGCGCATCATTCCCTTCCTCTTCCTTTGTTACGTCGTATCGTTTCTCGACCGCATCAATATCGGCTTCGCGCAATTGCAGATGAAGCACGACCTGGGTTTCAGCGATGCGATGTACGGGCTTGGCGCTGCGGTCTTTTACGTCGGCTATGTGCTGTGCGAAGTGCCAAGCAATATGCTGCTGGCGAAATTCGGAGCACGAAATACTTTCACGCGAATCATGTTGCTGTGGGGGATCGCCTCGGTCGGCATGATGTTCGTGTCGAAGCCTGCGCACTTCTACGTACTGCGTTTCCTGCTCGGCGTCTTCGAGGCGGGCTTCTTCCCGGGCATCGTGCTGTACCTCACGTACTGGTTTCCCGCCAGCCGCCGCGCCGGGGTGATGTCGGTGTTTTTCGCCGGCGTGGCGGTCGCCGGCGTCCTCGGCGGGTTGATATCCGGCTGGATCATGCGCGATATGAGCGGTGTGATGGGCCTCTTCGGCTGGCAATGGATGTTCGCCATCGAGGGCGCGCCGGCCGTTCTGCTCGCGTTCGTCGCGTTGTTTTACCTGGTCGACAGACCGAAGGACGCGCCCTGGCTCACCAATGAGGAACGCACGCGCATCATGACACTGTGTGCGCAGGAGCAGGGCGGGGCGAAGGCAAGCTCACATCGACACGACACGCGCAGCTTCGCGGCTGCGCTGCTGAATCCGCGGGTTTATCTCTTCGCGTTTATCTATTTCGCGCTGACGTGTGCGTCACTGACGCTCAACTTCTGGATGCCGCTGATGATCCGCGATTTCGGCATCACGGACGTGGTGCAGGTCAGTCTATATACGGTCATCCCGAATGCGATCGGCGCGGTCGGCCTCATTCTCATCGCGCGGCGCTCGGATCGGCTACGCGAGCGCCGCAAGCACTTCGCCTTCTGCACCATCGGCGGCGGCATTGCGCTGGCAGCGCTGACGCTGCACCTGAGCAGTCTTCCGGCGATGCTGGCGATCCTTTCCACGGCGGCGGTGCTGATCTTCGCCGCGTTGCCGATCTTCTGGGCGGTACCGCCGAGCCACCTGTCAGGCAATGAAGCCGCGGCAGGCATCGCACTGATCAGCAGCATCGGCATCACGAGCGGCATCGTCAGTCCCTGGGTGATTGGGCAAATTCGCACGAGCACAGGGAGCATGGATCTGGCGGTGCATCTGCTTGCCGCACTGCTCGTGCTGAGCGGCTTCGCGCTGATGGCGGGTGTGAAAAAGGACGCGAGGAGCACGCAGTAAAGACGTATCGGATTTGGTGCTTCGTTTGCCGCAGAGTTGGAACATCGTAGATGGCGCGCGCTGCAAGGGCTTACACGACGACGAGCATATCGTCACCGCTGATCGGCGCTTCGGGCAGGGGTTTGATCACCGGTGGGCTGAAGGCCGGAGCCGGATGTAGCGCGTTTTTTCGGCTTTGAGCGTCCCATGTATCGAAGCGTGGGACGGCGTCTGCTGCTTTCGAAAGCCAAGTTGACATAACGCAATTTAGCGTCGGTTTTACTTGTCACGCCTTTTTAGTAATGTCCGATTTGGGCTCATTAGAAATGTCCGATTTCCGCCCTCGGGCGCATGCTGGCTCGATGCGTCATCGAGGGCTCAATCTTGGACAGCGTGGACTGATCACGGCAAGCATGCACGAACTCGAACGCATTAAAGTGATCGAGGCGGTCTGCGAGCATCGGCTGACGATGGTGCGCGCGGCTGAGCGACTTAGACTGTGCGAACGCCAGATCAGCCGTCTGGCGCGCCGCACGCCGCAAATAACCCCTCAGGCCGCCTGTGCCTGCATTGCCGCGCTACGCTCGAGCGCGGCTTTCGCTGCCGCCTTCGTCTTGCCGGCGCGCGACGGTGGCTGGCAGATGCCGCACACCATCGAGTGCGACGGCTCGTGCGCGTGAGCGACGAACTTGCCGCGACAGCGCGTGCAGCCTGCAAGACGCAGCAGGCCAGCGTCCTTGAAGCGGATAAACGTCCAGGCGCGAGTCAGGTCCATCTGCAACGGCTCCCCGTTCATCTCGAAGTGCTCGGCATACAGCGCATAGGCACGCGTCAGCAGATCGACCCGATCCAGTCCTTCGCTGTTTTCCTCGAGGAACGCGTAGACGTTGGCGAACATCGACGTATGAATGTTCGGCGCCCAGGTCAGATACCAGTCCTCCGAAAACGGCAGCATGCCCTTGGGCGGCGATGCGCCCTTCACTTCCCGGTACAGGCGAATCAGTCGCTCGCGCGAAAGCTTCGGGAACTCGGACTCCAGCACTTGCATGCGAGCGCCCAGCTTGATGAGCGTAATCGCGCGCATGACCTGGGCGGCTTCGTCGGCGAGACTTTTGGACGCGGTGATCGTAGTCATGGTCAGGCCGCCAGCAGGACGTCGTTAGAAGGAGCCGTTGCGCGCGCCTCGTTGCTGCGACCGGCGAGGCCAGCCAGCATCGCATCGGTGCTCATGCGAAAGAAGCAGAGCACTTGCGACGACGACGCCAGCTTCTCGGCCTGACCAGGCGACAGCTTCAACAGTGCGTCCGCCATTTCCGCCGAGAGGCCGAGATGCGACTGCGCCGCCTCCCGGTCCGACGCGAGAACGCGCTGTGCGAGCATCAAGTACGACATGTTCAATTCGCGGATAGCACTCAGATCGGAGGTGGCGTTCATGGCGGCAGACCAGTAAGTAAGTTCGACTTGCTCATCGCGCTGTCAGTCAAGGCGCGAATGAATTGTCTGACTAAGCACAGCGTTTTGCAACATTTAGTTACAGCGCGCAACGTTTGCTATGGTCTGAACGAGCGTGCGCAATCGTTGACGAGAGAAGAGTCTTCTTTCTTTTACGGCGCATTTTCCAAAGAAGATAGACGGTAATACCGGGTTTTTGCGCCCTCTTTTACTCGCCTATAGCCGATGTCGGCAGGAAAGCAATACGTAACGACGGCGCGACTTCTGACGCAAAAAGAAGCAAGGATTACTGAATCGGTATTAGCGACCGACGCATAAATACGACAGCCTTACTTTCTCCGGGGCAAATTGGGAGCGTGCGCGAACGATGGACGACGGCGCGCGCACGTGACAAACGGCGTCCGGGCCGCCACGCTGCGGCTGTTGTACAGCCGGTGTCCAGGCTAACGCTTCAAGACGAGCCGATACGACGATGGCCTGACCCGGCAGGCAAAGATCGCGTTCATCGCCGCGCGAGGAGCGACCGGTTTCATCCCTCGCCTCGCCCAGCCGCCCGTCACTGCAGCGGCGGCACGGTACCGAGCTTTTCCGCGAGCATTCGCTCGTAGACGCCGAAGTGAAGGTCCACCTCCTCTTGCGTGACCGCCTCGACGAAGAGGTTCACCTGATCCGGCAAGAGGCCCATCACGGTCGCGATCGCCGCTTCGAGCTGCGGCGCGCACACGCGATCATCGGCCATGGTGGTTCCAATCGTGACGTCGTAGGCCTTCTCCTGCCGAAACACGATCTCGACGATGCGCGCCCGCGCGCTCATGTTGTGATCGACCGCGAGACGCGTGACTTCAGCGACCCGGTGCATGATTTCGCTAGGGAAGCCCTTCGTCGAGCGCAGCTTGATGCGATGCTTTCCGAGGGTAATCCAGTCCGTATCGAATTCCACGAGTTGTCTCCTGAGAGCAAAGTCGCGGGGGACTGTATGGTCGGGCAAGCGATTTTCAAGTGGATAAATGGCCGGTCGAATGGCTAGACGGCCCCTTGAATTTTTAGAAAGTTTTTTTATATTAGGCGGTAGAAAGGCAGACGCGACGAGTGCGCGCTGCGTGTTTCAACTTACTTTGTCCGCGGCATCGGGGCAGCTAAGCTGGAGCGCAAAAAACAGCTTCCCTCTTGCCGCCAGAGGAGAGCAAAGATGAATGACGCTTTCACTGGGGCCAATCTCTTTACCGAGCTGGAGAGATTGCAAAGGCAGATGTCGAGTCTGTTCGACGGCCTTCCGAGCAGCCTGCGTTCAGGCCGCTTCGACGCATTCCCGCAAATCAACATCGGTTCGACCGACGACACGATCGAGATCGTCGCGTTTGCGCCCGGTCTCGATCCGGCGAAGCTCGACGTGTCAGTCGACAAGGGTCTGCTCATCATCGCCGGCCAGCGCGTGACGCGCGATGGCGCGTTGCCCGAAGGCACGCGCGAATACGCTCACGAGCGCTTTAGCGGCTCCTTCCGACGGGCCATCGAACTGCCGCAGCAGGCCGATCCCGACAAGGTGCAGGCCCGGTACGTCGACGGTTGTTTGCTGATTTCCGTGAGCAAGCGCGAGGTTTCCAAGCCGCGCGCGATCACCGTCCAGTCATGAGCGAATGAGGTGATGTCATGAGCGATACGACACGAGTTACAGAGCGCGGGCAAAGCGCAGTGGCTCCGCAAGAGTCGAATGATCAGCGCCGGCGCGATCCCCGGATGCCGGCTGTGGACATCATCGAAGACGCGCACTCGGTCACCCTTTGGGCTGACTTGCCCGGGGTTTCGAAAGACCGGCTGGACGTGAAAGTTCAGGACGGACGCCTGACGATCGACGCCGAGTCCGTCGTGCCCGTGCCGCCCAACCTGCGGCTGATTCATGCCGATGTGCGGGCGCCGCGCTTCTCGCGGAGCTTCACGGTGAGCGACGACTTCGATCTGTCGAGGATCGATGCGTCGTTAAAAGACGGCGTGCTTCGTTTGACCCTGCCTCGTCGCGAGGAAGCCAAACCGCGGCGCATCGAGGTCACTGCAAGCTGAGAACGAGCCGCACGGCATGAGGTGGACGCGGCGCAGCGCGGCGCTGCGTCCACGACCGCAAGCGTGCCGTCCGGCGTTTTAGACTCAAACAGGAGCTAGCGACGCGCAGTGAGGAGCGAGTAGCAGTGTCCGACCGCTTATCGTGGCACAAGCCGGCGCAAGATGACGCCATGCGAGCTACCGTACGTGCATCACAGCATCAGCGCCTGACGAGCGCGACTGATTAATGCGCCGTTTTAAGCCGACAGCCTGATGGGCGGCACCGGCAATTCATCGCCTTCGATGAAGGCAGTCGCCGATCGAATCGCGAAGTGCATCGCGCAGTCTTCGTTCGCGAAAAAGCCCCATTTCCCGAGCGAAGTCGAATGGCCGTCTTCTTCGAGAATCGACGCTGTGGCTACGAAAGCATTTCCGTTACGCGTGACGTTCGGCTCGAACGCCGCTCCGCCGTGATAGATGATCATTGGTATCTCTCTCAGATTCTGTTTTGCATCGGCACCTGGATGCCGCGATACGGTGAACGGTTCGCTCCTCTTTTTCACTATGTTCTGACAAGGATCGAAACGACGTGTGATATTACCGATCCAGTTTTCGTCTATGCAGTACTTTTAATTTTCCTTACAGTTACGAAGCAGGTCCTTAAATCAGAGGTTTGGCAACTCGCGCCCGTGCCAGGACAGTTGAGCACATTAGAACGACCCCAAGCAGATGCGCCCCACTGTCGTATAACTTGGAGCGAGTCAACTCCCTCGCCTGCAACGACTCCCATAAGCCGCGCTCCCGTGACTCGGCCTCGCGTTGTGCAAGCGCACATGGCCGGAACAAGGCCAAACGCGCCGCGCGGCGCATAATCGGCATGCACTCGAAGGAAGCAGCCCATTGAAGCGCCAAGCCTCGGGAGGACATCATGCTTGTCAGGAACGAAGCGCGCGTCGAACCCCTCATCAATGATCTTCTGGATTTCGCACGAGGGCGATTGCCCGAGCCGGCCTTCCACGTCATCGAGCCGCTGCTGCGCTATTACTACGAACAGGTCGATGTCGAGGACATAGCGAGCCGTGATGTCGCCGATCTCTACGGCGCGGCCATGGCGCACTGGCAGACGGCGCAGAAGTTCGTGCGCGGGCGTGAAGTGCTGCGCGTCTATAACCCGAATCTCGAGCAGCACGGCTGGCATTCGGATCACACGGTGGTGGAAATCGTCAACGACGACATGCCGTTTCTCGTCGATTCCGTGACGATGGAACTGAATCGCCTGGGCCTCGCGCTTCATTCAGCGATTCATCCGGTATTCCGCGTGTGGCGTTCGAGCAAGGGCACGCATGCGGGCGAGATCGAGCGGATCGGGCAAGCCCACGCCGAAGCGGGCGATGGCAACTCCGAACTCGAATCGTTCATCCATTTCGAAGTCGATCGTTGCAGCGACGCGGAACGCCTCGACGAAGTGCGCGACAACATCGCGCGCGTGCTGGGCGATGTACGCGCGGCGGTCGAGGACTGGCCGAAGGTGATCGACGCCGCCCGCGCCGCGATCGGCGAACTCAAGACGCGCGACACCACCCCCGACGGCGTCGAATCTCGCGCGTTCCTCGAATGGATGGTCGCGGACCATTTCACCTTTCTGGGCAGCCGTGATTACGATCTCGTCGAACACGACGGCGGCTTCGCGCTGCGGGGCGTCCCCGGTTCGGGAACGGGCATCCTGCGCGAGAATCTGCGTGAGACGACGCCCGGCGACCTGACGCCGCTGCCTCCGGGTGCGGCGTCGATCATCGAAAGCGCGGCACCGCTTTTCCTGACCAAGGCCAACTCCCGTGCAACGGTGCATCGGCCGGGCTATCTCGACTATGTCGGCGTGAAGCGCACGTCGCCGGACGGGAAGGTGACAGGCGAGCGGCGTTTCCTCGGGCTATACACGTCGACCGCGTATCTCGTGCCGACCTCCGAAATCCCGATCGTGCGGCGCAAGTGCGCGAACATCGTGCGGCGCGCGGGCTTCCTAGAAAAAGGCCACCTGGCGAAGTCGCTCATCACGGTGCTGGAGCAATATCCGCGCGACGAACTCTTTCAGGCGGACGAAGACGTGCTCTTCGAGATCGCGCTCGGCGTGCTGCGTCTGCAGGAGCATCAGCGCACGCGCCTGTTCGTTAGGCGCGACCGCTTCGACCGCTTCGTGTCCTGTCTCGTGTTCGTGCCGCGCGACAAGTTCAACACGGACCTGCGCCGGCGCATCAGCAAAGTGCTGCTGGAGGCGTTCAACGGCAAGAGCATCGAGTTCACGCCGCTGCTCTCCGAGTCGCCGCTGGCGCGCATTCATATCGTCGTGCGCGCGGATCGCGGCACGATGCCGGAAGTCGATACGCGCGAACTCGAAACGCGCGTCGTGCAGGTGGCGCGCCGCTGGCAGGACGATCTCGCCGATGCGCTGATCGACAGTCACGGCGAGGAAGCAGGCAACCGGCTGCTGCAACGCTACGCGGATTCCTTCCCGGCCGGTTATCGCGAGGATTATCCGGCGCGCACGGCGGTGCGCGACATCGAATTGATCGAGGCCGCGCATACGCAGCCGGGCGGCTTGTCGATGAGTCTGTATCGCCCGATCGAAGCCGGGCGGCGCGCGTTCCGCTTCAAGGTGTATCGCGCGGGCGATCCGATCGCGCTGTCGCACAGCCTGCCGATGCTGGAACATCTGGGCGTGCGCGTCGATGAGGAGCGTCCGTATCTGATCGAGCCGACCGGCGCGCCGAACGCCTGGATTCACGACTTCGGGCTCGAATTGCAGGACGAGGTCGAGTTCGATATCGACCGCGTGAAGCCGCTCTTCGAAAACGCCTTCGCCAGCGCGTGGTCGGGCGAGATCGAGAACGACGACTTCAACCGGCTCGTGCTGCGCGCCGAATTCGGCTCGCGCGACGTGACCATCCTGCGCGCCTATGCGAAGTATCTGCGTCAGGTCGGCTCGACGTTCAGCGACGCGTATATCGAACGCGCGCTGATCGGTAATCCGCTGATCGCGAGAAAACTGCTGCAACTGTTCATGGTTCGCTTCGATCCTTCGCGCGGCGGGACTGCCGAGGATCGTGAGAAGGCCGCCGAGTCCGTGCTCGCGGATATCGAGGCGGCGCTCGACCAGGTGCCGAATCTCGACGAGGACCGCATCCTGCGCCAGTTCCTCGGCGTCATCACGGCGACCGTGCGTACGAATCACTTTCATTGCGATGCGAACGGCGAGCCGCGTCCTTACGTGTCGTTCAAGCTCGATCCGTCGAAAGTGCCGGGCCTGCCCGAACCCAGGCCGATGTTCGAAATCTGGGTCTACGCGCCTCGCGTGGAAGGCGTGCATTTGCGCGGCGGACGCGTGGCGCGCGGCGGACTGCGCTGGTCGGACCGTCGCGAGGATTTCCGCACCGAAGTGCTCGGCCTCATGAAAGCGCAGATGGTGAAGAACACGGTGATCGTGCCGGTGGGATCGAAAGGCGGCTTCGTCGTGAAGAACCCGCCGCCCCTCACGGACCGCGAGGCGTTTCTCGCCGAAGGCGTCGCGTGCTATCAGATGTTCCTGCGCGGCCTGCTCGACGTGACGGACAATCGCACGCCCGATGGCATCGTGCCGCCGCCCGACGTGGTGCGCCACGATGCCGACGATCCGTATCTCGTGGTCGCCGCGGACAAAGGCACGGCCACGTTCTCCGACTATGCGAACGCCATCGCGCACGAATACGGCTTCTGGCTCGACGATGCCTTCGCGTCCGGCGGGTCGGTGGGCTACGACCACAAGAGAATGGGCATCACAGCGCGCGGGGCGTGGGAATCGGTGAAGCGCCATTTCCGCGAGATGAACTTCGATACGCAGACCACCGACTTCACCGTGGTTGGCATCGGGGACATGTCCGGCGACGTGTTCGGCAATGGCATGCTGCTGTCGCGCCATATCCGATTGATCGCGGCGTTCGATCATCGGCATGTATTCCTCGATCCGACGCCCGATGCGGCAACGAGCTATGAGGAACGCGCGCGCCTGTTCGCGCTGCCGCGCTCCAGTTGGGCCGACTACGACGCCTCGCTGGTTTCGGCCGGCGGCGGCGTGTATCCGCGCACCGCGAAATCCATTCCGGTGTCGCCCCAGGTGCAGACGGCGCTGGGCATCGCCGCATCCGTGCTGACGCCGAACGAGTTGATTCGCGCGATCCTGCTCGCGCAAGCGGACCTGCTCTACAACGGCGGCGTCGGCACGTATGTGAAGTCGAGCGCGGAGACGCATCAGCAGGTCGGCGATCGTACGAACGACGGCGTGCGCGTCAACGGCGCGGAACTGCGCGTGAAGGTCGTCGCGGAAGGCGGCAATCTCGGCCTGACTCAACTGGGGCGCATCGAGTTCGCGCAGCACGGCGGGCGCATCAACACGGATGCGATCGATAACTCGGCGGGCGTCGACTGTTCGGATCACGAGGTCAACATCAAGATTCTGCTCGGCCTCGTGGTCGCGGACGGCGAGATGACCGGGAAGCAACGCAATGCATTGCTCGCCGAGATGACCGATGAAGTCGGACTGTTGGTGCTGAAGGACAACTACGCGCAGACGCAGGCGCTTTCCATTGCGAAGCGCCATGTCGCCGAAACGCTCGATGCGGAAGCGCGCATGATGCGCTATCTGGAACGCGCGGGGCGGCTCAAGCGGCGCATCGAGTTCTTGCCGAACGACGATGACATCGCTGAGCGCGCGGCGGCGAAGTCCGGGCTGACATCGCCGGAACGCGCGGTGCTGCTCGCCTACGGAAAGATGTGGCTCTACGACGAACTGCTGGAATCCGATGTGCCGGAAGATGCGCTCGTCGCCGGCATGCTGCCCGATTACTTCCCGAAGCCCCTGCAGCAGCGCTACGGCGAAGCGATGCAGCGGCATCCGCTCAGGCGCGAGATTCTCGCGACGCATTTGACCAATGCGCTGGTGAATCGCGTGGGCTGCACGTTCGTGCATCGGCTGATGGAGGAAACCGATGCGCGCCCGAGCGATATCGTGCGCGCCGCGCTGCTGTCGCGCGATGTCTTCGATCTCGACGACCTGTGGCGCTCTATCGACGCGCTGGACAATATCGTCGCGGACGAAGTGCAGGCCCGCATGTTCGTCGATGTCGTGCGCCTGCTCGATCAAACGTCGCTGTGGTTTCTGCGGCAAGTCAAGCGCAACGGCGCCAGTGCGGACGAAGTGAGGGGCCTGCTCGCGCGTTGCCGCGAGGCGGCGCAGCGGCTCATGCCGCAACTGCCGGCGCTGCTGCCTGCCGCGCAACTGGACGCCTGGTACGGGCTTCGGCGTGAACTGGAGGATGCGGGCGTCGAAAGCAGCATCGCGGCGCGCGTTGCAAGCGGCGAGATTGCAACGGCGGTGCTCGACAGTGCGGAAGTCGCGGCGTGCTCCGAGCGCAGTCTCGAACTTGTCGCGAGCGTGTACTTCGGCATCGGCACGCTGCTCGACTATCGGGGCATAGCCGAACGCGCAATGGCGCTGCCGATCTCGACGCACTGGGATCTGCTGGCGCGTGCGGCGGCGCTCGAAGAATTCGCGCGTCTCAAGCGCGCGTTGACGGTGAGCGCGCTGGAAGAATCGCGGGGCATCGATGCGGCCGACGTGATCGTCGAAACCTGGCGCGCCCGGCGGCAGGATGCGCTGGATCGCTATACGCGCCTGCTCGCGGAACTGCGTGCAAGCGGCGTCGCGAGTCTTTCGATGCTGCTCGTCGTGGTGCGCGAGATGGCGGTGCTGGAACGCGCCTAGGCTGCTCAGCGACAGCGGCGCGCGCCGTCGCTGTCGCCCGTTTTCCGCGCAGGCTGTCCCGGAGCCGTCTCGCTTCGACGAATTCAGGAGCGCCGGATTCCTAACGCAAGGAGCATCATCCGAGCACCGGCGCCTTTCGCCTGCCCGCGCCCTGTTCATACGCGAAGGCGAGCCCTAGCAGCGCCGCTTCATCCCACTGGCGACCTACGAAGATAAGCCCGAACGGCGCACCCGACTCGTAATACCCCGCCGGCACGGCGATGCCCGGCAGACCCGCGATGTTGATCTCCCCCACCGTCGTCTCCTGAATGATGTCGGTCCCGTGCAGCGGCGGAAGCTCGCATCGCATTTGTGGGAAGACGAGGGCGTCGAGTCTTTGCTCGTCGAACACTTTGTCGAAGATGCGCAAATAGCGCGCCTTCAGTTCGACGAATTCGGGCATCTCGGGCGGCAGCGACGGATTGGCGAGTGCGGCCTTGAAATCCGCGAGGCTGTGCATGTATTTCAGCACGCCGTCCGGTGCGAACGGGTCTTCGTCCCGCGTGGCCTCCGCGAATTCCGCGAAGCTCTTGATAGCGGCGCTCTTGCCGAGCCGCTCCAGGTATTTCTGCAAGTCGTAGGGAATGGACTCGAGACCGCGCGCATCGAAATTGTGAAGCGGCGCAGTCGGCTTGCGCAATTCGGCGAAGCCCGAGCCCTGGAACGGATCGTCGATCAGCGTCGCGCCGAGCGATACCAACTCACCCTTCACGCGCTCATACAGCCTCGCGGCTTCGTCGGAAAGCGGCTGCGTGCGCCATCCGGGACCGTACAGACCGATGCGTTTGCCCCGCAGCGCGTTGCGGTCCAGCGCGGCCGCATAGCCGCCATCCGGTTGCCGGCCGATGCTCGCGAGCGTTTTCGGATCTTCGCCCGTGTAGCCGGCGAGCACGTCGAGACAGAGTGCGGCATCCCGCACGTTGCGGGCGATCGGCCCGACTACATCGCGATTGCTGGACAACGGCACGACGCCCGCATTCGGCACGAGCCCGATAGTCGGCTTGATGCCCACGAGGTCTTGCGCCGATGCGGGGTTCTGTATCGATCCGCCGGTCTCTTCGGCGAGCCCGAGCACCGCCATGCCCGACGCCACCGCCGACGCCGTTCCCGCGCTGCTGCCGCCCGGCACGCGGTCGGGCTTCGCGACATTGATGGTGGGGCCGGCCCAGCTATCGTTCGCATGAGAGCCCGTGTGGCTCAGGATCGGAACGTTCGTCTTGCCGAGCAGGATCGCGCCCGCGCGCCGCATGCGCGCGACGACCGGCGCATCGCGCTCGGGCATCAGATCGATGCCGCCCGTCTTGCTGTAGAGCTTCGACCATCCCGCCGTGGTCGGAAAGCCGACCATGTCCATCGGGTCCTTGATGACGACAGGCACGCCCGCGAGCGGCCCCAGCGCTTCGCCGGCAGCGCGCCGTTCGTCGATCCTGCGGGCATCGTCGATTGCCGCCGGATTCAGAAAGATCAGCGCGTTGTAAGCGCCGTTATAGCGCTCGATCCGGTCGAAGCAGGCGCGCGCCAGTTGTTCCGCCGTGAAACTGCCGCTCCGGAAGCCTTCCTGCACGGCCTCGACCGTGAGATTGCCGAGATCGATGTCGATCGCACTGCGTGTATCCATTCGATGCCCCCGTTGAGTTGATTCGTTCTTCAGAGCTGAACGCCGCGCGTGAGCGCACCGTCGACGACGATGTTCGCGCCGCTCACGAAGCTCGCCGCCGGACTCGCGACGAATGCGACCGCATTGGCGATCTCCTGCGGCCTGGCCATGCGGCCGGTCGGGTTCAGCGCCAGCGCCCGTTCGAAAAGCGCCGGATCGTTGTGCTCGATCCAGTCCCACACGCCGCCTTCGAAGTACACGTTGCCCGGCGATACCGTGTTCGCGCGAATTCCCTTCGACGCCAGTTGATTCGCGAGCCCCTGCATGTAATGCACGAGCGCGGCCTTGAAGACGCCATATGGCCCGGCCGCGAAGTCGATCTCGCGGCCCGACACGCTCGAGATGGCGACGATCGATGCCGCCTGGCTCGCCGTGAGATAGGGCATGGCGGCATCCACGAGATTGACGGTGCCGAGCAGATCGGTTTCGAACTCCTTGCGCCACGATTCGATGTCGTTGCCGATGGCAAGCGCGCTCACGTTGGCCACGACGATGTCCAGCCCGCCCCACTCCGAACCGACGCGCCCGACCCACGCCTTCAGCGCGTCGCCATCCGAGACATCGACGGCCGCCCCCGACGCGCGCGCGCCGCTCAGTTCGGTCAGCGCATTCGCAGTCGCTTCGACGCTCGCCTGATCACGTGCGCAGATAGCGACTTCAGCGCCCTCGGAAGCAAGCGTGCGTGCGATCGCGAGACCGATGCCTTTGGTTCCGCCGGTCACGATCGCTTTCAAGCCCTTCAGTTGCAGGTCCATCTTCGTCGCTCCTTTGTCGATGAAATGACGCTACGACGGCGCTCATTCCCGCTCGCGCCCGTCCTCCGACGCCATGCCGCGCGCAATCTGCAGTACTTCCCCCGCCTGAATGACGGAATGGCAGATGTCGTCGATGGTCACGCGCTTTTCCATCGCCTGCGCGCGCAGCATGTCGTAAGCCTCGCGTTCGCTCACGCGATGCATGGTCATCAAGATGTTCTTGGCTTCCTGCAGATGCCGGCTGTCGAGCAGTTTCTGTTCGAGCTTCGCGATCCGTTGCGCATACTGACGCGCGCGCTTCGCGTGATGCAGCGCGATCACGACGGTGGACAGCAGGCCGGAGGCACGGATCGGCGTCGTGACGATGCCGTCCGATCCCATCTTGATCGCCTGATCGATGAAGGTCGGATTCTCATACGCCACCACGCAGATGACAGGCGGCGCATCCGGCCCGCCCCACTCGCCTTTCGGCGCGCGCTCTTCCGGGAGCAACGCGCGAAACACCAGATCCGTCTTCTCGGGCAGCGTGTCCGTGGGCGGCCAGCACCGCTCGACCTGAAAACCCATGCGCCGGAGATGGTTCGTAAGCGTCAGCCCGTCATCGTCGTCCGGATGAAACACGACGACGCGCGCATTGCGCTCGAGAATCGAACCGGTCAGGCTTCGCTGGCTTCTGTCCATTCGCGCGCTCACGTCAGTACTCTCGCGTGCTCAACTTCGTGACCCAGTCCCCGAGCGTCTGATGCGTCATGTATGGATCGGGGCCGACAGCGAACTTCGATTCGCGCAGGATGGTGAACTGGCCGTCGGCATTGGCGCGGCCGATGCGCGGAAAGAGCGCCATGTGATGATTGACCGGATCGATGCGTACCCTGCCCTGCGGCGCGGCATATTCCGAGCCGAGCAGATGCGGCATGATGACGTCGATCTCGTCGGACCCTGCCCGCGCGCACGCTTCCGCGAACATGTGCATCTGATAGTACGCGGCTTCCCAGTTCACGTCCGTCGGGGTGTCGGAGCCGTAGCGCGACTGGTGATGCGCCACCGCGCGGCGATTCTCTTCCGTGTCGACGCTCTGAAAATAAGGCGCCGCCGTGTAGTGCCCTGCCGCGATGCCGGGCTGCATCGCGTGAATTTCGGTCTCCGATGTATTGAGGCTGCCGATCGGCATGCGCGACGGATCGAAGTCCGCGTGCGCGTAGGCATCGTAAAGATAAGGCACCGTCGCACCGATGACCGTGCTGAAAATCCAGTCAGGCGACTTGCGGCGGATGTCCGCGACGACCTGTTCGAACTGCTCGCGCGTGGCGTCGAGCGACAGATAGCGTTCGCCGAGAATCGCGCCTTCCGGATGCTGTAGCAGCAGCTCCTGCATGGTGCGGTTGCATTCGTACGGATAGACGTAACTCGAACCGACGAAGTACACGCGCGCGCCGAAAGTCTCGGTCATGAAGTCCGCGAGTTGCACGCCGTTCTGATTCGGCGACGCCCCGCTGTAGATGATGTTGTCCGAGTACTCGAAACCCTCGTACATCTGCGCGTAGATCAGAAGCCGGTTGTGCTTTTCGACGACGGGCAACATCGCCTTGCGGCTGGTCAACGTGTAGCCGCCGAAGATGGTGTTGACGCCGTCCTTGACGATCAGCCGCTCCGCGAGTTCGCGGAACGCAGCCGGGTCGGACGCGGGATCGTAGTGAAGGGCGACGAGTTCGCGCCCGCCAATGCCGCCGCGCGCATTGATCTCTTCGACGGCGAGGCGCGCACCGCGCCATTGAGACTGCTCGAGCAACGCGGTCGAGCCGCTCGTCGAGCACAGCAGGCCCACTCGGATGGGATCGGACAAAGCCATTTCGTCACACGCTCTGGAATGCGCGCGGAACGGACGCTCCGCGCGTTGCAGCTACTGCCTGGGATGCTTCGGCCTGACCCGTTACTTCAAATAGTGCTTGGCGACCATCGCGCCCACCGTGTATTTTGGATCGACAAAATTGCCGAGTCGAACCTTGCCGACCTGGCTCAGCATCATGTACGCGTCCCACTTGTCGAAACCGTACTCCGCGGCCATCCAGAGCACGAGTTCGCGATAGGCGATGCGCGTCGCGTCTTCCAGCGGCCGGGCGCTGCCGATGCTCATCAGCGCATCCTCGTTCTCGAGGCGCGGCCAGTCGATCTGCCACTTCTTGATGAGGTCGACGCGTACGGTCGTCGTGCTCTGATATTCGACCGCCGTGCCGCAGACTTCGCCGTCGCCCTGACAGGCGTGGGCATCGCCGATGAAAAGCCGTCCGCCCGGCGAGCGCACCGGCAGATACGTGATGCTGCCGGGCCCCATGTCGGGCACGTCCATGTTGCCGCCGTGATTGTCGGGCGTGAGCGAGTTGATCGAATCGATCTCGGGCGAAAGACTCAGCGTGCCGATATGCGGCTTGTACGGCAGCGTGTTGCGCTTGCTCCAGTACACGTTCTCTTCGTCGATCTTTATCTTGCGCACCACTTCCGGAAGCGGCTCGTTCAGCAACGCGGTGTAGTCCGTGCCGGTCAGTCCGCCGAAGTTCGGGATCATGCAGCAGAAGCCGTGGGGATCGTCACCGCGCGGCGCCATCTTTTCGATGTACACGGCGACCACATCGCCCTTTTCCGCGCCTTCGATCATGATCGGCCCGTTCTGCGGATTGAGGAACGGCACCTGCAGCACTTCGGACGGCTTGTCCGTCTCCTCCTTGATCTTGCCTTCGAACGCATCGCGTGTTTCGACCACGACGCGATCGCCGGGCTTCACGTGCAGCACCGGCTGCGAGTACGGCCCGATGGTGTAGTGATAGGTCTTTTGCATCTCCTCGGTCAGGTGGTGTTCCACCGGTTCACGATCAGCGCCGACGCCACGCTTCATCATGATCGAGTCCTCAAGCCATTTCATGTTTCGCTCTCCGTCACAGTGCCAGATACTGGCGAATCAGTTGTTCGTCCGCGAGTTGCGCGGGACTCAGTGTCTCGACGATCCGTCCCTTGTCCATCACGCAGCAGCGTGTCGCGATGCGCTCGACCATGCCCATGTCCTGCTCGACCAGCACCACGCCGATCCCTGTTTCGCGCGCGATCTGCTGAAGCGTTTCACCGATCAGATCGACGATGGATGGCTGGATGCCTTCGGACGGCTCGTCGAGCAGGATCACCTTCGGCGAGCTGATGAGCGCCCGCGCGATCGCAAGCTGTTGCTGTTCGCCGCCGCTCATGGTTCCCGCTTTCTGCTGATAGCGCTTCTTCAGAATCGGGAAGTACCCGACCACTGTGTCCTTCATTCGCGCCGCCTGCGCGCGATTCGCCTGTGCGCCGACCTGCAGGTTCTCGGCGACCGTCAGCGCCCCGAAGACTTCGCGGCCCTGCGGCACGTAGCCCATGCCTTTCTGCGCGCGGGCATAAGGCTTATCGTGGCCGATGGATTCGCCATCGAGTTCGATGCTGCCCGCATCGAGGCCGATCAGACCGATCAACGCGCGCATCAGCGTCGTCTTGCCGACGCCGTTGCGTCCGATCAGCGCCAGCACTTCGCCGCGTCCGACACCGAACGACACGCCGTTGAGCACGCGCCCGCCGCCGTACCCCGCTTCCACGCCCGACACCTGAAGCAACGCGCTCATTTCTTCTTCCCCAAATAGACTTCCGCGACATCGTCGCGTGCGAGGATGTCGTCGAGCGGACCGTCGGCAAGCAGGCTTCCGCCGTGCAGAACCGTCACGCGCGAGGCGATCTGCTTGACGAAGGTCATGTCGTGCTCGACGACCATCATCGTGAGACCGGCCGCCGAAAGACGCTTGATGAGCTCGCCGGTCGCGTGCGTTTCCTCGACGGACATGCCCGCCACGGGTTCATCGAGAAACAGCAGCTTCGGACGCAGCGACACGGCCATCGCGATCTCGAGCCATTGCTTCTTGCCGTGTGACAGGTTGCGCGCGAGCACGTGTTCCTCGTTCTCCAGCATGAAGCGTTGCAACAGCTCGTCGAGACTTTCAGGCCGATCGTCTTTCGCACGATGCAGCGACAACTGCAGATGCTGGCGCACGGTCAGATCGGGAAACACGCCCGGAATCTGAAACTTGATGCTCATGCCCATGCGGATGCGTTCATGCGGCAGCACATGGCTCATGTCCTGGCCGAGAAACATCACGCTGCCTTCCGACGGCCGATGCTCTCCGGTGATGAGCTTGAAGAACGTGCTCTTGCCCGCACCGTTGGGCCCGATCACGCAGCGAATCTCGCCTGCATCGATACTGAAGTCGATGCCGTTGATGACGTGGGCGCCGCCGAAGTGCTTCTTGAGTCCGCGCGTTTCCAGCAGCGTGGTCATGACTTGCCCTCCTCTCGTTTGAGACATGCACCGCCGCGGCCCGTATCGTGGCCCGCGCGGCGATACAGACGCCGCAGATGCCGCGTGACGAACGGCAGCAGACCTTCCGGCGCTGCCAGCACGACGATCAGCAGGATCGCGCCGAGCAGAATGAGCGCGTACTGGCTGCCGTACACCGCGAGGTTCTGCGAGAGCCACACGAGCAGTGCCGTGCCGACGATGGTCCCGCCGATGCTCTTTCGCCCCGAGGTCGCGACCCAGATGACCGGCATCGCGGCGGAGGTGAGGCCCATCGTCGATGGCGTGATGTAGGAACCCCAGATCGTGTACAGCGCGCCCGACAATCCGCCGAGCGTGCACCCGAGCACGAAGACGAGAAGCTGATGGCGGCGGATGTCGACGCCCAGCATCTCCGCGCGCTGCGGATTCTCGCGAATGGCGATAAGCGTGAGTCCGAACGTGCCGTCGAGCAGCCTGCGTATCGCGACATAGACGACGAGCAGCAGGATCAGCACGAGGTAGTAGAAGCTCGCGTTTTCCAGCGTAAGCGGCCCGCCGGGCCAGGGAATCGTCAGCGGCGGCATGCCGCCCATGCCGTTGTAGCCGTTCAGCCGCGCTTCGCCGATCGCCCATTGCGGACCGGCCGTCTGCGACATGAAGGTTTCGAGCACGAGCGTCACCGAGAGCGTGACGATGCCGATGAACACGCCCTTGATGCGGCCATAGAAAATCATGTAGCCGATCAGCGCCGCGACGACGACGCTCACCGCCAGCCCCGCGCCGAGACCCAGCCATGAGTCGAACCACGCATCGCCGTAATTGAGCGTGAAGATGCCGTAGCTGTAACCCGCCAGGCCGAAGAAGGCGGTCTGCCCGAAGGACAGGATGCCGCCGTAGCCCCACATCGCGGCGAGGCCGACCGCACCGAACGCCCACAACAGGCAGTACGCGAGGTTGCCGCTCGTGGTGGCGTCCACGATGAGCGGCAGAACGAGGGCCACGAGCCAGGGGGCGTACTGCAGCGCGCGTGTCGTGGCGCCGGCCGGGGCCAGCCCCGAAGGCACTTTCGTTTGCTTCACGTCGGCCTCCTAGCGCGAGCGGGAAAAGAGATTGCCGAGACCTTGCGGCATCAGCCGGATCACGACGATGACCGTCACGAGCAAGCCGATCTGCCCGAACAGCTGACCATACGACGCCGTGAGCGCGGTCTGGATGACGGCGAGCACCGCGGCTGCGGGCGTGGTTCCCGCAATCACGTTCGCACCACCGACCACTACCGACACGAACGCCTGCACGATGAAGTTGCTGCCCATCGTCGGCACCGCGGTCATGGTCGGCGCATAGAGCGCGCCGGTCAGCCCGGCGAGCCCCGCGCCGAGCGCGAACGTCAGCGTATAGAGCCGGTCCGTGCGCAGGCCGAGACATTGCGCGATGTTGGCGTTCTGAATCGTGGCGCGGGCGCAGACGCCGTAATTCGTCTTGAAGAACAGCAGATAGAGGCCGAAGAGGATGGCGAGCGCGATAGCCGGCAGCAGCGCACGATATGTGGAGAACGAATAATCGCCGAGCGAGAACGATCCGAACGGCGTGCCGATGCCTTCTATCGAAGGACCGGCGACGAGCAGCATCGTCTGCTGCACGATGAGGCTGATTGCCCACGTCGCCACGACCGAATCGAACAAGCGATCGTACAGGTGACGAATGACGAGCCGCTCGATGACCACGCCCGCGATCGCCGCCGCAAGCGCGCCGAGCAGCATCGCAAGAGGAAGCGGCACGCCGCGCTTGGCCGCGAGGATCGTCACATACGCGCCGCACATGATGAACTCGCCATGCGCGAGATTGATGACGCCCATCATGCCGAAGATCACCGCGAGACCGAGCGCCGCAAGGACCAGATAGGCGAAGCTGTCGCCGAACTGATAGACGAGCGAATAGAGAACCGAAAAGGTGGCCATGCATGCTCCACGTTCAGAAGGCGAACGCGCGTTCGCCGTGTTCGGCGCGCGCGCGTCCGCCCGGATCAGGACTTCTTGGGCAGGTTCGACGGCGTGTACTGACGATGATCCGGCTTGTTGGGCAGATCGCAGCCCACCTTGCCGAGCCAGTACGGCTGCACGTTTTCCCAGACCTTCGGGATCTCGACGGAGTGATCGTCCTTCACGCGCACCAGATAGATGGTATGGCTCGCATGATGGCTTTTCGGATCGATGCAGACCTTGCCTTGCGCGCCTTCTGTGCAGATGCCGGTTTCAAGCGCCTTGCGCACTGCTTCCTGATTCGTCGTCTTCGCTTTTTCGACGGCGGCCTTGTAGAGATAGATGGCGTCGTAAGCGTTCGCGGCTTCCTGATTGATGTACGGCTCATTCGGGAACTTCGCGTGGAAGCGCTTCTTGAAGTCGTTGCTGGCGGGCGAATCGACTTCCTCCACGTAGTTCGCTGTGACGTACATGTCCTTCAGCGCAGGCGGTTTGAAGCGCTTGTGTTCATACGCCTGACCGACGTTCACCGAGCTTGCCATCGGCAGATTCAGATGCGATGAAGCCTGCTGTTCGTAGTACGACGCCTGATTCGCGCCGACCAGCAGCGTCACGACGAAGTCGGGCTTCGCCTTCTGGATGTTCTGGATCGTCTGCCCGAACTGCGATACGGACAGCGGAATGAATTCCTCGCCGACCATCGTGCCGCCGTTCTCCTTGACGATATTGCGCACCCATTCAGCCGAGATCTGCCCGAAGTTGTAGTCGGCGGCAATGGTGTACACCTTCTTGCCGTACTTCTGCATCATCCAGGGAATGAGGGTCGAGAATTGCTGCTCGGGGACGGCGCCCGTGACGAAGGTGTTGGTGTCGCACACGCCGCCTTCGTACTGGTTGTCGTACCAGTAGAGCTGATGCGCGCGATCCATGATGGGCCGTATCGCCTCGCGCGATGCGCTGGAGAACGCCCCGAAGATCACATCGGGCTTGTCGGTCTGAACCAGACGCCGCGCGAGTTCCTGGAACTTGGTGTTGTCGGACTGCGTGTCGTAGGCAATCAGCGAGACCGGACGTCCGAGGATGCCGCCCTTCGCGTTGATCTCATTGACTGCGAGCTGCGTGGCGTGAATCTTCGGGATGGTCGCCAGTGCGAAGTTTCCCGAGGCATCTTCCAGCAGGCCGATCTTTACCGGATCGGCGGCGCTCGATGCAAGCGATGTGAGGGCAAGTCCTGCGGTAAAGGCGAGACGCATCCAGCCCGACGGCTTCATCAACATGCGGGTTCTCCATAAATGAGCGCTAGAACAGGGGAAAAACGCGGACAAAAAAAAGCCCCCTGACGAACCGTCGGTTCGTCAGGGGGCTTCTGTGCCGGGTCCTCGGGCGGACATCTTTGTCGGGCCGCGAGGGATGAGGCCAAGTCTAATGCGTCAAATTTTTAGTTGTCAACGGCAATCAAAAATAGGCAG
This sequence comes from Caballeronia sp. LZ019, assembly GCF_031450825.1. Lineage (NCBI taxonomy): Bacteria > Pseudomonadati > Pseudomonadota > Betaproteobacteria > Burkholderiales > Burkholderiaceae > Caballeronia > Caballeronia sp. LZ019. The sequence goes on along the minus strand of NZ_JARTVZ010000001.1, from coordinate 308,644 downwards.
GACCGCAGAACGGCAGGGTTCCCGCGGCGTCACCCGGCTATCGATGTCCGGCCAGCGCGAGGAACGGCCTCGATCACGCGCACACATACTCACACAAGCCGCGCCCCGATTCGCACGACCCTGCCGAAGCCTGAAGGCTCGGCGAGAAACACATCGCGTGTCGCATTTTGTCGTTATCCAGGCGCGTTAGCGACGACGCCTATGCCTCGCGATCCGCAAACTCCAGCTAACAACCCAACAATGCCGAGGGCGACGCGCCTCATCGGCTGCTTCCTGCCTGCGCGCTCGATCAAGCGCGCCTCGCATCGAATCAGGAGTGAGACGATTGAGTCCTTTGCACGAGCAGAATGCCGGAACCAGAGCATCGTCAACCGTTACGCTGGGCGCGATCACCGTTGTCAACCGCGCGTTGCTGAAGCGCGCCGTCGGCGCGATGGCCCTAGGCAACGCGATGGAGTGGTTCGACTTCGGTGTCTATAGCTATATCGCGGTGGTTCTCGGCCGCGTGTTCTTTCCGTCCAGCAGCCCGTCGGCGCAACTGATCGCGACCTTCGGCACGTTCGCGGCAGCGTTCCTCGTGAGGCCAATCGGCGGCGCGGTATTCGGTCCGCTCGGCGACAAGATCGGCCGGCAGCGCGTGCTCGCGATGACGATGATCATGATGGCCGCAAGCACCTTCTGCATCGGTCTCATTCCGGGCCATGATTCGATCGGCATGCTGGCGCCCGTCTTGCTGCTGATTGCGCGCCTGGTACAAGGCTTCTCGGCCGGCGGAGAATATGGCGGCGCAGCGACCTTCATTGCCGAATTCGCGACGGACAGGCGGCGCGGATTCGCGGGCAGCTTTCTCGAAGTCGGAACCCTCGTCGGATACGTTTTCGGCGCAGGCACCGTCGCGCTGCTGACCACGAGCCTTTCGCACGAAGCGCTTCTATCGTGGGGCTGGCGCGTACCGTTTCTTATCGCCGGGCCGCTCGGACTCATCGGCCTCTACATTCGCATGAGGCTCGAGGAAACTCCCGTCTTCAAGAAAGAAGCCGAGATTCGCGAGGCGCACGAACGAGCGCGTCCTAAGCTCTCGCTGCGCGCCCTGCTCAGGCAGCAATTCCGGCCGATGATCCAGTGCGTCGGCCTCGTACTGATCTTCAACGTCACCGACTACATGGCGCTGTCGTATCTGCCGAGTTTCCTGTCGGCAACGCTGCACTTCGACGAGACACATAGCCTCTTCCTGGTGCTGATCGTCATGGTGCTGATGATCCCGATGACGCTCTGGGCCGGTCATCTGTCCGATCGCATCGGCCGCAGGCCCGTGATGATGTGCGGCTGCATCGGACTCTTTCTGTTGTCCATTCCCGCACTGCTGCTCATCCGGACGGGCGCGGCATGGCCGGTGTTCGCCGGGCTTTTCATGCTCGGCGCACTGCTCTCCACCTTCACTGGCGTGATGCCGTCGTCGCTGCCCGCATTGTTCCCCACGCGGATTCGTTATGGCGCGCTGGCGATCGGCTTCAACGTTTCGGTATCGCTTTTCGGGGGAACGACGCCCCTCGTCACCGCGTGGCTCGTCGAGCAGACCGGCAATCCGATGATTCCCGCTTACTACCTGATGGGAGCGTCCGTCATCGGCCTCGTGTCCGTGTTCGCCATGCGCGAGACGGCGGGCGCGCCGTTGCTCGGCTCCGGACCGTGCGTCGCGACGCGCGCCGAGGCGCTTGCAATGACGCACGACAAACTGAAGGTCGTGCCTGCGGTCAAACGCGAGATCGTTCCTCAAAAGAAGCGTGCCTGAGGGCGAGGCTCAGCGCGTCATGCTACGACCGTCCGCCGGCGCGTTCGTCCGGCGGACCTTCGGCGCCACAGCGTCGCGGCGCGCCTCGCGTTACACCGCGATTTCGCCCTGGTCTTCGCCCGCCCAATAGTGGATGCGCTCCGCGCTCACCCTGATCAGCACGATTCCCGGCGTCTCAAAGCCCTCTGCAAACCACTTTTCGATATCTTCATTCCAGTGGTCCTTCATCGCGGGCTTCTCGCGGATGAGTTCGGCGCGGCCCTCGACGGCTACGAACAGCGGCGGCGCACCGTCCGGTTTCGCGCTGCCGGTGAAGGTCAGCGCAACGGTAGGATCAGCCTCGATTTCCTGCACCATGTGCGTCTTCTCGAGCGTGAAGTAGTAGCTGTCCCCGTCGAACCTGACATCGCGGTTATTGCTCATCGGCCTCGCGGCGATCTTGCCGTTCAACGCGCGCGTCAACAGCATCGCGAAATCGATCTCGGCCATACGGCTCGCGAGTTCATCCAAGCTCAGTGTGCTCATCGGTTTTCCTCCTGTTCGGTCGATAACGCCAACGACGTGCGCAACGCTCGTGCCGCTTCTTGTCGTGGACATGAACAGGGATCGGGATGCTTCGTATGAGGATTGCGACCGTGACACGGATGAACCCCGATCGTGCCTGCAAGATCAACGCTTGCAACGCGCACGATTCGCGTTCGGCCTGACGTCGAGCATCGCCAGCACAGGCCGCAGCGCGCCTTCCAGCAGTTCGCGCTTCGGGTTGACGCGCGCGAGCACGCGCAAGCCCATGAGTGACGCGAGGAGCGACTTCGCCATGTCGGCGGCGTCGATATCGGAGGAAACGGTGCCGTCCTCCTGCCCCGCCGTCACGCAGCGCGCGAAGAAGCCTTCGATGTCCTTCAGCATGCGATTCAACACGCGCTGAAACTGCTTGTCGTGCGGCGCGAGTTCCATCGCCGAGTTCACGATCAGACAGCCCTTGCGATGCGGGTCCTTCACCGAAAGCCGAATGACTTCATCGAAGAACATGACAATGGCATCGCGCGGGGCCACCTGATGCTCGAGCCGCTGCACGCGCGCGCGAAATCCGCGTTCGACGTAACGTTCGAGTGCGCGTTCATAGAGCGCGCGCTTGTCCCCGAACGCGTTATAAAGGCTCGCGGACGTGAGGCCCATCGCTGCAGCCAGATCGCGCACCGACGTTGCTTCATAGCCGCGCGACCAGAACTGCGCGGTGGCCGCATCGAGCACGGCATCTTCGTCGAATTGACGCGGACGTGGCATGCGCGCGCTCCTTCGTTACGCGGACTTCGGGTAGTTCGACGGGAACAGCGCGCGCTTGGTCTCGTCGTCGTTGACGGTCTTGAACGCATGCGTCTTGTTCACCGCGCGCGCACGTTCCACTGCAGGCCGCGCGTCGATCTTCGCGAACCAGCGCTGCAACGCGGGATAGGCGGCAAGCGGAGCGTCGCTGTTCCTGAACACGCGCGATGCGCGATCGATCCATCCCCACGCCGACATGTCCGCGATCGTATAGCTGTCGCCGACGATGAACTCGCGGCCCTTCAGTCTCTCGTCGAGCACTTCGTAATGGCGCTCCGCCTCGCGCCGGTAGCGGTTCACAGCGTAGTCGAGCCCTTCGGGCGCTGCATACTGGAAGTGCACGGCCTGCCCGGAGAACGGCCCGAGTCCGCTCGCGACGAACATCAGCCACGACAGCAGTTGCGGGCGATCTTCCGGCGCGCCGAGAAACTGGCCGCTTTTTTCCGCGAGATAGAGCAGGATGGCGGTGGAATCGAATACGGCTGCGGGCTTGCCGCTCGGCCCTTGCGTATCGACGATGGCCGGCACCTTGCCGTTCGGGTTGATGGCGCGGAACGCCGGCGAATGCTGCTCGCCCTTGCTCGTGTCGACAGGCTTCAGCACGTAAGGCAGTCCCGATTCTTCGAGAAAGAGCGCGATCTTCGCGGGATTGGGCGTCGGGTGAAAATAAAACTCGATCATGCAGGTCGTCTCCGTGTCGTGGCCACTATCGCGACATTTTAGATCGATCGATCCACAACGCGCAGAAGCGAGAGCCGATCCGCGAGGGCGGCTCGTCACGAATCGGGTGCAAGAGACTGCATGAGGCGCGTGAGGTCACGCGGTTCCACGCGGATGAGTCCGCCTTTCGGGCTGTCGATATCGGCGATGAGCGCGAGCGAAAGCGCGACCGTCGCCGGAAGAATGGTGATGAGCAGGCCTTTGCGCAGGCTTCCCTTCGCGCCGTAGCCTTGCACCACGCAACCGACCAGGGCGATGACGATCATCAGATACCACGCGCCGAGCGGAATGTGATTGATGCGGGCGGCCTCCGAATAGTCCTGCGAGTTGAGGACGTCGTTCATGCCCGACACGACCAGTGCGCCGATGGGCGTCGGCTGCGCTTTCGCCACTTGCGTTGCAAGTTGCCAGAGCTCGGCCTCGACGCGGGTGGTATCGCTCGCGATTCTTGCGAGTTCGCCGGACGAGCGCGTTTTATAGTTCGCCAGTCTCAGCTTCGCATAGCGGATCAGCGCGGACTTGATCTTCGCGCCGGTCGCGGCATCGGCGAGATCGGCGCGGGCGTACTCGGTGCCGATGGCATTCGCTTCGCTTTCCTCCAGCGTCTTGCGCAAGTCGTAGCGGTTGACCGCCATCGACAGGCTGAAGCCCACGAGCAGCGCGAGCAGCGTCAGCGTCGATGTCTGGATGAGATTGAAGTCTTCGCGGTCGCTCTCGGGCAGCACCGCCCAGCGGCGCAGCACGTACGCGCCGAACGCTACCGCGCTCACGAACAGCGCGAGCAGAACGACGAACACCACAGCCGGATAGTCGACGAAGGTTGTCATCCCGATCCCAGGTCGCGCGTGTGAAGAGCGTTCGCGCGCAGCGGAACGCGAACGTGATTCATGCCCCTTGCAGCAATACTCGAAAAGCGCGGCACCGAGTGATGATTGGGGCTATCGGCGCGCGCGCTTCGATCGACGGCCGTTATGGTGCTGTGGGATCTCACGGCGAGGGCTTGCCGCATCCGGTTAATGCCAAGCGTGGCCCGAACGCGGATCGCACGCACCTTAGCGAGCCGGCCCCGCGCCGGCAATGCCGATCGCATTCAGTTCCTTCAGCACTTCGTCGCTCAGCACGATATCGGCGGCCTTCAGGTTCTCGCGCAAATGCGTCACCGACGACGTGCCCGGAATCAGCAGAATGTTCGGGGATCGATGCAGCAGCCACGCGAGTGCCATCTGCATCGGGGTTGCACTCAGACGCGCCGCGATCCGGGCCAGCGTGTCCGATTGAATCGGCGAAAAACCGCCGAGCGGGAAGAACGGCACATACGCGATGTGCTCCCGCGCGAGTTCGTCGACGAGCGCGTCGTCATCGCGATTCACGAGGTTGTAGTGATTCTGGACGCAAACGATCGGCGCGATCTTCCGTGCGTCCCGCACCTGCATCGATGTCGCGTTGGACAAGCCGATGTGCCGTATCTTGCCTTCCTGCTGCATCGTTGCGAGCGCGTGCATCTGCGGCTCGATGGAGCCTTCGGTCGGCCTGTGGATGTCGCCCATGATGCGCAGATTGACCACGTCGATGGCATCGACGGCGAGGTTGCCAAGATTGTCTTCGACGCCGCGACGCAAGTCATCTGGCTCGAAAGCGGGCAGCCAGCCGCCCTTGTCGTCACGCACCGCGCCGAGCTTGGTCACGATGGTCAGGTTCGATGGATACGGATGCAGCGCCTCGCGAATGATCTCGTTGGTCACGTGCGGGCCGTAGAAATCGCTCGTGTCGATGTGATTCACCCCCGCTGCAACGGCTTCCCTCAACACCGCGAGCGCGGACGCGCGATCCTTCGGCGGACCGAATACGCCCGGTCCCGCAAGCTGCATCGCGCCATAGCCCATTCGATTCACTTCGCGTCCCGCAAACTCATAGGTCTTCATCATTGCACGGCTCCCGGTGGCAGATTGGATGGCGCATTATCTCCAGCTTGCAGCGTCGATTGAATACCGCTAAGTTGCACGGGTTGTTCAAAAAACAAAACGGTCCGAATGTGGAACTGAACGATCTCGCTGCCTTTGTCTCCGTCGCCCGGGCAGGCGGCTTCCGCGACGCGGCCCGTACGAACGGCGTATCGGCTTCGAGCCTTTCGATGGCCGTGCGCAGGCTCGAGACCAAGCTGGGCTTGCGCTTGCTGAACCGCACGACGCGCAGCGTGTCGCCGACCGAGGCGGGTCAGCGGTTGATAGAAACGCTCACGCCGTTGTTCGGCGAAATGGAAGCGGCGCTGGATGTGCTGAACGGCTATCGCGATTCGCCGAGCGGCACGCTCAGGCTCAATGTCCCCGCGAGCGCCGCACGCACGCTGCTGCCGGGGCTGCTCGCGGGGTTCATGCACGCGTATCCCGACATCCGCGTCGAAGTGATGGTGGAGGACGGCTTCGTCGATGTCCTGTCGATCGGTTGCGATGCGGGCATACGCTACGACGACAAGCTCGAACAGGACATGATCGCCATGCCGATCGGCCCGCGCATCGACCAATTCACGACCGCCGCTTCGCCCGCCTATTTGCGCGCGCACGGCACGCCCCGCCATCCGCGTGATCTGCTTTCGCATACCACCGTGCGGGGACAATTCTCCGGCGGTGCGCGGCCCGCGTGGCAGTTCGAGCGCGATGGCGAAGTGGTTCGCGTCGATCCGCCGTCGCGCCTCGTCGTGCGTCCCGGCGCGGCGTTGGGCCTGATGATCGACGCGGCGATCGCAGGTCTCGGGGTCATCCATCTGTTCGAGGAGATGTTGCAGCCGCACGTCGAAAGCGGTGCGCTCGTGCCGATACTCGACGACTGGAGACAGCCGTTTTCCGGGCCGTTTCTCTACTATCCGGGACGCCGGCATGTGCCCGCGCCGCTGCGCGCGTTCATCGACTGGCTAAAGCAGAACGACCGCATGTAGCGGCGCATGCGGTCGTGCTCGCCTGCCTTCGCAAGGCATATGTAAGCACGGCCAACGATTCTCTTTCCGACACCGTCCCGTCATTTCCGCGCCCTATATTCGTCAATCGCCGCAACCGGCAGTCGCAGCACGGCCGGTTACGCGCGCACAACAACACGTCCTTCGAACTTCCACGAGCGGGGTCTCGGCAGGCGGTCTTTCTTGCCGGCGACATCGAGCATGGCATGCGGCCGGTGCATGGGCATCGGACGTGACGAGCCAGGCCGGGTCGCCGGGAGGATCGGCTGCGGTGAAGGCAATCGAAGGTTTCGAGGATCAGCAGGAAAGAAGGAGCACTTGCCCCGTGAACTCCCGTCGCAAATTTCTTCAAGGCACGGCGACTGCCGGCCTGTCGGCCGCGGCCCTGAGCGTATTTCCCCCGAGCATCCGCCGCGCGCTCGCGATTCCCGCGCATCACGACACCGGCACGATCAAGGACGTCAAGCACGTCGTCATTCTGATGATGGAGAACCGCGCGTTCGACCATTACTTCGGCACCTATAAGGGCGTGCGCGGCTACGGCGATCGCTTCACGATCCCGCTGCCTGACGGCCGCAACGTATGGCAGCAGATCGACGCGAACGGCAACATCGACCTGCCCTACCATCTCGACGAAACCAGAGGCAATGCGCAGCGCGTCGCCGGGACGCCGCATAGCTGGGTCGACACGCAGAATGCGTGGGATGGCGGCCGCATGGCTGCGTGGCCGGTGTCGAAGAAGAACCAGACGATGGGTTACTTCGACAACGCTGAAATTCCATTCCAGCGCGCGCTGGCCGAAGCCTTCACGATTTGCGACGACTATCACTGCGCGTTTCTCGGCGGCACGCACCCGAACCGCATCATCCATGCGACGGGCACGCATGGTCCTGCCTATGGCAAGACCTTTGTGAACAACTTCAGCGGAGACTTCGACGTGACCACGTCCGCCTCCGCGTACTTCGACTGGAAGACGACCGCCGAGCGCCTCGAAGACGCCGGCGTCACGTGGAAGGTCTATCAGAACATCAAGAACACCTACGGCTGCAATCCGCTGCTCGGCTTCAGGCAGTTTCGCAAGGCCAACGAGGCACTGCCTGCGACGCGCCAGGTCAACACGTCGCTCACGCAGGCCGCCGAGCCGGCCTTCAGTCCCGCCGATGCCGTGGCCCAGCCGCTGATCAAGGGCTACGCGAACACCCTGCCGACCACCGACACGGACCCGAATACCAACGGCACGTTCGTCGAGGCGTTCGCCGACGACGTAAAGAACGGCCGCCTGCCGGAAGTCTCGTGGGTGATTCCGACGGACGTCTACTCCGAGCACCCGGGGCCGTCGAGCCCGGTTCAGGGCGCGTGGTTCGTGCAGCAATTCCTCGATGCGCTCACCGCCGTGCCCGAGGTCTGGAGCAAGACCGTGCTGCTCGTCAATTTCGACGAGAACGATGGCTTCTTCGATCACGTGCCTCCGGCCGCGGCGCCGTCGCCGAACGGTGACGGCACCTACGCCGGCAAGACCACGCTGAACGGCGCCGACCTGAGCGCCGAATATTTCACGCATCCGTACGTGACTCGCGCCGATACCGGCGCGCAGCCCAACAGCCAGCCCGCCGGTCCCGACGGCAAGCCGTACGGACCCGGCCCGCGCGTGCCGCTGTGGGTGATCTCGCCGTGGAGCCGTGGCGGCTGGGTCAATTCGCAGACGTTCGACCACACATCGGTGCTGCGTTTCCTCGAAGCGCGCTTCGGCATCAAGGAGAGCAACATCTCACCGTATCGCCGGCTGATCAATGGCGATCTGACGACGGCGTTCAATTTCGCGTCGCCGAACAACGAACCGCTGCCGACCATCGCGGGCGAAAAAAGCAAGGCCGACGCCGATGCGCTGCGCGCAACGCAGCAGGCGCTCGGACAGATCGTGCCCGATGCGAACCGCGGCATGCCGAAGCAGGCAAGCGGCTTCCGCCCGTCGCGTGCGCTGCCCTATGAACTCCATGCCAGCGCTCATGTCGATACGGCCTCCGGCGCCGTCCGGCTGCTGTTCGCCAACACCGGTCGGCAGGGCGCCGTGTTCCACGTCTACGACAAGTTGCATCTGGACCGCTTGCCGAAGCGTTATGCAGTGGAGCCGGGCAAGACGCTGGACGACGTGTGGACGCCGACTTCGACGGACCAGGGCCGATACGATCTCTGGGTACTCGGCCCGAACGGTTTCCATCGCGAATTCAGGGGCCAGCTCGCCGCGCAGAAGGGGCACCGGGACGTCAATCCGGAAGTGCGTGTCGGCTACGGCTTGCTGACTGGCACGCTGCACCTGCAACTGCGCAACGATGGCGCGGGGCCGGCGCAGTTCACCGTCAGGTCGAACAAGTTCTACGGTGCATTGCAGGCGTTTCCGGGTCTGCCCGTTCCGGGCTTCGGTCGAAATCCATCCGGCTTCGGCGGCTTTCCTGCGCCGGGCTTCGGCGCCTGGCCGGCGCCCGCGCCTTTCGGTCGCGATGATGCGCTCGGCGCGGGAAATAGCTGGACGGTAAGCACGAACGGCGCACTTCCTGCCGCGCTGTTCTGGAACGTCGCTCAGACCGGGTACTGGTATGACTTCGAAATCACGAGCGCCACGGACCGCAGCTTCTTCCGGCGCATCGCTGGACGGATGGAGACGGGCCGACATTCGGTAACCGACCCGGCGATGGGCATGCCCGACAGCTTCTGAAGCGGCACAAGGGGCGCCCCGTGTCGGTCCGGCGCCTCTCGCTTGTTGATCTCACCGGCCGCAGCGCGGCTTGACAGCGGCCGGCGTGGACACTGAGAGTCCGGCCGCTAACGACAGCGGCGTTTCAGAGACAAGTGATCGCGTCCACCGCTTTGGGCCTCCTCCCGTTCCGCCGATTGGATGCACGGCGCCTCGCTGATCTGGCTGCTTACACGGAGGCAGGACGGAACCGTTGCAACCATGCGAGCGTTGATGCAGCATCTAATCGATTCGCCGCGTGGTGCGGCCGGTATCGAAGGATACAAGACGCATGATAGGTGAGCCTAACTAAATTGCATCGACGTTCGGAAGCCGGTCGCGATGATTACGCCTTGACGGACGCAATCGCATCGCGCATGCCGCCGAAGCGTCGCCGATACTGCGCCGGCGTGAGGTTCACCTTGCGCGTGAAGAGACGGGTGAAGAAGCCCGCGTCCTCATAGCCGACCTCATTGGCGATGGCTTCGATCGGCTGACTGTCGGCTTCGAGCATTTGTTTCGCTTCTTCCAGGCGCAGCGTATGCACGTATGCGAGCGGGGACATTCCTGTCGCCCGCTGAAAACGGCGCTTGAACGATCGCTCGGGCAGGCCGCTCAGCTGCATCATCGCGCTGACGGGCGAGGACTGCGCGTAGTGATCGGCGATCCATGACTGACAACGCGCGATGACCGCATCTTCCGCCTGACGCGTGCGCGCAAGCCGAGCGAACGGCTGCTGGCCGACGTCGTGCCAGTCGACAAGATTGATGCGCGCCGTCTGCATCGCCGTTTCGATGCCGGCCAGCCGCGCGATCAGATACAACGCCAGATCCAGCCATGACGTGCCGCCGCCCGCCATGATGAGCCGCTCGCCCTCCCCCGATGCGATGAGCGCCCGGTGCGCGCGGACCCTGATCGACGGATAGCGCCGCGCCATGGACTCGCAGAACGCCCAGTGCGTCGTTGCGTCGAGGCCGTCGAGCAGGCCCGCTTCCGCCAGCAGGATCGCGCCGGAACACGCCGTCGCCAGTATCTTTCCCTGCGCATGGCAGCGTCTGAGGCACGCGATTTCATCGTCGAAGCGGCCGGCGAGCGGCTCGCCGGGCGAAACGAGCAGTTCGGGCACGCAGATGACGTCGGCATCCGCGCACGCATCCAGCGCGGCATCCGCCGTGATCCGCACGTTGTTGCCGGCGACGAATGTGCCGCCGTGACGCGACACCACGCGAGGCGAAATCGGCGCGCGCCCCGGCGTGCCTTCGACGATGACGCCCCAATCGCGCCCCGCCGACATGAACATGTCATACATGCCGTACACCACGGACGCCGATGTCTCGGGCAGCGCCAGGATGCAGATGCGCGCGGGCGTGCGGTCGTTCATGGCCGTTTTGTCCGGTAAGTTGCCGAAATGGCTTTGGCGTCGGACGGCGGCCCGCCGTATCGTGGCTCCGTCCCAATGTTATTTAAGTGTAAGGAAGCCGTTCGCGCCAGTACGCCTCGCCGTAGCGGGCGCCCGGACGCGCATGTTGTATCCCCTCCTTACACTCGGCCACGACCGGCGACGCATTGCGGACGACCTCTCTGACGTGACCTCGTTGACGGAGCATGACCATGAGCCAGTACCGCACTCGCCTTCCCCAGCTCGATGACGGGCTTTTCATGACCGACGGCGGAATCGAGACGACGCTGATCTTCCACGAAGGAATCGAGTTGCCCTGCTTCGCCGCCTTCGACCTGCTGAAAGACGCCGACGGCGCCGCGCGTCTGGAAAGCTATTTCCGCACGTATGCGAGCATCGCCGCCAAAGAAGGCGTCGGTCTCGTGCTCGAAGCGCCGACCTGGCGCGCCAACGCGGACTGGGGCCGCAAGCTGGGCTACCCGGACGCCGCGCTGGCGCACGTCAACCGGAAGGCGATCGACATGCTCGTGCGGGTGCGGGCCGACTTCGAGACGCCGGAAACGCCGATCGTCATCAGCGGTTGTCTCGGGCCGCGCGGCGACGCCTATCGGATCGAATCGCGCATGACCCGTGACGAGGCGCGCGCCTATCATCAGCCGCAGATCGACACTTTCGCGTCAACCGCGGCCGACATGGTCGCGGCGTTCACGATCACTTACCCGGACGAAGGCATCGGCGTGATCGACGCGGCGAGGCGAGCCGATATGCCTGTCGCGATTTCGTTCACGCTCGAAACCGACGGACGCTTGCCATCGGGCGATGCACTGCGCGATGCGGTCGAGCGCGCGGATGAAGAATCCGGCGGGTATGCCGCGTATTACATGATCAATTGCGCGCATCCATCGCATTTCGAAACCGTGCTCGGCGATGGCGGCGCGTGGCTCGATCGCGTTCATGGCGTCCGCGCGAACGCATCGCGGCTCAGTCATGCCGAGCTGGACGACTCCACCGATCTCGACGATGGCGATCCGGAGGAGCTCGGCGCGCAGTATCGGGCGCTGCGTGCGTTGTTGCCGCGCATGAACGTGGTGGGCGGATGCTGCGGAACGGATCATCGTCATGTCAGTGCGATCTGCCATGCTTTGACGGGTGCAGGTTTCATCAGGACAAAGAATCTTTCGCAACCGGCACGCACTGCGTGAACGACTCTTTCAACAATCGCCGGTCATGGCCTATAACTGAAAGCTGGCGCGCGAGGACACCTCGAACGATCGGACAAGCAGTCTCGCGCGCCGCGATCGTCACGCCGGAGACCAGGAATGAGTCAGAACAAGGGACGGCGGCGCTTTCTGGGCGCCGCGTTGTGCGGCGCCGTCGCGGGATGCGGCGGCTCGGACGATTCCAATTCCGGCGGCAACAGCACGGACGCACCCGTGCCCGATGCACGGATCGATGCCGCGATCGCCCAGCTCGACGCGCTCGCCAACACCCTGATGACGAACACAGGCGTGCCCGGCATGTCCGTCGCGGTCGTGCGTAACCTCAAGACAGTGTATGCAAAAGGCTTCGGCACCCGGCTCATCGGCTCGGGCCTGCCGGTCGATCCCGATACGGTGTTTCAGCTCGCATCGCTGTCGAAGCCGGTAGGGTCGATGGTCGTCGCGCATCAGGTCGGCATCGGCGCAATCAGGTGGGACACGCCGGTGCAAGCGAATCTGCCCTGGTTCGCACTGTCGAATCCCGACACCACCGCGGCCGTCACTGTCGGCGACATGTACGCGCATCGCTCCGGCCTGCCCGATCACGCCGGCGATCTGCTCGAAGACATGGGATTCGATCAGCGAAGCGTGCTCGAACGCCTGCGTTACCTGCCGCTCACTCCGTTCAGGCGGTCTTACGCCTATACGAACTTCGGCCTGACCGCGGGCGCGCTGTCGGTGGCGGCGGCTGCGGGCATCGATTGGGCGACGCTGTCGGAGCGCACGCTGTATCAGCCGCTCGGCATGACGAGCACGAGTTCGCGCTACGCCGACTTCGTTGCGCGGGCGAATCGCGCGACGGGCCACGTCAAGCGCAACGGCCAATGGGTGGTCGGCCTGGGCTCGATGCCGGACGCCCAGTCGCCTGCGGGGGGCGTCAGCTCGTCCGCGAACGACATGGCCAGATGGCTGGCGATGATGCTCGGCAACGGCATGTTCAACGGCGCGGGAATCGTCGATGCGAACGCCTTGAGCGCCGCAATCAGTCCTCAGTCGCAGACTCAGCCCGCCGGGAACGGACAGCCCGCCAGCTACTACGGCTTCGGTTTCAACGTCGGGACGTCGGCTGCGGGCCGCGCGACCTATAGCCATTCGGGCGCGTTCTTCGCGGGCGCGGCCACGAATTTCGTGGTGGTGCCGTCAACCGGGTGCGCAATCGTCGCACTCACTAACGGCTTTCCGGTCGGCGTACCGGAGACGCTCACCGCGCAGTTCTTCGATCTCGTCCAGTTCGGCTCGATACAGCGCGACTGGTTCACGCTTGCCAGCCACGCATTCGCGGACCAGACGAAACCGTCGGGATCGCTCGTCGGCGTATCGCCGCCGGCGTCGCCGCTTCCGGCGCGCTCACTGTCGACGTACACCGGCGCCTACAACAACGATTACCACGGTCCCATCCAAATCAGCGATGCGGGCGGAACGCTCGTGTTGACCATCGGCGCCACGCCGCTGCGTCTTCCTCTCTCGCACTGGGACGGCGACACGTTCACGTTCACGCTCACCAACGAGAACGCCGCGCCCGGCACGATCTCGAAGGTCTCGTTCCTGAGCGATCAGGTCACGATCGAGTATTACGACGCGGAAGGACTCGGCACGTTCTCGCGTTGATGAGGATCGCGCGTTCGGCATGCTGCGGCCGACGGCACAGGCGAGGATATTCACCACGACGAATCGCACGACGACGGCGCCGCCCGTCGCGTCGTCGCACCCGCTCGCCTGCCGAATGAAGGCCGCGGCGGCCGTCACGCGCGCAGCCGCTTTACTGCCGGTCGCTCGAATCTTGCGCCCCGCTCCGCCGCCACCCGCACGCCAAACCCCTATTTTTTTCCCGATTGCGTTTATTAATTATAGATACATATAATAAAACCGCGTCGAAACCGGTGGGCCCCCGCTTCGCGCAGTTCCGGCATCTGGCCGGCCTGGTGGCATTCATGGACGGTGCGAGCCGTCGACAACGAGGAGTTGTTCATGTCGCAAGCAGAGCTTCAATCCGGCCCGGCCTTTCCGCCGCGGGCGGGACATCCATCGGTTTCCGATCGCGGCGATGCGTGGAGCGGGGACGTGCCCGTCGAAGCGTTCATCGACGCGCATCGCTTCTCGCGCTTCCAGTGGGTCCTGATGGGCGTGTGCTTCCTGATCGTGCTGATCGATGGCATGGATACCGCGGCCATCGGATATATCGCGCCAGCGCTCGTCAAAGGCTGGGGCATCTCGAAGGCTGCGCTCGCGCCCGTGTTGAGCGCCGCGCTCTTCGGACTGGCCGCGGGCGCGGTCATCTCCGGCCCTGCCGCCGACCGCTTCGGGCGCAAGAGCGTGCTCATCGCTGCGACGGCCTTCTTCGGTGCGATGAGTCTCGCAACCGCGTTCGCGGGCTCCATCGAATCGCTCGTGACGTTGCGCTTTCTCACGGGCATCGGTCTCGGAGCGGCGATTCCGAACAGCATCACCCTCGTCTCCGAATACGCGCCGCAGCGAAGCCGCGCGATTATCGTCAACACGACGTATTGCGGCTTCACGGTCGGCGCGGCGCTCGGCGGCTTCATGTCGTCGTGGCTCATCCCGGCGTATGGCTGGCATAGCCTCTTCGTGGTCGGTGGCGTGCTGCCGCTGATCCTTGTTCTCGGCGTGGTGCTGTGGGTGCCGGAATCCGTGCGCTTTCTCGTGAAGCAGGGCGCGCCCAAGGAAAAAATCGGTGCGCCGCTCGTGAAGATCGCGCCGCTCGATCTGTCGCGCGTCCAGTCGTTCCGCCTTTCCGAACGCGTGCAGATCCACGCGAAGACGTCCGTCGGCGCCATTCTCTCGAGGCACTTTCTCGTCGGCACGATCATGCTGTGGCTCACGTACTTCATGGGCCTCGTCATCTTCTATCTGCTGATGAGCTGGATGCCGCTCCTCATGAACGAAGCGGGATTCACGCCCGAACGCGCCGCGCTGCTGACCGCGCTCTTCCCGCTCGGCGGCGGCATCGGCACCGTGGCGTCGGGCTGGCTGATGGATCGCTGGAACGCGAACGTCATCGTGATGCTCGGTTATCTGCTGACCGCGGTGTTCATCTTCGTGGTCGGGCAGGCGATCGGCAGCGTCGGGCTCGTGAGCGCGCTGATCTTTCTCGCCGGCACGACGATGAACGGCGCGCAATCGTCGATGCCCTCGCTCGCCGCCATGTTCTATCCGACGCAGAGCCGCGCGACCGGCGTCTCGTGGATGTACGGCGTCGGGCGTTTCGGCGGCATTGCGGGCGTTGCGCTCGGCGGACTGTTCGCACAGTGGAAGCTCGGCCTGCCGGCGGTGTTCGCCCTGCTCGCGGTGCCTTCGGTGATCGCGGGGCTCGCGCTCTTCGTCAAGCTGAAAGCGCATCCGGCCACCGAACCGATGTGATCTCCGCGGACCGTCCTCATCGCCGACGGTCCGCTTTTACGCTTCAATCAACGCAACGACAGGAAGTCAGAAATGAGCCAGGAACTCGAAGTATTGACGGGCAGATTGCATGGACTCACCGCCGCGATCAGCGTGATCGCCGCCGCGCTGCCGCAGAGCGCATCCATCGATGTTCAGGAGACGCTGCGCGACATGATCGGCGAGACCGCCAGCGCGGACTTGCCGCCGGCCGCGCTCACGTCGATGCACGCGACCCTCACGCACGTGATCGACTCGATGGAAATCGGCCTGCGCCGGTAATCCATGCGGCTTCAGGCGTGACTCAGGCCGCCCGCGGCGCTCGGGCGGTCTTCGCGGCCTTCGGTGCCTTCACCGTTTTCTTCGCGCGGCTCGTCGTTTCCGGCTTGGCCGCTGCGCTCGCCTGCGCCTCCAGCCCGCCGACGATGAAGCTCGTCAACTGCTCCAGCGTCTCCTTCGCGTCCCACGGATCGCATGCGCCCTTGGCCAGCATGTCGAGCCGGTGCGTATCCGAGAACGCGTACAGATAGGCGCCGATCATCGCGGTCACGCGCCAGTAGAGGTCTTTCGCGGGCAAGCCGGGCAGTGCGGCGCGCAGTGCGTCGACGTAGGCGTCGGTGGAGTCGCCATAGGCCGTGCTGCGCAGGCTGTAGGAGATGTCGGGCGGCTCGGTATGCAGGCGCGCCTGCAGCCGGATGAACGCGCGGCCGCCGTCGGACTGGCGCAACGCGACGAGCGGCTGCAAGAACGCCCGCACGATGTCACGCACGTTCGGCTTCGCGCCGCTATCGCCCAGCGCGCGCAGCAGACTGACCCGCTCTTCCGACACCAGCGTCGCGCGACGCAGGAAGACCTGCTCGAACAACTGCTGCTTGGTGCCGAAGTAATACGTGATCAGCGCCTGCGTGACACCGCACGACGCCGCCACTTCCTTGAGCGACGTGCCCGCATAGCCGCGCTGCGAGAAATCGACTTCGGCGGCGTCGAGGATGTTCTCGCGCTGATTCACGTTGCCCGCCGGACGGCCGAGCCGTTTGCGCCTGGCCGAATCTCCGTGTGCGTGAGCGTGGGTAGTCTGGTCTTTCGTCATGCGTGGCCGTGCTGCGTTGAATGGAAGGCCGCCCGATGCATGCGGCTGCGGTCGCCGCATATTTTACGGTCGTTCAACCGCATGTCCGCAATTTCCTGCAGCCGTCACTTCGCCACGCGTTCGCCGTTGCATTTATTTATACGGCCATATAATATTGGTCGCGCATCCACACGGATTTACTTTTCGAGAAGGACGAGACCATGAGCAGAACACTTCGCGTCGGCGTGATCGGCGGCGGAATCGGCGGCATCGCTCTCACGGGCGCGCTTGCGCAGCAAGGCATCGACGTGCGGCTTTTCGAGCGCGCGAGCGCATTCGGCGAGGTCGGCGCGGGCATCCAGATGACGCCCAACGCGGTGAAGGTGCTGCAGGCGCTCGGCCTCGGCGACGCACTGCGCGACGTGGCCTTCGTGCCGCAGGCGATCGTCGGCCGCAACTGGGAGACGGCGCGCGAGAACTTTCGCACGCCGCTCGCGGCCGTCTGCCCCGCTCTCTACGGCGCGCCGTTTTATCACGTGCATCGCGCGGACCTGCATCGCATTCTGACTTCGCTCGTGCCTCCCGGTGCCGCGCGTCTTTCCACCGGCTGTGTCGACGTGCGTCAGGACAAGGCCGGCGCGGTCGCCCTGTTCGACGACGGCAGCGAATTCGAAGCCGATCTGATCGTCGGCGCGGATGGCGTGCGCTCGATCGTGCGCAGCAAGCTGTTCGGCGACGAGGCGCCGCGTTTCACCGGCAACATGTGTTTTCGCGCAGTCGTGCCGTTCGACGAGATGCCCGACTTCGTGAGCCCGGACTCTTCCTTCTGGCTCGGGCCGAACGCGCACGTCGTGACCTACTTCGTGCGTCGCGGCAAGGCGGTCAACATCGTCGCGGTCGCGGAAACGGAGAAGTGGGTCGAGGAATCGTGGAATGCCGCGAGCAGCCGCGAGGAGCTGCTCGCGACCTTCGAAGGCTGGCATCCGAACCTGATCCGCCTTTTCGAGCGCGCCGATTCGGTCTTCAAATGGGGCCTTTTCGATCGCGATCCGATGCAAACCTGGTCACGCGGCAACGTCACCCTGCTCGGCGACGCCGCGCATCCGATGCTGCCGTTTCTTTCGCAAGGCGCGGCGATGGCGATCGAAGACGGGTTCGTGCTGGCGCGTTCGCTGAAGGCGCACGGCAGCGATATCGCGAATGCATTGCGCGACTACGAAGCCGAGCGCCTGCCGCGCACGAGCCGCGTGCAGCTCGAGTCGCGCGAACGGGGCCGCACGTATCACTTGCCGAGCGCGTTCGCGCAACGCAAGCGCGATCTCATCTACAAGTTCAAGTCGTATCTGAATCCGCAGGCATCGGGCATTCAGGCGAACTGGGTCTATGCGTACAACGCGACCGACTTCGCACCGCGCACGCTCACCGCCGCCTGATCACATCAAGAGGTTATTCGACATGTCCGCAAAGATTTATCGCATCGGCCAGATCGTCCCGAGTTCGAACACGACGATGGAAACCGAAATTCCCGCCATGCTGACGGCGCGCCAAGGCATCGAGCCGGAGCGCTTCACGTTTCATTCGAGCCGCATGCGGATGAAGAAGGTCGTCAAGGAAGAACTCGCGCAGATGGATGCGGAGTCCGACCGCTGCGCTGTCGAGCTTTCCGATGCCCGCGTTGACGTGCTCGGCTACGCGTGCCTCGTCGCGATCATGGCGATGGGACGCGGCTATCACCGGGCGTCGCAGCAACGCTTGCAGGCGCACACCGCCGCGAATGGCGCAGATGCGCCGGTCGTCACCAGCGCGGGCGCGCTCGTCGATGCCCTCAAGGTGATGAAGGCGAAGCGCGTGGTCGTCGTCGCGCCGTACATGAAGCCGCTCACGGAGCTCGTGGTCGATTACATCCAGCATGAAGGGTTCGAAGTGATCGACTATCGTGCGCTCGAGATTCCCGACAATCTGGAAGTCGCGCGCCATGATCCGCGCAATCTGCCGGACATCGTGAAGTCCCTGAAGTATCAGGACGCGGATGCCATCGTGCTGTCGGCCTGCGTGCAGATGCCGTCGCTGTCCGTCGTGCCGATGGTGGAAGCGATGACCGGCAAGCCGGTCGTGACCGCGGCCATCGCGACCACCTATGCGATGTTGCGCCAGCTCGACCTGCGGCCCGTCGTGCCCGGCGCCGGCGCGCTGCTTTCAGGCGCTTACTGAACGAGGACGCATCGATGCAATCGACGTATCTCTACGGCGCGAATGTCAACGCGAACGGCATCCGCCAGCACTACCTGCGCTATGGCGGCGCGAGCGGCCCGCGCAGCGGGCGCGATGCGGTCGTCATCGTGCCGGGCATCACGAGTCCCGCAGTCACGTGGGGCTTCGTCGGCGAACGATTCGGCAGGCATTTCGATACCTATGTACTCGATGTGCGCGGCCGTGGCCTGTCGAGCGCATCGCCCGAACTGGACTACAGCCTCGATGCGCAAGCCGGCGACCTGCTTGCCTTCATCGACGCAATCGGCCTTGCGCGCGCGAGCGTGCTCGGCCACTCGATGGGCGCGCGCATCGCACTGCGCGCGGCGTCGCGCACGCAAGGCGACACGATCGCACGGCTTGCGCTTGTCGATCCGCCCGTGTCGGGTCCGGGAAGACGCGCGTATCCATCGGCATTGCCGTGGTATGTGGATTCGATCGCGCTTGCACGTGAAGGTCTCGATATCGAAGGCATGCGCCGCTTCTGCCCGACGTGGACCGACGAGCAATTGCGCCTGCGCGCCGAATGGCTGCATACCTGCGACGAACGCGCCATCCGCGCGAGCTTCGAAGGCTTCCATGCTGACGACGTTCACGCCGACATGCCGCATGTGAACCAGCCCGCGCTGCTGATGGCGGCGGGCCGCGGCGACGTCATCCGCAGCGGGGACATCGACGAGATCCGCGGCCTGCTGCCGCAGGTCGAAGTCGTAAAGGTGCCGGACGCCGGCCACATGATTCCGTGGGACGACGAGGAAAGTTTCTATCGCGCGTTCGGTTCGTTCTTCGGCGCAGCGCTCGACTAATCCATCGCACATCATCATGCCAATCAGCGACTACCAACTTGTCGAAGCCTGGAAGCAGGTGCTTGCGCTTTCGCGGCTCGAGCCCGGCCAGAGCGTGACCATCCTGACCGGCGCGGCGACCCATCCGCAAACGCTCGCCTGTGCGTTGATCGCGACGCAGTCGATGGGCGCGGTCGTCAACCGCCTCGACCTGCCGCCCGTCAACGGCGAAAAGGCGCTCTCGCGGGACGCCCTCGCCTATCTCGGCGAGACGCCCCTCACGGGCAACCGCGCGGCCATCGCCGCACTGAAGGCGAGCGATCTCGTGCTCGATCTGATGACGCTGCTTTTCTCGCCCGAACAGCACGACATCCTGGCGTCCGGCACGAAGATCCTTCTCGCCGTGGAGCCGCCCGAAGTGCTCGTGCGCATGACGCCGACGCCGGGTGACCGCACGCGCGTGCTCGCTGCGGCGAAGCGGATCGAAGCGTCGCGCGAAATGCGCGTGACATCGGAAGCCGGCACCGACCTGCGCTGTCCGATGGGCGAATTTCCGGCCATCGCCGAATACGGTTTCGTCGATGAACCCGGCCGCTGGGATCACTGGCCGAGCGGCTTCGCGCTGACGTTTCCGAACGAAGGCGGCGCCAACGGGCGCATCGTGATCGATCGCGGCGACATTCTCCTGCCCCAGAAGCGCTATTGCACGGAGCCGATCGTGCTGACGGTCGAAGCCGGTTATGCGCGCAGGATCGAGGGCGGCGTCGATGCGGACCTGCTGCGCGAATACATGGAGACGTTCGACGATCCGGAAGCCTACGCGATCTCGCATATCGGCTGGGGTCTGCAAAAGCGCGCGCACTGGTCCACGCTCGGGCTGTACGACCGCGAAGCGACACTGGGCATGGACGCGCGCGCGTTCGACGGCAATTTCCTGTTCTCCCTCGGGCCGAACAACGAAGGCGGCGGCGCACGCACGACCGCCTGTCATATCGACATTCCGTTGCGACGCTGCACCGTCTCGCTCGATGGCGTGGACGTCGTGCGCGATGGCAAAACCGTGGAGGATGCACAATGAGCGATACCGTCTACGCACGTCAGGGCTTCGGACAAACGCTTGAAATCAAAGGCCCGGTCGGGCTTCTCGTCATCGACTTTGTGAATGGCTTCGCCGATCCGGCCGTGTTCGGCGGCGGCAACATTGCCGAAGCGATCGCGAACACCGTGCCGCTGCTCGCGGCGGCGCGCGAGATGAAGTGGCCGGTGGCGCATAGCCGCATCGTCTATGCAGACGATGATTCGGATACCAACGTGTTCTCGCTGAAAGTGCCGGGCATGCTGACGCTCAAGGAAGACACGCCGGCGAGCGCAATCGTGCCGCAGCTTGCGCCCGTGCATGGCGAGCTGGTCGTGAGGAAGAACGTGCCGTCGGCGTTCTTCGGGACATCGCTCGCCGCGTGGCTTTCGATGCGTGGCGTGTCCACGCTCGTGGTCGCGGGATGCGTTACCAGCGGCTGCGTGCGCGCAAGCGTCGTCGATGCGATGCAGTACGGGTTTCGTCCTGTGGTGTTGTCGGACTGCGTGGGGGATCGCGCGCTCGAACCGCATGAGGCGAATCTCTTCGACATGCGGCAGAAGTATGCTGCGGTGATGACGTCGGCGGAACTCATGGCGCATCTTCGGTAAAGGCGTGACTGCGGCGAGTGAATGCGCCGCTTCATCGCTCGCCTTAGCATCGATGTCAGCTTCGCCTGCCTGTGACCCGGAATGCCGGCGATCCACGCAGAGAGCCGGCTTCATCGGCCAGGCAATGCGCTAGAACCGATACGCGGCCGACGCCATCCCGTTGACATCGAGCCGCCGCTGCGTGATCGGGCTACCGGCAGCCGACCGTTCCAGGCGACCGAACACCGCCGAAACGTTCGCGGACCAGTGCGAATCGATCTCATAGGTGGCGCTTGCATTCACGTGCACATCGCGCAGGCCGGATCGCGTCGCATATTGCGGCAGTCCCGATGCGGCGCTCTCCTGCGCGCTCACGCCGAAGAACGTTCTCGTGTACTCCGCGCTGCCCCAGGTGATTCCCGGTCCCATCGACAGGAGCAACTTGCCGAGCGGTGCGGACACGAAGAAGTCCGCCATCGCGGTCGTACCCTGGCCCGTTCCGGCGATGTCCTGGTACACCGCTGCGGCCCCCGTGAACGCCCACCATGTGTAGTCGGCAAAGAGCCGCAACTTCGGCCCGTAATGAACGTCGGGCAAGCCTTTGAGACGCGCATCGTCGGATGCGCTTCGTGACTGGAAATCGAAACTCAGCGACGTGCCTACGTGATAGTTCTCGCCACGAAGCACGTTGATGCCGAGCACATCCGGTCCCTGAGAGAAGATGCGGTCCCGCCAGGCGATGTCCTGTGCGGGCAGCGGGAAAAGCTTGAGCCTGGAAGAGCCGGGATACGCGGGAAACACGTAGAGCCCCGGCCCCGCTGACACTGTCCAGTCGCCAGGCGATTGCGGCTCAGCGGCGCGGATGCTGCTGGCGCTCGAGAGCAAGGCCAGCACAAGCACCGCGCGCGATGTGAGCGAACGCCTCATGCTCGTCTGGCGATCGAAGCCAGATGCCGCAGCCGACGCGCCAGCGCGCGGGATACGACAGGCGTGGGATTGTCGGCGGAAGCACAGGCAGCCGCGCTCTCCCGCAAGAAGAGCGCGCACTCGCGCGCCACGACTTCGCGCTCGTTGTCGGAAGAGATCATGTGATAGGAATCGTCGAGCCAGATGGTTCGAAGGAATGACGCTCCGATATTGGCTTCCACGAACTGCGCGTTGTGCGGGCTCGATGTCTCGTCGTCGATTGCATGGATGATGAGGCAATCGCTCGAGATTTCCTTCGTTATCCTTCTGAGCAACGATGCAAGACGGCTCGCTTCGTGAAGCGCGGGCATCGAGATGGACGCAGGCCCGACTTCGCTGATGCCGGTCTTTTGCATCGCACGGGCAATCTTCGAGCGCAAGGCTTCGTTCTTGAGGCCGTAAGGCTCGTGTTCACGATACCTGTACCGCGAGCGCATCGGCGTGTAGTAGAGCCAGTCCAGCAAGAAGCGATACCACGGAATGGCCCAGCCGTCGTAGTGAAGCGTGATCGAAAGCAGAAGCAACGCGCGAGCGTCGGGCCGCTGGTGCGCCACGGCTGCAGCAAGCGTGGCCCCCATCGAAAGGCCGCATATCGACACATGCCGATAGCGCGCGGCGAGCGCGTCGAATTCGGCTACCGCTGCGCTGATCCATTGTTCCATCGGTGTGTGCCCGGTGCCCGCGCTGTAACCGGGAAGTTCCGGTGTGTGCGTAGCGAAGCCCTCGTCGCCAAGAAAGCGGGCGATGAAGCGCAATTCGAGCGGCGAACTCGAAAGCCCGTGCAAGAGAAGAACGGCGTGATCGCCGCTTGGTGCTGTTTTGAAATCGGGCTGCATTACGCTCGCTCTTCCACGCGCAGAATCAGAAAGTCGCCAGGCGGCGTAGTGAATCGTTCACAGATGCATTCGGCCGGACGCCAGTCGTGCCCATCCGCACGCAGGCGCATCCGATGTCGCCCGGGAAGCAGTCGATCGGTCACGCGAGCGAGGTCTTCCCGATGAATCCGTGCGTGTCCTGGGCCATACACGACGCCCGCGCTGAAGGAACCGATGTCGATCGGTGAATCGGAAACTGCGGGCGACGATGCCGTAACCAGGCCACCTTGCGTGACGCTGGCTGTCGCATCGAGCGCCTTGATGAGGATGAGCGAGCGGTTGTATTGGGCGATGTGATGCAGCAGGCGATGCATCTCATCGGTGGACCGTTGCGCCAGCAGCCGCTCGTTGTCGTGACGAAGCAGCATTTCATAGCGCGACTGCGCGACTGCGGCGAGCAGTTTCGCGCGATACTGCGCGCGCTTGAGCCTCTCCACCAGCGTAATGAATAACGCCGTAATGAGTGGGTACGAAACCAGCAAAACGATATCGGACTGGTCGATGAAATCGATGCGTCCATACGGCGGAACAAAAAGATAATCCGCGATGCACAATCCAGCCAGCATCACGCAGACGGCGGGCGCGAGGCCGCAGTAGTACTGCACGAGCACGGCGGCGATCAGAAAAGCCGTGCCGGGCATGACCGGGCCGAGCACCGGGTGCAATAGCGCCCGCACGACAGCAGCGGTGACGAGCGCGGCTGCCGCGATCATCCATCGCCTGACACCACGAGGCGCCCAGCGCCGGGAATTGTTGACTCGCATTGAGTTGAATAGAGCGATTGCTCCTAAAGAAATCAGCGTGCTGCAGCGGCCGGCGAGCTTCAGAGAGGCGAACGTGACCCTGAAGGCCTCTGGAGGCACACGCTATTGCACGTTTGCTTAAGGCCCGCTTATGACTCGCCTTTAGGCGACGCGCTTGCCGGTCGATGCACACTGCGTGGCAGTGCACCGCTTTCTTTAAGATTTCAATGCTTTCGGTTAGCAAGAGGGGTTGCGATTGTCCGGGAAGTCAATCGAGCGACAAATGGCTGAATTCCGAAAGTTTCGAGATCTCTTAAACCTCTTCCGCTTAGGCAGTCAGGCGACGGCCACGCCAGAGGATCTTCGTAAGCGACGGATGCGTGCGTGCGGACGACGGGGAGCGAAATTTCGCGGTCGTCGTCCGCGACGCGCGAGATGATGCGACGAATCCTCGACAGCAGTGGTCGAAGGTCATCGAGAGGCGCTTGCTGCGACTCACAGAACCGCAGCAAGCGCGAATGTCGCTAGACGAGCGGACAGCGCCTGACAGCCACGCGCACGCCGCTCGTTTGCATCAACCGGCTTGCCTGCCCGAATAGACCGGGAAGCGGCGCGTCAACTCGGCAACGGCCTGCCTGACGCGATCCAGCGTGCCCTGATCTTCCGGCGCTTCGAGCACATCCGCAATCAGATTGCCGACGATCTCCGCCTCTTTCGTGCCAAAGCCGCGCGTGGTCATCGCGGGCGAGCCCAGACGCACGCCGCTCGTGACGAAGGGCTTTTCCGGGTCGTTCGGAATCGCGTTCTTGTTGACCGTGATGTGCGCGTTGCCGAGCGCCGCTTCCGCTGCCTTGCCGGTGATCTTCTTCGCGCGCAGATCGACGAGCATGACGTGGCTTTCGGTGCGGCCCGACACGATGCGCAGGCCACGCTTGACCAGCGTTTCGGCCAGCACGCGCGCATTGTCGATCACGGCTTGCTGATACGTCCTGAACTCGGGCGCGAGCGCTTCCCTGAACGCGACGGCCTTCGCCGCGATGACGTGCATCAGCGGACCGCCCTGAATGCCGGGGAAAATCGCCGAATTGATCTGCTTCTCGAACTCGGCCTTCATCAGAATGACGCCGCCGCGCGGGCCGCGCAGGCTCTTGTGCGTGGTCGTCGTGACGAAGTCCGCGTGCGGCACCGGGTTCGGATAGAGCCCCGCGGCAACCAGACCGGCGTAGTGCGCCATATCGACCATGAAGTACGCGCCGACGCTCTTCGCGATCTGCGACAGCCGCTCGAAGTCGATGCGCAGCGCAAACGCCGACGCGCCCGCCACGATCAGCTTCGGCTTGTGTTCCCTGGCGAGCGCTTCGGTCTTTTCATAGTCGATGTCTTCGGCTTCGTTCAGACCGTAGCTCACCACGTTGAACCACTTGCCCGACATGTTGACGGGCGATCCGTGCGTCAGGTGACCGCCTTCGGCGAGGCTCATGCCCATGATGGTGTCGCCGGGCTTGAGCATCGCGAAGAACACGCCCTGGTTCGCCTGCGAGCCGGAGTTCGGCTGCACGTTCGCGGCTTGCGCGCCGAACAGTTGCTTCACGCGGTCGATCGCCAGCTGCTCGACGATATCCACGTACTCGCAACCGCCGTAATAGCGCTTGCCCGGATAGCCTTCGGCGTACTTGTTCGTGAGTTGGGAGCCCTGCGCGGCCATCACGGCGGGCGAGGTGTAGTTTTCCGACGCGATCAGTTCGATGTGATCTTCCTGGCGGCGGTTTTCTTCTTCGATGGCGGCCCAGAGTTCAGGGTTGACGCGCGAAACTGTACTAGACGAATAATCAAACATGGACGGCTCCGATGAAGTGGCCATTGAACGTGAAAAGCAACCTTTGCCGAGCTTGTTGACGCGCGCGCAATCGCAGGAAACCGGCGTTGCACTGACGCCAGGCATCGTCGAATCATGCCGTGGCGCGCATGGCCCGGACTAGGACGTTTTCGCCAACCTTCTTGGATGGAATCGCCACCGCGCCGAAACGCGGCCTCGGTTATCCGATCTCGCTCGCCCTCTTCGGACGCGCCTGCAAGATCGGCTGCGACTGACCGCAAGCGCGCTTCCAGTCGAGCAAGATCACTCATTCGCAAAGCAAGGGCTTAGCGCCATACGATCCGCGTCAGCGTTGTGACGTGTCGCCTGGTGCGTCGTCTGCGGGACTCTTGTTGGTCGAACGCAGCTCATCGCGCGCTTGTTGCGCGAGCGATTCGTAATGCTTTCGAAACTTGGTGAGTTCTTTCTGGTCGAGTTCCTCGAGATCGAGAAGCGCATTATGAGCGTTGTCCAGCGCCCGAATGATCTCGTCGAGCTTTATCTGCATTGCTGCGGTGTCGCGATTCTGCGTGTTCTGGATAAGAAACACCATCAGGAACGTGACGATGGTGGTCGACGTATTGATGACGAGCTGCCATGTGTCGCTGAAATGAAAAAGCGGACCGGATATGCCCCATACGACCACTAATCCGACAGCGATTACAAACGTCGATGCGCGGCCGGCCACTTGCGCGAGCATGTTAGAGAACTTGAGAAACCAGGAGGTCTTCATGCGGCGTCCCCACGTTGTCGGATAGAAAAAGCGGATCAGTGCCCCGGCCCATTTTGCTCGACACAGCCTAATACGAGCCTACTGTTTGCGTCGATTCCGGCGCTTAGCGTCGCCGTGTGCGATTCGGTGCTGCTACAGCGCCACTCGGCTTGCAGATCGCTCTGGCAGGACTGCGCCGAGTAGCCGATGTTCCGTCGCTCCGGCATGTACTCGCATGCGTCGCGGCCATCGCATTGACGCACGAAGTCGCCCGTTGCGTTGCCGGCCGGTGCGCCGCAGTTCCCGCCGTACGTCGCCGATATGACCGTGATCGTCCGGGCAGCCGCATGGGAAGCGCACGTCAGCATGAAGATTGCGGCCAGGACGCGAGCACGTCGGCGCCGTGCTGATTGCGCAGTCGCCTGACTGTCGTTCATGGCGTCCTCCTACGCTGACACGTCTCTTCGATATTAGCTCGCAACGGGTCCGATTACTTCTGGCGTTTTGCGCAAGACATCCGGAGGATAGGTCATTTCCTCAAGCGAACGACGCGCCGATACTCGCACTCATTCGATCGCTTCATATTTCGAAAGGACGCTTGAAAATGGATATCACCGCCGCGCAAGCCTTGTCATCCGCAAGACCGGTTATCGCACTGCATTGCTCCGGCTCCGGAGCCGCTCAATGGCGAAAGCTCGGCGAGGCGATCGGTTCGCGCCACGCGTTCGTCGCGCCCGAGCATTACGGCTGCCAGAGCACGGGACCCTGGAGTGGAGAGCGCGCATTCACGCTGGCCGACGAAGCCGCGCGAACCGTCGGCATCATCGACGCGTCATCGGGCAAGGTTCACCTCGTGGGACACTCGTATGGCGGTGGCGTCGCATTGCGCGCGGCGCTCGAAAGACCCGGGCGCATCGCGAGTCTGACGCTGTACGAGCCATCGGCGTTTCATCTGTTGAAGACGATGGGCGCGCATGGAACGCATGCGCTCGCAGAAATCATTGCGATCTCGAAGCGCACCGCCGATGGCATCAGTTGTGGCGACTATCGCGGTGCGGCGGCTTCGTTCGTGGATTACTGGGGCGGCCCCGGCGCATGGGAAGCGTTGCGGCCCTCGGTGCAGGCAGCGCTTACACGCTGGGCTCCGAAGGCGCCGCTCGACTTTCGTGCGCTGCTCGAAGAACGCACGCCCGCCAGTGCATACACCGCGTTGCGCGTTCCCGCACTCATCATGCGCGGACAGCACGCGCCTGTTCCGACGCGTGCGATCGCGGAGCGCCTGCGCGTGCTGCTGCCTGCGGCACGCCTCGCGGTGATACCGGGCGCGGGACACATGGGGCCTGTGACGCACGCCGACGAGGTCAATGCGGCCATCGTGCGGCATATCGCCGAAGCCGATGCGACGATTCGGTCCAAGGAAGCTGTTGCGATGTCCACCGAAGCGCTTTGAGCCGCCTCGGCGGACTCATCGGCCTAGATACCGTGCGCCTTCAATCGCGATGCGTACCAGCCGACGAACTGGTTCACATACGTCTCGGTGGTCGGCGAGTACGGCCCCGGAATGTAGCCGGGGTCCTGCGCGCCGCGATGATTGATCGCCACCAGGCTCGCATCCTGCGCGTTCGTCGCGACCCATACTTCGGTCAGCTTCGTCACGTCGTAGTTGACGCCCTCGACTGCATCGGCATGAACGAGCCACTTCGTGCGAACCAGCGTTTTCTCCGGCGTGAGCGGGATGATGTAGGTGATCATCGCGTGATCGCTCATTACGTGCGACCACGAGTTGTGGGTCCACATATGCGTGTCGCCCAGATCACGGCGAGTCAGATTGCCGAGCAGTTTGCGACACGCGACCCTGGTATCCATGGTCTGCGACTCGCCATTGCCCCCGATGATGAGCCGCTGCGTGCGGAAATGGGTGGCGACGTCGCCGCCGAGTTCTTCCACGGGTGAGCAGATATAGCCCTCGCCCTCCCAGTTGTTCTGGCTTGCAGCGTTGAGCTCGTTGTACGCATCGAGCGCCTTTCTTCCTTCTTCGTCCATGTCGTCCGCGCTTGCACCGGTGGACTCGGGAACGAACGACAAGGTCAGCTCCGGATGCCCCGCTTCGCAGTGATAGCACTCGCGATTGTTCTCCATCACGAGCTTCCAGTTGCCGTCCTCGATGATCTCCGACTCGAACGCAATCTTCGTATTCTGCAAGTCGTAAGGCGCAAAGCGAGGCGTCATTGTTTCTTCGAGCTTCGCAATGTCGGCCGGCGGCTCTTTCGCGAGGCACACGAAGACATGCGTGCCGACAACCTTGAGATGCACCGGCAGCAGGTTGCGACACGTCGCGTCGAAGTCCTTGCCCATGTGCTTCGCGTGGCGCAGGCTGCCGTCGAGGTCATACGTCCACTGATGATATGGACAGACCAGCATGCCGACCGTTGACTTGCCCGCTTCTTTCAGCCGCGCGCCGCGATGGCGGCATACATTGCGATAGGCACGAATGTTCTCGTCGTCATCGCGCACGATGATGACCGATGCCTTGCCGATATCGATGACCGAGACGTCGCCCGGCTCCGGAACATCCGCCGTCACGCCGGCCACGATCCAGTGCTTGTGGAAGAAAATATTGACGTCGGTTTCATACACGTCCGGTCGGCTAAACACCTCTCCCGGCAATCCGCAACCCGGCTCGCGGCTCCGAACGAGTTCACCAAGGGGCTTCAACACGAACTCAGACATCGTCATCTCCAACGTTAAGGGGCCAGCGGGACTTCGAATGTTCCCGCATTGGCGCCAGTATTGGATTAGCGAAAATGCTCGTCAATGCGCTAAATTTTCCGCGACGCATTACTTTGATTTATGGCTGATAAGCGCTGTGCGCCTAAGCGACGCCTGCCGCCTCGCGCAGGAGTGAGATCAGGGTTTCAATCGTCGGAGTGATGCTCCTGCCGTGCGGCACGACGACGTAATAAGCGTCGCGCATCGTCAGGGACGCGTCCGTCAGGCGTACGAGTTCACCGGAGAGAAGACGTTCGTGCAATAGCCTCGACCAGCCGAGCGTGATGCCTTGCCCGTCGAGCGCCGCCTGCACGGCGTCGGCATAGAGACATGTACGCAGGCCGTATTTGAGCTTGCCGGGACGGCCCCCGACCGCCCGGAACCATTGTTCCCAGGTCAGCCATCCCTCGGATGTCGGGTCGTCGGCAATGAGCGAGCATTCCGCCAGTTCATCGAGCGTCTGGGGCTTGCCGTGCTTCCCGATCCAGCCCGGCGAACACACTGCGAACACCTGCTCCTCGAACAGCAGGTAGGACGTTCCATCGTTCCAGTTACCGTTTCCGAATCGCACGACCGCAGCCACTTCGTTGTGACGCAGATCGGCGGTGAACATCGTCGTTGTCAGGCGCACGCGCAGATTCGGGTACGTCTGCTTCAGTGCGCCGACGCTCGACATCAGACGGAAGTGCGAGAAGGCCGCTGTCGATGCGAGCACGAGTTCTTCATCGTCGATGCCGGTGGACAGGCGATCGAACACGCCAGCAATCCTGCCCATCGATTCCGACACGACCGTATAAAGAACCTCCCCTTCTTTGGTCAGCGTCAGATTGCGATGCAGGCGGTCGAGCAGGCGAACGCCCAGCATTTCTTCGAGAAGCCGGACCTGTTGACTGACAGCGGCCTGTGTGACGCCCAGTTCCACCGCAGCATGAGTGAAGCTGCGCAGTCTCGCCACGGCCTCGAACTCGACCAGCGCGGTCAGTGAGGGGACGAGCCGGCGATACCCTTTCGCACCATCTGTAACGGCTTTCATCGTGAGCTTGGGAAAGACATTGTTCCAAAGGAGGGGCCATTTGCTGCTCGCGTCGAACGACGCGCTGATCGCCGAGGCCACGGCTCATCGCGGATGCGTCGCGATCCCCGGAGAAGCGTCTGCATACTACTTCGGCATACGTCAGCCGTATAGTCGGGATCGACTCGGGCGACGCATAACTTAATGTAATAGCGCCCCGAAAATTAAGCGCGTTGACGCTGCAAACCGTTGAACCAATACTCCCACGCAAGCGAAGAACCGCGGCAGCATCTTCGTCATCGCCACACATCACTACGCGCTTCGACCCGTTCACGCCATGCAGACGCGTGAACGCGCGCCGCGCGTCTCAACAGACTCGATGCCATGAATTCGCCAGACAAGATCTTCGACGTAGCGCCCGACGCGGAACGGTTCTCGAATCCAGGCACGTGGGAAAGCGCTGGCAAGCCGTGGGCAAGCGGCGAGCAACAGACGCTCACTTGTTGCCGGGCGATCGACGAGACACACGACGTCCGGACGTTCGAGTTTCGCGTCGGCGACGGCACGCCGGTGCGCTTCGAGCCGGGCCAGTTCATGACCGTCTCCGCCGACGTGCATGGCCAGTCGATCGAACGCTGCTACACGATCTCGTCGCCGCCGACGCGTCCCTATCTCTTGTCGATCACGGTCAAGCGTGTACCGGGCGGCGCAATGTCCAACTGGCTTCACGACCATATGGCGCCTGGACACACGCTTCGCGCGTACGGACCGTCAGGAACATTCACGTCGACGGCCGCGCCCTCCCACAAGTCCCTGTATCTTTCGGCCGGGTCCGGCGTCACGCCGCTGATGGCGATGACGCGTGCGGGCATCGACCTTGGATTGAATCGCGACGTCGTCTTCATCCACAGCGCGCGCACGCCCGCCGACATCGTGTTTCGAAACGAGCTGCATCGGCTGACCGAACTCTCGCCGCGCCTGCGCACTTACTTCGTTTGCGAAGGCGTCGGCGATGAACGGGATTGGCATGGCCCGACGGGGCGGCTGAGCCTTCGCCTTCTCTCCGAGTGCGCGCCGGACTACCACGAGCGCGAGGTCTTCACATGCGGTCCGGCGGGCTACATGCACGCCGTCCGCGAGATCTTGCGTGAAGGCGGTCACGATCCGGCTCGTTACCATCAGGAGAGCTTCGACATCACGTCGGGAGTCGCACCGGAGCCGGTTCACGAGAAAGCGTCCGTTTCGGAGCAGACGTTCACCGTCAAGCTGTCTCGCTCATCGAGGAGCTTCGTCATGAATGCTTCGGACACCATTCTTTCCGCCGCAAGGAAAGCGGGCGTCGCCATTCCATCGTCGTGCAGTCAGGGCGTATGCGGCACCTGCAAGACGAAAGTGCTCGACGGCACCGTTGACATGAAACACAACGGTGGAATCCGCGAACGCGAGATCCAGAAGGGCTTGCGTCTGCTGTGCTGCAGCCGGCCGACTTCAGACCTGACGCTGGAACTATAGCGACCCGGACTTCCTGTGTCGCAGCTCATATCACAACAACGCATGGAGCTTACGCATGGCGCGCAGTGCTGACGGTACGGGAGTCGAAGACGACGTTGTGCGCGAAGTGCGGACCTATCGCCTTGCGCGCGTTCTGGAGCAACTGCGCAAGCACGATTGCCCGGCGATCCTGCTTTATGACCCGGTGAACATCCGCTATGCAACCGATACATCCAACATGCAGGTATGGGCGGGCCGCAATCCATCGCGTTATGTGATGGTGTTCGCCGATGGCCGCATCGTCGCGTGGGAGTTTCACAGCAGCGAGCACGTATGGGACGGCCTCGATCTCAACGTCGAATTGCGCGGCGCGCTGAGCTGGACGTTTTTCAATGCGGGCCACGATGCAGGGCGCCGTGCGGAAATCTGGGGCGCCGAGATCGTTCAACGTCTTCCGCGAGCACGCGGGCGATAACCGGCGACTTGCCGTTGACCGTCTCGACCCGTTCGGCGCCGCGTATCTCGAGAAGCACCGCATTGCGCTGATCGACGGGCAAGCGCTGATGGAAACCGCCCGGCTCATCAAGTCGCCGGGTGAACTGGTGCTGATCGGCGAGTCGTTGCGTACCGCGGAAAGAGGCATCGAGCGCATGCGTCGGGAGCTTCGTCCGGGCATCACCGAGAACGAACTGTGGGCGCATCTTCACTTCGAGAACATCAGGCACGGCGGCGAATGGATCGAAACGCGCCTGCTTGCTTCCGGCGACCGCACGAATCCGTGGATGCACGAGTGCTCGTCGCGCGTGCTTCAATCAGGCGACCTTCTCGCGTTCGACACCGACATGGTCGGTCCTCATGGCTATTGCTCGGATATCTCGCGAACATGGCTCGTGGGCGACAGCCGCCCCTCGGACGAGCAACGCAAGCTCTATGAACTCGCCTATACGCAGGTTCACTACAACATGGACCTGATACGGCCCGGCATGACCTTCAGGGAGTTTGCAGACCGCGCATGGAAGATACCGGACCGGTACGTCAAGAACCGGTATTGCTGCCTCGCGCATGGGATCGGCATGGTGGACGAGTATCCGTCGATTGCGCATGAGATCGACTGGCATAGCGCCGGATACGATGGCCGATTCGATGCGGGCATGACGGTCTGCGTCGAGAGTTATATCGGCGCGGAAGGCGGCACCGAGGGCGTCAAGCTCGAGCAACAGGTCGTTGTCAGTGATGGAGGCTGCATATCGCTCACCGGGTGCAGCTTCGAAACCGACTGGCTCTGATCTCTCGATCGAGCTACACGCTCGCCGCCGATGTTCCCGAGTTCGAACCGAGCGCACGTCTCGCGCTCAGGGCCAGCAACGCGCACGAAAGCCCGTTGAACAGGAACAGGCCGCGCGGACCCATCAGTGTCATCAGCGCGGAAGCGAGTGTGGGACCGATCATTCCGCCAAGCGAGAACAGCACGAGGAGCATCGCCGATACCGCGACTCGCAGATGCGACTCGGTGCGGTCCTGCACGTGCGACACGATCAGCCCGTATTGCGTGAAGGTCACTGCGACATAAACCATCGTCGCGCACCACGTCACGATGCGAATATTCAGGCTGAACAGCACAAGACTCAGCAGCGCCGATATTGCCGCGGTGTAGTAGACGAGACGCCGCCGGTCGATTCGATCCGACAGACGTCCCATCGGAAACTGCGGCAACAGCGCACCGATGAGCGCCACGCCCATGAACGTCGCGAGATCGTGCGTCGAGAAGCCTGATCGATCCAGATACACCGGCATCAGCGAATAAAAGTTGCTATAGATGAAGCCCGCGAGGATGCACCCCGGCACCGCGAGCGGGGTTGCGACCATCATCTCGCGCAGGCTCTCCGTCCAGCTTCGCGCGGGCACGCGATGAAGGTTGGAGTCGTTGACCTTGGCGGGCCATCCTTCCATCAGCGTGACCGGCATGACCGCCGCCGCGAACAGTGCAGCCGCGATGGAGAACTGAACCGCGGCCGATCCACCCCCGAAGTTCAATAGAAACTGACCGCTTCCTACCGCAAGATAGTTGATGGCCGCGTACAGGCGGAAGACCTGGCCGCGCCTTTCGTTTTCGACCGTGCCGTTCAGCCAGCTTTCGACGGACGTGTACAGCCCCATGAACGCGACGCCCGTCAGCAGGCGAACGATGCCGAGCGTCCAGGGCGATTCGGCGGCGCCGAACGCGAGCGCAAGAATCGACGCCGCCGCCGAGAATGCGACGAACGTCCGGTGCTGGCCGATACGGTCGATCAGCCGTCGATTGATGACGGCGCCCAGGATGAAGCCCGCGTAGTAGCTCGACTGAATGAGGCCGATGACGAGCGTCGACGCACCCGATTGCAGCACGCGCAGCGGAATGAGTGTCTGAAAAAGCCCGTTTCCGACGATAAGCAGCGCATAGCCGACCAGCAGGCCGGCAATCGCGCGCACCACATTGCGTTCGCCGGCCGCCGCGTGATGCCCCGGATTCGCCGCCGCCGAATCCGGCCACGGCGGGGTCTTGCGGCCGAGCAGCGCCGCTTCGTTCAGTGGTCCGGTGCGCCCGACGGCGGACGCATCGTGTTCCTCGTCTGTCGCTGGTTCGTACGTCTCTGCTGCGAGGCTATCGGTATGCTCGGGGCGATGGAGTGCACCGCCGTTCGCTTTCTCGTCGTCCAGTTGTCGCATGGCACCTTCGGGTTGGCTCGGCGAGTTCAATGATGACAGATGTGGCCTGAGGCCGGGCGGGCGATGGACGTGCCCGGCCGTTTCCCATCGTAACGCACTTCTTCGATCAGGCGATTCATAAGCCATCCGAATCAACTCGCGGTCGAGACTACTCGTCGAACTCGGCTCGCCCGAAAAAGCCAAACCGGACCTTCCGTAACCATTAGCAAGACTATTCGCGCTCCCTGTACCGGGAAAACGCTAATCGAAACCCGCAAATACCCTGCATATAGTTTGCCTAATTCAAAATCCGGCACGACGTCGGAGCTATTCCGAAGTGTGGGATTCAGCGCGATATCGCCGCTAATTGCCCGCCGGTGCCAGTCATTGCAACCGAATCCGATTGCCAGCCACGACAGAACGAAATCGACGATGAGTCGAGCAAGCCACGAAGGACCTAACCAGATACAGGACCGGAGGAAGACATGGCGCAGAAGCGGGACGATTCACACGAAAGCAAATCCGAAGGCACCGGCGCAATCAGCCCCGCGCGACGCGGTCTGATGCAAGGCGCGGGCCTCGGCGCTGCGCTTTCGCTGCTCGGCGCAGCCGGCGGCGTCTCGGGCGGCCTGATCTCCGCTGCGCACGCTGCAGAGGCGGCCTTTCCGCAGCACAAGCGCTGGAAGATCGTCTTCGTGAACCACGTGACGACGAACCCGTTCTTCGTTCCGACGCAATACGGCATTCAGGACGCGTGCTCGATGTTCGGCATGGACTATCAATGGACCGGCTCGGCCAACTCGGACGCGGGCGAAATGGTGCGCGCGGTGAACTCCGCCATTGCCGCGAAAGCCGATGCGATCGCCGTGCCTATCGTCGATCCGAACGCTTTCGACAAGCCGATCCAGGCGGCGCTCGACGCGGGCATCCCCGTGTTCGCCTACAACGCCGATGCCCCGCGCGGCAAGACGAATCCGCGTCTCGCGTACATCGGCCAGGACCTGTATCTGTCGGGATATCAGATGGGCGAGCGCATCGCGAGTCTCGTGGACAGCGGCCTCGTCGCACTGTTCATCGCGACGCCCGGCCAGCTCAACATTCAGCCGCGTCTCGACGGCGCAAGCGACGCCATCAAGAAGTCGGGCAAGAAGATTGACATTCAGACCGTGGCCACCGGCGCAACCGTCAACGAGGAACTGTCGAAGATCAAGGCATTTTTCCTCGGCCATCAGGACCTGAAAGGCATGTTCGCCGTCGATGCCGGCAGCACGCAAGGCGTCGCGCAAGTGATGAAGGAGTCGAACCTGCCGTCGAAGGGCGTGCACGGCGGCGGCTTCGACCTCCTGCCGCAGACCATTCAGCTCATTCACGAAGGCTTCCTCGATTTCACCATCGATCAGCAGCCCTACGTGCAGGGCTTTTATACCGTGATGGAGGCGTTCACGTTCCTCGCATCGGGCGGGCTCGTGGGGCCGGCGAACATCAACACCGGTCTCAAGTTCGTAACGAAGAGCACAGTCGAGCCGTACCTCAACACGTTGACGCGCTATGAAGGCAAGACGACGAAACCGCAGATCGTGCCGATGAGCGGCGCTATCAAATCGTAATGAATACGGTCAAGCAACCCGGCAAGGCGCAGACGCCCGCGCGGCTCGATCGGCCGCGCGGCGCATGGACATCGCACTGGGCAGCGGAACTGCGCATCCTGCTCGTGGCCATCCTGCTCGCTGCGTACTTCCAGATCGTCAACCACGACTTCCTGTTGTCCAACGCGAGCCTCGTCAACCTGTCGCAGTTCATCGCGCCGGTGGCGATCATCGCGTTCGGCGAGATCATGCTGATGATCGGCGGGGATATCGACCTGTCGGCGGGGATGGTCTTCGCATTCGCGCCCTTCATCATGGTGTTCGCCAACGAGGCGGGCGCGCCGATGTGGCTCGCAGTCATCGCAGGTCTCGTCGCCGCTGCGATCATAGGGTTCGTGAATGGAGCGGTGACGGTGTTCCTGCGCCTGCCCTCTTTCGTCACGACGCTCGGCACGCTGTTCCTGATCAACGGCATCACGCTCACGATGTCGCGCGGCACGCCCGCCGCCACGCCCGGTTCGCCGGAGTTCGCGGCGATCATGGGTTCGTGGGGTTACAGCGAAATCCTCTGGACGGTGGCGCTCGCGTTCATCATGCACGTGTTGCTGCGTCATACGCGATGGGGTCTGCATACGCAGGCGGCGGGCGCCAACCCGCTCGGCGCGAGCGAAGCGGGCATTCATGTGAATCGACTGCGCCTCGGTAACTTCGTGCTCGCGGCGGTGCTTGCAGGATTCACCGGGATTCTCGAAGGTTTTCGCATCACGTCCATCGATCCGCAAGCGGGCGGCAATCAGATCATGTTCCTCGCGGTCGCGGCAGCGGTGATCGGCGGCACGCCGCTGACGGGCGGCTCGGGGACGATCGTCGGCGGCCTGCTCGGCGCGGCGGTGCTCGGCATTCTGAGCGATGGCTTCACGCTCATCGGCATCAACGCGTTCACGTACAACATCATTCTCGGAGCAGCCATTCTCGCCGCGATGATCTTCAACATACACGTCGGACGCATCCGGCGCAGGGGAGCACGGTGATGGATGCATCGCAAGTTGCTTCCGCTGATCTTGCCGCTGGGCTCGCATTACGCGGCGATACGCTCGTCAAGCGCTTCGGCGCAGTGACCGCGCTCGACGGCGTATCGTTCACGCTCGGCAAGGGCGAGATTCTCGGCATACTCGGTGACAACGGCGCGGGGAAGTCCACGCTCGTCAAGATACTGACGGGCTTTCATCAGCAGACGAGCGGCACGCTGCACGTGCACGGCGAAGAAACGCTGCTGCGCAACGTCGATCATGCGCGCGCCCTCGGCATCGAATGCGTGTATCAGGACCTCGCGCTCGCCAACTCGTTGTCGATCTATCACAACATGTTCCTGAACCGCGAGATCGTGCGGCAGGGGCCAGCGCGTCTCCTGCGTCTCGTCGATCACCGGCAGATGCGCGAGCGTGCGGCCCAGTGTCTCGACGATATCGGCGTTCACGTGCCGTCAGTTGACCTGCCCGTCGAGCGGTTGTCGGGCGGGCAGCGTCAGGCGATCGCGGTGGCGCGCGCGGTCAATTCGAACGCGAAGATTCTGCTGCTCGATGAACCGCTCGCCGCGATGGGCGCGCGGGAAGCGGCGCTCATCATCGATCTCGTGATGCGGCTCAAGGAGAAAGGCGGGTTGTCGATCATCATGATCATGCACAACTATGCGCAGACGCTCGACATCGCGGACCGCATCATGTTGATGCAGCGCGGCCGCGTGACGTATGAGCAGCGCAGCGCGGAAACGTCCGTGGCCGAGTTGATGGACATCGTGCGGCGCGAATACCGGGCGATGCGAGCGACGACCGGCTAGCAGCCGCACGCATCGGCTCAAACGCACTCGACTTCGGCGTGCGGAAACGACTCCCACGCGACGATGCCGTGTCGCCGTGCAAGCACGTCGAGCTGTGCGGGCCAGGCGGGTACGTCGGCGGCATCGTGCAGGTCTTCGAGATCCTGCAGCATCGCAGCCACGCGCGGCTCGTACGCATCCACACCCGACAAGGCAAGCGCCTGCAATAACGGGCCGTCTTGCCCCGCCTTGTAATAACCGATTCCCAGCCCTTCGAGCCGCTCGCTGTAGTAGCGATCGTCGATCAGGACGCCGATCGCACAGCGGCGTCCGTCGCGGCCTCGCAGGCGGCAGCTTCCGCCATCGTCTTCCGATATGGCCGCTTGCGAGAGCAGATGCGACCGCACGGCGCCGAAGATTTCGTCGATGCTTCTCATCGTTCGCTCCACGCCATCAGGCAGCCCGCATGAGACTGTGCGTCGACAGGCCGAACTGTCTCGCGATGGAGCGCAAGCGGTCGTTCCATTCCCAGATGCCGAAGACGTCGTGCACGTTCTGAAGGCAGCTCAACAGCTCAATGGTCTCTCGCGAGTAAATGTTGATGCGCGCCCGCAGGAGCGCTCGCTTGAGTGCCGCGACGCCGGCATCCATATAGCCGGGAATGCGCACCGCTTCCGCGATGACGAAGCGCACCGGCACCCCTTCCATCGACGTGCGGTAGTCGTTCGGCCGCACGAGTGCGCCGACCGGGCAGCCGCCGCATCGTCCGCGATAAGCGCCGCCTCCGCGCGGCAAAAGCGACGCGCCACCCTGACTGAGAAGGTGCTCGACGCTTTGATCGAAAATTTGCTGATGAGTAAGAAATGCTCGTGCCATCGTTTGCTCCGGTGAATTAGGTCTGTTGAATGAGTATCGGCGGATAGAACGCTCGATCGCATCCAGATAAACCCTGTTTTACCGAAGCGCGCAACACAAGAAGGTAACTTTGCCTGATGCAGGGGCGCTGCCTCACTCGGCGGGGATGTTCTCGCGGAAAATCACTTGCAGACGCGGCATGTAGGTCGGTTCGGGCTCGCCCCGGATCGCTGAGGCAAGCAGTCTCACTGCCTCGCGCGCCGCGACGCGCGGATTCTGATCGATGACGGCATCCATCGTTCTATCGAGCAGGAAGCGCCGTGACGTCGCGGTGAGATCGTGGCCGACGAACACGGTCTGCCGGTGAACATGCGCCTCCTGCAGCGCGCGGCCGATACCCGAATTGCCCGCGCCGATGTTATAGAGGCCCGCCGGCGCGCCTTCTTGCAGCATCCTTCGCGTCAACTCATAGGCGCGCGCACGGTCGTCGCCGATTTCGAGCATCCGGCCGATGCGAATGTGCGGGAACTCTTCGCTCAGCAGCGCGCGAAACCCCATCTCGCGCTCTTCGTGGCCGCGATACGCGAGCGAGCCCAGGAACACGGTGACGTCGTGCTGCGTCCCCTGCGGCAGGAAGCGCCCGAGCAGCCAAGCCGCCAGCCGTCCGGCCGCGCGATTGTCGATACCCACATACGCGATGCGCGCCGACGTCGGGATGTCCGAGACCAGCGTGCAAATGTGGATGCCGCTCGCCTGCAACGCGGCGATGGCATCGCGCACCTGCGGATGATCGAGTCCCACGAGCCCGACCGCGTCGGCCTGCCCTTTCAGCCGATGCAACTGCGCGGCGAGCTTCTCCGCGTTGAAGCCCTCCACCAGATGGAGACGCGCGTCGATGTCGGGCTGACATTGCGCCTCCGCGATCAAGTGTTGATGCAGCAGCGACATGAAGCTGTTGTCGCCCGCCGGCAGCACGAAGCTCAGGCGCATCCGGGCCTGCGCGGTCCGTGCGGTTTCGCGTCCGTGGCCCAGCCGTCGCGCGACGGCGAGCACGTGATTGCGGGTATGGCTTCGCACGCCGTCACGCTCGTTCAGCACGCGATCGACGGTTGCCGTCGAAACGCCTGCCGCCTCTGCGATGGCCGTGATGGTGGTTCGGGTCATGTGCTCAATCCGTTACGTGGCCGAACCATCGTATCACATCAAATTGATGTACTGCGGATGTCGTCCATGCGGCGAAAAAGCTCGACAGC
Organism: Caballeronia sp. LZ019; assembly: GCF_031450825.1. NCBI lineage: Bacteria > Pseudomonadati > Pseudomonadota > Betaproteobacteria > Burkholderiales > Burkholderiaceae > Caballeronia > Caballeronia sp. LZ019. The sequence continues at coordinate 268,684 of NZ_JARTVZ010000001.1, read as the reverse complement.
GCCGAGCCATCGGGTAAACGACAGCGAAAAATGATGCCCCTCCAAATCAAAAAGATGCGATAGTCCCATCGAAATCGCCGCGCGCATTCGTCAACGTTCGACCGAACCGGGAGACGAGCATGTCCGTATCCGAGCTTCAACCCGATGCGCCCGTGAGAGAACGCGGGTATCGCATCGGCTGTATCGGCGCTGGAATGATCATGGCGGAGTGCCATCTCGCGGCCTACCGCGAAGCCGGATTCAACGTCGTGGCCATCGCCTCGCGCACGGTCAGCCGTGCGGAGTCGGTGGCGCAACGCTGGTCCATCGCTCGCGTGCACGAGTCGCCGCAAGCACTCATCGACGATTCGGATGTCGAAATAATCGACATTGCTTATCCCCCCGATCGGCAGCCCGCGCTGATCCGCGCCGCGCTCGCCACGCCGCACGTCAAGGCGGTGCTCGCGCAAAAGCCGCTCGCGTTGTCGCTTCCGGAAGCGCTCGCGCTGCGCGACGAGGCGCGGCGGGCCGGCAAGATCCTGTCGGTCAATCAGAACATGCGTTATGACCAGTCGATGCGCGTGCTCAAGCAGTTGCTCGACCGGCGCGCGCTCGGCGAACCCGTGCTCGCCCAGATCGACATGCACGCGATTCCGCACTGGCAGACGTTTCTCGAAGGCTACGACCGGCTCACGCTCTCGAACATGAGCGTCCATCATCTCGATGTGCTGCGTCATCTGTTCGGCGAGCCCGACGAAGTGACGAGCGTGACGCGGACCGATCCGCGCACGACGTTCGCGCATCAGGACGGCATCGTCGGCACGACGTTGCGGTTCGCATCCGGGCTGCTGGCGTTCTCACTCGAAGACGTCTGGGCAGGTCCGCGCGGCGGCGGCTTCGAGGACGATCAGGTCATCCGCTGGCGCGTGGAGGGCACCGAAGGCGTGGCCAAGGGCACCATCGGATGGCCGCACGGCGCACCGTTGACGCTCAGTTACGCCTCGCAGCGCGAGACGGATGGCAAGTGGGTCACGCCCGAATGGCGGACGATGTGGTTCCCGCATGCGTTCATCGGCGTCATGGAGCAGTTGCAATACGCGCTGGCAAGCGAAACCGGGCCTGCGCTGACGGTCGCCGACAACGTGAGAACGATGGCGCTCGTCGAGGCCGCGTACAAGTCCGCCGCCGAGCGCCGCACGGTGCGAATGTCCGAAGTTCCCGTTCCCGATTGAAGCTCGCAAGAAAAAGGCCGCCGCATGGATGGCCTCGGTGTTCGTCGTTCTCAACGCGCAGTCCATTTCCAGCAGGCGAGCGAGCGCCCGGTACAGGTCGCCCCGCCCTTTCAAGGAGACAAGGATGATCCAGACCGGCATTTTCTCGGGCTATTTCCCGTATGAACTCTCGACCGCCGCGCAGAAGATTCGCGCGCATGGCTTCAACACGGTGCAACTCGACCTGCACTTCAAGGACATGGACTTTGGCCGCGGTCAGATCACGCAAGACAAGTGCAAGCGCATCCGTGATACGTTCCGCGACAACAACCTGCCGATCTCGTGCATCTCCGGTTATACGAACATCGTGCATCCCGATCCGGCTGAAAGACAGCGACGGAACGACTATCTGAAAGAGATCATCGCGCATGCACAGTACCTTGGTTCCCCGTATGTGATCTCGGAGACGGGAACGTTCGCGACCGAAAGCGACTGGGTGCATCATCCGACGAACAAGACCGAGGAAGCATGGGAGCAGTGCCGCGCCGTCATTCAGGAACTGGCCCAGCATGCGTACGACCACGGCGCGGTCTTTCTGCTCGAAACGTATGTGAACAACGTAGTGGGGTCGGTGGAAGAAACGCTTCGCATGTTCGCCGATGTCGACCATCCGGGGCTCGGCCTGCTGATGGACCCGACGAATTACTTCGAAGACCATAACATCGATCACATGGACAGAACGCTGAATCAGGTCTTCGATGCCCTGTCCGACAAGATTTGCATCGCTCATGCGAAGGATGTCAAGCGCGCGGGCGGCGACAAGTCGGAGAAGCACACCGATATCGGCGACGCCGATGCAGCCGAAAGCCACACGTTTCGCGGCGTCGGCGAGATCGAACTGCCCTCGCCGGGACTCGGTGCGCTGAACTATGACCTGTACCTGCGACGCCTCGCGAAGCGCCATCCGAATATCCCCATCATCATCGAGCACCTCACCGAAGACGACGTGCCTCGCGCCAAGGCATTTCTCGACGGCAAGCTGCGGGACAACGGCGTCTGAGCGCCGGCGCAGCGGCACTTCCTCAACCCATCGGAGCAGACGCGCAGATGGCACAGCTATACGCAACGACGATGAGCCGGCAGCAGATCGAAGCGCGCTGCGGACAATTGTCCCAGTTCGCGGGCGTGAGGCTCGTCACGCTGGAAGACGGACTCGAGCGCGGCATCCGGCTGCTGGAGTTTCGCAGCGGGACGGGCCTGCGCTTCACGGTGCTGGTCGATCGTGCAATGGATATCGCGGAATGCGAGTACCGCGGCCATGCCATCGGCTGGCATTCGCCCGCTGGCTTCAGGCATCCGGGACTGCACGAGTACGAGGGCGAAGGCGGACTGGGCTGGCTGCGCTCCTTCTCGGGTCTCATGGTCACCTGCGGTCTCGACCACATTCTGTTCATGCACGACGCGCCCGCGGACAACTACGTCTACAAGCCGCGCCAGAAAGTACAGCATTCGATTCACGGCCGCATCGGCACCATTCCCGCGCGTCTCACGGGCTATGGCGAGCGTTGGGACGGCAACCGCTGCATGCTCTGGGCGGAGGGCATCGTGTCGCAGGGCACCGTGTTCGGCGAGCATCTGGAGCTGCATCGGCGCATCGAGATCGAGGTTGGCAGCAACGATATCCGGCTTCACGATCGCGTGGTGAATCGCGGTTTTTACCGGACGCCGCATATGTTCTGCTATCACCTGAACGTCGGCTATCCGGTGCTCGACGAGGGCGCGCGTTATCTCGCGCCCGTTCAGGATGTCGTGTGGGCTGCACACGCGGACGAATACCGTGCGCAGGAGGTCGGTTATCAGCGCATGCCGGCCCCGCAGATGAACTTTCACGAACAGGTCTGGCAGCACGAAATGAAGGCCGACGACGCCGGTCTCGTGCCGGTCGCGCTCGTCAACGACCGGCTCGGCATCGGTGTGGAAGTGACGACGCGCAAGGACCAGTTTCCCTGTCAGTATCAGTGGCAGAACCTCCAGGCGGGACAGTATGCGTTGGGGCTGGAGCCGTTGACGAATCACGTGCTCGGCGAAGGCGCTGCGCGCGAGCGCGGCGAACTGATATGGCTCGAACATGGCGATGAACGCGACTATGAGACGAGCATCCGCGTTCTCGGCGCAACGGAGGAAATCGCCGCTACCGAAAGGCGCATCCGCGCGATTGCGCAGCAGCCGTCCGACGACTACCCTGCGCCGTCGGGGGAATATCGGCCTTTACGCGGCCGGGCGTCGCAAGGCGGCGCCGCATGAACGCCGGCGCCATGCATTTCTCGTTGCGCGGGCGGCGTGTGCTGCTCACCGGCGCGGGCGGCGGCCTCGGGCATGGCGTCAGCCTTGCGCTGCTGCGTCAGGGCGCGCGCGTGCTTGCGCTAGACCGTGATTCCGACGCATTGGCGCGTCTGCGCGAAGCCGTGTCGCCGGATTGCGCCGATGCATTGCAGACGCTTCAAGTCGATCTCGCCGACGCCGCCGCGCTGCAACAGACACTCGACCGGCTCACCGCCGACGCCGCGCTCGATGTCGTCATCAACAATGCGGCGGTGTATCCGTCGAAGCCTTTCGAAGCGTATTCCGACGACGAGCGCGCGCTGATCTATCGCGTGAACGTATCCGCCGCGCTGCAGATCATTCGCGCGTCGCTGCCCGGAATGCGCGATCAGCGATGGGGGCGAATCATCAACATCACGTCGATCACGCTTTCGGGCGGCTGGGAGCATCTGCAGCCCTACGTCGAGTCCAAGGGCGCGATGATGGGCAACACGCGCGCGCTGGCGCGTGAGTTCGGCAGCGACGGCATCACCTGCAATGCGATTTCGCCGGGTGCGTTCCCCACAGCCGCCGAAGCTATTCATCATGATCTTCCCGCCTACGAACGCATGGTGCTCGAACGCCAGTCCATCAAGCGGCGCGGCCGTGCCGAGGACATCGCCGCCGCGATCGTGTTCTTCGCATCGGACGAGGCCGCGTTCGTGACGGGACAGACGCTTGCCGTCGATGGCGGATGGGTCATGCACTGAGCCACGCCCACCGCGACATCGAAAAACCGCATTTTTCCGGAGTGGCAACATGCAGAACAAGGACAACAAAGGCGCGCTCGCGGGTTATCGCGTGCTCGACTGTTCCATCGCGATGGCCGGTCCGTTCGCCGCACAGCGGCTCGGCGACCTCGGCGCGGATGTCGTCAAGGTCGAACCGACGACCGGCGAATGGCAGCGGCACACGTCGGCGGGCGGCGCGCGCGGCAATCAGATCAACGTATCGTTCCTGTCGCTCAACCGCAACAAGCGCTCCGTTGCCATCGACCTCAAGGCGCAGGACGGCAAGGCCGCGTTGTACGAGCTCGTCAAGACCGCCGACGTATTCGTGCAGAACTACCGGCCGGGCGTCGCGCAACGTTTGGGCGTCGATTACGACACCCTCAAGGCGTTGAATCCGCGGCTCGTGTATGTATCGATGTCGGGCTACGGCGAGGATGGTCCGTATGCGTTGCGGCCGGGGCAGGACCTGATTCTCCAGGGCATGTCGGGCGCGCTGCTCTCCGCGGGCCGCGCGGGCGAGCCGCCGCAGGCTGCGGGCCAGTTTCTCGTCGACGCCATTGCCGCCTCCACCGCATTCGAAGCGGTCTTGACCGCGCTCTTGCATCGCGAGAGAACGGGCGAAGGCCAACTGGTGAAGGTGAACATGCTCGACGCCATCGTGACGCTGCAAATGCAGGAACTGAGCGTCTTCACGAAGGGCAAGGTCCCGCAGAAGCGCTCGCACGAACCGCACGCGCACGTCTTCATTCGCGCGCCCTACGGTGCATTCGCGACGCGCGACGGCTACATCATCGTGGCCTTTCCTTCGCTGAAGAAGTTCGGGGAACTGATCGGCGAGCCGAGTTTCCTCGACATGGTGGACGAAATCGATGGCTTCGCGCGCCGCGACGAAATCTTCGCGCGGACGCGGGAACGGCTGACCACACGCACGAGCGCGGAGTGGCTCGAACTGTTCGAAGCGCACGATATCTGGGCGGGCCCGGTGTACGGATACGGCGACGTCATCGACGATCCGCAGATCAGGCATAACGGCACCTTCATCGAGTACGAGCATCCTACCGAGGGCACCGTGAAAGCGCCGGGCTTTCCCTATCAGTTCGAAAAGACGCCATGCTCGATACGCATGGGCGCGCCGCTCGTCGGCGAACATACGCGCGACGTGCTGCGCTCGGCCGGCCTCCCCGATCACGTCATCGACGATCTCGCGCAACGCGGCATCATCAAGGAACACGCGCACGAGAAGGAGCCGGTCTGATGCCGCCGACGCCACGCTACCGTGCGCTGACGTGGGATCATCCGCGCGGTTACGATGCACTGGCCGCCGCTGCGAAAGCGCGTCGCGACATCGACGGTATCGACATTCAATGGGAGAAGCAGCCGCTGGAAGGCTTCGAATCGCATCCGATCGAAGACCTGTGCGAACGATTCGATCTCGTCGTGCTCGATCATCCGCATGTCGGCGAGGCCGTTGCGCGACGCTGCCTGCAAAGCATCGACTCGCACTTCGAAGACAGCGACCTCGCGCAATGGCAGGCGAACAGCATCGGCCCTTCGCTGCGTTCGTATCGGATCGCGGGCAAGACGTGGGCGTTGCCGCTCGATGCAGCCGCGCAAGTGACCGCGTATCGTCGCGACTTGCTCGGCACGCCGCCCGCAACATGGGACGCGCTCGTGGCGCTGCCGCCATCGGTGCGCGTGGCGCTCTCGCTCGCCGGGCCGCATGCGATCCTCACGTTCATGTCGCTTGCGGCGACGCTCGGCGAGCCCATCGGTTCCGCTGCGGACGGCGGTTTCGTGGCCGAATCGACGGGCAAGCGCGTGCTCGAAGTCATGCGGCCGCTCTATCGCCGCACGGACCCGCGAACGATGTCGCTGAATCCCATCGGTCTCCTCGACCTCATGCGTTCTTCGGACGAACTCGCGCTGATCCCGCTCGTTTTCGGCTACGTCAATTATTCGACGCACGCGTCGGCGGGCACGCACGTAGTCAGCTTCTGCGACGTGCCGACGTTTTCCGGCTCGCCCGCCGATGCGCACTCGGTCATCGGCGGAACGGGCATCGCCATCAGCGCGCGTTGTCAGGTGACGCCCGAACTCCTGAGCCATCTTCGCTGGCTGCTCTCCGAGGACGCACAGACCACATTCATTCCGCGGCACGCCGGCCAGCCGAGCCGCCGCTCGGCGTGGCGCGACGAACACGTCAACGAGATGACAGGCGGTTTTTTCGCGCATACCGCCCGCACACTGGAGCAAAGCTGGGTCCGTCCGCGTCATGACGGGTATATCGCGTTCCAGAGCCGTGCTTCGGCGATGCTGCGCGACACGCTCGAATCGGCGCGCAGCGACGCGTCCCTGCTGAACGACCTCGACGCGCTCTATCGCAACAGCTTCACATCACATACACAGGATGCCGAATGAATGAACGCGTGGAAGGTTTCGTCTCGATGACGGTCGACGACTTCGTCGCGACCATCACGCTCGACCGGCCGAGCAAGCTGAACGCGATGACGCCTTCGATGGCGGCGGAGATCGTCGAGCACATGAAGCGCTGCAACGAAGACGACGCGATTCGCGCCGTCGTGCTCACCGGCGCCAGCACGAAGTCCTTCTGCGCGGGGTCCGACATCGGCACGCTGGACGACTATCGGACGCCCTGGGAGTTTCGAAACCGGCCGGACTACTGCGATGCCGTCCGGGCCCTTCTGAAGCCTTCGATTGCGGCCATCAATGGCTATGCTTTCGGCGGCGGGCTGGAGACATCGCTCAGTTGCGACATTCGCATCGCGTCGGCGAATGCGCGGTTTGCCGCGCCCGAGATCAAGCTCGGATGGATCGGCGGCGGCGGCATGGCGGCGTTCCTCGCGCACTCCATCGGCCCGTCGAACGCGGCGCTGATGCTGATGACGGGCGACCCCATCGACGCAGACAAGGCGCTCGCGTGGGGCCTCGTCAGTGAAATCGTCGAATCGGCCGAGCAGGTGACGGCGCGCGCTCAGGAGATTGCGCGGACCATCGCGCAACGCGCGCCCATCGCGGCCGAAACGGCGAAGTCGAATCTTCGCGCGGCGTTCAACATGCCGCAGGAAGACGCGATCCGATACGAGCGCGATCTCCAGACGATCTGCTTCGCCACCGACGATGCCCGCGAGGGGCGCGAGGCGTTCAGGGAAAAGCGGCAGCCACGCTTTCGACGGCGCTAGCGTCAGCGCGCGTCGCCGCTCACCGGTGCTGCGATCTCGTCATGAACGGGCGCCCCGGAAGGCACGAGCTTCATCAGCCGCGCCATCACCGGCCATCGCGTGAGCGCGGCGCGATACTCCTCGTCGGCTTGCGAGTCGAAGTAGCGCGCGGCGTCCAGCCCCGGCAGCTTCTGCGCGAGCGCGTCAACGTCGTGCAGCGCGCGCGCCGCCTTCGCGGGAACCGGCCGCATCGCATCGCTCATTTCTGCTCCACCCATACGCCATCCGGCGTCTTCACGACATAACCGGTGGCCGTCTTCATCGTCACGGTGCCTTCGTTCTCGCCGATCATCGGCGTCTCCGGCAACTTCGACGCGTACTGCGACAGCGTCACGCCCGCCTTGAACGGACTGTCCGATACGAGGTTCGACAGCAGTTGCGCGACCGCAAGATGCCCGGTCGGCTGATCGATGACCGTCGTCGGCCCATGATTGCCCGCGAAGCCGACGAGCCGCACGCCGACCGGCCCGTGGATCACGCTCGGCGTCGGAATCTCGCGCAGGCCCGCGACCTGGTTGTTGTCGCCGCGAAGCGCCGCGCCGTGCTCGGGCACGAACACGATGACCGCGCGCCGCCCCGACTGCGCGATGAGATCCGCGAACTTGTCGAAGTCGCTCATCAGTTTGCTCACGCGCACCGGATACGACTCGAGGCTCGACAGCTTGCTGTTGGGCAGGCGGTTGCCGTCGTGCAGGCTGATGGTGTTGTAGTACAGCGCGACCGGCCCCGGCGTCTGCGCGCGCTGCGCATACCAGTTCGCGAGGGTGCCGTAGTCGTCCATGATCGGCGATCCGTCGAAAGCATGCATCGCAACGGGCGCGGCCGCGTTCGAAACGAACGGCACGTTCGGCACGCCCACGTTGTCTTTCACGAGCTGCGTGAAGTTGTCGAAGTGGCCATCGTGGTTGAACGTCACTTGCGGCGTGTAGCCCGCCTGCGCGAGATCGGCCATCAGATGACATTGCGCGGGCGCATCCTTGTACAGGTCCGCATGCGCTTCCTGGCCGCATGAAGCACGCAGCACGCGAATGGCGGCCGGGCCGCTATAGCTCGCCGCCGTGCTGAAGTTCGTGAACAGATAATCGAAGTGCGACAGGAACGGATGATTGCGCGCCTTCGACACATCGAGGTCGTCCCACGACAGCGAGCAGATATGCAGCACGATCACATCGAACTGCTCGCTCGCATTCGACGACAAATGCCCGAAGCTGACCTGTCGCTGCGACTCCTTTGCCCGGAATGCCGCGAGGGTCGCGTTGTAGTCCAAGGGTCCGGCGGACGGACCATTAGTTGCAATCGGGTTTGCTTGCGCCGGTGGCGCGGCGTGGATGCGCGCGAGAACCGCGTTCGCGCCCTGCCACACCGGCAACAGGAAGAGCGCGAGCATCACGAAGGTCGCGACGCGCAGCCATCGATTGACGATCAGATAGACGACCAGCCCGCACAGCGCCATGCCCGCCAGCATCGGCGGCAGAAAGCGCGGCAGCAATTCGAGCCAGTAGCCGAAGCTGAACGTGCTCAGATTGCCGAACTCTTCGACGATGCGCCCGAACGGCGGCACGTTCGCCTCCCGGTACATCAGCGGCAAGCCGACCGCCAGCCCCGCGATCATCCGCACCGCGCGCGCGAGCCGCGAACGCAGCGGCGCGCTCGTCGCGAGCGCCAGCGCAAACGCGATGTTCGCGAGCCACAGCGGTCTCAGATGGCCGGTCGAGAACAACGCCAGCTTGCTGATGAAATAGAGGTTCCAGAACGTCATCGTGATTGTGAATTTGCGATCGCTGCATCATCTACGGCACTTGAGCGGCAAAGCTTTAATGCCGCTCGGGCGCCAGTCCCGCAATCAACGCCCGGCGCGCACCGTCGAAAAGACGGGCATAGCCTTCCACGCCCATCAGCAGCACTTCCTTCAGCCCCTTGAGCGGCGAGTCCTTCTCCGTGCGCTCGCCCCATTCGACCCACGCATCCGCGCGGCCGAACGTGCACTGCATGAGACGACGCTCCTCGTCGAGCGTCAGCGTTTCGAAGCTCAGGCCCAGATGCGCGCCGGCCAGCCGCGTCACGCGCACGGGAAAATGGAACTGCCGCTCGCCCCGGCTCACGACGACGCCCAGCACATCGCCCGCATCGAGCGCGAGACTGCCCGGCTCCACGACCAGCCCGAGGCCGCCCGTCGAATAGTCGCTCGTCGTGCACGCGATCATGCTGCCGTCGTTGAGCACGAGCGTCGCGGGCATCGTCATTGCGATGCGATGCGTCACGCGCACCTGCTTCGCCTCCCGCGCCACGCTCACCGCCGCGCCGAGCATCACCAGGTTGTAGAGCGTCCAGAAGACGTTCATCAGGATGGTCGCGGCTTCGTCGCCCGCGCCGAACACGAGCCGCACGACGCCGACCGACATCGCCACGGCATTGAGGCCGAGCAGGAACAGATACGGCTTGCTCATCGCCCAGTCGATGTACGTCTCGTCGATGCGCCCGCCCTTGTCCGTCACGTTGAACTTGCCGTGCTTCGGGCTGATGAACGCGACGGTCGTCGGCAGCGCGATATACCACGCGAGCACCGACTCATACACTTCCGCCCAGAACGAATGCCGGAACTTGCCCTGCATCCGCGAATTCGCGATGTTCGCGATCACGATGTAAGGCAGCACGAAACTCGCGATCGTCGTCGCCGCCGCGTTGATGAAGTACATCTGGAAGAACAGGTACCACATCGGCATCGTCAGAAAGACGAGACGCGGAATGCCGTAGAAGAAATGCAGCATCGCGTTGCCGTAGCACAGGCGCTGAAAGAAGTTGAGCCCGCGCCCGAGAAACGGATTGTCGATGCGGAAAATCTGCGCCATGCCGCGCGCCCAGCGCGTGCGCTGCTTGATGTGGCTCGCGAGGCTTTCGGTGGCGAGACCGGCCGCCTGCACGGTCGGCAGATACGCCGTCGTGTAGCCGCGCCGATGCAGCTTGAGCGCCGTATGCGCGTCCTCGGTGACGGTTTCCACCGCGATGCCGCCCACTTCCTCCAGCGGCGCGCGCTTGATGACCGCGCACGAACCGCAGAAGAACGTGGCGTTCCACAGATCGTTGCCCGCCTGCACGAGGCCATAGAACAGGTTGCCTTCGTTCGGCACGCGGCGGAACGTGCCGAGGTTGCGCTCGAACGGATCGGGCGAGAAGAAGTGATGCGGCGTCTGCACCATCGCGCATTTGGGATCGGCGAAAAAGGTGCCCATCGTCGCCTGCAGGAACGAGCGCGTCGGGACGTGATCGCAATCGAAGATGGCGATGTACTCGCCCGTGGTCTTCGCCAGCGCCCGGTTGATGTTGCCCGCCTTCGCGTGCTTGTTGTCGTCGCGCGTGATGTAGCCGATGCCCGCCGCGCGCGCCAGCGCCTCGAATTCCGGGCGATGCCCGTCGTCGAGCAGATACACGCGCAGCTTGTCCGCGGGCCAGTCGATACCTTGCGCGGCGAAGAGCGTCGGCTTCACGACGGCAAGCGGCTCGTTGTACGTCGGGATATAGACATCCACGCTCGGCCAGTCCGCCGGATCGTCGGGCAGCTTCGACACCGCGCGCTCCAGCGGCCACGCGGTCTGCACGAAACCGAACAGCAGCACGATCCACGTATAGGCTTCGGCCCCGTAGAGCGCGTAACCGACGATCCCCTCCATCGGCGTGCGGAAGTCGAGCGTCTGCGTGGTGCGCCACCAGATATAACGCGCGGTCACGAGCATCGCGATGGTCGCGAGAATCAGCACGGGCATGCGTCCCGGCAGCCGGCGAACGATCAGCGCGAAACCCGCGAGCACCACGAAAAACGCGAACTGGCCGCCCGTGCCGAGCGGCGACGTGCCGACCGTAAGCCAGATCAGCCCGCCCAACGCGGTCATCGCCGGGAGCGCCCAGCGCACGCGGCCGATGCGCGTCGCGCCGCCTTCTAGACGCGCGCCGACACGCGCCCACGGCAGGCGGTCGATTCGCGCGTCGATTGCGCGCTTGACCGTGACCATCGCGAGCACCAACGGCGTCAGCATCCGTTCGACGGCATCGAGGATGTGCGCCGCGCGCGCGGTCATCGGCCGGCCGCCTTCACGCGGCGCGCGAACGAACGCACGCATGAGCCACGCCCACGGATCGCGCACGTCGATCACGCCCCACTCGCGCGCCCACGCGAGCACGAACGCGCGCAGCAGGTCGCGGGCGATGTCGCGCCGGCCTTCGCGCGGCGGCTTGAAGAAGATTCGCACGCACCAGTCGAACGGCGAGCGTTGCGCGGGCAAGCCGAGTCCTAGCGCGATCCACTCGACGGCGCGCTCGCGGCGTGTCTTCACGTTCGTCGCATTCATGCTGCGATGCTCGCTTCGAGCGCGGGGAGCCACGCATCGACGTGACGCGCGAGGCCGTGCAGGTCGTGCGAAGCCTGCGTATGCGGCGCTTCGTCCATGACCCACGCGCCGCGCGCGAACGCCTCCGGCAGCGCCGCTTCCATGTGGATGCGCTGCGCCACCGGCAGGCCGCCCGCCGCCGCGCGCAGCATCGCGAGGACATCGCGCTGCATCTCGCGCGCCGGATTCAGGCGATTCACGACGATCCGCACATCGCCGCACGCATCGAGCAACGCGGGCAGATGGGCGACGAACGTCGCGCACGCGGCGGGATCGGGCGGACACACGCACAGCACGAGATCGGCGGCGCGCGCGGCCTGTTGCGCCTGACGGGACGGATAGCGCGGCGTGTCGATCACCACGACGCCGCTTTCGGGCAGCGCGACCTCGGCGATCGCGCACTCGAGCCATTGCGGATGCGCGGCGAGACGCGCATCGCAGGCGGCGGCTTCATCGAGCGTGAGCTGGCCGTGCGGCACGAAGAGCACGCCGTCGTCGTTGCGCCACGTGTATTCGTGCCAGGCGCGCGATGCGTCGGTCAGCGCGTGTGCGATGCCGCGCGGCGCGAGCGCATCGAGTCCGAGCCATGCGCCGAGCATGTTCTGCGGATCGAAGTCGATCGCGACGACATCGCGGCCGCGCCGCGCGAGCAGCACCGAGAGCGTGGCGGCGAGCGTGGTGCGGCCCGCCCCGCCCGTCGTCGAGACTACGGCGATGGTCTTCATGCTTTGTCCTCCGGGCGGACGGCATCGGCCTCCGGCAGCAGCCGCCCATTGAGCGCGACCGCTTCGATGCGGCACGGCGCCGCGTCGCGCGGATCGAAATGACGTGCGGCGATGAGGCCGCGGCGCGCGCTGCGCCGCTGCCAGACGATCCACACGGGCGCGCCCGCGAGCGCACCGATCACGGCGAAGAACAGCAAGGTTTCCATGTCAGTTTCCCGGTTCGACGAGCGGCATGCGGGCCCGCACGGCCCGACGCACGTGCGTCGCGGTTTCCGTATCGACGGTCAGATCCGCGTGCTGCCTGCGCGCTTCGTGTTCGAGCACGTCGTGCAGCGCGTCGAGTTCCGCGCGCGCGCGCCGCACGGAATCCGGTTCTGCGGCTGCGGCGGGTTTATGAGCGGGCGTCGCGGTCGCGAACAGATCGCTGTAGTCGGCAGAAGGCGCGCGCCGGTTCGCCGCGTCGAGCGCATCGAGCTCGGCGGCGATGCCTTCGTTCGACAGATACGTCACCTTCTCGGCGATGCTTTCCACCGGCGCAGTGAAGATGCGCGCGAGCGCGGCGTCGGCATCCGAGAGCCGGCAGCCGAAGAGGAAGACGTAGCAATGCGTGGCGTCGGCGGTGAAGACGTCGCCGGCGCGGCGCGGACGGCAATGGCCGAGCGCATCGACGTGGGCAAGCGACGGCGGCAGCGCGAGCTTCGCCAGCACATGCGGCAGACGCAGCATCGCGCCGCGCGTCAGGGCCGCCTGCGCCTGCGCACAGAACGCGGCGACGTTGAGATAACCGAGCGCGGCATCGGCGAGCGATGCGGCGAGCGCCGCGCGGTAGTCCGGCATCAGCGGACGCGTATAAAGCTGGCCCTGCACCGACTGCACGATCGACTCGAGCCGCGAAAACGGCGTGTCGCGGCCGACGACCGCGTTCGCGCCGAGGCTCAGCATCAGCAGTTCGTACTGGTGACGCAGCACTTCGCCGCGCTCCACCACCACGATCTTGAGCGCGCGTCCGCTGCGGCGTCTGAGCGCATGCACCGCTTCGCACAGTTGTTCGAGTTGCGCGCCGTTGCGATGCGCGAGCAGGACCGTCGCCGCGCGCGCGTCGCGGCACGCGGCCACGACGGCGTCGCGGTCGTCGAGCACTTCCCAGTTGCGCGGCACCCACGGCTCGTCGCCGGTCACGGCGCGGCACACGACGACGCGGTCTTCGTCATGCGCGATCCGCATCGCTCCGCTTTGCGTGTCTGGCGATGCGACGCTCAGCCGGCCATCGCCGGTGAAGCGCAGCGCGCGGACGTCGCCGGTCACGAGCGCCTTGCCCGCGCGCCAGAAGTTGACTTGCCAAAGCAGTTCGCCATTCGCTCGCCGCACGCGCGCCACGCCGGCGCACGCGCCGTTCAGCTCGCGGCCGCCCGGCTTGTCGGCGGCTTCGTCGAAATCGGGCGATACGTCCGATTCGGGCGCGGCGGCATTGTCGCCGAGCAGGAGGAGCATCGTGACGCCGCGCGTCGCGCACCAGTCCGCGAGCAGGCGTCCCTCGCGCACGAGCGCCGCCGTATCGCTCCAGGTGAACCAGCGTTGCGCGCCTTCGACGATGTAAAGCGCATCGCGGCGCAGGCCGAAGCGTCTCAGCGCAAGCAAGCCGCCGAAAAGACGCGCGAGCGCGGGCGGCGCTTCATTGTCGGCAGCAGCGTCCGGCACGCCAGGCATGGCGAGCACGTTGAGCCGGCGGGGCCAGCCCGGCGTCGCCGATCCCGACAGGCCCAGTTCGCGAAGGCGCGCGGCGGCGTCGCCACGTTCGCGCGCGAGCACGACCGTCACGGGCCGCTTGCCCGCCGCGCGTACCGTTTCCCAGATGAGGGCATCGCATTCGGGCGAACGCGGCGCGGCCTGCACCGCGTACAGCGCGCCGTGCTCCAGCGTCGCGAGATCGCCGGGCAGCGCATCGATGCCGAGGCGCGCGGCCGTGTCGTCGTCGCGGGACAGCCGCGAGCGCGCGAACTGCGCAAGCGCCGACAGCACGCCGGGCGCGCGCGGCGATGCGGTTTCGGCCGCGACCGTGGCGCGTGTGGATCGATTCGAATCGGTGCTCATTGTTTCTCCGCCGCCGGTCAATAGCTCGAATACAGCCGCACCGGCGACGGGCTGATGCGGTAATCGTCCTTGCGCGCCGAGAAGGCAAAGCGCGCGTAGACCATGCCGGAACTCGGCGCGTAGTCATGCGAGTGATCGATGCTCAAGCGCGCCCCGACGGCCAGTTGCGGATTCACGCGATACTCGACAGTCGCCGCGACGCCATACGAGAAGCTCACGCCCTGCGTCGAGCCGCCGCTGAACTTGAACTGGCCGGCATCGACCGGAGAAAGTCCCGCCACCGACGGAAGCCCGTTCGGGAAGTACGGCGAATCTTTCTCGTAGGAATTGGAGACGCCGGCCGTCACCGTGACGTCCCACATGAAGCCGTTGCGCTTGCCCATGAATTCCAGCGGCACGCCGAGCGACAAATACCGCTGCGGGCTGTAATAGCCGCCCTGCCCGAACGTGTAGTAGCGCAGGTTGTCCGTGTAATGCCACGCATTGCCGACGAGACCGGTCAGCACGCGCATCGTCGCGCGCTGATACACCGGCACGCTGAAGCCGGTGCGCAGCGTGAATTCCTGATTGCTCGCGACATTGCGCCCGGTCAGCGCGCCCACGCCGATATCCGCGAAGGTTTCGATCCTGCCGATATCCGCGCCCACATGAACATCGACGCCATCGCGCCGCACGCCGCCCCAGACGGTATGCGTGAGCGGATCGGTGAGTCCCGCGTAGGCGAGTTCGCTGCTCGTTACCGGACGGCGCGACGCCGACACGGAGAAGCTCGCGGGACCGGCATCGATCCGGTAACGCGCGCCGCCGACGAGGTAATGCACCGGAAAGCCGAGCGGCGTCGAGCCGAGATCGAAGCGCCACCTGTCCGAGACATAGCCGACGCCGCCGCCGAGGCCGTTTGCGTGCTGGTGGAGGTCGCCGGAAGTGACGGCGCCCGCCGCATAGCTGCGCAGCGCCGCCGCGTCGGTGAAGAAACCGGCCGTCGTGCCGAACGTGTTGACGACGAACGGTATCGTCGATCCGCCGAGGCCGCTGACATCGAGCGTCCCCGCATCGAGATGAACCGCATCGGCATGCAGGAAGAAATGCCCGTCGTAGCGATACGGGATCTGCACATAGAGCGGCGCCTGCTGCGCGTGGTACTCGGACACGCCGGCATCGCCTGACTTGTAGGCGGGAATCCAGCCCGTCTCCACTTCGGGATTGCGGCGCTGGCCGAGATCGTCGAAGGCCGACTGCGCGGGCGTCGGGCGGATCGTGCCGGCGGGCGTGCCGAACGCGGACACGATGCCGGATGCGCGCTCCTGATCCATCGACAGCCGATACAGCGACGCCGCATCCGCGTAATCGCCGAGGTCTTCCGCGACGCGTCCCGCCTGCAACGTGACGTCCGGCCGCGCCGGATACGCGACGCGCAGCGGCTGCACGACGCCCTGCGCGTCCTGCGGGCGGCGCAGCGCCGACAGCCGGCGTGCGGCGGACAGGCGCGTGTCGATATCGTCGGGCGGCGCGGCGTCGATCACGCGGCGCACGATGGCGAGCGCGTCCTTGCGGTCCCCGCTGCCGCCGCTGTCGCCGAGCACGCGCGCGAGCGCGAGTTGCGTCTCGGCATCGTCGGGCGATGCCGCCAGCACCGGCGCGAGCGCCGCGCGCGCCGCCGCGTAGTTGCCCTGCGCGCGTGCCAGATCGGCGACTTCGAACGCATAGCGCCGGTCGCGGCGGCCGGCATCGCTGACGGTGGCGAGCAGCGCGCGGGCGCGCGCATAGTCGGCTGCGGCGATGGCGTCGTCGGCCTGGCGCAGCACCATCCGCAGCGACTGGTCTTCGAGCCGTTCCGACTGACGCGGCGTCAGCGTGCCGGCGCCGCGCACCTGAGCGAGCACATCCGCGAGTTCGGTTTCACGCCGCGCCGCGCCCAGCAGATCGCCGTAGCGCAGGCGCACATCGGCGTCGGTTTCCTGCGGATGCGCGGTCATCCAGTCGCGCAGCAGCGCAAGGCCACGCGCCGTCTCGCCATGATCGATATACAGCGAGCCGATCGACGCGAGCATGTCCGGATCGTCGAACGCATCGGACTGCGCGCGGCCGAGCGAGCCTTCAGCCGCGGCCGCATCGTTGCGTGCGTAGGCGGCGCGGGCGTCGGTCAGCGCCTGCTGCGCGTCGAGATTGCGGGCGAGCGCGCGCATCCCGTCGGTGCGCTCGGCGTCAGGCACGGGCGCGAGCGCGACTCGTGCGCCGGCCAGATCGTCCGTCGAATTGCGATACAGCGCGCTCGCGTAACGCATCGGCGTGGAGGCGTTGCGCGCGAAGCCGTCGTCCATGACGGCGCGCCCCAGTTGCGGCAAGCCGAGATCGCGATAGATGCGGGCGAGCGCGAAGCGTGTCCACGGCTGATCCGGCTCGACGCGCAACGATGCTTCGTACTGCTGCGCCGCCGGGCCGTTCATGCCGCGCTCCGCGAGCCGTTGCGCGTCGGCGGCGATGAGGTCGGCGCGCATCGCGACGAGGCTCTGACGATCGTCGGCAGCGGCGAAGCGGCTCTGCAGCGCCTTGAAGAGCGGCCCGACCTGATCGCCGCGTCCGGTGCTTTCGAGCAGCGTGCGCGTGCTGCGCAGCGCCGACAGGCTGGGCGCGGGACCCTCGAGCTGCGCGCGCAGCATCGGCTCGGCGGCGCGCCAGTCGCCTTTCGCGAGGAGCGCATCGGCGAGCATCAGCTGGGCGTCGGCGTTGCCCGGCTGCATCGCGAGCGCCTCGCGCGCGTAGCGTTCGGCATCGGCCGGCCGGCCTGCGCCGGCGGCGTCGCGCGCGTGCGCGAGCGTGCCCCAGAACTGCGCCGTGCGGGCGAGGCTCTGCCATTTCCCGCGATTGTCGGCGCCAAGCGTGGCCGCGCGTTCGAAGAGCGCGCGCGCCTCGTCGCGTTGGCCCGCGCGCATCCGTACGAGACCCAGACCGCCGACGGCTTCGGCATCGCCCGGACGCGCAGCCGCCGCACGCGCGAGCAGCGGCTCAGCCGCCGCGAGATCGCCGCGTGCCAGCGCAGCCAGCCCGCGTTGCTGGGCGATGTAATCGGGATCGCGCTCCAGCTTCTTCTGCGCCTCGATGCGCGCGTCGAGCAGATCGGCGCGGTCTTTGAACTCCGTGTCGTCGGGGACGAGAACGAGATACGCGCGCAACGCGGGCAGATAAGCGGCGTCCGCGCCCGCCGACTGCAGCACGTGACGCCACACGTCGAGCGCGGCGTTGCGGTCGGTGTCCGTGCGCGTCGCCAGTTTCCACGCAATGCGGTTCGCCTCGGCGCGCGTCGCGTCGCCGGCGTTGAGCAGGCGCGCGAGCGTCAGCGCGGCGTCCACGTCGTCGGGATCGGCGGCGACACGGCGATGCAGCGCATCGAGCGCCTCGTTCCGGCGCGCGGGCGTCGCGGCGATCATCTGGTAATACTCCGCGCCCAGCGCCCCGGACGGCGCGCCGCTCGGAAACAACGCGACGAGGCGGCGCGCGGCTTCCTCGGACTGGCCGCTTCGCGACAGCAGCCGGATGGTCGCCATTTCCTGACGTCCGCTGACCGCGACACGATATTCGTCGTCGACCTGCCGCGTGAGGAGCGCGTCGGGCGCGGCGGTTTTCATGCGCGCGAGCGTCGATTGCGCCTTTTGCGCCTGGCCGAGCCGCAACTGGATACGCAGCAGTTCCGCGAGAAGGCGCGGGTCGTCCGGCGCGATCAGCAACGCCTTGTCGATGGCCTGCAACGCGAGATCGTCGCGATGCCGGTTCGCCCACGCGCGCGCGGTGCCGTAAAGGCGCTCGGCCATCGGCGGCAGCGAAGGCGCGTCGGCTCGTGCCCTGGCATTGCGACCGGCATCGGGGATCGCCGCGTGCGCGGTCGTCGCGGGCCATTGCGCCGCGCACACGACGCTCGCCGACATCAGCGCGGCCCGCAGCAGGCCCGGTCGGGTTCGAAGCGCGCCCATCAGCGGGTGCCTCCGCATTGCGAAGCCGCCGTTTGCAACGCGCCATCCGCTGCAAAGCGATAACGCCCCTCGCGCCAGCCGAGGCCGAACAGCGTCAGCACGCTCGTGTAATAGCCGGGCGCGGTTTCGCTTTCCGCGCGGGCGGCTTGCGCGTCCGCGAGACGGGTCTCGCCGCGCGCCATGAGAAACGGAACGGCGGCGGCGGAAAAGCCCGCGTTGCCGTCGTTCGGACCGGCGCGGCCGGTGCGCGTATCGACGCGTTCGGGCGGCGCACCGTGCTCGCCGATATACGCGGCGAACGGCGTGAAGCGTTGCAGCAGAGCGGCGCGCGCATCGTCCGACGATGCGAGCATTCCCGCCCACAGATAGACGCGGATCGCGTTATACGCGCTCTCGGCTTGTGTATCGTCGTCGGGCTGGAAACCGTGATTCGTCCGATACAGCGCCCAGTCCGGGGAGAATCCGCGCGGCGCGGTATCGGCCAGCATCCGCGCCGACGATGCGGCAAGACGCGGCCAGCGCGCATCGCCGGAAAGACGTGCGCCGATGCCGCGCATGACCTGCAGCGGCGCATAGCTCGGATTCACGCGCCACGAGTCCGCCGACGCATGAAAACCTACCGGCCCCGGCAAGAGCGTGAGGCCGAGACCGGGGACCATCGCGCTTTCCTCGTCCAGCACGCGCCGCGCGAGCGATGCGCCCCGTGCCGTATAACTGCGCTCGCCCCACGCGCGGCCCGCCTCCAGCAGCGCATAGGCGATCCACAGATCGGCGTCCGATGCGGCGTTCGCATCGAGCATGCGGAACGCGCCGGACGCGTCGCGGCCCCACAGCCACCCGGGCAGGCGCGCGGTGAGGTCGCCGGCGGCGAGATTGTTTTCGGTCCAGTGGAGGATCGTGTCGAAGCTCGCGCGGTCGTTGGCGACGAGCGCGAAAAAGAGCGCATACGACTGCCCTTCCGACACCGTGCGCTCATCGGCGGAGCCGACGTCGATCACGCGGCCATCGTTCGAAACGAAGCCGCGCTTGAACGCTTCCCAGCGCGGCCACGACGGCTGGCAGGCAAGCGGCGCTTCTGCCGCTTGCACGGCGCTTTCGCTCGCGCTTGCAGTCGCGCAAAGCGCCGCCATTGCGATCGCGCAGGCCCGACGGCGAAGAACGGAAGTCATCGCTCAAAGTCCCTTGCGGCGCGACGCCAGTTCCTGCAGCGCGGCGAACGCGGCGACGGCGAGCAGCAGGCCCGAGAGCGCGCCGAAAAGGCCGAGCAGCACCGGATGCGCGACCGCGTGACTCCACAGCTTCGCGTACCACGGCACATAGCCCACCACATAGCTTTCGCCCACGCGCATGCTGTCGACGCCGCCGCGCCGCACGAGCGATACGTCGCCCTGCACCTGCGTGATGCGGTCGGGGCGTTCGAGCACGTCGAGCAGATCGTCGAGACGGCCATGATCGGTTGCGGCGAGCGCGATCACGCTGCGCCCTTGCGCACCGGGCGACTGGAAGCCCATCAGCGCGGCGAGCGGTCCGCTCTGATCGAGCGATGCGCCGCCGTGCGTGACGCGCTTGCCGTCGCGCCACTGCTCCCGGATCGAGAACGACGCCTGCGTGACGCCATCCTTCGGCGCGGCAAGCTGGGCGATGGAAAGCGGCAGCGCATCGCGCCAGCGCGCGAACACCGGCGACGAGGGCGCGCCGCCGATCACGAGCAGATCCTTCTGCGCGAGGCCGGGCAGGTCGCCGGGACGCGCGATCGTCACGCGCAGGCTCGGCAAGCCGGTCCACTGGCCCATGTGCCCGAGCATCGTGAGCATCGCTTCGAGTTCGGCCGGCGCGGGACGGTCGGGAATCACGATGGCCGTCTGCGAGAGATCGGCGTATCGCGTGAACGGGAAGCCGCTGTTGGCGAAGTACGCGAGATTCGGCATCTGCGCGTAATGCACGAAGCCGGAGAAGTCGATGGTCGAATCGGGATCGACTGCCGCGCGCGCCGGATTAGTGGCCACGCCCGCGCAGAGGCCGGTCTTCTGCGAATCGAGATTGAAGCGCAACTGCAACTGGTTCGCGCTGCCAACGCGGAACGCGGGAATGTCGAGCGTGTTCGCCGCGCCGCTGTTCGCGCCGGACAAGAGCGGCAACTGGATGCGGCCCTCGCTGTCGTCGGCTTTGGCGACGGGCAGGCGGAACGACTTCACGAGCTGATCGTTGATATCGACGGCCAGCGCGGAGTTGTTCTGCACCGTCGGCGCGGTATAGCGGTACTTCAGGTTCAGCGGCACGCCCGCGGAGTTCCATGAGAACAGATCGGCGGGCACGCGCAGATTCAGGCGGATCGCATCGGGCGTGCTTCCCGACACCTGCAGTTGCGACGGATCGCCGACGAGTTCCCTGAAGCTCACGGGGCGGTTCGTCGGCATCCAGCGGGGCGCGTCGTACGGCTCGCGCGGCTTGCCGATGTCCACGCGCGCCACTTTCGCGAACGCGCCCGACATGGCCGTGCGGCCGAGCACCAGCGCATAGACGGCCTGATCGACTTCCGCTGCATTGCGGCCGGTCACGATGAGCAGCTTGCGATCGGCGGAAGCGGGGTTATCGGCGACGAGAATCGCCGGACCGTCGATGCGCGGCAGATCGAGCCCCGCCGGCAAGCGGTCGCGCGTGCCGATGACGACTGCGTGCTCGTTCGCGGGCAATGCGCCGAGCGCCGGAAAGCGCGCCTGCCGGTAGTCGGCGAGCGCGCCGAACCACGACGCGAGCACGCCCGCGCTTTTCAGGGTCGCGCTGTCGGGCGATGCCGGCAGCACGAACGGCAGCGTGAGGCGGTTCACGTCGCGGGCATCGAAGAACGGCGCGGGCAACAGCGCGAGGTCGTTCGGCAGTTTGATGGGCGCGGTATCGAGGATGAATTCGCTCGCCGGGCTGACGTCGGCCCACAACGCGGTGTTCGCGGGATCTTCGCAGTGGTCGATCGTGTAATGGCCAATGAAGCGCAGCCCGAACTGGTTGTAATCGGTGAAGAGGCGCGGATCGAGCGGAAAGTCCTGCGTGACCATCGAGCCGGCGTGTTCCTTGTCGAACGGCACGGTGGCGATGACTTCGTTGTTGATCGACACTTTCACGTGCGACAGCGGAAACAGCAGCGCGGGCGAATACGTGTAGCGCAGCCGCAGGCGCGCGCCGGTCACGACGCGATCCAGCCGCACGCCGAGCGATACGGAGCGCGCGTCTTCGAGGCCGCGCAACTGCAGCGGCTGCCACGCGCCAAGCGCGGAGAACGGCACGTGAACGGTCGTGGCGCTGGCGTTTGCGCTGACGTTTGCGCTGACGTTCGCGCTGGCGGGCGCATCGGGCGCTGGAGGAATGGCAGCGGCATCGAGCGCGCTGGCGGCCATCGCCAGCGACAGGCAGAAGCGGACGGCGGATTTCATCGGCAAGTCGGGAAGGCGTCGTGGGCGCGCGCGGCGCGGCGGTTATGTGGCATCGTGGCGACGGTTGCGGGCGTACTCGTCGTCGCGCTCACGCTCACGCATGAATTTCCGCACCCTTGCTGACGAAGAGCGGGCGGAACAAACGCATAATGTCGGACAGTTCGGTTCAACTCGGGCATCCTTCAAACAAATAACCGCCACGTCGCGTCATGGTCCGGCCAACTTCTTCTTCCGATTCATCGTCATCCGCCAGCGAGGGCGCCATCGTCAAACGGCGCGGCCTGCTGCGCGGCCTCTTCGCGCTGCGCCACTCGTGGGACGGCATCGCCGCCACCTGGCGCGAGGAAAGCGCGTTCCGTCAGGAAGCGTGCGCGGCCATCGTGCTGCTGCCGGCCGCGTTCTTCGTCCCCGTCGGCACGGCCGAGCGCGTGCTGCTTGCGGCGTCCGTGCTGCTGGTGCTGCTCGTCGAGCTGATCAATTCGAGCATCGAGGCGGCGATCGACCGCATCTCACTGGAACGGCACGAACTGTCGCGGCGGGCGAAGGACTGCGGCAGCGCGGCAGTCACCGTATCGATCGTGATCAGCGCGATGACCTGGGGTCTGATCTGCGGCCCTCATGCGTGGCGATGGCTCAGCACGCTTCTGTGACGCGCGCGTGACGGGGTGGCTCATCTGTATGTCGGCGGGAGGGGGCAAAACTTGAGGGGCGAGGCTCGCGGCGGGGGTCGCCGGTGCGCGGGACATTCGTCTCGCGGCCAGCGACGCGGCCCGGTAGTGAGGAAGCGGCGAAACGGAGCGGGCTGGACTAGCGCCCCGTCCTTCACGCGTTTTCGCGAGCGACGATAAGATCGCCGCTATTGTCGACCGCGCCTATTCGGGCGCGTTGCGTCCGAGCATGACGAGCGTTGCTCCGCCATCGATGGACGGGACAGCCGTCTTCCCGAGAGCCGATGCGGCGAGGCGTCAGAATCGATGTCTCACGCCCGCTGTCGCCTGGAATTGCGTGGTCGTGGACGAGGGATCGCTCACTCCGTTTATCCACGCAACGCCGAGCGGCGAAGTCCCGCTCGGGCTGACGCGCTGCCATGCACCCTGAACATAGACATCCGTGCGGCGTGAGAAGCGGTAACTCGTCATGGCGCTCACCTGGTTCCAGTGCGGAATCCCGCCGCCACCGTTTCCGCCCGCGCGGGAATAGGTGTACGCGCCGGAGAGTTCGATCGCCGGCGACAGCGCATAGCGAATATTTCCCTCGAAGTTCTGAAAGTTCACGCTCAGGTTCGTTTGGAAGAACCGGGTGATCTTGCTTTGCGAATAGACGAATCCGGCCACGGCGGGGCCGAAGGCATAGTTCACCCCCGCGCCCAGCGTCCTTTGCTTGTCGGCCAGCACGCCGATCGGCACGGGGCTCGCCAGAAGCGCACTCTGCAAGGAGGCGGCGGTCGTATCGGTGACTGCGCCGTTTGCGTTCAACTGGCCCGGCGTCCGCGCGGAACTGTTAAGTTGAAGATAGCCGACGCCGAACTTCCACGGCCCGCTGACATACGACATGCCGAAGCTGTACGCGCGATTGTTCGTGAATCCGCCGGCCTGATTGGAGAAGCCGTATAACGCACCGAGCCTGAAGCCAGCGAAATCCGGACTCAGGTACTTGATCGAGTTATTGATCTGAAACGAATCGTTCAGATTGTCGATATCGAACGGATGCGCGAAATGGGTGCCGCCGAACTCCGTGCCGGTGAGCGAAAGCGGCCCGACGAAGTCGACCAGTCCGTCTGTCTGCCGGCCCAGCGTGAGGGCGCCGAATTCACGGCTCGACACGCCCACGTAAGCCTGCCGATTGAACGTTCGATTGCTTACCGTATTGGAGCCGCTATTGATATCGAATCCGTTCTCCAGCGTGAAGACGGCCTTCAGGCCCGCGCCGAGGTCTTCGGCCCCGCGCAGCCCCCATCGGCTATCCTGGATCGCACCGCTCGTCATCTGCCAGTTGCTGTGGCCGCCGCCGCCCGCGCGGTCGATCTCGTTGCTCGTGTAGGTCAGGCCCGCGTCGATCAGCCCGTAAAGCGTAATGCTGCCTTGCGCGTGGACTGCGCCCGAGAGCGTCAGCATCGTCGTCACACCGGTTACGAGCATCTTCTTCATTGCGTGCTCCAGCCAACACTCGACGAAACAGGATTCTCGCGCGACGCCCGCATCGCGCGGCGTCGATGGCCGCAAAGCCCGCGCGCCACGCGCCAATAACATCGCATCGTTGCGAGGACTTGCTGTCGCCTTCACATACTCTATGCGATAGCAAAAGGAACCGGCAACCCGAAGTTTATCGGCGGAACGAACCGGTCCCGCGCATCGAGAAATGGCACGCAGGCCGGCAGGAGCGTCTCCACGCGAGCCCGCGATAGTCCGCAGGGCCGCGCGTTCACTCGTCAGACGTACGCGCGAGCCGTGGTCCGGCCAAAACCATCGATGCGTTGCTTGTGAAGAGCGCTTCGTCGATCGGTAATGCGCGATCGGGACAGCAGTGTGGCCTGGCCGGAGCGTCACGGTGTCTGCAGGCCCCCGTCCATCAAACGCGTCTGCGTCCATAGCGTGACGCTCTTGTCGCACGGATACTTCGCCGCTTCGGTCTCGTCGAGATCGACGCCCAGACCGGGCTTGTCGTTCGCATAGACGAATCCGTGCCGAAACTCGGGCAGGCCGGGGAACACATCGAGGAGCGCTTCGCGCGGCCCTTTCAACTCCTGGATCACGAAGTTCGGCGGCTCCGTGCCCGACCACTCCTGCACGCCGAAATTGCGCGATGCGAGGTCGATATGAATGTTCGCCGCATGCGCGAGCGGCGACATGTCGCCCGGACCGTGCCAGGCCGTTCGCACGCCGAACTGTTCCGCGAATATCTGCAGCTTTCGCCCCGCCGTGATGCCGCCGATCTGGCTCAGGTGCACGCGTATGAAATCGATCAATCGCTCGGTGATGAGGAACCGCCACTCGCAGGCGTTGTTGAAGAGTTCGCCTTGCGCGAGCGGCGTCGTGGTCTTCGCACGCAACTGCCGCATCCACTCCCCTTCTTCGAGCGCGATGGCATCTTCGAGGAAGAACAGCTCGAACGGCTCGAGCTCCCGTGCGAAGCGAATCGCTTCGACGGGTTTCAGACGCTCGTGCACGTCGTGACACAGCGCGACATCGAACCCGATGCGGCTCCGGATGCCATCGAACAACTTCAGCGTCTCGCGGATGTACTTGCGGCTGTCCAGATAGATGCCGTCCGCCGCGCCTTCCGGCGCATTCGACGGCGCGCGGCCGAATGCCCCGCCTCCGTATCCGCCGCTTTGGCAACGGATATGCGTGATGCCCTGCTCGCGGTATCGCTGGATGTTGTCGCAAAGTTCGGTGAGATCGCGGCCATCCGCATGACGATAGATCGGCACGCCTTCGCGCACCTTGCCGCCGAACAACTGATACAGCGACATGTTCGCCTGCTTGCCCTTGATGTCCCACAGCGCCATATCGACACCGGAGATCGCGTTGTTTTCGATCGGTCCATTGCGCCAGTATGCGTTCTGGTGCATGAGCTGCCAAAGCTCCTCGATGGCCTCGGCGTCGCGCCCGATGAGCAACGGCCTCAGATATTCCTCGATCAGGCATTTGACCGCCAGATGGCGATAGGCGAAGGTCGCGCATCCGAGCCCATACAGGCCGGGCTGATTCGTTTCCACTCTGACGACGGTCAGATTGATGCCTTCCGGTGCGGTCAGAATGACCTTGATATCGGTGATGAGCGTTGCCATGTCTTATTTCACGGTAGCGGAAGCGACGGAATCGGACTCGACGCGCGCGCCGCCCTTGGGGAACGCCGGCTGCGTACTCTGCGCGGGCACCCGCATCATCAGGACGACCGATGCCAGCAGCGCCGCGGCCATGAACACATACGATGCGGAGGGGCTGCCCGTCGCGCCGTTCAGATAGCCGACCAGCCACGCGCCGAGGAACGCGCCGAGCGCGCCGCAGGCGTTGATGAGCCCGATTGCGCCGCCAAGCACGTTGCTCGGAATCAGTTCGGGGATCAGCGCGAAGAACGGTCCATACGGGGCGTACATCGTCGCACCCGCGATCACGAGCAGCGTGAACGAGAGCCAGAAATTGGACGTGCCGACGAGATAAGAACCGACGAACGCGATCATGCCGATCAACAACAACGGCCACACGAAGAGCTTGCGGTTACGCGTCTTGTCGGACAGATACGACGCCACCAGCATCAACACGATGGCCGCGAGATACGGCACGGCGGAAAGCCAGCCGACGGAAACGATATCGATGCTCTTCGACGCCGACTTCAGGATCGACGGCAGCCACATGATGAAGCCGTACACGCCGATGCTCCACAGTGCGTGAATCGCGCAGCACTTGAGCACGATCGACGAACGGAACGCCGCCTTGTAGTCGCGCACCGGCGCGATATGCGCCTGCTCGGACTTGAGGACCGCATCGAAGTCGGCTTTCTCTCTGTCGCTCATCCACGGCGCGTCGGCTGGACGATCCTTCACCGTGAACCACCAGACGATCGCCCACAGAATCGCGGGCACGCCCTCGATCACGAACATCTCGCGCCAGCCGAAGTTGCGCACGAGATAGCCGGACACGATGGACATCCATAACACCGTGACCGGATTGCCCAGAATGAGAAACGTGTTCGCGCGCGAGCGTTCCGTGCGCGTGAACCATCGGCTGATGTACATGAGCATCGACGGCATCACCGCTGCCTCGACGATGCCGAGTATGAAACGCAGCGCCATCAGCATCGGAATGTTGCTGACCATGCCGGTCGCGGCAGCACACACGCCCCACAGGATAAGGCTCGCGAAGATCAGTTTCTTCACGCTGTGCTTCTGCGCGTAGATCGCGCCGGGCACCTGAAACAGGCAGTATCCGAGGAAGAACAGCGAGCCGATCAGCGATGACGTCGCGGAGGTGATGCCCAGATCCTTGTCGATGCCCGCCGCCGCAGCGAAGCCGTAGTTCGCGCGATCCAGATAAGCGAGGCTGTATGTGATGAAGATGATTGGCATGAGATGCCACCATCTCTGCGGCGCGACGGTCCTGATGTTGTCCATGATGTCTCCGATGTCAAAGTACGGCGAGCCAGCCGCCATCGACGTAAATGATTTGTCCGTTCACATAGCTCGATGCCGGCGACGCGAGATACACCGCCGTGCCGACGAGTTCTTCCGGCTTGCCCCAGCGCTGCGACGGATTGCTGCTCTTGACCCACTTGTCGAAGTCCGCGTTGTCGACGAGGGCCTGATTCATGTCCGTCAGGATGTAGCCGGGGCCGATCGCGTTCGCCTGGATATCGAACGGCGCCCACTCGGCGCTCATGGCGCGGGTGAGCATCTTGATGCCGCCCTTCGCGGCCGTGTAAGGCGCGACGGTTGCACGCGCGCCTTCGCTCGTCAGCGAACCGATGTTGATGATCTTGCCGCCGCGCTTGCGCTCGATCATGCGCCGCGCCGCTTCCTTCGCGACGATGAACGCGCTCGTCAGATTGGTGTCGATCACGCGTTGCCAGTCGGCGAGCGCCAGTTCTATCATCGGCTTGCGGAACTGGATGCCCGCGTTGTTCACGACGATATCCACTTCGACGCCGTCCGCATCCCAGGCGGCGAACGCAGCGGCGACGGACGCTTCGTCGGTCACATCGAAGGCCGAGCCGCGGGCGTCGAAGCCTTGCGCCTGCAGCCGGCTGACGGCGGCATCGACGGTTTCGGCTTTCGTGCCGTTCACGATGACGCGCGCGCCTGCCGTCGCGAATCCTTCCACGAGCGCGTAGCCGATGCCGCGCGCCGAGCCCGTGACGAGCGCCGTGCGGCCGCTCAGATCGAACAAGTTGTTCATGCCGGTTTCCCTGTGTGATGCGTTCGGATCGAGGGCGCGAGCGCGCCCCCGCAGCCTCGTGCGAGAGGCTGCTTTTGGTCGTTGCGTAACGATGATTAAGGTTGACTCAAGCGTGCTGCGTGCTTATGAAGGCGTGTCGTTCACGGTGCGGGCAAGCGCCGCGCGGTCGTCGAAGTCCTTCTCCGCGCGTGCGATGAGCGTGAGCACGGCCTCTTCGGCGGCCTGCGCATCGCCCTGTTCGATGGCGATGCACAGCGCTTCGTGCATCGGCAGCGAGCGGGCCGGGCCGCCTTCGATCTCAGAACTCAGTTCGAAGCTGGTGCGCAGGATGGCGGAAAGCGCGTTCTGCATCTGTTGCACGAACTGGTTGTGGCACGCCGTGAGGATCGCGCCGTGGAACGCGAGGTCGGCCGGCACGTACTCGCCCTGACCCGCGACGGCGCGTTCCATCGCCCTGAATGCGCGGCGCACGGCGATGCGGTCCTCGGGCGTCGCGCGCTTTGCCGCCAGCTTCGCGGCATTCGGCTCGATGATCGTGCGCAGTTCCATGAGGTCGCGGATGAGATCGTCGTCGACCACGCCGGAGCGCGCGCGCCACGTGATTACGTCGGGGTCGAATAGTTGCCAGTGCGAGCGCGGCAGGACGATCGTGCCGTGACGGCGCCGCACCTGGAGCATGCCTTTCGCGGACAGGGACTTCATCGTCTCGCGAATGGTGATGCGGCTCACCTGCATGAGTTCGGCGAGCTGGTCTTCGGCCGGCAGGATATCGCCCGGCGCGAACTTGCCCGCGCAGATTTGTTCGCCCATCTGATTGAGCACTTGCCGGTGCAACGTCGGCATTTCCTCACCCCTTCTAGAACATACGTATGATCTGGAAGGTAGCAGTAGCGTCGTGGCCGGACAATCAGGGTTGACCCGGTGCAACGGTATTCGCGAGTTCACTGCCGAGTGGCAGGTACAAGGAGCGACGGCGTGGGATTGGCCGGTCTGAAGTCAGCCGCTGCAAGAGGACAACGGATGCAAAGCGTCTCGAAACGGGATATCCGGCGTCAGAACGCAGCGGGCAGCGTTGCAGCGAACGCGCGCGCTGGCTGGCGGTTCGATCCCCGGCGCTCTTGCGCGTCAGGCTTCTCCCGTGCCGCCTCTTCCCGCGCGAGCTGCCCATGAGTTATCGACCGCGTTTTTTATCTCTTGCAGAAGCCGGCTTTGCTGATAGGGCTTGCGCAGCCTCGGCAGATCGACTCCGGCGCCCTCGGGCAACTCCGCGTAGCCGGTCGCGAGGATAACGGGCATTACGGGCCTGAGCGCCCGCGCCGCAGTGGCCAGTTCGACGCCTGTCATCCTGGGCATCGAGAAATCGGTGAGCAGGACGTTGACCTTGCGGCCGCTGCGCAGGACTTCGAGCGCCGCGTCTCCCGAGGCGGCCTCGATCACGTCTTGTCCGAGATCCTGCAGAAGATACGAGGTGCTGGACAGAATGAGCGGGTCATCATCGACGACGAGGATGGTCGCCCGCAGCTCGCGTGCATCGGCGGAATGCTCGTCCTTCGATTCGTCGGCGGCCCGCTCCTCGACCGGCGGACGGCTCGTGACCGGCAGCCACAGCGATGCGCGGGTCCCCTTTCCGAACGTGCTGTCCAGACGAAGCGCCCCTTGCAGCTGACGCGCCAAACCGTGAATCATCGAAAGGCCGAGCCCCGTTCCCTTCCCCACCTCCTTGGTGGTGAAGAAAGGTTCTGTCGCTTTGGCGAGCGTGGCGGCATCCATGCCGGTGCCCGTGTCGCGCACCGTTACCCGCACGTAGTCGCCGGCACTCAGGTCGCTATCGCCCGAAGAATGCGCGGTATCGACGCTGATCGTGATTGCGCCCCCCTCGGGCATCGCATCGCGCGCATTGACCACCAGGTTCAGTATCGCCAGTTCGACCTGATTCATGTCGACGCGGGTGAACGGTACGTCTTCGGGCGTATCGATCGACAGTTCGATGGTCGAACCAATCGACCTTTCCAGCAAGTCCGCCATGCCGTGAACCAGCGCGGGCATCTGGACAGGCTCCACCTTGAGGACCTGCTGTCGCGCGAACGCCAGCAGCCGCTGAGTGAGCGCTGCACCCCGTTGCGCGCCTTTCAGCGCGCCATCGACCAGTCGGCCCGACCGCTCCTCCGGCGGCAGTTCCTTCCGCACGAGTTCGAGGTTCGCCATGATCGCCATCAGAAGATTGTTGAAGTCGTGAGCGATGCCGCCTGTCAACTGGCCGATCATTTCCAGCTTCTGGACTTGTCGTAACAACTTCTCCGTGTGCTCGCGCTGCCGGATTTCCTCGAGGACCGTTCGATGCGCATCTTCCAGTTGCGCCGTGCGCTCGAGCACCTTGACTTCGAGGGATTCGTTCACGCGGCGCAACTGATCTTCCGACGTCTTGCGCAACGTGACGTCCGAGCACACGCCCACGAGCCGGGCCATCTGGGTGTCGCGCACGACGCGCGCCCTGACATCGACCCAGTGCACTGTTCCGTTCGGCCAGATGTTGCGATACTCGATCGCGTAGTCGCAGCCGGTTTCCGTGCTGAGGGAGACCGCTGCCTGCACCCGGCCCCTGTCCTCGGGATGGACGCTCGCAAGCAGGTCTTCATAGGTGAAGCTGTCGCTCTCGAGGCGGCCGAACGTCGCCTTGCAAGTCGCCGATGCCGTCAGCGCGCGGGTAGCGAGGTCCAGGCTCCATGAGCCGAGTTGTCCGGCGGTGAGCGCGATGCGCAGATGCGCTTCGCCTTCATGCAGTTCCCGCATTCGAGCCCGTGCCTCGAACTGGCGATTGCGGCCTCGCACCGCTGTTTCGACCACGCTCACGAACGTCGTCGGGTGAAACGGACGCTCGATGAACGTGACGTTGCCGAGCGCGCCGGTCAGCCGTTCGGCCATCGGCCTTCGATCGGGGCCGCTGCGCCGGGTCAGCACGACGAATGGAAGGTCCGACCACGGCGGCTGCGACGACACCCATCCGGTTAGCGCGGCGAGGTTCGCCCCGTTCAGCGCTTCGTCGGCAACGACCACGCAGCAGACGTCATCGCTCAACCTGTCGCCCAGTTGCGCCAGGTCCTTGCAACCCTCCGCATCGATCCCGGCCGCCTTCAGAAGCGCCGTTGCCACGACGCCGTCGCGCCCCGACGGGGTCAGGAGCAGCACGGGACATCGATCTGTTTCGGCCATGCGGTCGTCAGCCCTTGTTCGTGGTCTTCGGTGTGAGCAGAGGCGCCGACTTTCCAACGAAGGTCGGTACGCCGCGCAGCACGCCCTGGAAATCGTCCAGCGGTTCCCCGAGCGTGAGCCCTTCCGAACTGATGCGAAACTCGCGGATCGACTCCTCGTGAGCCCCGGTGCGCTTCTTGATGACCGACACCGCGCGTCGAACGCGACCGAGCGCTTCGAAATAGCGAAGAAGGATGACCGTGTCCGCAAGATAGGTGACGTCGACGGGCGCTTTCATGTCGCCGACGAGGCCGTGCTGCGCGACAGTCAGAAACGTATTCGCGCCCTGGCGGTTCAGATACTGCAACAACTCGTGCACGTGCAGCACGAGCGCGTTTTCTTCCGGCATCGCCGCCTGATAGCCGTTGAGGCTATCGACAACAACCGTCTTGGCGCGCGCATGGTCGACGCTCGTCCGCACGCGATGAGCGAACTCTCCCGGAGACAACTCTGCCGCGTCCACTTGTTCGACGTGCAGGCTGCCGGCGTCTCTCATCGCTTCAAGGTCGATGCCCATCAGGCGCACGCGGTCGAACAACAGTCCGAGTTCTTCATCGAACACGAAGAGCGCCGCCTTCTCGCCCCGCCGCACGGCCGCCGCGACGAACTGGATGGCGAAGAGACTCTTGCCTGTCCCTGCAGGACCGAGAATGAGCGTGCTCGATCCTTGTTCGACGCCGCCGCCGAGCAGCGCGTCCAGTTCGGTGACGTCGCTCGTGATCTGCGTCCGCGCGAAGCTCGTACGGTGCTCGCCGGCCACGAGCCGCGGGAACACCGAAACGCCGCCGCGCCTGATCGTGAAGTCGTGATAGCCGCCGCGAAACTGCTGGCCGCGGTATTTGAGCACCCTCAGACGCCGCCGCTCCGCGCCGTATTGCGGCGATAGTTCCTCGAGCTTGATGACGCCATGAGCCACGCTATGGACCGTCTTGTCCGCCGCCTCCGACGTGAGATCGTCCAGCATCAGCACGGTAGCGTCGCGCCCCGCGAAGTAATGCTTGAATGCGAGGATCTGCCGGCGGTAGCGCAGGGAGCTTTGCGCGAGCAAGCGAATCTCCGAGAGGCTGTCGATGACCACTCGCTTCGGCCTGACGCGCTCGAACTCGCCGAGAATCAGCCGCGTCGTCTCGCCCAACTCGAGGTCGGAGGAATAGAGCAGCGTTTGCTGGTGATCCGCGTCGAGGAGGCTCTCCGACGGGCTGACTTCGAAGATGTTGATCTGCGGCCCGAGCCGCCACCCGTGTGACAACGCGCCGTCGCGCAACTCCGTTGTCGTCTCAGACAGCGTGATGTACAGACATTGTTCACCCAGCTCCGCGCCAGCCTGCAGAAAACTGAGCGCAATGGTCGTCTTGCCCGTGCCGGGGCTTCCTTCCAGCAGGAACAAGTTGCCCGTGCTCAGGCCGCCGACGAGAATGTCATCGAGTCCCGGGACGCCCGTTCGGGCGTATTGGGGCATTACGGTGCTATCGTCCATCTGTTGCTCCAAGCTGCTTCATCGCAACGCGGGAAAGCTTGTGGTTTGGGATCCGGGTCAACGCCTGCTGCAGTGAAGCACGAGCGTCGTGGATTTCATGTGCGGATTGCAGCCGCAGCCAGTACATGGCCGATACGCCGCAGAAGGCTTCGAGCCGCAACGCCATCTCCGGTGTGATGATTGCGCTGCCGTCGAAGATTCGGTGCAGAGTTTGACGAGCCACTCCGAGATCCCGAGCCGCCTGGCTGACGGACACGCCCAGATGCGGCAGCACGAAGTTCCTTAGAAGCTCCCCAGGATGGCGTGCCTCGGCTTCGTGCCGAGTGATGTGGGGACTAGCCGCAGAAGTCATATCAGGTGTAACGCACCGCGTGACAAGTGCCGAGCATATCATGAAGCCGGGCAAGCGGCGTGGCGCTCCGCTTGCGGGAGCGGCACGATTTTTTTATGTTATGGGCGAGCGTGGAGACCATATGCTTCCACTGCCCGCAGCAAGCGCGTTGCCCGACAGGCGCCGATGGCCTCGTGCTCGTCGGCGCCGATCATCGACTCGAAGTCATCGAAGTGACGCGTCAATACGACCAGCCTCACGTGCTCAAATGGTCGGTGAATTAACGCAGTATCTGCATTGCGTGGGCGTGTCGAACATCGAGGCGGCTTGTCGGCTCGCGCGGCGCATCGCCGAATCCGGGCATCGGCGGATAGCGATGTGCGGCGGGTCCGCGTTCGGCAACGAGCGTGCGCCCGCCGCCGTCAGGGAAGCCGGTTCGACCTCACCCGAATCAATCGCGGAAGCGCCGTTCACATGCCTCAGAACGCTTCCTCGCTCAACCGAAACACGGCATCGTCCCCACGCGCGGAAACGATGGCCGTCTCCAGTCCACGAGCCTGCGTCAGCACGAACTCCGCGAAGCAATGCGCAGTCGCGATCTTCGCCCCGTAGAACTGCGGGTCTTCGCCCCGCTTCTGCTGCGCGACGATCAAGGCCCGCGCCATCTGCCACCCCGACAGCACGATTCCCGCCAGCTTCAGATACGACGCACCGCCGCCATACACCGCTCGCGGATCGCGCTTGCCCGCTTCGAGCACATAAGCGACGACATTCGCAAGCGCGTCGCGACCGTCCGCGAGACGCCGGTGCATCGCTTCGAAAACCCGCGCGGCGTCGCCGGCATCGACCGACCGCAACGTAGCAAGCGTCTCGTCGATCCCGGCAAGCAGCGCCTGCGCGGCCGAACCAGCGTCGCGCATCGTCTTGCGTCCGATCAAGTCGTTCGCCTGAATCGCCGTGGTGCCTTCATAGATCGACAGAATCCGCGCATCGCGATAAAACTGCGCCGCTCCCGTTTCCTCGATGAACCCCATCCCGCCGTGGACCTGCACGCCGAGGCTCGTGACATCGATCGCCATTTCCGTGCTCCAGCCCTTGACGACCGGCACGAGGAACTCATGAATCGCCAGATGGCGGGCGCGCGCCGCCGCATCGTCGTGATGATGGGCGATATCCGCGTGCGCCGCCGCGACATAGGCGAGCGCACGCGCGCCTTCGGTGATGGCGCGCATCGTGCCGAGCATCCGGCGCACATCGGGATGATCGATGATCGCGACAGCCCGCGCGCCGGAGCC
This sequence comes from Caballeronia sp. LZ019, assembly GCF_031450825.1. Lineage (NCBI taxonomy): Bacteria > Pseudomonadati > Pseudomonadota > Betaproteobacteria > Burkholderiales > Burkholderiaceae > Caballeronia > Caballeronia sp. LZ019. The sequence continues at coordinate 234,323 of NZ_JARTVZ010000001.1, read as the reverse complement.
GTCGACAGGACGCCCCTGCACGCGTTCCTTCGCGTACGCGACGGCCTTCTGATACGCCGCATCCGACAACGCGACGCCCTGCAGCCCCACGCCGAAGCGCGCCGCGTTCATCATGACGAACATATACTCGAGGCCGCGATTCTCCTCGCCCACGAGATATCCGATGGCGCCGCCCCTGTCGCCATACTGAAGCACGGCCGTCGGGCTCGCCTTGATGCCCAGCTTGTGTTCGATCGATACGCAATGCACGTCGTTGCGCGCGCCGAGGCTGCCGTCGTCGTTCACGAGAAAACTTCGGCACGACGAAGAGCGAGATGCCCTTCACGCCCTCGGGCGCATCCGGCGTGCGGGCCAGCACGAGATGGACGATGTTCTCCGCCATATCGTGCTCGCCCCACGTGATGAAAATCTTGGTGCCGAACACACGAAACGTTCCGTCATCCTGACGTTCCGCGCGCGCGCGCACGAGCGACAAATCCGATCCCGCCTGCGGCTCCGTCAGATTCATCGTGCCGGTCCACGCGCCTTCGATCAGCTTCGGCAGATAGCGCGCCTTCAGGTCGTCCGAGCCCGCGATCAGCAGCGCCTCGATCGCGCCATCGGTCAGCAGCGGACACAGCGCGAACGAAAGATTCGCCGCGTTCAGCATCTCGATGCACGGCGACGCGATCAGCTTCGCGAGCCCCTGTCCGCCGAACCCGGTCGGATGACTGATGCCCTGCCACCCGCCTTCCGCGTACTGGCGGTAAGCATCGCCGAAACCGGGCGTGGCCTTCACGTGGCCGTCATGCCATGTGGACGGCTGCCGGTCGCCCTGCACGTTCAGCGGGCCGATCACTTCGGCGGCGAGCTTCGCGCCTTCTTCGAGGATCGCGCTGGCGGTATCGAGATTGGAATCGTCGAGACCGGGAAGCCGGCTCACGCTCGCCATGTCCGCCAGGTCCTTGATCACGAACATCATGTCTTTGACGGGAGGGGTGTAGCTCATCGTTGTCTCCGTGTTCGCAGCGCGCATCGCGCCGCACTTGCATTATTCAAACGTTGATTCGTTGCAGGACTGACGTCTTTCTATCGGCTCGCCGTGCAAGAACTCGCGCACGAGCGGCCCGATCTCGGCCGTCCTCGTGATGAGGAACAGATGCCCGTCCTCGATGACATGAAGCGTCGCGCGCCGTATGCGGCTTGCAATGAGCCTCGCATTGACGAGCGGAACGATAGGATCGTCGTCGCCGTGCATGACGAGCGTCGGCTGACGTAAAGCGCCGAGCCAGAACAGGCTGCTCCATCCGCACGTCGCCAGGAGTTGATAGACATAGCCGCGCCCCCCCGGCGCCTGTATGTGCCGCCCATGCTCGTCGAGCAGGGACGGATCGCGCCGGTACGCGCCGCCGTAAATCTCCGCGCCGACCTCGCGCAGATAGTCCGCGTCGCGATAGCGCCGCGCCCCGACCAGCTTCGACAGCACCGACAGGCGACCCGGCACCATGATGACGCCCGGCGACGTCGCGGCCAGCACCAGCCGGCGGCATCGATACGGATACAGATACGCGAACTGCTGCGCGAGCGCCCCGCCCCACGACACGCCGAGCGCATCGACGGGGCCGTCGTAGCCGAGTGTCGAGAGCAGCTTGTCGGTCAGCATGGCGAGCGTCGAAAAGCGATACGGCATGAGCGGCGCCGGCGATCCGCCCACGCCGGGGATATCGAAGATCACGACTTCGACATTGCCGAGCGCATCGGCGAATGGGCGGATCAGTTCGAGATTCGCGCCGATGCCGTTGAACACCACGAGCGGCGGCGACGCATCGCTGCCGCGCCAGATGCCGACGCGAAGCCGTTGGCCATCGATATCGACGGTCCGTATGTCCATCTTGCGCATGAGGTCGTCCGTATCGTGGATCACGCTTCGAGAACGTAGCGGCCCGGCGCATCGTCCAGTCGCCGATGCCTTCTGCTGCCGAGCGTCTTCGGCGTCGCGCGGCGTTCGCCCGAACGTTCCGCGAGCCACGCGCGCCAGTCGGTCCACCACGAGTCCGCTTCTGCGGTCGCGCCCGCGAGCCATGTGTCGGCGTCGTCGGGCAGCGCGTCGTGATGGAAGTACTTGGCCTTCGCGTTGCCGGGCGGATTGATCAGGCTTTGAATATGACCGCTCGAACTGAGCACATAGCGCGTGTTGCCGCCGAATGCGCGAGCCGTGTCGTACACGCCCTTCCACGGCGTGATGTGATCCGTCATGCCGGCCATCACGTAGGTATCGCACGTAACCGCGGACAGATCGACCGGTGTGCCGAGCACGGTCAACGCACCCGGCTTCGTCAACAGGCCCTGCGTGAAGATATCGAGCAACTGGCCGTGCAGCTTCGCCGGCAGACGCGTCGTGTCGTTGTTCCAGTAGAGAATGTCGAACGCAGGTGGCGCTTCGCCCAGCAGATAGTTGTTGATCCAGAAGTTCCACACGAGATCGTTCGGGCGCATCCACGCAAAGACGCGGCCCATGTCGTCGCCCGACAGCACGCCCTTCGCATGGCTGCTCCGCTTGGCCAGTTCGACAGCCTCGGGCGTCGTGAAGAGCCCGAGCTGCGACGGCGATGCGTTGTCGAGCACCGCGACCATCAGCGTCGCCGCGTGAACCGACGTGTCTTTCCGGCTTGCGAGATGGCCGAGCAGCGCCGAGATGGTCATCGCGCCGGAGCACGCGCCGTGCAGGTTCACGTCCGCTTGCCCGGTGATCTCGCGCACCGCGCCGATGGCTTCGAGGAGCGCGGCGACATACGTATCCATGTCCCAATCGCGATGTGCTGCACCCGGATTGCGCCAGCTCACCGCGAACACCTGGAACTCGTTGCCGACCAGATATTCGACGATGCTCTTCTTCTCGGCGAGATCGAAGATATAGAACTTGTTGATCTGCGGCGGCACGATCAGTTGCGCCCGCGCGTGGACTTTCGCCGTGGTCGGCTCGTATTGAATGAGTTCGAGCACCTCGTTGCGAAACACGACGGCGCCACGCGACGTGGCGAGATTCTTGCCGACCGTGAATGCGCGCTTGTCAACCTGCGACGGCATGCCCTTGTTGCCGAGCGCATCGTCCAGCATGTTTTTCAGGCCCGCGACGGCACTCGCGCCGTTCGATGCCACGAGCTTTCTCATCGCGGCGGGGTTGCCCGCGAGCGTGTTCGTCGGGGCGAGCGCGTCCGTCACGAGCGACACGACGAACTGCGCGCGCGCCTTGCTCGCTTCATCGAGCGCGGACCGTTCGACGAAGCCTGCCAGCGCATCGCGCCACGCGAGATAGCCATGCATCGCCGTGCGATAGACCGTCTGCTCGCGCCATGCGGCATCGGCGAAGCGTTTGTCGCCGGGCTGCGGCGCGGACGTGCCGTTGCCCATCGCCGCCGATGCGAGATCGCGAATCAGCGCCGCGGTCTGTCCGGCCAGCAGCGCCGGATGAACCATCGCCTGCGCGCCGACCTGCCGGGCCGCCGCGAGCATATCGACAGGCCGCAGCCCGACGAAGGGATTCGGTCCCGGCATGCCGTCGGTTGCGCGCGCGATGATGTCGTCGTTCATAGTCGTCATGTTCGATACTCCCTCAGCCGACGATCATCACGAGCGTGCGCGCAACGAGTGCGGGCTTGTGCTCGCCTTCGATCTGCAATTCGTTGTCGGTATGCATGATGAGGCGGCCATCGCCCTTTCTTTCGACGGACGCCAGCACGACGCGGCTTCGCACGCGCGCTCCGGATTTCACGGGCGTCATGAAGCGCACCTTGTCGACGCCGTAATTCAGCGCAGCCGATGCATCCGGCGGGATAACGCCGATCTCGATGGCGAGCGCCGCGAGCAGCGAAAGCGTCAGATAGCCGTGCGCAATGGTGCCGCCGAACGGACTCTCGCGCTTCGCACGTTCTTCGTTGAGATGAATCCACTGCGTATCGCCGGTGCATTGCGCGAAGGCGTCGATGCGCGCCTGATCGACGCTCACCCATTCCGACACACCCACTTCCTGACCGACGAAGTCTTCGATCGTCGCGAAGCTATAGGCACTCGTGGCCGTACTCATGCTCGTGCCTCCTGTTGCAGCGATTGCGCGAACTGTTCGCGCAGGCGCTTCTTGTTCAGCTTGCCGACGCTCGTCTTGTGGAGCTGATCCACGATCTTCACGATCTGCGGCACCGCATACTTCGAGATTCGTCCCGTTTCGCTGAACGCGAGCACATGGTTGCGAATGTCGTCCGCCGAAGCTGCGGGCGTGACGTTGGACTTCAGCACCACGAGCGCCACCGGCCGTTCGCCCCACTTCTCGTCCCTGATGCCGATCACCGCGACTTCCGACACCGCCGGATACAGCGATATGAGGCTCTCGATTTCCAGCGACGACACCCACTCGCCGCCCGACTTGATCACGTCCTTGATGCGGTCCGTGATCTGCAAGTACCCTTTGGTGTCGATGCTTCCGATATCCTGCGTATGCAGATAGCCGCCCTCCCAGAGCGCAGCCGATGCTTCGGCGTTCTTCAGATACCCTTGCGTGAGCCACGGCGCCCGCACGACGATCTCGCCGCTCGCGCGACCGTCGTGCGCGACATCGGCTCCTTCTTCGTTCACGATGCGCAGATCGACGAGCGGCATCGGCAAGCCCGTCTTGCAGCGCAACGTCACCTGCTCATCGATGTCGAGCGACTCGCTTCCCGGCTGCAATTGCGCGAGACTGAGCAGCGGGCACGTCTCCGACATGCCATAGCCCGCGAAAATATCGATGCCCCGGTCGAGCGCCGCGCGCGCCAGCCCATGCGGCAGCGCGCCGCCGCCGATGATCACCTTCCATCGGCTGAGATCGACGCTCTGCGCGTCGCGGCAGCTGAGCAGCATGTGCAGGATGGTGCCCACGCAATGCGAGAACGTGACGCCTTCTTCGCGCACGAGTTCGATCAGACGCTCGGGCACGTAACGGCCCGGATAGACCTGCTTCACGCCGAGCATCGTCGCGATGTACGGCATGCCCCATGCGTGAACATGGAACATCGGCGTGATGGGCATGTACACGTCGCCACGATGAAAGCGTTGCCCGGACATCGGACTCGCGAGCGCGGCCATGCCGGTGATCGTGTGCAGCACGAGTTGCCGATGTGAGAAGTAGACGCCCTTCGGCAAGCCGGTCGTGCCGGTCGTATAGAAGGTCGTGGCGCGCGTGTTTTCGTCGAAATCCGGGAACTCGTATGAAGGCTCGCTTGCGGCGAGCATGGTTTCGTATTCGTCGGCGAACGCGATGGCGTGCGCTTGCGCTTCCTCGCGCTCGTCGTCGATCAGAATGACGGCCCGCACCGATTCGAGCTGGCCGCGTATCGATTCGATCACGGGCAGGAAGTCGCCATGCACGAGGAGGATGTGCGCGCCGGCATGGTTGATCGTATAGGCGATCTCGGCAGGCGAGAGACGCACGTTGACCGTCTGAAGGACCGCGCCCATCATCGGGATAGCGAAATAACATTCCAGATAGCGATGGCTGTCCCAGTCCATCACCGCGACCGTGCTGCCCATCGTCGCCCCGTGGCGCGCGAGGCCGTTCGCGAGCCGTGCGATGCGTTCCTGCATGCCGCGATAGGTGAGGCGCGTCGTGCCGCGATACACGATCTCCTGATCGGGCGCGTGAGCAAGCGGCGTGTGAAGGAGATGCTTGATGAGCAACGGGTACGCATACGCCGATGCAGCCGGTTCGAACATGTGCTGATTCATGTAGGTTTCCGTGATCTGTTGCATGGGACCGCCGCTCATTGCCCGAAAGGCCGTTTGACGGTCAGTTTGTTGGTGACCGACCTGACGCCTGGCACGTCCCTCGCCAGCTCCGCGGCCTTGCCGATGTGCGCCGCGTCACCGACGGTGCCGGTCAGCGTGATGACGCCATCGTTCGCGCGCACGCCGATATCGCCGGCGTCGATGGCCTTGTCTTTGGCGAAGGCCGCGTAGACGCTCCGTCGCAGCGCGCGGTTCTGCGCTCTCGTGGCGACGGGCGCGCTCGCGTTCGATGCAGCCGCCGGCGTGCCCGCCCCCGCCATTGCTTCGCTTACCTGAATGATCGCCCCCACTGCGAGAACGACGATCAGGGCCGCACATCGATAAGCATTCGGTTTCATTTTTCGCACGGATCGCTCCCTTCAGAAGTTATGGCGCACGCCGACCATGCCCGCCGTCGTCGATCTTCCCGGCGCCACCGGCTGTCCATAGACGATCGTCTGGTTCATCGTTCCGTGGTTGTCGACATAGCCGACTTGCGCATAGGTGAGCGTGCGCTTCGACAGACTGTATTCGGTGCCTACCGCGAACTCGCTCGAATGGTTCGTCGAGTTGTTGTTGTCCTTCAGGTAGTAGAAGCCCGAAGTGACCTTGAGCACCGGGCTGAACCGGTAGCCGAGCCCGGCCGAATAGAGGTCGTAATCCGCACGGCCGGTGTTCGCCGGATTCTTGCCCCGGCTCCACGAGCCGGAGACCGAGACATCGCGGAAGGTGTACATCGCGCCGAAGTAGACGAAGCGGTTGTTGTTCAGCCCGGTCGGCGCGACGCCGGGCAAGGGGCTCGTGTCGTGTCCGTTGTAATAGACCGCCGACAGGTTCAGCCCATAGTTCGAATACTTGAGGACGGCGGATTCGCGCGTGCCGCCCTTGAACTCGCCGGGCACGCCGCCCGGCGCGTATTCGAGCGCAACGGACGCGCCGTAGAACTTCGGCGACTCGTAGACGAGCGCGTTGCTGTCATACAGCGCGCCGATCGCGCCGTTCGTGCTCGTGCCGGTCCATCCGGCCGCCTGATTCATGCCGAGCCACGCGGTCAGAATGCTGCCGAAGTACTGCGCGCCGCGCACGTCGGTGTCGTACATCGCGTAGATCATCGGCACGATCTGGCGGCCCGCGTTGAAGGTGCCGAACGGTCCCGTCAGGCCGATCGTCGCGAACTGGTTGAATTGCGCCGATACCCCGGGCGTGTCGGAAAGCCCGAACCGGCCGGTGCCGGTATCGAACGTGCCCTGCAGCCTGAAGTTGAGCTTGTAGCCGCCACCCAGGTCTTCGCTGCCCTTGAGGCCCCAGAAGCTCGCGTAGATGCCGCCGTCCTTGTAGCGATACACCTTGCCGAGATTGGGTGCGTTCGGCGCGAAGGAAGCCGCGGCGGTGCTCTGATAAAGCAAGCCGGCATCGAGCACGCCGTAGAGCGTCACGGAGCCTTGCGCCCAGGCAGCGCCGGAACACGCCAGCAATGCGGCAAGGCATGGAATCTTTCGTTTCATCAGGTATCCATATCGTTTCTGGCTTGCACGAGCGCCGGGTGGCGGTCGCGGCGGAGCCGGTCAATCGCGCATCGGGGAACCGGACTGGGAGGTCGTCGCCGGATGGGTCGCTTCACGAGCACGTGAAGTCATGCAGCGAGAATACGGAAGGACTGCACCGGCGGCCCCTCTCGCGGCGGGAGGGGAGCAACGGGAGTCAGAGGGCCGGTGTCCGCCGCGCGGTCATTGCGTGCCTTCGAGCAGCCCGAGCACCACGGCGCGGCGCACCGCATGCTTGCGCGAACTGGCGTCGAGCTTGCCGAAGAGATTCTTCAGATGCCACTTGACCGTGCCTTCGCCGATCATCCCCGCGCGCGCGATCTCCTTGTTCGTCAGATTGCGTGCGAGCAGTTCGAGAATCTCGCGCTCCTTGGGGGTCAGCACGACGCTCGGCACGGCGCGCGGTCCGCTGCTCTCGCGCGGAGGCGGCCGCACGTTCGGAAATGCGGCGGGCGTCCGGTCGATGTCATCGTGAGCCGATGCATCGCCCATTCGCCTTGCCCAGTCCGCGAGCGACGGATGGGCATCCACGATCGTGCGGCGCAGGCGGAAGGTCTGCGCGAGGTTCATCGCTTCGCGCAGCAGCGCGGCCCCGTCCGCGCCCTCCTCCTGCAACGCGAATGCGCGCAGCGCCAGAATCTCGATGCGGCATCGGCCCATGTTCATGTCGCCGGCCTGCCGCGCAGCCGCCTCCAGCGCGTCCAGCGCCTGCGGCCAGCTTCGCGCCGCAATCGCCGCATCCGCATGTGCGAGCCGCTGCAGCAGTGCGACCGACTTTCGCCACACCGGCCCGCGACCGGTCTCGTGCGCGACGATATCGTCGATCGGCCGCACCAGCGCCTGGCACGTCTCGATGCGATAGCGGCCCGCGTGCATGCGGACCTGCTCCGCGAGACCCGCCACGCACAGGCGCGGCTGACGCCGGCTCACGCCGAGCGCGTGCATCGCTTCGAGCATGTCGAGCGCGCGATGTTCGCCGCCGCGCACCGCCGCCAGCCGCGCGGCCGTGTGGTAGGCCACGATGACCATCTCCGGCGTCGCGGCGCGTTCGAGCACGTCCATGCGGTTCGACAGAAGCGCGGACGCTTCGTCGAGCCGGTCGTCTTCGTAAGCGATCGCGGCGCAGGCCGCCGCGAACATGCAGGTCATCGGATGCCGCCGTCCGTGCCGGGCCTCGGCGCTGGCGAGCGCGGGCTTCAGCACGTCTTCGGCAAGCGACATCTGCCCTTCCCAGAGATAGCTCGACCCGGCGATGTGATCGCCCCAGCGCATGAGGAACGCGACGCCTTCATCGCCATCGGCGGGCCGCGTGCGTTGCTGCGCGCGCCGCGCCTGCGCCGGCTCACCGAGCATCATCGCGCGGGCCGCGAGACGGTTTGCGTGAACCTGCGCGAGCCAGCCCCCGCCCTCGGGCGGCGATTCGGCCCAGGGTTCGAAAAGCGCGAGAAAGCGATCCGGTTCATCGGCGAAATAGGCCGCTGCGCTCAGGATCAGCGCACATTCGTAGCGCAGCTTCACATCGACGGCCGGGCCGGTCAGAATCTGCTCGACCTGACGCTGCGCCTCCTCGTGGCGCTGCCCGAGCGCGAGCGCCCACGCCGCCGCGAGCCGCAAGCGCGGACGCCGTTCCAGCTCCGGCTTCGGGATCAGCTCCAGCCAGTCGAGCACGAGACTCAGGTGGCCCTGACGCACCGCTTCGTGCAGGCTGCGCTCGGCGAGTTCGTAGGCGGTCTCATGCTCGCCCGCTGCGTGAGCGTGACGCGCGGCTTCTTCGATCATCCCGCGCCCGACGAACCACCGCATCGCGCGGGCATGCAGTGCCTGACGTTCGCTCGCGGGCAGGTCCACGAGACGCATGCGCAGCGCATCGCGCACGAGCGTGTGCAGACGGCACCACGCGCTGTCTTCGACGGCGATGAACACAGGCGTTTCGCGCACGAGGCGCGCGAGCCGGGCGGGCGTCTGCGCGCACTCCGTCAGCGCCTCGCACAGGTCCGGATGCAGCATGTCAACCACGCTGATGCGCGCGAGAAACGCCTCGTCTTCCGGCGACAAATCCGCAATCAACGCACCGACGAGATGCTCGCCCAGCCCGCCCGGCCCCGATGCGATCGCTTGCACCGCCTGCCGGGCGTCCGTGGCGCGCATCATCGCGGCGACGGCGAGCTGCAAGCCGAGCGGCCATCCATCCGTCGCTTCATAGAGACGCGCGCAGGCGTCGGCGTCCACGCGCGCGCCGAACCGGTTGCCGATCAGCGCGATTGTTTCATCGAGCCGGAAGCGCAACGCATCGGGACCGACGAGCGTGGCTTCGCCATATAACAGCAGATCGGACATCGGCGCTTCGAGCCCGCTTCGCCCGGCCGCGACGACGCGCAGGTTCTGCGGCGCGTTATGCAGCAGATACGTGAGCAGTTCGGCGCCTGCGGGCGGCAGCCGTTCGGCCTCGTCGATGATGAGCACCACGTCCATCGACAGCACCGCGATCTCCGCGAGCCATGCCGTTGCGCCATCGAGCGCGCCCACGGATGCGAGCGCGCCGTCAAGCAGCAGCGCGCCGAAGCCCGAGCGCGCGCATCCCGTCCTGACCGCCTGCACGAGCGCGCGCAGGAGCCGTCCCGCGTCGTCGCGTTCGTCGGCGAGCAGCCAGGCCACGGCGGACCCGCGCGCGAGAAATTCACGCCGCCATTGCGCGAGCAACGAGGTCTTGCCATAGCCGGCGGGAGCCTGAACGAGCGTGATCTGACGATCGCGATACGGCGCGGCATCGGCGCTCAGCCGCTGCCGCGCAAGTAGATTCAGCGGCGCGCGCGGCGCAATGGTTTTCAGGACCAGTTCGGTCGTCGAGGGCGCTGCGTCGCTTGTCATGGAAGCCATCGCATGAAGACGGGTCCGGTCGGGCACAGGATCGTTCCAATCGATAGCACGAGTCAACCCCTCTCGCCGCGAGAGGGTCGCGCCGGACCTCGCTGATCTAGCATGCACAGCATGAATTCACGCACAGAGTCCTTCAGCGCAAAGCCATGTATCAGCACCTGCTCGTTCCTGTCGGCGATACCGACGCACGCATCGAAGCGATCGGTCACGCGACCGAATTCGCCCATGCCGTCGGCGCGCGAATCACCTTCCTGCATGTATCGCCGGTTGGCGGCGAAGTCGGCGCGCCGCGCTGGCACGGCGACGGGCGCGCACATGAATGGCTCGCACGCGCCGAAGCCGGCGCCCGTGCGCAAGGCGTTCCGTGCGCCTCCGTGTGTATCGCCGGCGACGACTCGCTCGACGCGATCATCGCGCATGCCCGGCAACACGGATGCGATCTCGTTTGCACGAGCGCGAGCCCGACGCCAACGGCCACGACCGCAATGAACGACCGCATGAGCGACGCATTGCGTCCGGCCGTGCTGTCCTGCGAAACCGACGAGCGGCCCGCGGTGACGGCGTCGATCGGCGCGCTGCTGCACGCGCATCGCACGCTCGCCGAGACGCTGCACGAGTGCCTCGACACGATCGGCGCGGCGGCGAAGCGGGGCGAGCATCCATCGGTGGAAACGATGCGCGAGATCGTTCGGAGGCTGCATCGGCTGTCGGCGGGCAGTATCCATGCGAAGCGAAAGGCCGCGTTGTTCAGGCGGCTGCGCAAGCGCACATCGCGCGTGAACGCGGAACTGGCCGAACTCGAGCGGCTGCATCAGCGCGATGACGACATGCTCCACGAGCTCGCGCGAATGGTCGGACGAGAGTCGCACGACGCGCCCGCGCCCGAGCTTGTCGAAGCGTCGCTCTTCGCCTATGCGCGCACCGTCCACGAATGGATGGGCCGCGAACAGGGCGTGATCCTGCCCGCGGCGCGGCGTTACCTGAGCTATGCGGACTGGGCCGAAATCGACTGGCGATTCGGCTCGGCGGGTCTCGTCAGCGAGACCGCGAAACACGACACCGCGAGCGGCGCATACGGCCCGCGCGCATCAACAGATTGAACGGAGAGAGAACGATGGCACATGCAATCCGCTTCCACGAAACCGGCGGCCCCGAAGTCCTGCGATGGGAGGAAGTCGCGGTCGGCAAGCCCGGCCCCGGACAAGTCCGGCTGCGTCACGAGGCCGTGGGCCTCAATTTCGCCGACACGTACTTTCGTTCGGGCCTCTACCCCGTGCCGCTGCCCGCCGGCATGGGCGTCGAAGCGGCAGGCGTGGTGCAGGCGGTCGGCGAAGGCGTCAACAGCGTGCGCGTGGGCGACCGCGTGACCTATACCGGCTTCATCAACACGCTCGGGGCGTACAGCACCGAACGCATCGCGCCTGCTTCCGCGCTGATCCGGCTGCCGGGCGATATGGAATGCGCGACCGCCGCCGCCATGACGATGCGCGGTCTCACCGCGTCGTACCTGATGCGCCGCATCCACGCGTTCGAAGCGGGCGATTCGATCCTGCTGCATGCGGCGGCGGGCGGCGTCGGGCTGATCGTGTCGCAATGGGCGCGGCTGCTCGGCGTCACGGTGATCGGCACGGTATCGAGCGAAGCGAAAGCAGAAATTGCACGCGCTCACGGCTGCGAGCACGTTATCGACTACAGCCGCGAAGACGTCGCGCGGCGCGTGCGCGAGCTGACCGACGGCGCGGGCGTGAACGTCGTGTTCGACAGCGTCGGCAAGGACACCTTCGATGCATCGCTCGATTCGCTCAAGCGCCGTGGCCTGATGGTCTGCGTGGGCACCGCGTCGGGTCCGATCCCGCCGTTCAATCCGCAGTTGCTGGCAATGAAAGGCTCGTTGTATCTGACCCGCCCGGCGCTCGCCGACTATATCGCCGATCCGGCCGAGAAGAACGCGCTGGCGAGCGAACTCTTCGGACACGTGGCGAGCGGTCGAATCCGCATCGAGATCAATCAGCGCTATGCGCTGCAGGACGCCGCGCAGGCGCATCGCGATCTCGAATCCCGCAAGACAACGGGCTCATCCATTTTCGTCGTGTAAGGAGACACACATGCGCGTCGAACCACTCACCTGCTCCATCGGAGCCGAACTCGTCGGCGTCGATCTCGCGGACGCGATTCACGACGACGGCCTCTTCGCCGACATCCGCGCCGCGCTGCTCGCGCATCGCGTGCTGTTTCTGCGCGATCAGGACATTACGCGTGCCGAGCATGTCGCGTTCGCGCGGCGCTTCGGTGATCTCGAGGATCATCCGGTCGCGGGCAGCGATCCCGAGCATCCGGGGCTCGTGCGGATCTACAAGAACCCCGAGCAGCCGAACGACCGATACGAAAACGCGTGGCACACGGACGCCACCTGGCGCGCCGCGCCGCCGTTCGGCTGCGTGCTGCGTTGCGTCGAGTGCCCGCCCGTGGGCGGCGACACGATCTGGGCGAACATGGTCCTCGCATACGAGAACCTGCCGGCGCACATCAAGGCGCAGATCGCCGATCTTCGCGCGCGTCACAGCATCGAAGCGAGCTTCGGCGCCGCGATGCCGATCGAAAAGCGCCATGCGCTGAAGGCGCAGTTCCCGGATGCCGAGCATCCCGTGGTTCGCACGCACCCCGAGACCGGCGAGAAGACGCTTTTCGTCAACGCATTCACGACGCACTTCACGAACTATCACACGCCCGAGCGCGTTCGCTTCGGTCAGGACGCGAATCCGGGCGCGGCGCAGTTGTTGAGCTATCTGATCAGCCAGGCGTATATCCCCGAATATCAGGTGCGCTGGCGCTGGAAGAAGAACAGCATTGCGATATGGGACAACCGCAGCACCCAGCATTACGCGGTGATGGACTACCCGCCCTGTCACCGGAAGATGGAGCGCGCGGGGATCATCGGCGATGTGCCGTACTGACCCGGCGCGCCGCCGCATCGCATCGGATATCTAATCATCTCATCTCTTGACGCTGGAGCAACACATGCAATTCCTCGACGATTCCCTGCACCCCGAAAACCAGGACAAGGTCGTGATCACCGTCGCGCCGTATGGCCCGGAGTGGATGCCGTCCGATTTCCCCGAAGACATTCCGGTGACGATGGACGAGCAGATTCAGAAAGCGGTCGACTGCTACAACGCAGGCGCCACGGTGCTGCATCTGCATGTGCGCGAACTGGACGGCAAAGGCTCCAAGCGCCTGTCGAAGTTCAACGAACTCATTGCCGGTGTGCGTGAAGCAGTGCCGGACATGATCATCCAGGTCGGCGGCTCGATCTCATTCGCGCCGGAAGACGACGGCCAGGCGGCCAAATGGCTGTCCGACGATACGCGCCACATGCTCGCCGAACTCGACCCGAAGCCCGATCAGGTGACGGTCGCGATCAACACGACGCAGATGAACATCATGGAGCTGCTGTATCCGGCGTATCTGGAAGGCACTTCGCTCGCGCATCCGATGTATCAGGCGGCTTATAGCGAAATGACCGTGCCTGCGGGTCCGGCCTGGGTCGAGGAGCATCTGAAGCGCCTTCAGGCCGCGAACATTCAGCCGCACTTCCAGCTCACCGGCATTCATGCGCTCGAAACGCTCGAACGCCTCGTGCGCAAGGGCGTCTACAAGGGCCCGCTCAATCTGACGTGGATCGGCATCGGCGGCGGCTTCGACGGCCCGAATCCGTTCAACTTCTTCAACTTCGTTCACCGCGCGCCGGACGGCTGCACGCTGACCGCCGAATCGCTGCTGAAGAACGTGCTGCCGTTCAACATGATGGCGATGTCGATGGGCCTGCATCCGCGCTGCGGCATCGAAGACACGATCATCGACCAGCACGGCAAGCGCATGACATCGGTGCAGCAGATCGAGCAGTGCGTGCGCGTCGCCCGCGAACTGGGGCGCGAGATCGCGACGGGCAAGGAAGCCCGCGCGATCTATCGCATCGGCGTGCAATACGAAACGGCCGATCAGACGCTCGCCGCGAACGGCATGTCGCCGAATCGACGAGCCGGTGAAGTGAACCTTCCGCTGCGCGCGGCTTGAACAAGTGGTGCGGACGCGTTCCGCATCGTTGACCGACACTCGACGGCGACAACAACAAACGGTCCCCGCGCTCATCGCGTGACGGAGACTCGAGCCGGACATCCGAGGAGACGATCTTGGAAATCAATTGCATCGAGCAGGAAACAGGCGGCGTTCGCGCCGTCGCGGCCGCATCGCGCAAATACGCGTGGGTGGTCTTCGCACTGACCTTCGGCCTGCTGCTATCGGACTATATGTCGCGACAGGTGCTCAACGCCGTTTTTCCGCTGCTCAAGCACGCATGGGGTCTGTCCGACACGCAACTCGGCTCGCTCTCCGGCGTGGTCGCATTGATGGTAGGACTTCTGACTTTTCCGCTCTCCGTGCTTGCCGATCGATGGGGCCGCGTGCGCAGCCTCATCCTGATGGCGACGCTCTGGAGTCTCGCGACACTCGGCTGCGCCATCGCCACGAACTACGGCGAAATGCTGCTGGCGCGCGCGCTCGTGGGTCTCGGCGAGGCGGCGTATGGAAGCGTGGGCATCGCGCTGATTCTCGGCATCTTCCCGGCGCATCTGCGCTCGACGCTCACCGGCGCGTTCATGGCGGGCGGCGCATTCGGCTCGGTGCTCGGCATGGCGCTGGGCGGCTTCGTCGCGGTGCATCTCGGATGGCGGGCGTCGTTCGGCGCGATGGCGTGCTTCGGCTTCGTGCTGGTGATCGCCTACATGCTGGCCGTATCGGATAAACGGATCGCCGCGCGCTTTCCCGATGCGCCGTCCACCAAGCGGCAGGCGGGCGGCATGCGTACGAGCCTTCGTGCGTTGCTGGCCGGTCTCTTCTCGACGGTCTCGGTGGTGTGCGCCTATCTCGGCAGCGGCTTGCAGCTTTTCATCATGGGCGCGGTGATCGCGTGGATGCCGAGCTTCCTGAATCGCTATTACGCGTTGCCGGCCGATAAAGCCGCCGCGGGCGCAGCGGTGTTCGTGCTGCTCGGCGGCGTCGGCATGGTGCTGTGCGGCATCGTGACGGATCGCGTCTGCCGGCATGCGCCGTCGCGCAAGTGGATGACCGCGATCGCCTATTGCCTCGCATCGGCGGTGCTGTTGTCCATCGGCTTTCGTCTCGATGCCGGCGCGATGCAGCTCGTGCTGCTCGGTGCAGGCATTCTCGTCGTGGCGGGCACATCCGGTCCGGCCGGCGCGATGGTCGCGAATCTCACGCCGGCGGCGATCCACGCTTCCGCATTCGCGACGCTCACGCTCGCCAACAATCTGCTCGGCCTCGCGCCCGGCCCGATCGTCACCGGGGCGATTGCCGATCGTATCGGCTTGCTCGGTGCGCTGCAGATCGTTCCGCTCGTCAGTATTCCAGCGATGCTGGCGTTCGCCATCGGCAAGTCGAGATATGCGCGCGATCTGAACCGCATCGACGCGCTGCGCGGCGAAGCGGCGACGAAATGAGCCTTATCTACGAGCAATCGAACATGACCATCCATCCGACTCACACGATCCTCATCGTTCCGGGCCTGCGCGATCACGTCGAAGATCACTGGCAGACACTGCTGGAACGCCGGCTGCCGAATGCCCGCTCCGTGCCGCCGCTCACGCACGACAAGCTGAACCGTGCAGCGCGCGTGGCGGCGCTCGATGCCGCGCTCGCCAGAATCGACGGCCCCGTTGTGCTCGTCGCGCACAGCGCGGGCGTGATGATCGCCGCACACTGGGCGCAGCGCCATCCGCAGCATTCGCACCGGATACGCGGCGCGCTTCTCGCGACGCCGCCCAATTTCGATGCGCCGCTGCCGCCAGGTTATCCCACGCCGGACACGCTTCGGAAGAACGGCTGGCTACCCACGCCACGCATACCGTTAGGGTTCCCTAGCATCGTCGCGGCGAGCACGAACGATCCGCTGGCGCGCATGGAACATGTCGCGGAACTCGCGAAAGCGTGGGGCAGCCGCCTCGTGGATATCGGCGCAGCGGGCCATCTGAATCCCGCTTCCGGATACGGCGAGTGGCCGCTCGCCGACGAACTCATCGCCGGGCTGTGTCTCGAGCGCCCGCATCAAGCTGCATGACTGTCAGGAGAAGCAAGAATGTCTGAACTGAAATCTAACGCTATCGTCATCGATCATGAGGCGGATACGCCTTCCAACGAATCGCCGGCAGCGCCCGCGCGGCCATGGGCATGGCGCTCTACCCGCGAACCGTACGACTGGATGGACGCGCACACGCCGCTCGGAGCACTCGATTCATGGCAAGGCTGAACGAAGCAACGATGACGCGAAGCCTCTCCATCGCTCACGCCCGCGACCTCGCGCCCGGCTCTCGCAAGCTCGCGTTCGTCGAAGGACGCAGCGTGGTGCTGTTCAACATCGAGGGCGTCATGCACGCAATCGATAACGCGTGTCCGCACAACGGCGCATCGCTTGCGAATGGCCGCCTCGATGGGCACGTCCTGCAATGTCCCGCGCATGGCCTGCGCTTCGATCTCGTGTCGGGATGCATGGTCGGCGCGCCCGATGTGTGCCTGACGAAGCTGTCCGTCGAAGCCATCGACGGCGAAAAGGGAGAGAAAGATTGATGAAGCGATACAACGAACCCACGAGTCCCGGCGCGGCATTTCGCGCTGCGGTGGAAACGAATGCGCCGCTGCAAGTCGTCGGTGCGATCACCGCGTATGCGGCGAAGATGGCTGAAGCCGTCGGCTTTCAGGCGCTCTATCTGTCGGGCGGCGGCGTGGCCGCGAATTCACTCGGCATTCCGGACCTCGGCATCAGCACGATGGACGACGTATTGACCGACGCCCGCCGCATCACCGATGCGACGAACCTGCCGCTGCTCGTCGATATCGATACCGGCTGGGGCGGCGCGTTCAACATCGCGCGCACGATCCGGTCGTTCGTCAGGGCGGGCGTGGCGGCGGTTCATCTTGAAGATCAGGTCGGCCAGAAGCGCTGCGGGCATCGCCCCGGCAAGGAAGTCGTGCCGGCGGCGGAGATGGTGGATCGCCTGAAGGCGGCGGTCGATGCACGCACCGACGACAGCTTCGTCATCATGGCGCGCACCGATGCGGCTGCCTCCGAAGGCATCGATGCGGCGATCGAGCGCGCGATGGCTTACGTCGAAGCGGGCGCGGACATGATCTTCCCCGAAGCGATGATCTCGCTCGACGATTACCGCCGCTTCAAGTCCGCTGTGCGCGTGCCGGTTCTCGCCAATCTGACGGAGTTCGGTTCCACCCCGCTTTTCACGACGGGTGAGCTGCGCGACGCGGGCGTCGATGTCGCGCTCTATTGCTGCGGGGCGTACCGTGCGATGAATGCGGCGGCACTCAATTTCTACGAGACCGTGATGCGCGACGGCACGCAGAAAACCGCGGTGCCGACGATGCAGTCGCGCGCCGATCTCTACAAGTATCTCGGCTATCACGCGTACGAGGACAGACTCGACGCGCTGTTCGCCGCCAGACAATGACCGTTAAGCCGGAGTAAGACACGATGAGCGAAGCAGACAACAGCATGCCGAACAGCGGCACATTCAAGCCCAAGAAATCCGTCGCCCTTTCCGGCGTGACGGCGGGCAATACCGCGCTGTGCACGGTCGGCAAGACCGGCAACGACCTGCACTATCGCGGCTACGACATTCTCGATCTCGCCACCACGAGCGAATTCGAGGAAATCGCCTATCTGCTCGTGCACGGGAAGCTGCCGAACGTCGCGGAACTAAGCGCCTACAAGGCGAAGCTGAAGGCGCTGCGCGGGTTGCCCGCGAACCTGAAGGCGGCGCTCGAATGGATTCCGGCGTCCGCGCATCCGATGGACGTCATGCGTACCGGCGTCTCCGTGCTCGGCACGGTGTTGCCCGAGAAGGACGATCACAACGTACCCGGCGCGCGCGACATCGCGGACAAGCTGATGGCGTCGCTCGGCTCGATGCTGCTCTACTGGTATCACTATTCGCACAACGGCCGGCGCATCGAAGTGGAAACCGACGACGATTCCATCGGCGGGCACTTCCTGCATCTGCTGCATGGCGTGGCGCCGTCCGAGTCGTGGGTCAAGGCGATGCACGTCTCGCTCAACCTCTACGCCGAGCACGAGTTCAATGCTTCGACGTTCACGGGCCGCGTGATCGCGGGAACGGGATCGGACATGTATTCGGCAATCACCGGCGCAATCGGCGCGCTGCGCGGCCCGAAGCACGGCGGCGCGAACGAAGTCGCGTTCGAGATTCAGTCACGCTATCAGACGCCCGACGAAGCCGAAGCCGACATTCGCCGCCGCGTCGAGAACAAGGAAGTGGTGATCGGCTTCGGCCATCCGGTCTATACGATCTCCGATCCGCGCAACAAGGTCATCAAGGAAGTCGCGAAGTCGCTGTCGGCCGAAGCGGGCGACACGAAACTCTTCGATATTGCCGAACGGCTCGAATCGGTCATGTGGGACGCGAAGAAAATGTTCCCGAACCTCGACTGGTTCAGCGCGGTCTCGTATCACATGATGGGCGTGCCGACCGCGATGTTCACGCCGCTCTTCGTCATTTCGCGCACGTCGGGATGGAGCGCGCACATCATCGAGCAGCGCATCGACAACAAGATCATCCGGCCGAGCGCGAACTATACGGGGCCGGATAACCTCGGGTTCGTGCCGCTGGCGGAGCGCGTCTGACATCCGTTATGCTCGCTGCCGCAACCATCGAATCCAATACGGGCCTTTCGGCCTCCGCGCCATGAACACCGAATACCGCAAACCCCTGCCCGGCACGCGCCTCGACTACTTCGACGCGCGCGCCGCCGTCGATGCAATCCGGCCCGGCGCCTACGACACGCTGCCCTACACCGCGCGCGTCCTCGCCGAAAACCTCGTGCGCCGCTGCGCGCCGCAGACGCTTGCCGCATCGCTCGGGCAGATCATCGAGCGCAAGCGCGACCTGGACTTTCCGTGGTTCCCGGCGCGCGTCGTGTGCCATGACATCCTCGGGCAGACCGCGCTCGTCAACCTCGCCGGCCTGCGCGACGCCATCGCCGCACAGGGGGGCGATCCGTCGCTCGTCAATCCGGTCGTGCCGACGCAGCTCGTCGTCGATCATTCGCTCGCCGTCGAATGCGGCGGCTTCGATCCCGATGCGTTCGCGAAGAACCGGGCGATCGAAGACCGGCGCAACGTCGACCGCTTCGACTTCATCGAATGGACGAAGAAGGCGTTCCAGAACGTGGACGTCATTCCGCCCGGCAACGGCATCCTGCATCAGATCAACCTGGAACGCATGAGCCCGGTCGTGCAGGTGAAGGATGGCGTGGCGTTTCCGGACACGCTCGTCGGCACGGATTCGCATACGCCGATGGTCGATGCGCTCGGCGTGATCGCCATCGGCGTGGGCGGCCTCGAAGCCGAAAGCGTGATGCTCGGCCGCGCGTCGTGGATGCGCCTGCCGGATATCGTCGGCGTGGAACTGACGGGCAAGCCGGGGCCGGGCATCACGGCGACGGACGTCGTGCTTTCGCTGACGGAGTTCCTGCGCAAGGAGAAAGTGGTCGGCGCGTATCTGGAGTTCCACGGCGCGGGCGCGGCGGGCCTCACGCTCGGCGATCGCGCGACCATCGCGAACATGGCGCCCGAGTTCGGCGCGACCGCCGCGATGTTCTATATCGACGAACAGACGATCAAGTACCTGAAACTCACCGGACGCGACGATGCACTCGTCGCGCTCGTCGAGACCTACGCCAGGCAGACGGGCCTCTGGGCCGACAGCCTGAAGCACGCGGAGTACGAGCGCGTGTTGAAGTTCGACCTGTCCTCGGTGGTGCGGACGCTCGCGGGGCCGTCGAATCCGCATCGGCGGCTGCCGGTGTCGGAACTGGCCGCGCGCGGCATCAGCGGCACGGTCGAGAACCACGCCGGCAAGATGCCCGATGGCGCGGTCATCATCGCCGCGATCACGAGCTGCACCAACACGAACAATCCGCGCAACATGATCGCGGCTGGCCTGCTCGCGCGCAATGCGAACCGCGCCGGCCTCACGCGCAAGCCGTGGGCGAAGACCTCGCTCGCGCCGGGATCGAAGGCGGTCACGCTGTATCTGCAGGAAGCCGGGCTGCTGCCGGAACTCGAGAAGCTCGGCTTCGGCGTGGTGGCGTATGCGTGCACGTCGTGCAACGGCATGTCCGGCGCGCTCGATCCGGCGATCCAGCAGGAAATCGTCGAGCGCGATCTCTACGCCACCGCCGTGCTGTCCGGCAACCGCAACTTCGACGGCCGCATCCATCCGTATGCGAAGCAGGCGTTTCTCGCGTCACCGCCGCTCGTCGTGGCGTATGCGATTGCCGGAACCATCCGCTTCGACATCGAAAAAGACGTGCTCGGCAACGATGCGGACGGCCGCCCGGTGCGGCTCGCGGATATCTGGCCGAGCGACGAGGAAATCGATGCAATCGTGGCGTCGAGCGTGAAACCGGAGCAATTCCGCAAGGTGTACGAGCCGATGTTCGCGCTCGCCCCCGACGCCGGCGAGCAGGCTTCCCCGCTCTACGACTGGCGCGCGCAGAGCACGTACATCCGGCGTCCGCCGTACTGGGAAGGCGCGCTTGCCGGTGAGCGCACGCTCAGGGGCATGCGCGCCCTCGCCGTGCTGGGCGACAACATCACGACGGACCACCTCTCGCCGTCGAACGCGATTCTCGCGGACAGCGCGGCGGGCGAATATCTTGCCCGCATGGGTCTGCCGGAAGAGGACTTCAACTCGTATGCGACGCATCGGGGCGATCACCTGACCGCGCAGCGCGCGACCTTCGCGAACCCGACGCTCAGAAACGAAATGGTGACGGACAACGGCGAGATCGTGCCGGGCTCCCTCGCGCGCATCGAACCCGAGGGCAGGATCACGCGCATGTGGGAAGCCATCGAAACGTACATGGAACGCAAGCAACCGCTGATCGTCATCGCTGGCGCGGACTACGGCCCGGGCTCCTCGCGCGACTGGGCCGCGAAGGGCGTGCGCCTCGCGGGAACGGAGGCGATCGTCGCGGAAGGCTTCGAGCGCATCCACCGGACGAACCTCATCGGCATGGGCGTGCTGCCGCTCGAGTTCAAGGCGGGCGTGAATCGGCTGACGCTTCGCATCGACGGGACCGAGACGTTCGATGTCATCGGCGAGCGCAAGCCGCGCGCGGACCTGACGCTCGTGATCCATCGCCGAAGCGGCGAGCGTGTCGAAGTGCCGGTCACGTGCCGGCTCGATACCGCCGAGGAAGTCTCGATCTACGAGGCAGGCGGCGTGCTGCAACGCTTCGCGCAGGACTTTCTGGAATCGTCGCAGGCAGCGGCGTAAGCGGGCCTTATTCGGACAAGCTACCAATCGATGACCATGACCCACGCACCGCAGATCAGGATTCCCGCCACCTACATGCGCGGCGGCACGAGCAAGGGCGTCTTCTTCCGCCTGCAGGATTTGCCCGAAGCCGCGCGCGCGCCCGGCCCCGCGCGCGACGCGCTGCTGATGCGCGTGATCGGCAGCCCCGACCCCTACGGCAAGCAGATCGACGGCATGGGCGGCGCGACGTCCAGCACCAGCAAGGCGGTGATCGTCGCGAAGAGCAGCCGGCCCGATCACGATGTCGATTACCTGTTCGGTCAGGTCGCCATCGACAAGCCGTTCGTCGACTGGAGCGGCAACTGCGGCAATCTCTCCGCCGCCGTGGGGCCGTTCGCGATCGCGAGCGGGCTGATCGATCCTGAGCGCGTACCCGATAACGGCGTGGCCGTCGTTCGCATCTGGCAGGCGAACATCGGCAAGACGATCATCGCGCATGTCCCGATGACGAACGGCGCGGTGCAGGAAACCGGCGGTTTCGAGCTCGACGGCGTGACCTTTCCCGCTGCCGAAGTGCAGCTCGAATTCATGGACCCGGCAGCCGAAGAAGACGGCGCGGACGGCGCGATGTTCCCCACGGGCAACCTGATCGACGCGCTCGACGTGCCGGGCATCGGCGTCCTCACGGCAACGATGATCAACGCGGGCATCCCGACAATCTTCGTGAACGCGGAAGAAATCGGCTATACGGGCGTCGAGTTGCAGGACGCCATCAACACGAATCCCGCAGCGCTCGCGATGCTCGAGACCATTCGCGCGCACGGCGCGGTGCGCATGGGTCTGATCGGCCATATCGATGAAATCGCCAGCCGGCAGCATACGCCGAAGATCGCGTTCGTCGCGAAGCCCGCAAGCTACGTCGCGTCCAGCGGCAAGCAGGTCGCCGCGGAGGACATCGACCTGCTGGTGCGAGCCGTATCGATGGGCAACCTGCATCACGCGATGATGGGAACCGCCGCCGTGGCGATCGGCGCGGCGGCGGCCATCGACGGCACGCTGGTGAATCAGGCCGCGGGCGGCGGCGCGCGCGAGGTCGTGCGCTTCGGGCATCCTTCGGGGACACTGCGGGTCGGCGCGCAGGCGAGCGAAACGGGCGGCAAATGGACCGTGACCAAGGCGATCATGAGCCGCAGCGCGCGCGTATTGATGGAGGGCTGGGTGCGCGTGCCGCAGTAATGCGGCGTGGCTCTCTTCTAGCGCGCTTCGGCCAGTGTCCCGCGCGTGCCCCGGCGCACGGCCCCGAGGGACTCCCATCCCAGATCGGAGAAACACGGGCCTTGCGTGGCTTCGCCGAACTTCACGTCGTTGTGTTCGGCGTTCCATTCGAGCACCACGACCTGCCCGTTCGCATCGACGGTCACGTCCCAGCCGATGCAGCGCGCAAACGGCACTTTCGCATGTAACTCGACGACCTTGCCGACGCATTCGGCGAACGCGGGCAGCATCAACCCGCTGAATGCGACCTTCGAGTCGGGGTGTGCGTCGACATCGGTCCAGTCGTTCAGATAACCCCTGCTCGACAGGCGGCCGCTTCTGAGATCGACCGCTACACAGACTTCGCTATCGGGGCGGATATACGTGTCCGTTGCCCGGCCGAGCCGCAAGAAGCAGGCGCGCAACGAGATGCGGCCGGCATCGTCAACAACGGTCGTGAGGCGCACCGTGGCCACCGCCTTCGACGCGAACTGATCGAACCACGGATGTTGCACGATGAATCGTTGCAGCACGCCGTTGCCGAGTGATCTGATCTGAGCGACGCGGAAGTCCTTGCGGTCGATCAGGAAGACGCCCCTGCCCTGCGATGACTGATCCAGCTTGAACGCGACCCTATCGCACTGGCTGAAGACGACGTCGGCGACCTCGGACTCGGGAATCGCAATGTGATCGGCCGAGAAGAACATGCCGTTCACGTAGTACGCGATATCCGGGAACACGTCGTCGCGAAAAAGCAGCCGCGACACGGGCTTCAGATGCGACATCTGTCCGTACAGGCCCTTCAGCTTCGGCACCACCACCCAGCCGTAATAGTTGTCCGGAATCCAGCCTTCCCTGAACGTTCCGGTGAACGCGGTATAGGCTTGCAGCCACGGCGCATAGCATGCGTCGCCGAATACGTCGCGTGCATAGGCATCGGCGAGCGCGATCTGGGCGGGATCGGTGCGGCCATGCCTCGCTTCGATCGCCCGCCGTATGCTTCTCGCCTCGACACCATGCCGCCAGTGGAACCTGCGACATGCAAGGTTCCGCCATGATCCTTTGACGAGCGTCTCGACGTGCTTCGGTGACATAGAACGATTGATCCTTTTTGGAACGTGCGACAGGTTACCCAGTGCGACCTGATGGGACGCTTAATGAAGCGCAAATTGGCGGAAAAGCGCTTTCTCTTGACGCCGGATTCACGTTCTGAAACTCACTCCTTACGCTTCAGCGGCTTTTGCTTACGAATGCATTAATCATGCAAAAAGGGATCGTAAGCAATCCTGTCTTCGAAGGGGACGAGAGCATGGCGAAGTGTGCGGGCGTCGTTTGTTCGGTTCAGCGCGATGACATCGACGGGCGATATCAGCCTGAACGCGCGGCTTGCCGTTATGAGACCATGCGCCAAGCGACGGGATCGCAGTTTGCTAACGTCGCCACCTGCATGCAGGGCTTTGCCACTACGCCCGGAAAGTCCGCTGCACACCTACATTCGAAGAGGACACGATGAATACTGCAACGAAGTACCTCGTAACGACCGCTCTCGCGCTGGGCTTGTCCACAGCTGCCCTCGCCCAGGGCAATGCAGGTGGAACACCCGGCGGCAACGGCGCCGGCCGCGGCGGCGTGGGCATCGGCACGCCCAACGGCAATGGCGAGACCGGCACACCGTCCGGTCCGACCGGCAAGCATTCGGCGCCGCCCAAGCGCCATCACAAGGCGAAGAAGACGAGCTGAAGCAAGGGCATCGAACAAGCAGGAATGCGCATGTCGCGACCCGGGTCCGGGATTTGCGGCATGCGTCCGCTCCAACCACCACGAGACCCGGATATGAAACTCTTGCAGCGCCTTACACTCGTGACCGTCATCGGTGCCGTCAGCCTCGGCGCCCACGCACAGGTCGCCGGCACGCAACCGCTCAGCGTGACCGTGCAGCAATCGCAAGCGTTGCTGGAAGGATGGAGCACCAAGAAAAGCATTCTCGGCAAGTCGGTCTATAACGACAAGAACGAGAAGATCGGCTCGATCATGGATCTGGTGATTTCACCGGACGCCACCGTGTCCGCCGCGATCATCTCCACCGGCGGATTCCTCGGCGTGGCGACGCACGATGTAGCCGTGCCGATCGCATCGCTCGAGCTCCGCAACGGCAACTTCTATCTGCCGGGCGCGACGAAGGATGCGCTCAAGGACACGCCGCAGTTCGAGTACAACAAGGTGAAGTCGCCGCCGAAGCCGAAGAAGCTGAAAGAAAGCCAGTAACGCAGACGAGCGGGTCGATGCTCATCGATCTGCTTGCACCACCTTGTCGAACGCTTCCCTGACGTCCGCGCAGAAGGCTTCCGCGACCACGGGCATCGGCTGAGCGGCGTTCGTCACGATGTAGAAGTGGTCCTGCACCGCTGGCGCGAAGCACTTCACCGCCACGCGCTCGCGTGCGTAAGCGGCGGTGACCGGATCGATCAGCGCGACACCCGCGCCGTTCGTGACGAGCGCCACGATTGCCTGCGACAGTTGCGCTTCGATCACGAGATCACGCGAGACGCCTGCTTCGACGAATACGCGATCGATCGCGCTGCGCGCATCGAAGCTCTGCGGGAACGAGATAAAGCGCTCGCCGCGCAGATCGGTGGCGCATAACGACGCGCGGCGCGCAAGACGATGCCTGCGCGGCACGATGCATCGCATCGCCGCCGGCGAGAGCCGCTCGCTCTTCACGGCCGGATGCGGGATAGGCTCGGCGATCAGCCCGACATCGCACTGACCCGATGCGACCTTCTCCACCACCGTGGTGGCGCTATGCGCGAGCAGATTGACGTCGATGCCCGCGTGATGCTCGACGAATCGCGCGATGACCGCCGGCAGAAGATCGAGCGCCACCGCAGGCGATCCCGCGACGCGCAGCGAGCCGCGCCGCATCGCGCGAATCTGCTGCGCCGCGAGCGCGATGCGGTCCATGCCGACGAACGCGCGCTCGACTTCCTCGAACAGCACGCGCGCTTCGGCAGTGGGCGCCAGGCGTCCCTGCTGACGCTCGAACAGCACGAAGCCGACGCGGCTTTCCAGATCGGCGAGCAGGCGGCTCACGGCCGGCTGCGAAATGTGCAGCGATTGCGCGGCGCTCGTCACGGTATGACGGAGCATCACCGCGCGAAACGCTTCGATCTGGCGAATCTTGAGTCCTGTCGTGTCCATAACACTGGATTATAGGCGACGCACGAACCGGCATTTGACGCCGATTTTCGTCTTGTTCAAAGTGTCGTCGAATACTTCTTACAGGCAGGAAATGCATTCGATGCACGAAAAGCAGGCCCATAACAAGGCGCGCCATTTCGACGTGGTCGTCGCGGGCGGCGGGCTCGTCGGCATGGCGATCGCGTATGGCGTCGCGCGGACGGGCAAACGCGTCGCCGTGTGCGACGGCGCGGACTCGGCGCACCGCGCGGCGCGCGGCAACTTCGGGCTCGTATGGGTGCAGGGCAAAGGCGGCCGCTGCTTGCCTTATGCGCAGTGGTCGCGCGAATCGTCGGAACGCTGGAGCGCGTTCGCGGCGCAATTGCAGCGCGCAACCGGCGTCGATGCGGGCTTCGAACGGCCCGGCGGCATCGAATTGTGCGAGACCGCCGAACAGCTCGACGCCGGGCATCGCCTGCTCGAATCGATCCGCGCACAGGATGCGTCGCTGACCTATGAAGTGCTCGACGTGAAGGCGCTGAAGGCACGGGTGCCGACGGCATCCGATGCGCTGGCGGGCGCGCTGTACTCGCCGCACGATGGCCACGCGAGCCCGCTCTACACGCTGCGCGCGATACAGCAGGCCTTCCGGCTTCATGGCGGCACGTATTTGCCTCATAACGAAGTGCGGGAGATTCGCCCGCGCGCGGGCCGCTTCGAAGTCGATACGACGAACGGCACGCTCGAAGCAGAACGCGTCGTGCTTGCCGCCGGTCTCGACAACGCGCGCCTCGCCCCGATGATCGGCATGCACGCGCCCATCACGCCGCTGCGTGGACAGATCATGGTGACGGAGCGCCTCGCGCCGTTCCTCGATTATCCGACGCTCGTCGTGCGTCAGACGCGCGAAGGCTCCGTCCTGCTCGGCGATTCCGCGGAACAGGTCGGCTTCGACGACGGCCAGACGCGCGCCGTAATGGCCGATATCGCGCGGCGCGCGCGCACCGCGTTCCCGCTGCTCGGCGCTGCACGCATCGTGCGGTCGTGGGGCGCGCTGCGCATCATGACGCCGGACGGCCTGCCGGTCTATGAGGAATCGTCCGCGCATCCCGGCGCATTCCTCGCCATCTGCCACAGCGGCGTGACGCTCGCCGCCGCGCACGCGGACGTCATCGCGCCGTGGATCGCGGGCGGCGGCAAGCCCTCGATTCTTGATCCTTTCGTCGCCACACGTTTTTCCAAATCGACCGATGCCCACGCTATTTGAACCTCTCGCAACCCTGCCTGCGCGCACGGTGCGCATCGACATCGACGGCGCCGAGCGGCATGTGCCCACGCATTACTCCATCGCCGCCGCGTTGCTGGAAAGCGGCGCGGCGTCGTGCCGCACGACGCCCGTCGCCGGCACGGCACGCGGCCCGTTTTGCATGATGGGCGTGTGCTTCGACTGCCTCGTCGAAGTCGATGGCGTGCCGAACGTGCAGGCGTGCATGACGCGCGTGCGCGACGGCATGCGCGTGCGCGCGATGAGCGGCAAAGCGAGGCTCGCATGACGCAGGCGACGTGCGATCTGCTGATCGTCGGCGCGGGACCGGCGGGCATGTCGGCCGCGATCGAAGCGCGCGCGGCGGGGCTGGATGTCGTCGTGGCCGACGAGAGCCACGCGCCCGGCGGACAGATTTATCGCGACGCCGCGCAGTCGCCGCTCGCCGATGCGACCGTGCTCGGCGACGACTATCTCGCAGGCCGCGCGCTCATCGAACGCTTCACCGGCAGCGGCGCGAAGCATCTCGTGCGATGCACGGTCTGGCAGATCGCGTTCGAGAACGGCCGCGTCATCGCGATGCTGACGCGTAAGCCCCACGATGAACACGGCGGCACGCTCGAAGTCGCGGCGCGCGCAGTGCTGATCGCCACCGGCGCGCAGGAGCGTCCGTGGCCCGTAAAGGGATGGACGTTGCCGGGCGTGCTGGGCATCGGCGCGGCGCAGACGCTCGTCAAGTCGTCGGGACTCGCGCCGTCGCAGGATGCGGTGCTTGCGGGTAGCGGCCCGCTTCTGTGGCTTTTCGCGTCGCAATTGCTCGAAGCGGGGCGCCGCGTGCGCGCGATCATCGACACCACGCCGCTCGACGCGTGGCGCACCGCGTTACCGCATGCGCTGCCCGCGCTTGCCGGCGCGGATTATCTGCTCAAGGGCCTGCGCATGATGCGCGCGGTGAAAGGCGCTGGCATCCCGGTTCATCGCGGGGCGAGCGCGTTCTCGATCGAAGGCGAAGGCCGCGCCGAACGCGTGCGTTTCATCGATGCGAGCGGCGCGCAGCAGGTCATCCACACGCCGCTCGTGCTGCTGCATCAGGGCGTGATTCCATCGACACAACTGCCCCGCTCGCTCGGCTGCGAGCACGAGTGGGATGCGCCGTCCGCGTGCTGGCGTCCGCGCACGGATGCGCGGGGCAGAAGCAGTGTCGAACATGTCTGGATTGCGGGCGATGGCGCGGGCATCGGCGGTGCGAAGGCCGCGATGCACGCTGGCACGCTCGCGGCGCTCGACATCGCGCGCGAACTCGGTGCACTCGATGCCCCGTCGCGCGATGCAAGGAGCCGCCCTGCCTTGCGCGCGATGAAGCGCCATCTCGCCGTGCGCCCGCTGCTCGATGCGCTGTACACGCCGCCCGCTGCGCTGCGCCGCCCCGCCGATGACGTGACCGTGTGCCGGTGCGAAGAGATCAGCGCGGGCGAGATTCGCCGTATCGCGGCGCTCGGCTGCCAGGGCCCGAATCAGATGAAGGCGTTCTCGCGCTGCGGCATGGGGCCGTGTCAGGGCCGATGGTGCGGCACGACGGTCGGCGAGTTGATCGCGCAAGTGCAGCAACGTCCGGTCGGCGATGTCGGCTATTACCGCATCCGCGCGCCGATCAAGCCCGTCACGGTCGACGAGATCGCCGATTCCATCGCCGTCAACGACGCCTTCACGCGCGGCGATTTTCCAAGCTGATTGCAAACACCGCCAACCACACCGAAACATACTTAGGAAGCCGAATGAATACCCCACGCGCAAAGACGATGATGACCGCCGCCGCCCTCGCCCTGATGGCGGCCAGCACGATGGCGACGGCGAAGGAATGGAGCACGATCCGCGTCGGCGTCGATCCGACCTATCCGCCGTTCGAATCCGTCACGAAGGACGGCGCGGTGCAGGGCTTCGATATCGACCTGGGCAATGCGCTGTGCGCGAAGCTGAAGGCGAAATGCGTGTGGGTGCAGAGCAGCTTCGACGGCCTCATTCCCGGACTGCAGGCGCGCAAGTTCGATGTGATCCTGTCGTCGATGGCCGCGAATGAAAAGCGCCGCCAGCAAATCGACTTCACCGAGCGGCTGTATCGCAATCAGACCCGTCTGATCGCGAAGGAAAGCGCGCATCTGCTGCCTGAGGCATCGAAGCTCGCGGGCAAGCGCGTCGCCGTCGAGCAAGGCACGGTGCAGGAGACGTACGCGCGTGAGAAATGGGCGGCGTCGGGCGTGGATGTGGTCGCGTATCCGAGCTACGACCAGGCGTATGCGGACCTGACCGCGGGCCGCGTCGATGCCGTGCTGATGGACGCCGTGCAAGGCAAGCTCGGCTTTCTCGCGACGCCGGCGGGCAAGGGCTTCGCGTTCGCGGGCGATGTCGTCTATGA
This sequence comes from Caballeronia sp. LZ019, assembly GCF_031450825.1. Taxonomy (NCBI): domain Bacteria; kingdom Pseudomonadati; phylum Pseudomonadota; class Betaproteobacteria; order Burkholderiales; family Burkholderiaceae; genus Caballeronia; species Caballeronia sp. LZ019. Next base: position 204,653 of record NZ_JARTVZ010000001.1, on the reverse strand, counting down.
CCCGAAGATCATGGGCGACGGCGATGCCGCCGGGGTCCGCAAATCAGACCCCGATCTTCGCGACGCGCTGAATGGCGCGATGGCGGACATCCTGCGCGATGGAACGTATCGCAAGATCGAGGCGAAGTACTTCGACTTCGACATGTACGGCAAGTGACGCGCCGCCGCGTGCATCGATCGCTTCAGTGACACAGCTCCTCGAGACGCTTGCCGTTCGTTCGGGGTCCGAATATCCCGATGGAGAGCACGACCACGAGCATGCAGGCGGTGATGCCCGCGAACACGCCGACCACGCCAAAATCCCGCAACAGCGCCGCGATGATGAAGCCCGACATCATGGCGCCGATGCGGCTCGCCGAGTACACCAGCCCATTGGCGCGGCAACGGATGGCGGTCGGGAAAAGCTCGGCCTGATAGGCGTGATAGCACACCGAGATGGTCTGTCCCGCGAGACTGATGAGCACGCCCAGCGCGATCAGCATCGGCACCGAGCGGGCCTGACCGAACGCGATGCCGCTTGCGATCACCACCAGCGCGCCGTCAACGATCAGCCATCTTGCAGCACGAGCCTTATCGACGCGACCGGCTCGCGCTCGCCGTGCATCCCGATCATCCGCTCGCCAACGAGACACGCGTGAGCTTCGAGGACACGCTTCAGTACGAGCACGTCGGGCTGTTGCCGTCAACCGCCGTCCATACGATGCTCAGGCCATCCGCCGCAAGCGTCGGCAAGACGCTGTCGTATCGCGTGATCGTGTCCAGTTTCGATGCGGCGTTTCGTGTCGTCGCAGCGGGCCTCGGCATCAGCGTCGTGCCGGTGGAGGTCGCGGCGACGTATCGCTCCGTATTCGGCGTCGCGGTCATTCCGCTCGTCGATGCCTGGGCGGAACGGCGCTTCGTGGTCTGCTTCAAGGGCTTCGACCTGTTGCAGCCGGCGGCCCAGCGGATGGTCGAACATGTGACGCGCCGCGCCGGGCAAGCGGCCTGAGCGCAGCCTCGGCGCTCAACGGACGTAGCCGAGATGCTGCGCGAGAATCATGCTGCCGACGCCGATCAGCACCAGCCCGCCGACGATCTCCGCGCGCTTGCCGATGGTCGCGCCCACGACCCGGCCGATCATCACGCCGATGGTCACCATCAGCATCGTCGCAAAACCGATTGTCGCGGCCGTCGAGAAGATATCCACGTCGATGAAAGCGAGGCCCGCGCCGACGGCCATCGCATCGATGCTCGTTGCAAAGCCGGTCGCGGCCAGCACCCAGAACGAATGCGCGCTGGGCTTCTCGTCCGCGTGGCCGGCTTTGCCGCAGCCTTCGCGGATCATGCGCGCGCCCAGCAACAGCAGCAGCCCGAACGCGATCCAGTGATCCCACGCCGTGACGTACTGCGCCGCCGTCCTGCCGATGGCCCAGCCGACGAGCGGCGTGATCGCCTCGATGATGCCGAAGATGACGCCCGTTCTGAGCGCTTCGGTGACGCGTGGCTTGCGCAGGCTCGCGCCCTTGCCGACGGCGGCCGCGAAGGCGTCGGTGGACATGGCGAAGGCGAGGAAGATCGTGGAGGCGAGGTTCATCGAACGGGGCTCTGGTCGGGCGAAGATCGACGACGCAACGCGCCGCCCGACCTGAAGGCGCGTTCCGTCGATGGTCTTGCCAACCTTTGATGGCTGCTCATGCCACGATCCGAATGGATGGACCGAGTGTGTTGACATGAGCGCTTTCCGTGTGACGGAAAGCCGGCTACTCCCCAGCGAGAAGCGAAAGCTTAACACGGCATGATTGCTATGAGGCGCCACCAAATAGCTTGAAAAGGACGTTCGCAACGATGCGATCGCAACGCGATCCGCCGAATTCGAACACATCGCGCTCGGCGAGATCGAAGGCCTGCGCAAGCGATTCGCGCAACAGGCTGCGCGCCCGAAAATGCCGGCTGCGCACCGTCGCTTCGGGAATGTTCAGACACTGCGCGGTCTCCTCGACACTCATCTCCTCGATCGATCGCAGCACGAACACGACGCGGAACAGTTCCGGCAATTCATCGAGCTTGCGTTCGAGCAACGCGCGCACTTGCGCACGCGCCAGCGCCTCGTCGGGGGCATCGTCGCGCGTGCGTGCGGTATCGGCATGGTCGATGAAGTCGGGCGCATCCACGATAGGAATCACATTCTGACGACGCGACGAACGCCGCAATCGCGCGAAGCATTCGTTCAGGACGAGGCGCGAGAGCCACGTGAACAACTGCGCATCGCCGCGAAACTGGTTCATCGATCGATACGCGTGCAGATACGCATCCTGCAGCGCGTCTTCGGCTTCGGCATCGTTGCGCAAGGTCGCGCGCGCGAGCCGATATAGCCGGCGGTTATGCCGCCGCATCATCGTTTCGAACGCGGCGCGGTCGCCCGCCACGATGCGCCGCGCCATGGCGAGTTCGTCGTTGGTGCTGTCTGTCGCCGGAATCATCGTCGTCATTGCCGTACGTCGAGGACCGCGTGCATCGCGGGATGCAGCGCGCAGGAATACGCATAATGTCCCGCATCGCGCGCCACATAGCTCCACGAAGCGTTCGCCGCGATGTCGTGCGAATCGAACGCCTTCGCGTCGGCGGTCGCGGTATGCGGTAACAGGTCCTTGTTGATCCACACCACGCGATCGCCGCGCGCCACCGTCAATGCAGGCGGATCGAAACGCATGCCTTCGATCACGACGACATGCGTCGCCGCGATAGCATCGGCCGGCAGCACGAGCGCGCTCATCAGCAAGATCAGCAAGATCAGCAGGCGCATGTCACGCACCGTTCTTCGCGAGTTCCGCCTGCACGTGCCGCGCGTGTTGGAGATGGGCCACGAACGCCGGCCGCACCTTCACGAGCAGCGCCTTCAGTTCTGCGTTCTTCGCGTTCGGGATGAGCGTCTTGTCGAGCGCATCGAGCACGCTTTCATGATAGGCGACCTCGTGATCGATATACGCCTTGTCGAAACTCGCCCCCGACACGCCCTTCAGTCTGGCGATGTTCATGTCGCCGCCCTGTTTGAGGCTCTGGCTCGTCGCGTTGTCTTCCGGCGTCACGCCGAGCTTTTTCACCAGGTCGGTCGCGGCCTTGTTGACAGCGGTGTGATCCGTGACCATCTGATGCGCGAATGCCTTCACGTCCTTCGATTTCGTTCTGTCGCCCGCGAGCTTGCCCGCGTCGATATCGACCTGATTGCCGGTCACGACGATCGCCGCGATCTGCGGATCGGTCGGCGCCGCTCCTTGCGCATGGCACGCGATGCTCGTCCACGCGAGCGCCGCCGCGAGCGCGAAATGAATGCTTTTCATATGACCTCTCCTCGGATGAAGTGGCAGACACGGCATTGGATGTCACGTAAAAGCCGCGCGTTCCCGCATTGCCCGCCCGGATGAATCACGGTTACACTCGGACGCACACGAACCGGGCCTCGATCAAAGCGCATGCTCAACGATCTCTGGTACAAGAACGCGGTCATCTACTGCCTGTCCGTCGGCGCGTTCATGGATGCGAACGGCGACGGCGTCGGCGATTTTCAGGGCTTGCTGCGCCGGCTCGACTATCTTCAGGGCCTCGGCATCACCACCATCTGGCTGATGCCCTTCCAGCCATCGCCCGGCCGCGACAACGGCTACGACATCTCCGACTACTACAACGTCGACCCGCGCTACGGCACGCTCGGCGACTTCGCGGAATTCACTCACGCGTGCCGTCAGCGCGGCCTGCGCGTGCTGATCGACCTCGTCGTGAATCACACGTCGGATCAGCATCCGTGGTTCAGGGAAGCGCGGCGCGACGAGCACTCCAGGTATCGCGACTGGTATGTATGGTCGAAGAAGCGGCCGGTCGGCGCGGACGACGGCGTGGTCTTTCCCGGCGTGCAGAAGTCCACCTGGACCTACGACAAGCAAGCGGCCATGTGGTACTTCCACCGCTTCTACGACTTCCAGCCCGACCTGAACACCGCGAATCCGCACGTGCAGGCCGAACTGCTGAAGATCATGGGCTTCTGGCTTCAGCTCGGCGTCTCGGGGTTCCGCATGGACGCGGTGCCGTTCGTCATCGCCACCAAGGGTGCGCAAGTGAAGAAGCCCGCGCAGCAGTACGACATGCTGCGCATGTTCCGCGAGTTCCTGCAGTGGCGCGAAGGCGACGCGACCATTCTCGCGGAAGCCAACGTGCTGCCTCACACCGACATGCAGTACTTCGGCGATGCCGGCGAGCGGCTGCAGATGATGTTCAACTTTCAGGTCAATCAGAATACGTTCTACGCGCTCGCGAGCGCCGATACCGCGCCGCTGCGCAAAGCGCTCGAAGCGACCAGGTCGCGTGCATCGACTGCGCAATGGGGCGTCTTTCTGCGCAACCACGACGAACTCGATCTCGGCCGCTTGTCGCCGAAAGAGCGCGAGACGGTATTCGCCGCGTTCGGCCCCGACCCGTCGATGCAGCTTTACGAACGCGGCATCCGCCGCCGTCTTGCGCCGATGCTCGATGGCGACCGTCACCGTCTGGAGCTTGCATACAGCCTGATGTTCACGCTGCCGGGAACGCCGGTTGTGCGTTACGGCGATGAAATCGGCATGGGCGACAATCTGCGCCTGCCGGAACGTGAAAGCCTGCGAACGCCGATGCAGTGGTCGACCGAGCCGCACGCCGGCTTCACGAAGCATGGGCGCCCGGTCAGCCCGGTGATTTCAGGCGGACCGTATGGTTATGAGCGCGTGAATGTCGCGAGCCAGCGAAGGGACCCGGATTCGCTCCTGAACTGGATGGAGCGCATGATCCGCATGCGCAAGGAAGTACCCGAAATCAGCTGGGGCGACTTCGCGATTCTCCGCACGTCGCGTGACGACGTGCTCGCGCTGCGCTACGACTGGCGCAACAACTCGGTAGTGTGCCTGCACAACTTCGGCGCGGCCGCGTGCACGGTCAAGTTCCGCGTCGGCCCGGCGGCGGCGGAAAGCGGCAGGCTCGTCAACCTGCTCTCCGACGATCACAGTGAAGGCAACGCCAACGGCCAGCACAGTGTCGTGCTGGAACCGTTCGGTTATCGCTGGTATCGCGTGGGCGGGCTCGACTATCTGTTGAAGCGAAGCGAGGTCTGACGTTGCGTCAGCCCTTGACCAGTCCCCCGTCAACGACGAGGTTCTGACCCGTCACCGCACGCGCCCACGGCGAGAGGAAGAACAGCACGGCGTCGGCGAATTCGGCCGGGGTGGTGACGCGGCGCAGCGGCGTGAACCCGGCGACCATGTCGAAGACGGCCTCCGGCGTCGCGCTGCTCGCATCGGTCGTGCGCAACAGGCCGCCCGACACCATGTTCACGGTGATGCCGTCCGGACCCAGATCGTTCGATGCGGTTCTCGTCAACGCCAGCAACGCCGCTTTCGCCGCCGTGTAATCGTGATACGGGACGACCGGGTTCTGGAAGAGATTCGTGCCCACGTTCACAATGCGGCCGAAGCCGGCGGCGCGCATATCGGGCAATGCGGCCTGAATGGTATTGAGCGCACCCTTGAGCGCCCCGTCGATCTGCTGCTGAAAGCGCGTCCATGCGATGTCGCCGATTTTCGGACGCGCATCGCCATCGAAGCTGAAATCGGCGAGTGCGTTGTTCACGACGGCATGCACCGGCCGGCCGGTTTGTGCGCGCGCCTCGTCGAAGAGGCGCGCAACGGAAGACGCATCCGTGACGTCCGCCTGCACGGCCACGACGCGCGGACCGAGCCGCTCCGCCAGCGCCACGGCCTCGTTCTGGCTGCGGCGATAATTCACGACGACGCCCGCGCCTTCGCGTGCGAGCGCTTCGACGATTGCCGCACCCAGGCCGCGCGCGCCACCGGTCACGAGTACGTTCTGTTCAGACAGCAGCATCGACACCTCGACATGGTTCGTATTGGTCGATGCATTATGCCGGATGACCTTGCGGCCCGAAGGCGCATCGCCTTCTTCAAACCGCCGGTACCGGATTCGCCGCGATGAAGTTCCTGAACGTCGCGTACGCCGGATTCTTCGTCACGCCATCGGCCTGAATCAGCCCGTAATTCGGATCGATGACCGCGTACATCATCACGCATTCCAGGTTGTACTTGTCCTTGATCGCGTAATACGACGCCATCGTTTCCTGCACATAGGCCGATTGCGCCGCCGGCGAATCCGCCGAGCCGGACCAGCCCCATTCCGTCAGCCAGATCGGCACGTTGAACGAGTCCTTCAGCACTTGCAGCACGTTGATGCATGCGTTGTTGCGACCCGCGCACTCGATCTTGCCCGAGCTGTGATACCAGTGATACGTCGTGTAGTCCCACTGCAGCGATGCCGCGCCCGACACGCCCGTTGCCGTGCCGTTTGGCGAAATGCCGTTCCACAGCATTTGCAGCGCGCGATACGCCATCGGAATGCCGACGTTCACGCCGCACTTGATGGTCGGATCGACCGCCTTGACGCCCGCGATCATGCCGCGAATCACGCCACGGAACGCCGGCCACTGCGACGGGCTCCAGTCCGATGTCTGACTGCCGTCGCCACCGACCTGCAAGCCGATGGTATCCAGTTCGTTACCGCATTCGATATGCGTGACGAGGCCCTTCAGCGGCTGCGTGCAGCGCACGGCGAGGTCATAGCCGAGCGAATAGGCAGCGGCTTCCGTGCCGGTCGGGTTCCAGCCCGCCGAACGCGGATTGAGCACGGGCATGATGCCGACACCGCTGCCCGCGAAGCAGCCGCGCAGCGCCATGGCAAGCGTCGTCGACATGCCGGCGTCGGCCGTGTCGCAACGATACATCGTCACGCCGAGGTCCTTGAGGATGGCGAGTTGCTGCTCGGCGGTCATCGTGTAGTAGATGCCCGAGCCCCAGGCCATGTGACCGTTGATGCCGTAGAACAGCGACGTGTTCGACGGCTTGACCACGTTGCGCGGATCGGTCGTGCCGATGTTTTTCCACGGCGAGCCGTTCTGATACCAGACGCCGCTGGAATTCTGCGCGTAGATGATGCCGTTGAAGTACAGGATCAGCGCCTGCGCGACGCTCGAACCGGTTGACACGCCCACGCCGTTTTTCATCACCCGGCCGCCCACCAGCGTCCACACCGTGCCCGTGCTATCGGTGATGGATGCGGCCGGCGGAATCGTGGCACCGGAAAGCGACACCGTGCTCGCCTTCGCCACGCCGTTGACGACGCTGCCCGAGCCATCGGATGCGGAATCGAAACCGCCACCACAGGCAGACAAGGCCGCACCGCCAGCGCCGGCCATCAATAAGGACAAAAACTTGCGGCGCGTGACGGGCGCATCCGTCAATGAATCAGGTAATGCTTGCCGACCGTGTTTTTCTGCGTTTTTCATGACAGGTAAGGAGGACCGTTAAGTTCAATGATCTGAACTATATTGATTTCCTTTTTACCTGTCGTCGTTACACTTTTTTACGTCTGAAAATAAGTTGAAAACTTTCGCACGACATACTCGCGCGAAAAATTTGCTCACATATCGCCCCTAACGGGAAACGTTTGCGGATACAAACGTTGTAACTAGTAATTAATACTTGAGTGATATTAAGGGCTTCACTCAAGTTTGCGTTCGGGCCGATCGCGGGACCGGCGCGGCACTCGCACATCGGAAACAAATACCAAGTCATTTTTTCCGAATGGCACAGTCCCGCTCGGACGCGCGATTTCACATGTGATCGGCCTCGATCACCGCATCCGCGAACGCCTTCGGCGCTTCCTGCGGCAGGTTGTGCCCGATGCCTCCCGACACATTGCGATGCCTGTACTTGCCCGTGAACTTCTTCGCATAAGCGGACGGGTCGGGATGCGGCGCGCCGTTGGCATCGCCTTCCATCGTGATGGTCGGCACGCTGATCGCCGGGGCGCTGGCGAGACGCTGCTCGAGCGCGTCGTATTGCGGCTCACCCTGCACGAGACCGAGGCGCCAGCGATAGTTATGGATCACCACCGCGACATGGTCCGGATTCTCGAAGGCGCGGGCGGAGCGGTCGTAGGTCGCGTCATCGAAATCCCATTTGGGCGACGCGAGTTGCCAGATGAGCTTGTTGAAGCCCTGACGATTCGCCTCGTAGCCCGCTTGCCCGCGCTCGGTCGCGAAATAGAACTGATACCACCACGCGAGCTCGGCTTTGGGCGGCAGCGGCGCCTGATTCGCCTTCTGACTGCCGATCAGATAGCCGCTGACCGATACCATCGACTTCACGCGCTCTGGCCACAGCGCCGCGATGATGTTCGCGGTGCGCGCGCCCCAGTCGAACGCGCCGAACGTGGCCTGCTGGATTTCGAGCGCATCCATCAGCGCGATGATGTCCACCGCGACGACCGCCTGCTGACCGTTGCGCGGAGTGTCGGCGGACAGGAAGCGCGTCGGGCCGTAGCCGCGCAGATACGGCACGATCACGCGATAACCCTGCGCTGTCAGCAGCGGCGTCACGTCGGCGAAGCTGTAGATGTCGTACGGCCAGCCGTGCAGCAGGATCACGACGGGACCGTTCGCCGGACCCGCTTGCGCGTATCCCACGTTGAGCACGCCGGCATCGATCTGGCGTATGTCGGCGAAGCCCGCCGACGATGACGCACGCGCCGGTTTCGAGGTCTGCGCACGCGCGAAATCGCTCAAGCCGAGGTGCATCGCGCCGACGCTCGAGATGGTCGTGCCGAGGAAGCGGCGGCGCCATGCATTGATGTTTTCCGTCATTCCAAGACTCCTTTTTTGTTAGTGACGCTAACTTGTTTCAGGCAGCCGATGCGCGCAGCGCGGACAACGTGGGTCCCATCGGGCGCACGCGCATACGCGGATCGAGCTTGCGCCACGGCAGATCGGCGGGATCGGCGGCCATCGGGCCGGGCGCCTTGGCCACGAGAATGCGCGTGGCGATCGGCTCGAAATCGGCTCGAAAATGCACCGAACTCTTATTCACGAGAATCTTCATGCGCTCGGGTTCGATGCCCGCGACGCGAAAGAGGTTGCGATCGAAAACCTGCATCTTGATGCTGCTCACCGCGATACGCACCCCTTCGATACGAAGGCACGCGGTCGGCCCGAGTTCGCCGGTCATGCCATTGAGCATGGGGCCGTCGAAACGGAAACGGCCATCGGAGAGATGCTCGACTTCGAATTCGCCTTCGAGCGGCGAGTCGCCCGGCACGTTCGATCCGCCGCCGAGCGCAAGCCGGATGCGCGCACCCACGCCCGCCCGATGCGCGGCCTTCGCCGCATGCTCGTCCCAGATGACGCCTACGGCGGCATCGCGCGCGCCGTTGCGCAGCAGCGCGCGGACCATGCCCATCGTGTTGGAATCGCCGCCCACGCCGGGGTTGTCCTGCGTATCCGCGATGATGACCGGGCCGCCCGCATCGCGGCTCGCGCCGATGGCTTCGCGGGCCGCTTCGTCGGGCGACAGGAAGGGCACGTCCCAGCGCGCTTCTTCATCGACGAGCCGGGTGTAGAGCGTATCGACCGCACGATCCGCCGATTGCCGATCGGGCGCATAGCCCCACAACACGGGCCCGCATTCGTCGAAGTCGGACGCCGGAAATCCCGGCGCAAAGGATAACGAAATAACATCGTGCTCAAGCGTTTCCAGGGCAGCGTACATGCCGCGCGCCGGCTCGGCGAGCGTGCACATGCCGTTCACCGGAATCAGGAACGGCACGCGGCGCATCGCGCGATCGAACGGCCTGCCATGCGCGATGCGCCGCGCAAGCAATTGCCCCGCGCGCAGCCCGGTCTCGGCCATATCGACATGCGGATACGTGCGATAGGCGACGAGCACATCGGCGAGTTCGACCATGCGCGACGTCACGTTCGCATGCAGATCGAGCGATACGACGAGCGGCATCGCATCGCCGACGATGCTTCGCACGCGCGCGAGCAACTCGCCCTCGCCGTCGTTCAGATGCTCGGTCACCATCGCGCCGTGCAGATCGAGATAGATCGCATCGAAACCGCCTTTTCTCACGTGATCGACGATGACGCCCGCAATGCGTTCGTACGCATCCGTCGTCACATGCGCCGATGCGCTCGCGCCCGCCCAGATCACCGGCAGCAAGTCGTGGCCGTGCGCCTCGGCCCACTGGATGAAGCCGCCGACCGGCACGTTCACGTCACGCAGGCTCAGCACGTCCGCGCCATGCGCCATCGGCGGAAAGCCTTCGCCCTGAATGAAGCTCTGGTAAGTGGCCTTCGTCGGCGCGAAGGTGTTCGTTTCATGCTGGAATCCTGCGATCAGAATCTTCATGTCGATGCTCCTTCTCGTGTGGTCGTCGATGCAAGATCAGGCGGCGCGCGGCTTCGCAGCGGCGACCGCGTGCCTGTTGGTGAGGATCAGCACACACGAAAGCGCCGCCATGCAGGCCATCAGGAGCAGCCCGCCGCCGGTGCTGCCGGTCGCGGACTTGACCCAGCCGAGCGCCGCCGGGCCCCAGAATCCACCGGACAGGCCGATCGTGTTGATGAGCGCAATGCCGCCCGCCGCAGCCGGACCCACGATGGTCTCCGACGGTATCGCCCAGAAGACCGTGTAAGCCATCCACATGCAGGCGGTCGCCGCGGTCAGCAGCGCGAGCGTGGCAGCGAGATTGCCGGAAGCGTATGGCGCGACCGCCAGCAGCGCCGCCGCCGCGAGCGCCGGCAACGCGCTGTGATAGCGGCGCTCGCCCACTGTGTCGGAGCGGCGTCCGGCTGCATACATGGCGATCGCCGCGGCGACATACGGAATCGCGACATACCAGCCGAGCCGCATCGTGTCGTCGACGCCCTGTTCCTTGAGCAGCGTCGGCAGCCAGAAACTCATTGCGTAGATGGGAAAGATGATGCAGAAATACGCCAGCGCCAGCAGATACACACGGGGATTGCGCAATACTTCGCTAAACGAATCGATCCTATGCTCATGCACGCCGTTGCCGCCGACTTCCGCTTCCACGAGACGCTTCTCGTCTTGCGTCAGCCAGCGCGCATCCGCAGGCTGATTGGCGAGCGTGAACCATACGAGCGCGCCGAGCGCCACGCACGGCAGGCCTTCGACGAGAAACATCCATTGCCAGCCGGCCAGACCGTTGACCCCGCCGAGCGACGACATCAGCCATGCCGACAACGGCCCGCCGATCACCCCGCCAATCGGCCCCGCGACGAACACCAGCGCGATGGCGCGCGCCATCCGCTTCGGCCCGTACCAGCGCGACAGGTAATAGATCATGCCCGGCGCAAAGCCCGCTTCGAACACGCCCAGCAGAAAGCGCATGGCATAGAAAGCGGGCACGTTGCGCACGAACAGCATGCATGCCGACGTAATACCCCACAGCACGAGAATGCGGCTGAACGTGAGCCTCGCGCCGATCCTGGGCAACATGAGGTTGCTCGGAATCTCGAACAGCACGTAGCCGATGAAGAAGATGCCCGCGCCGACGCCATAAGCGGCATCGGAGAAACCAAGGTCGCTTTGCATCTGCAGTTTCGCGAAGCCCACGTTCACGCGATCCAGATAAGCGAACATGTAGCACGCGATGAGCAGCGGCAGGAGCCGCCAGTTGATTCTGCTGTATAGCGCCGAAACCGCGCGGCTGCCTGATTGCATGTGAATCGTGGACATGGGGCGTCTCCTTGGTGTCTTCCCTCATCGGGTGAGCGCATATTGAGCGCGCGACACCGTGCGAGCAAGAGCAACTAAGTTCACGTATCGTTGCCTTTTGGACAACGCACAGGAACGGCGGCCATGCGGGAAATCAACCAGCAACGCCTGCGCTACTTCCACGAGGTGCTGTCGCACGGCACGATTCGCGGCGCGGCGGATCACCTGAACACGTCGCCATCGGTGATCACGCGGCAGATCAGGCTGCTCGAAGACGAGCTGGGCGCGACGCTATTCGAACGCGAAGCGCGCGGCGTGAGGCCGACGGAAGCAGCGTTTCATCTGCTCGAGTTCTGGCGCGGCTATCGCTCGCAACAGGAAAAGCTCGAAGATCAGTTGCACGCGTTGAAGGGCCTGCAGCAGGGCCATGTTCGCCTCGCGGTGAGCGAAGGTTATGTCGATACGCTCGTCGACGATGTGCTCGCGCCGTTTTGCGCCCGCTATCCGCGCCTTCAGATCGATGTGAAGATGCTCGCCGTCAACGACCTGCTCGACGAAGTCGCAGAGAGCCGCGCGCATATCGGACTCGCGTATAACCCGCCGCCGCACGAGCGCATCGAGATTCGCGCGAGTTCGCCGCAGCCGGTGGTGTTGCTCGCGCGGCGCGATCATCCGTTGGCGAAACGCGGCGGCGTTGCGCGGATCGGCGACCTGCTCGACTATCCGCTCGCGTTGATGCCGCCGAGCTTCGGCATCGGTCATGTGGTGAAGATGCTGGAGACGACCGACAACCTCGCCATTCGTCCGACGCTTACGACGAACTCGCTCAGCGCGTTGAAGCGCTTTGTCGCGGCGGAGCATTTCATGACGCTGATCGGCGAATTTGCCGCGTATCGTGAGTTGGGCAGCGGCGAGCTCGCCATCATCCCCATTTCGCATCCGCTTTTCGAAAGCGCGCAGGCGAGGCTACTCGTGAAAACGGGACGCCCGCTCGCGGCGGGTCCGCAGGAACTGCTCGACTGGATTCTCAGCAGGATGCCGATGTTCGCGCAGCAGCGTAAAGGTCAGCGCAAGCATCGATAAGGATGGCTTACATTCGCGCATCGAACCGGGACGCAAGCCTGTCTTGCTCGAACGTCGACACCACGAATTCGATGAACGCCCTGGTTCGCGCCGGAAGCAGCGTGCGCTTCGGATAGTACAGACAGATCGGGCTCTGCTCCGCATACCACGCGGGAAGCAGCCGCACGAGCGTGCCGTTCGATAATCCCGGCGTTGCGTGAGGCATCGGGAGCAGCGCAAGACCTTGTCCGAGCATCGCGGCGTGAGCGATCGCTTCGGGATCGTCGAAGATCATGCGCGTGCGGAACTCGGCGACGCACCGTTCGCCGAGCGGATTGACGAGCGTCCAAGCGCGCAGCCGGCCGGTTGTCGGCGAGCGCCGCGCGATGCCGTCGAAGCCGGCAAGCTCCGACGGATGTTTCGGCATCGTCCGTCCCGCCATGAACGAGGGCGACGCCACCACGACGATATGCGTTCGCGCCAGTTCCCGCGCCACGATGGTCGATGTCAGTTCGATGCCGCCGCCGATCGCCACATCGAAGCCCTCCGCGATGATATCGACGGGCCGGTTGTCGAAGTGCCAGTCGGGCACGATGCCGGGGTACCGATCGAGGAACGCGCCGAGCATCGGCACCAGATATTCGCGGCCGAACGCCAGCGCGACGCTGACCTTCAGTGTTCCGGCCGGCTTGCCATCGATCATGGCGGCGCCCGCGAACGCATTGCGTATCGCGTCGAACGGCTCGGACATTTCACGCTGGAACTGCTCACCGGCAGGCGTCAGCGTGAGGCTGCGCGTGCTGCGCTGAAACAGGCGGATGCCGAGCGTCGCTTCCAGCCTCGCGATGTTCTTGCTGACCGCTGCCGGCGTCATGCCGAGCCGCCTGGCCGCCGAAGAGAAACTTCCGAGCTCCGCGCTCAGAAGGAATGATTCGACGAAGTTGAGCGCTTCCATGATCATTCGATACCGGCGGTTGAAAGTCATAGTCTAAATCGCTGCTACCCAATCACAACCGGCGCGCCGATACTTCGTCCATCACTTCTCCTGGACACACTCAGATGACCTCGACTCTCTCTGGCAAGGTGGCTTTCGTGACCGGTGGCGCGCGCGGAATCGGCGCGGCAATCGTACGAAGACTCGCACGTGATGGCGCCGCCGTCGCGTTCACTTACAAAGGCTCGGCCGCTTCGGCGAATGCGCTGGCGGAAGACATCGTCGGCGAAGGCGGCCGTGCGCTCGCTTTGCAGGCCGATGTCGGCGACGCTGTCACGCTGGGCCGCGCAGTTGACGAAGCCGCCGCCGCGTTCGGCAAGATCGACATTCTCGTGAACAATGCCGGCGTGCTGTTTCTCGGACCGGTCGAAACGTTCTCGCTGGAAGACTTCGACACCACGCTGCAGATCAACGTGCGCGGCGTATTCGTCGCCGTTAAGGCGGTCTTGCCGCACATGGGAAGCGGCGGGAGGATCGTGAATATCGGCAGTTGCAATGCGGAACGCATGCCGTTTCCGGGCGGCGCGGCGTATGCGATGAGCAAGTCCGCGCTTCAGGGCCTCGTGCAAGGCATGGCGCGCGATCTCGGACCGCGTGGCATCACGGTCAACAACGTCCAGCCCGGCCCGACCGATACCGATATGAACCCGCAGTCGGGGGAGTTCGCTGCGTCGCTTCATGGACTCATGGCGCTGCAACGCCACGCGCACCCGGATGAAATTGCGGGAATGGTCGCTTATGTCGTTGGTCCGGAAGCGGGCTTCGTGACCGGCGCAAGCCTGACAATCGACGGCGGATTCAACGCCTAAGCACGCAGTTATCGAACGGACGAACGTTGCGCGGCGCCGCTTGCCGCGCAACGTCGTTGTGCTTTCAAAATGCCTTGCTCGCCGTCGCTTTCTTTAAGGCATTCGTTGCGGGCAGTGTTTAAAGGCGGTCGAAAACATGGACGGTTAGTCGCGTCGTGGAGCGGTTGATTGCAGGCATCGCGATGAGCATGGGTGGCCTCGTAACGTTGAACTACACGCGCAATCGACGCCCGATTCCGCACTTACCGTGGTCCTACTTCATCTAGTTCTGCAGAATCTTCGATCCCTTCATCACGATATCGCTGTCCGCCTTAACACTGATCTTGCCGCTCGCGTCGATCGATATGTTCTTGCCTTTGATCTGGATCGTGCCGTCCTTTTTCATCGTGATGCTGGCGTCGCCGGTAACGAGCGTGATCGAGTCGCCTGCGCTGATGTGAAGGTTCTTTCCCACCGTCAAGGTATCGTCTTCGGTCACGGACGTCGTCCGCGCCTTCTTGACCGTGCTCGACTGCGCCCCGTCGATGGTCTCGCCCATGTCCTTGCCGACTGTGACCGTCTGCGCGCCCGTCACGTTGAGCGTCTGGTCGCCGCCCACCTTCGTTTTCTGACCGCCATCCACATTGACGGTCTGATCCGCGCCGACGCTCACCTTCTGATACGCGACGATCTTCACCGTCTGATACGCGCCGATGACGATCTCCTGCGCCGCGCCCACCGTGATGGTCTCGTTGATGCCGACAAAATGCGTCCGCTGCAACAGCACGCTGGCCGTTTCCATCATCTTGACGAGGATCGTGCGGTTCTTGTCGATGGTGATCGTCTCGTTGCCCCCGACCGTCTCCGTGCGGTTCTTAACAATCGCAATCGTCTCATTGTTCCCCACCTTCTCGTCGCGATCGACGACCACCTCGATCTTTTCGTTGTTGCCCACCGTCTCCGTCCGATCGTGCTTCACGACTGTCGTTTCGTCATGGTCGATGTTTTTCTTGCGGTCACGGCCGACCCAATGCGTCTCATCGTTTTCTACTTCGATATCCTGATTCTTTTCCGCATGAATCAGCAGTTGCTCCGCGCCCTTCTTGTCCTCGAAGCGCAACTCGTTGCAGTTGGCGCCGCTGCCGCCCTTGCTAGAGCGGCTCTTGATGCCTGACTGCGTCATGTTCGCGGGCAGATCGTACGGCGGCATCTGTTCGGCGTTGTACACGCGGCCCGTGATGATCGGCCGGTCCGGATCGCCTTCCAGAAAATCGACGATCACTTCCTGCCCCATGCGCGGAATCGCAATCGCGCCCCAGCCTTTGCCGGCCCACGGCTGCGACACGCGAATCCAGCACGAGCTGTTTTCGTCGCGCTTGCCTTGCCGGTCCCAGAAGAACTGCACCTTCACGCGGCCGTACTGATCGGTATAGATTTCATCGCCGCCCGGCCCCACCACGACCGCCGTCTGCGGACCCTGCACGAACGGCTTGCGTGCGGTCCGGGCCGGTGCGAAAGGCTGCTTCGCGTCGATCGCGGAGAACCAGCATTCGCAGCGATTCGACTGCGCGCCGTCGAATGATTCGTAATCCGCAATATCTATTTCATAGCGTGTGCGCGTGACGAGATATTGCACGTTCTGATCCGCACGCGGATGCCGCTGCAGTTTGAGCAGCGCCCCGGCGCGCACGCTCCTGCCGTTCGTGCGGCCCTCGGCCTGGTGCCAGTTGATGCCGGGATCGTCCGGCACGCTGCCTTCCACGCGCCATTCGTCGGCGCGCGACTTCGCGCGGCTGTCGCCGTGATCCGCTTCGACATAGCCGCCGGGATAGTCGAAATGCTCCAGGCTCGAGAATGCGTCGAAGCCCTCCATCTGCTTGACGGCCTGCTTCTGCAAAGGCCGCGACGGATGCTTGAAATCGTAATCGGTGAGCAGCCAGTTGCGCGTTTCGATTGCGTGCTGCAGCCGCCATTCGCTGACGAATTCGGCATCGGGCGCGGCGGCCATCACCGCGCCATAGGGCAACGATTCGCAGCCCGCGACGCTTTCATGCGCGGCCAGCGTGTCCGTGAATATCAGTGATTCCTTGCCGTCCTTGTCCTGAAACCAGTAGTAGATGCCCTCGTCCTCGAGCAGCCGGCTCACGAAATTGAAGTCGGATTCGCGGTACTGCACGCAGTATTCGCGCGGCGGATGCCTGCGCGCATTCGCCTTCCATTTGATTTCGCCGAATTCGAGGCCCTTGTACACGGGATCGGCAAAAACGGCCTTCACGATTTCCTCGACCGTCTTGTTCTGAAAGATGCGGCAGTTGCTGCGTCGCGAGAGCAGCCACAGCCACGGCCGCACCGCCGCTTCATAGACATGCAGCCGTCCGCGCATCCCGGTTTGCCGAAAGCCCACGACATAGCCGCCGAACACGCGCGGCCTGGCCTTCGGCACGGTGAGGGACACGCTCACGCGCTTGCCCAGGATGCGGCTGAAGTCGAGGTCCGCGCGCCTGGCGACGAGCGTGAGTTCGCAACGCGGCATGCGCCCCAGCTCGGCGCTCGCGCGCAGGCTCAAGAAGCGCACGTCGTCGCCGAGCGGCGTGTCGGCGCTGACGAGCGGCTTTTGCGCGACGGCATCGTTCATGGTGATCCGCTGACCGGTTCAGGCTGCCGTCAACGGACTTCGGTGCTGCGGACGTCCCAGCCGAACTTCACCGCGCCGCCCATCGCGCCCTTGTCGTCCTGCGGCTTGTACTCGAACTCGATATCCGCGAACGACAACTCCACCGTGTTCTCCGGATAACCGCGCTGATCGCATCGCATGTCGACCTTCGACACCGTCACCTGTTTCATCGTGACCGTGAGAAATTCCTTCTGCCCGTCGCCCGACTTGCTCATCGTGAACTTCACGCTCGCGATGTGCTTGCCGGTCGCGCAACTCTTCTGGATCGTGGGGGCCGCCTTGTCGTAGAGATGCGAGAACATGAAGACGCCCGGCGTCGCCTTGCCGATGCCGCTGCCTCCGCCCGTCGTCGGATTGCTTGCATTGGCGACCTGCCATTCGAAGCCCTGCACCTCGATCTGCCCTTCGGCCCCCTTGTGCTTGCTCTCGCCTTCGATCCCGTCAATCTTCACATAGCAGTCGATGGTGCTCATGCGGTCCTCCGTCGTGGTCCGGTCCAGTGCGTTGCAGGCGTCGTACGCATGCAATCCAACCGGTAAACGAAACGGGGCCGCTGCTTTTGAACTTCAAAATCGTTCGTGGCGTGCCGTCTTATCTTCGATAACCGGACGAGCACGATGCCCACCCACGACACGCCGCGCCCCGACAGCAGCCTGACGCTCGACGCACTGCGCCAGTTCGATCTGCTCGCGCTCGCGCAATCCGACGACATGTTCCTGCAAGTCGTGCCGAAGCGCAGCAACACGCCGGTCAAGGGCGAAGCGAAGAAACGCGGCGACTGGGACACGCCGATGCAGATCCACGGCTGGCGCTGGGCGCAAGGCTACGAAGCCGCGCCGCACGCCGCCGCGCTCAACGCGAACGACATGCGCGTGACGGCGCTCGGCGTCATCAGGACGGTGGACTCGGCATCGCCCGTGCTCGCGAAGCTCTGCGCGCAGGCCGAATTGCTCGCGCTCGCGCATATCCGCTGCTACAAGGCGGCCGGCGCGGACAACGGCGTGCAGATCGAATACCTGTCGATGAAGCTGGAGCAGGCGTATATCCGCAACTATCACATCTTCACGAGCGCACGCTTCGCGCGGCCCTGCGAGGTGTTCGAGTTCTCCGCGCAGCAACTGACGATGACCTGTGCGCCGCAGACAGAGACCGGCAGCCGCGGCGCGGAAGTGACCTTCGCGCTGGACGTATCGACGCGACGGATAAGCTGACATGGATGCCGACCGCCTGCAGCCGTCGCTGCTCGATCGCCTGATCGACGACGATCCCGCCTCCTTAGCCGATCCCGCCAGCGGACGGTTCATGTCGCATCGAAGCCTGCGCGCGGCGGTGCTGCGCGACGTGTCTTGGCTCTTCAACACGACGAGTCTCGGCGGCGCGATCAGCGAGGAACACTTCGCGCATGCGTTCGCCTCCGTGCTCAACTACGGCTTGCCGTGCCTGTCGGGGCGCTTCGCCTCGACCATCGACACGGTGATGCTCGAGCAGGCGATCCGTCAGGCCATCGAACGCTTCGAGCCGCGCATCGATCCATCGACGCTCGAAATCGAACCGGTGCTCGACCGCTCCGTGCTCGACATGCACAACCAGATCGCGCTCGTCATACGCGGCCTGTTGTGGGCGCAACCGGTGCCGCTCGAATTCGCGCTGCGCACGCAGATCGATCTCGAGGAAGGCGGCATCACCGTCATGGAACTGCCGCGCTGACATGGACCCGCGCCTTCTGCGTCACTACAACACCGAGCTTGCGCATCTGCGCGAGATGGGCGCGGAGTTCGCGCAGCAGTTTCCTAAGATTGCGGCGCGGCTTGGCATGAACGGCATCGACGTTGCCGATCCGTATGTGGAGCGTCTGCTCGAAGGCACCGCGTTTCTCGCCGCGCGCGTGCAGTTGAAGATCGAAGAGGAGTTTCCGCGCTTCACGCAGCAGCTTACGCATGTGGTGCTGCCGCAGGCCGCTTGTCCGACGCCCTCGATGCTCGTCGCGCGTCTCGCGCCCGATCTCGCGAGCCCGAATCTCGCCGATGGCTTCGTCGTGCCGCGCGGCGCCGCGCTGATCGCGCCGATGAAGTCGGCCGAAGCCACGCCCTGCGAATTCCGCACCGCCGCCGATCTCACGCTGTGGCCCGTCGAGCTGACCGAAGCGCGCTACTTCGCGCAGGTGCAGGACTTGCCGCTCGCGGCGCTGCCGGAAACACGCGCGATCGCGAGGCGTGTTCAGGGGGCGCTGCGCATCCGGCTATCGGCGGCCGAAGGCTTCTCCTTCGATGCGCTCGGTCTCGACGCGCTCAGCCTCTATTTCGCGGGCGGCGACGAAACGGCGTATCGCCTGTACGAAGCGGTGATGGCGGGCACGCTCGCGATTGCCGTATCGACGCCCGAGCGCCCGAGCCGCAAGCTCGCCGCGCTGCCCGCCGACGCGCTCGCGCCGGCGGGCTTCAGCGACGCCGAAGCCCTCTTGCCGGTGACGCCCAACGCGTTCCAGGGTTATCGCCTGCTGCACGAGTATTTCGCATTGCCCGAGCGCTTCCGCTTCGCGCGCATCGCCGGGCTGGCGGGCGTGTTGCCGTCGTTCGCGGCGCGCGAGATCGAACTGACCTTCCTGCTCGCTACGGGCGATGCGGCGCTGGAACGCATCGTCACGAAAGACAGTGTGCTGCTCGACTGCGTGCCTGCGATCAATCTCTTCCCGAAGCAGGCCGACCGCGCGCTCGTGACGGACGCCGCCGCGCGCTTTCATGTGGTCCCGGATCGCACGCATCCGCTGGATTACGAAGTGCATTCGGTGACAGGCGTGTCCGGTTATGGCGCGAACGACGACACCGAGCAGACGTTCCACGCGTTCTACGGCGACTTCTTCGCGGACCGCCCCGGCGACGCAGCCTACTTCACGACCGAGCGCGAGCCGCGCATCGTGCCGGCCGGGCGCAAGAAGAGCGGCGCGCGCACGGAGTACATCGGCAGCGAGACGTATGTATCGATCGTCGATCCGAACGCCGCGCCGTATCGCGGCTCGCTGCGGCAGCTTGCGTTCGCGACGCTCTGCACCAATCGCGACCTGCCGCTCCTGATGCCGCGCGACGGCTTTGCGCTGGATGTCGCCGCGCCCGTCACCGATGTGCGCTGCGTGAGCGGCCCGTCGCGGCCCGCGCCGGCGAATCTCGACGCGGCGCGAAGCTGGCGTCTGATCGATCAGCTCTCGCTGCACTATCTGTCGATCGGCCACGGCTCTTGCGACGCCGCCGCCGCGCTTCGCGCGCTCCTCGCGCTGCATGTGGCCGATGTCGATCAGGCGGGCCGTGCGCAAGTCGCGGGCGTCGTCGCAGTCGATGCGGAACCCGTCGTGCGCCGTTTGCCGATGCCGGGGCCGATTGCGTTCGGGCGCGGCCTGACGATAAGCGTGCGCGTCGACGATCTCGCGTTTCAGGGCGGCAGCGCGTGGCTGTTCGGCTGTGTGCTCGACCGCTTCTTCGCGCGCTACGTGTCGATCAATTCGTTCGTGCAGACGGTGCTTTCGACGAGCGCGCGCGGCGAAGTCCTGCGGTTGCCACCGCGATGCGGCACGAGAGCCATCTTCTGAGCGAGGCGGCCCGCGAAGAGCCGCCGCCTGCGCTTTCACGCGAGCTGACCGAGTTGCTCGATGCCGTCGCCGCCGCGCCGCATCGGCATGATTTCTATCGGGTGATGCGGCACATCGAGGCCATGACGCCGCACCTGCCGCGCCTCGGAGCCGGCGCGCGCCCTCAGGACGAGCCGGTGCGGCTCGCGCAGGACGTGTCGCTGGCGTTCGCGCCCGCGCCGCTCGCCGCGCTTGAGCACGCGAACGGAGCCCGCGCCCCGCGCCTCGCGCAGCGCTTCTTCGGCTATCTCGGCCCTAACGGGCCGCTGCCGCTGCATCTGACCGACTTCATCCGGGAGCGCGGGCTGCATCACGGCGACCGGGCGTTCGCGCGGCTGCTCGATGCGCTGCTGCATCGCTTTCTGCTGCTGTTTTATCGCGCGTGGGCGCAGGGCCGGCCGGTCAATGCGCTGGACCGGCCGGGCCACGACCGCTTCGCGTTCTATACGGGCGCGCTGATCGGTCTCGCCGATGAGGCGAACCGTCGTCGCGATGCGGTCTCCGATCACGCCAAGCTGCATTTCGCGGGCCTCTGGAACATGCAGACGCGCCCCGCCGACGCGCTCGAAGCGATCGCCGGCGCGCTCCTGCGCGTGCCGGTGCGCGTCGCGCCGTATCGCGGGCACTGGATGACCTTGCAGCCCGACGAGCGTGCCGCGTTGCGGCGCAAGGGCGCATGTCTCGGGCGCGGCGCGGTGCTGGGCCGCGCGGTGTGGGATCGTCAGCATGCGTTCCGGCTCGTGATCGGGCCGCTATCGCTCGCGCAGTTCGAATCGCTCTTGCCGGGCGGCGACGCATTGCCGACGCTCGTCGCGGTCGTGCGCCAGCATCTGAATGGCGAACTCGCGTGGGATGCACAACTCGTGCTCGCCGCCGACGACGTCCCGACCGCGCAAATCGGCCGCTATGGACGGCTCGGTATTTCGACGTGGCTCGGCCTGAAATCCCGACACGCCGATTGCGCCGATTGCGCCGATCTCAAGCTGGACGCCGAAGCGAAAGCCCCTTGAAAAAGCCCGCCGCCGCGCCGTCTTATCGGATGAGGACGCGCTCGGACGGCGCGCGCGCTTCCATGAAAAAGGAGTCGGACGATGGCGGAAATCAGTCGCGTCGCGCTGTTCGGCAAGCTGAACAAGCTCGGCTACAAGACCGTCGAAGGCGCGAGGGTCTATTGCAAAATGCGCGGCAACCCGTATGTGGAGCTCGCGCACTGGATCACGCAGATCGTCGAGACGCCGAACTCCGACTGGCAGCGGATCGTCGCGCACTACGGCATCGATGCCGCCGTGCTCTCGCGCGAGATGACCGCGACGCTCGATCGCCTGCCGCGCGGCGCGACCTCCATCTCCGATATCTCGGAACACATCAGCGACGCCATCGAGCGCGGCTTCGTCTACGGTGCGCTGCTGTTCGGCGCGACGAAGGTTCGCACGGGGCATCTGCTCGTCGGCATGCTGAAGACGCCGCGACTGCGCAGCGTGCTCTTCGGCATGTCGCGGCAATTCGAGCGCATCAAGCCGGACGATCTGTCCGACGAGTTCGCGCGCATCGTGGCGGGATCGATCGAAGACGGCGAGGACGAGCCGCATGCTCCGACGTTCGCGCCGCCAGCCGACGCGGCGGGAAGCGGCACGGCGCCGCAGGACGCGCTGCGCAGGTACGCGACCGATCTCACCGACAAGGCGCGGCGCGGCGCGCTCGATCCCGTCACCGGCCGCGACGACGAAATCCGCCAGCTGGTCGACATCCTCATGCGGCGGCGGCAGAACAATCCGCTCCTCACGGGCGAAGCGGGCGTCGGCAAGACGGCTGTCGTCGAAGGCTTCGCGCAGCGGCTCGTGCGTGGCGACGTGCCGCCGCCGTTGCGCGAAGTCGCGCTGCTGTCGCTCGATCTCGGCCTGCTGCAGGCGGGCGCGAGCATGAAAGGCGAGTTCGAGCAGCGTTTGCGGCAGGTCGTCGAGGAAGTGCAGGCGAGCCCGAAGCCGGTGATTCTCTTCATCGACGAAGTGCACACGCTCGTCGGCGCGGGCGGCGCGGCGGGAACCGGCGACGCGGCCAATCTGCTGAAGCCCGCGCTTGCACGCGGCGACCTGCGCACCATCGGCGCGACGACGTGGGCCGAGTACAAGAAGCACATCGAGAAAGACCCGGCGCTCACGCGGCGGTTCCAGGTCGTGCAGGTTCAGGAGCCGGACGAGGACAAGGCCGTGCGGATGCTGCGGGGCGTCGCGGCGGTGCTCGAAGGGCATCATCGCGTGCAGTTGCTCGACGAGGCCATCGAGGCGGCCGTGCGGCTGTCCCATCGCTATATTCCGGCGCGGCAGTTGCCGGACAAGGCCGTATCGCTCGTCGATACGGCGTGCGCGCGCGTCGCCGTCAGCCAGCACGCCACGCCGCCGCAGGTCAACGATTGCCGCCGCCGCATCGAGGCGCTCGAAGTCGAGGCGCAGATCGTCGCGCGGGAAGCGAATGCGGGCGTCGATACCGGCACGCGCGCCGCCGATGCCGCCGCGCTGCTCGCCCGCGAACGCGATGCGCTCGGCGGCCTGGAGTTGCGCTGGGAGGAAGAGAAGCGCGTCGTCGGCGAATTGCTGTCGCTGCGCGCGACGCTCCGGGGCAAAGGCGAAGCGGTCGATTCGCCCTCGGACTCACGCGATGCGCTTCTTGCGAAGCTCGCCACGCTCAAGGCGCGTCTCGCCGAGCTTCAGGGCGATGCCCCGCTCATCCTGCCGAGCGTCGATGCGGGTGTGATCGCCGGCGTGGTCGCGGACTGGACGGGCATCCCGGTCGGCAAGATGTTGAAGAACGAGCTTGCCGCCGTGCTGAATCTCGCCGATGCGCTCGACCGCCGCGTGATCGGCCAGCGTCATGCGCTCGAAATGATCGCAAGGCGCATCCAGACATCGCGCGCGCGGCTCGACAATCCGGACAAGCCGGTTGGCGGGTTCCTGCTCGCGGGAACGTCGGGCGTCGGCAAGACGGAAACGGCGCTCGCGCTCGCGGAAACGCTGTATGGCGGCGAGCAGAACGTCATCACCATCAACATGAGCGAGTTTCAGGAGGCGCATACCGTGTCGACGCTGAAGGGCGCGCCGCCCGGCTACGTCGGTTATGGCGAGGGCGGCATCCTGACCGAGGCGGTGCGCCGCCGGCCGTATAGCGTCGTGCTGCTCGACGAAGTCGAGAAGGCGCATCCCGACGTGCACGAGATCTTCTTTCAGGTCTTCGACAAGGGCTGGATGGAGGACGGCGAGGGCCGCGCGATCGACTTCCGCAATACGATCATCCTGCTCACGTCGAACGTCGGCTCGGAGCTCATCATGTCGATGTGCCGCGATCCGGCGAATCCGCCCGCGCCGGAATCGCTCGCCCGCGCGTTGCGCGCACCGCTTCTCGACGTGTTTCCCGCCGCGCTGCTCGGGCGGCTGGTCGCGGTGCCCTATTACCCGCTTTCCGACGCGATGATGGCCGACATCGTGCGCCTGCAGCTCACGCGCATCCGCCGCCGCGTCGCGGACAATCACGGCATTCCGTTCGATTACGACGACGACGCGGTGAAGCTCATCGTGTCGCGCTGCACGGAAGCGGAATCCGGCGGGCGCGTGATCGACGCGCTGCTGACGAACACCGTGCTGCCGCGCATCTCGATGGAGTATCTGACGCGCCTCGCGGAAGGCCGCGCGCTCGCGCACATTCGTCTTTCGGCGCGCGCGGACGACTTCGTCTATGCGTTCGACTGAATCATGCTCACGCTCACGGTGACGCTTCATAACGGACAGCCGCCGCGCGTGCCGCTCGCGGCGACCTTCGATGCCGATGGCGGGACCGTCGGCCGCGCGGCGGCGAACCGCCTCGTGCTGGACGACGCCGAGCGCACCGTATCGCGTCTGCACGTGCAGATCGTGCGGCGCGACGGACGGTATCGGCTGATCGATCGCGGCAGCAACCCGGCGCTCGTCAATGGCGCGCCGCTCGATCCGGGGCAGGACGTGCCGCTCGCGCATGGCGACGAAGTGCAGATCGGCGGCTATCGGTTGCGCGTGGATGTGTCCGGCGACGACGATACCGTGAGCAGCGAACCGTCATCGGACGATCCGTTCGCCGGACTCTTCGACGCCGCGCCGCGGGAGCGTGTTGCGCCGGAACCCGAGACCGCCGACGAACTGCTGCGCGCGCAGCCCGCGCCCTTGCCGCAAGCCGGCGGCGACTTCGACTTCTCGTTCGACGACCCCGCGTCGAAGCGCTCGATCGACGAGATGTTCGATCTCGGTGCTGGCGCGCGTGCCGGTCCGCTGATCGATCCGGTTGTCGATCCGCTTATCGATCCTCTCTCGCAGCCGAACACCGCTCACGACGCCGATCCGTTCGCGAGCCTGACGGGTGGCGTGCGTCCGGTCGAGCCGCCCGCGACGCAATCCGATGCCGGGTCCGAACTGCATAGCGCGTTCACGCCGCCGCGCCCTGCCTCCGCTGTGCAGAGGCAAGCCGCGCCGCCGTCCGACGACCGCGCGCTCGTCGATGCCTTTCTGCGCGGCCTCGACGCGCCGGGCGTGCGTATCGACGCTTTGTCGCCGGCGCTGCTGCAGCTCGTCGGCCAGCTGTTGCGCGAAGCGACGCGCGGCACGCTCGAACTGCTGGCGGCCCGGGCCGCGCTGAAGCGCGAGATGCGCACGGAGGCGACGATCATCGCCGCGGCGGACAACAACCCGCTCAAGTTTTCGCCGAACGTGGAGGCGGCGCTGGCGCATTTGCTGAATCCGCCGATGCGCGGCTTCATGCCGCCCGCCGCCGCCCTCGACGATGCCTACGCCGACTTGCGGGCGCATCAGGTCGGGATGATGGCGGGCATGCGCGCCGCGCTCGATGGCGTCTTCGAGCGCTTCGAGCCTGAGCGCATCGAGGCGCGCCTTTCCGGCCGCTCGATGCTCGATGGCTTGCTGCCGGGACTGAGCCGCCGCGCGCGCTGCTGGGATTGCTTCACGGAGATGTATGGGCAGCTTTCGCGCGAAGCCACCGAGGATTTTCATACGCTTTTCGGCCGCGCGTTCGTCGCGGCATATGAGGCGCAGATCGACGCACTGAACCGGCGCGCTCGCCGCTGACGAGAGAATCGACATGCAACTGCAAACCGCGAGCGTGAGCGAGGTAGGCGGCCGGTCCCGCAATGAGGATGCGTATGGCGAATGGCGGCACGGCACGCTGTACGCGAGCGTGGTTGCGGATGGCGCGGGCGGTCATGGCGGCGGCGATACGGCATCGCGCATCGCGGTCGATACGGTCATCGCGGAGTTGACGCGGGTTGCGGCGACGGGCGTCGCGCTCACTGGCCTCAATCTGCTGCGCGTGCTCTTGCGCGCCAACGACGCGATCATCGACGCGCAGGAACACGACCGCGAGCTGTCGCAGATGCGCTCGACGGCGGCGCTGCTGGGCATCGATCAGGCGGCGGGCGTGGCGGCGTGGGCGCATTGCGGCGATACGCGTCTTTATTGTTTCCGGCGTGGCGCGACTGTCGTGCAGACGCAGGATCATAGTCTCGTGCAGAGCATGATCGATGCTCGCTTGCTCGATATGCAGGATGTGCGCGGGCATCCGCGACGCAATGTGCTGTTCTCTGCGCTCGGGACGGCGGAGGATTTGTCGATTGCTGCGTCGGAAGAGGCTTTCTTTGTCGCCGACGGGGATGCGTTTTTGCTCTGTACCGATGGGTTTTGGGAATATCTCGATGAAGCGGTGATGATCGAGGCTATCGGACGGGCTCGGACGCCGGCGGCCTGGCTTGAGGCGATGGTCGGGCATATTCGCGATGCCGCTCGCGATAATTTCACCGCTCTCGCGGTGTGGGTTCTGGATTCGCCGGAAACGACGGTAGTTCGTTGAGATTTGTGTTTGTGTTTGTGTTGGTCTAGTGGTGCGCCCGTTTGTGCGGGCGGGTTCACTTTCTTTCGATCTCTTGCGGTGAACTTGATATCGCGTCGGTCTATTAGCTCGCCCCTCCCCGGGGCGGGGGTCACTTTCTTTGCCGCTGCAAAGAAAGTAACCAAAGAAAGCAGCTTTTCTTCGAACCGCACAATGCACTGATTAGTGTAGTCACTCCGTAGAAAACCGGTGGCACTCAGCTTGTAAAGAGCCTTGAATCACCTTCCGCGCCCACTGACTACTCACGTCCTCCGAGCCCCTTGGCTCGCTAACACCAACCGCGTGTATACGCCCCACGCGACAAGCAAGCCCCACAGAGCCTCAAGCTAACGTGCATCAATCAAAGAAGCCCACAAAGAATCCTTGCTCGCGAATCATGCAAACTAGCTTTTGGCTTCTGGCTAGTGGTCTACCCTCGCCCTAGTTCTCTGTCTGTGCTCTTGACTTTGCATTTTATTTTGTCGTTGTCGTTGTCGTTGCTTTGCTTTTAGTGATTAGTTTCTGAGTGGATGAACTTATTCACAAATGTCGCCACGAAAAGAAGTTCCCCGCAAAACGACCTTCAAGCAGCCTGCTTAGCCGACGGCAACCGCGAAACCAGCCGCAATGAAACCGTCAACCCTTCCAACTGATAATGCGGCCGCAAAAAGAACTGCGAAGTGTAATACCCGGGCGCTCCCGGCACTTCCTGCACCTTGACTTCCGCCGCAGCGAGCGGCTTCTGCGCCTTGGTATGCTCCGATGAATTGGCCGGATCGCCATCCACATACTGCGTGATCCATTTGTTCAGCCAGCTCTCCATGTCCGAGCGTTCCTTGAACGTCCCGATCTTGTCCCGCACAATGCACTTCAAATAGTGCGCAAAGCGATTGCAAGCAAACAAATACGGCAAGCGCGCCGCAAGCGCAGCATTCGCCGTCGCATCCGGATCTTCATACTCGAACGGCTTTTGCAGCGACTGCGCCCCGATGAACGCCGCAAAGTCCGAGTTCTTGCGATGAATCAGCGGCATGAATCCGTTCTTCGCCAATTCCGCTTCGCGCCGGTCGGAAATCGCAATCTCAGTCGGGCATTTCATGTCAACACCGCCATCGTCGGTCGGGAAACTATGCACCGGCAAGCCTTCGACCGCCCCGCCCGACTCCACCCCGCGAATACGCGAGCACCAGCTATACAGCTTGAACGAGCGGTTGATGTTCACAGCCATCGCGTAAGCCGAATTGGCCCACGTATAACGCGTGTGATCCGCCGACCCGGTGTCTTCCTCGAAATCGAATTCGTCGACAGGCTCCGTCCGCGCGCCATACGGCACGCGCGCCAGAAAGCGCGGCATCGCAAGGCCGATGTATCGCGAATCCTCGGACGCACGCAGCGAACGCCAGCTCGCATACTCCGGCGTGCCGAATATCTTTGTCAGATCGCGCGGATTGGCAAGCTCCTGCCACGAATCCATCTGCAAGAGACTCGGATCGGCAGCCGCGATGAACGGCGCATGCGCCGACGCCGCGATCTTCGATATCTCGCCAAGCAACTCGACATCCGGCGGTGTCTGGTTGAAGTAATAATCGCCGATCAGCACGCCGAACGGCTCGCCGCCGAGCTGGCCGTACTCGTGCTCGTAAATCTGCTTGAACAACGGGCTCTGGTCCCACGCGACACCCTTGAAACGCTTGAGCGTCTTGCCGAGATCCTTCTTCGAAATGTTCATCACGCGAATCTTGAGCATCTCGTCGGTTTCAGTGTTGTTGATCAGATAATGAAGGCCGCGCCACGAACCTTCGAGCTTCTGAAAGTCCGGGTGATGAATCACTTCGTTGACCTGATCGGTCAGCTTCGCATCGATCTCGGCGATCATCGCCTGAATGGAGCGGATCGCGTCGCCGGAAATGATCTGCGTCTGCGCGAGCGCCTGCTGCGCAAGCGTCTGCACGGCCATCTGTACGGCAGTTTTGGCCTCGTCGCTCTTCGGACGAAACTCACGGTTCAGCAGCGCGGCGAGATCGTCGCCTTCGAGCATCGCGCCCTGCAAGGCGGACGGCGCTTCGCCTGACGACGCAGCGGCTTGCGGAATATCGGACATGATCGTCTCCTGTCAGGGCTCATTCGGCGGCCGCTGCCGTGGCTGCGGGCGGCGCGGCCTTGGCGAGCGTGCTGAGCAAGGCGGGATCGTCGAGCACACGCGCAATCAGTTCTTCCGCGCCGTTCTTGCCGTCCATGAAAATCACCAGATTGGCGAGCTGCGTGCGGGCCTCGAGCAATCTGGCGAGCGCATCGACCTTGCGGGCGACGGCGGCGGGCGAGAAGTCTTCCATGTTCTCGAAGGTGATATCGACGCTGAGATTGCCCTCGCCCGTCAGCCTGTTCGGCACCTGAAACGCGACGCGCGGATGCATCGCCTTCATGCGGCTGTCGAAATTGTCGATGTCGATTTCCTGAAACTTGCGCTGTTCGACGGGCGGAAGGGCCTCGGCCGGCTTGCCCGACAGATCCGCCATCACGCCCATCACGAACGGAAGCTGGATTTTCTTTTCGCTGCCGTAGGTCTCGACGTCGTATTCGATCTGCACGCGCGGTGCGCGATTGCGGCCGATGAACTTCTGACTGCTGGTTGCCATGACGACTCCTTCGCGTGAGCATGAGATCACGCTAGGAAGACGATCCAGCGTGCGCGGATTTAAAGCATCGCGAGACGACGTTGCTGCCGCCATGCGGGCGCGGCGCAGTTGAACAGCGGCGCGCCCGGATCGAGCAGGCACAGGTGGCGCGCGGCGGCCATGCGCTGTCGCTGATAGCCATCCTTCAGCACGCCGATGCAATGCGCTCGCGATGGCGGCGCGCCGCATAAATAGCGCTGGCCGCTCTGAAATCGCGATGCGTTCGCCCGCCACCACTGCGCGATCTTGTCCGCGTCGGGCCACGGCGCGCCGTCGTCCTCGTCCATCGCGACATCGGTGTCGTTCGGGTCGTCGCTCGGACCCGACGGCCAATGCGCGGGCGGCTTGCGATCCAGATCGAGCCACGCGATGTCTGCGCCGGTGATGAGGCTGAAGCTCTCGCCAGCGACGCGCGCGAACTGGTCGTCCTGCATGAGTTCGATGAGCCAGGGGATGTAGTGCGGATCGCCTGCATGAGCGACGGTGCGGATCAGAAGGCGCTTGCTGTCTCGCTGCGCGGCGATGCGTTGCAGCAGCGCGTGGGCGTCGCCGGGCGGCAGCGTGCTCGCCGCGAGCGCGGCGGTGGCGGCGTCGGCGGCGGCGTCGGCATGCGCGAGCGCGAGTGCCTGTAGCACGTCGAGCGACGCGCGTCGATCGCCGAGCAGCAGCGCGGCTGTGGCGGCGTGAATGCGGCATGACGCGTCTTCGTCGCCCAGATGCGCGATGCAGGACGCGAGCAGATCGATGCGGCCGGTTTCGCCCGCGCACTGCAACGCGCGTGCGCGCACGGCGGCGTCTTGCGAGGCGATGGCCGCATCGAGGAAACGCTTCGGGTCCACGCGATGTTGCGCGCACGCCGCGATGCCGGCGCGCTGCGCGGCGGGATCGTCGCTTTCCAGCAGCGCGCCGACAGTCTCCTGCAGGCGGCTCGCGGAGACCCAGCCGAACGCGGAGTGAAGGCCGGATCGCGCGGCGGGCACTGCCTCGCTCAGCGCGATGAGTTGCAGCAACGTCTTGGCGGCGTGCGCTTCGATGCAGCCGACTGCCGCAGTGAAGAGCTCGCCCCTGCCGGGACGATCGAGCGCCTGCATGCTCATTTGCGCACCCGCGCGTCCCGCCACGGCGATGCCGTCGAGGTGCGCGGCGATGCGCTCGTCGAGACGGCCGAGGTGCCTGAGCTTCACGTGCGGGGCGCGGACGAGGGTCGAGCGCGTGTTGCGAAGGCAGGCGGCGTCTTCGAGGTGCTGGTGAAGAATGGCGAGGACGGGCGGGCGGGCGTTCACGGCGGACTTCAGTCGTAGCGGCGACATGCGGCGCCATCGAACGAGGCGACATCGTCGTGGCCGATCGACCCTAGCGTTGCGCCCGCCGAACACAAGTTGAAGCAGGTCGGCGTTCCCGCTTCCCCGAAGTCAACGGGCACGAGGTATCGTCCTTGCAACGTGTACGGCGTCGAGACCGTCGCCACGTAGAGCCGGTCCATGAACCAGTGCACGTCCCGCGTGAACGTATCGGCCATGACGAGCGGCAGTTGCGCATCGGCGAGACGCACCGGCTCACCCGGCGCGGGCAGGCGAAACGTGCCCCTGAGCACGACGACGACGACGACGACGACGAGCGATTCCCGTCCGCTCGGCTCCGTTCCCATCGTGGAGCCCGCGACCATGCGGGTAGCGTCGATCAGTTCCATCGTCCTGGATGATCAGTTGAGCGATCAATTGAGCTGCACCGATCCGCCCTTGATGCGGTTCACACCCGTCAACCGGCTCGACACATATGTGCCGCGGATCAGCACTTTGCCGGCCTTGGTCAGCGTGATGCTCGCCTGCCCGCAGCGCAACACGATCTCCTCCTTCGCGGTCACGACGAGCCGCTCGCCGTCCGCATCGGCTTCGACCTGCGCGGGCGCTTCATCGAGCGGCCACGCGCGGTCTTCGCGCAGACAGCCGATGATGACCGGCCGCGCCGGATCGCCGCCATCGAACATCAGAAGCACTTCGCAGCCGATATGCGCGCCGCGCACATCGGGAATGGTCCGCGCGGGCAACGCCGCGCCGCCCGGCTGCCCCGGATAGACGACGAGCGGGCGCGCGCCATCGCCGCTGAATCCGATCAGCTCGCCGATACGCACGCCATCGATGACCTGCATCGGCCCCGGCTGAAGGAAATCGCGTCCGCTCATCTCGTTCTCCTCGTTGTCCCGCTCTGTGACGTTCGAAAGACGATTCACGCGCGCGCCGTTTCAACGCGTCACTGCGGCTTCGTTCCCGCGATCAGATGAATCTGCGCGAGGCTGTCGGGCGCGAGGTCCTGCATCACCGCGAGAAAGTCCTTGCCGATCAGCCCGCGCGCGCGGCGAATCAAAAGCGGCGCGGGGCTCGCCGGCTCGGTGCGCTCGAGGAACGCGCAGACGGCGTCGAGCGCGGCGGTCGCCTGCTCGCGCGTCGCGATCTCGCCGGGACTCGCGACCCCGCGATGGATCGCCGGCGCGGGGTCATCGATAACCGGAGCCGGTTCATCGCGCGCATCGAGCGGCGGCGCGACCGCGCGGCACTGCGCGGCGATCTGGCGTGCGGCCATCGTCAGCGCGGTCATCGACGGAGCACGCTCCGCGCCGAGCTTCCGCGCGATGCAATCGGCGAGCGACTGCACGGCGTCGGCCAGTTCGAGCGCCTGAGCAAGCAGCGCGGGATCGTGCGCGAGCGCATCCGCCAGGATGCCCTCGACGCGCGGCAGGCTCGCCGCTGCCGCGCCTTCCTGCGGCGGGAGCCTGCCCTGCGCGACCAGCATGTCGCGCACGGTCAGCCGCTCGCCATGCACGCGGCAGACTTCGCATTCGCGCAAATCGTGCAGCAGCGTCTCGGCTTCGGCGAACGGCGTATAGGCATCCGCGAGCGGCGCGAGCGCGTTGATGCGCAGCGCGGCGTCGTTGTCGTCGTCAGTATCCAGTCGCGGAAAAAGACCGTCCCAGTAGCGTTCGAGCAGGCCCGTCAGCAGGCGCATGCCCGCGAGAAAGCCCGCAAGGCCCTGCACGTGCGACGCCGCCCGCGTCCACGCCACGGCCACGCGCAGGTCCTTCGAACGGGCCAGCAGCGCTTGCCCCTGTTCGAGCACGTCGGCCCAGGGCGGCGGCTCGGCGGGCGCGTCGAACTGGCGCGTGGGGCTTTCGCGGGCGAGCGCTTCGAAGGCGAGAAACGCCGCGTCGTACTCCAGGTCGATGCCCGCGGGCGGCATGGATTCGGTCGGCGCGAGCAGCGGTTCGATATCGATCATCGCGGCCCCGCTCAGAATTCGCCGCAGCCGTGCTGGCCGTCCACGACGAGGCAGTTGTTGAGATTCGGCCGCGAGCGCACGCGCTTCCATTCCGCCGCGAGTGTGTCCGCTTCGCCTTCGGCCTGCTGCAGCGCAAGGATCGGCTCGTTCGTCCCCACGCAGATGTTGATGCCGCCCAGGTTGCTCTCGTAGACGAAGCTCTGCTCCTGCGCCGTGAAAAGCGGCTGCAGGCCGCTGCGATTGAAGACCGCGCCCTGAAGCTGCATCGGCGTGACGGTGAGCGTGCCCGGCTGCACCACGACCTCGTATCCCACAGGCGACGCGAATGCGCCGTCGATCGGATACTTGCCCGCCGGCGAACCCGGCGTCGCGGGCGAACGCAGCGGGCCGCCTGCGATGCTCGAGCCGCGCGAATCGCCATCGAGCAGGCCGGTCACATCGAACGCGAACGGGCCGTTCGGCGTGCCTTCAGCGCGGGTCTGATTGCCGATCGTGACGGTGACCTTCGGCCGCTGTGCATACACGAAGTGATTGCCGGTCGCCGGGACCACGTTCTGCGAAAGCTGGCCGTTCCAGCTGCAGATGCCGCCGTAGACGCAGCCATAGAAGTTCGGCAGCGCGCCGCCCGGATCGATGCCGTTGCGGTTCTCGTCCGTGCGCCGCGCGGTCCACACCCGCCACGCGTTGCCGGCGGCGAGCGTGCCGCCCGCATCGTTCTGGAATACGCCCTGTTGCATCACCAGGTCGATGTCGCCGCCTGCGATCAGGTTCGCCGGCGCGCCGGGCGTGCCGAGCGCGATCGCGCCCGTATCCGCGATGGCGGTCAGGTTGCGCGTCACGTTCGGCTGCTGCGCGGCGATGGCGGCGACATTGCCCGTCGCGCCGTCGAAGCCGTTCGCGCCCGCTGTGCCGATGACGAAACCGTGCGAATTCGAGAACCGCACATCGCGCGCGCCGGCGAGCGCGAGCAGGCCGACGTCGTTGCCCGCATCGATGAGATCGAAGTCGCCGATGCTGCCTCCGAGCAACAGCGTCTGCGCCTCTATGCCGCCCGGATCGGTGACGGGGCCCGAGGAGACGAGCGCGAGCGTCTTGCCGGGCAACGCAATGCCCGACGGAAGATCGATGCCCCGGCTTCCCGCGCCGGTGTTCTGCAGCGTGAGATTCGTCGCGACGCCGGGACGCGGCACACAGCCCGTGCCGCCCGCGCACGCGCCCGCGACCGTGATGCGCCCGCTTTGCGTCAACGAACCGAGCACGAGCGTCGAGATTGCGGGCGAGAACGCCTGATAGCTCGCGGCATCGATCGACAGGCCGGGTGTCGCGCTCGTTCCGAACAGCGTGATCGGGATGCTGGCCTGCGCGAGCACGGCGAAGCTCGACGGATCGACCGACCCCGGCGCGATGGCGAGCGTGCCGCCCGGCGCGGCGATGGTAGCCGGTCCGCTGCGCACGGCGAGACTGCTGCCGGAGCCGTTGTTGGCCGGACGCAGGATCACCGCGCCTGCCGCGTTCGCGCCGATGAAAAACCCCGGCGCGCCCGGTTCCGCGTTCGGCGGCAGACTCACCCCGCCGATGCCGATGCCCGGCGTGGCCGAACTCCCCGACCCGGCGACGCGCACGTTCGCCGCCGCGATCGAGCCGGACCACAGCAACGCGCCGTAGCCATCGGCGGTTGCGCCGGTCGTGGCCCCGCGCACATCGACCGCGCCGTTCGTTGCTTCGAGCGATGCGCTGTCGAGCATCGCGACGCCGTGATTACCCGCGCCGCTCGCCGTGCCGTAGACGCGGATGGCGCTGCCGCCCGCGCTGTCCGTCGCGGATGAAACGAGCCGCGTCGGGCCGGGCGTCACGCCCGCCGCGTTGCCCGCGTTGCGCAGGATCACGCCGCCGCCCGCGTTCGCTGCCGGATTCAGGCTCTGCCCTTGCACCGCGATGCTTCCCGTGCCCGACGAAACCGTCGCGTCGTTCAGATCGACGCCGTAAGGCGTGCCGAAGGCCGGGAACGATCCGCCGCCGTCGCCTGAAGAAACTTGCTGCGGCGCGACGCCATGCAGCGTAACGTTGCCGCCACCCGCGCCGCCGCGCGTGTCGATGTCCGTGGACCGGATTTGCAGCGTCGCGCCATCGAAGCCGGTCGGGCCGCCGTCGAACGTGCCCATCGTGACGTTGCCGCCGTTGGTCAACAAGCGGATGCGATACGCCGCGCCTTCGCCCGCATTGCCGAGCGCGATGATCGCGTTGCGCGCATCGGCGACGATATCGAGCGGCCCGCCTGCCGACGTGATGTCGTTCCGCAGATTGAGCACGTCGCTCGAATGGAAGGCGAGCGTCGCGGGACCGGCCGCATTCGCGACGATGGGCACGCTCGCGTCGATCGCGCCCGCGCCGCCTTCGCCGCCATCGGTCGTGCGCAAGTCGAGACTGCCGCCGAGCGTTGCGCCCACGGCGGTCGGCGGCACCACGCGCGCCGTTGCGCCATCGAACGTATAGCCCGCCGGATCGACGATGCCGATGTCGCCCGCGCTCGTGAGCCGCACGTCGCGCGTGCCGGAGAAACTCACCGAGCCGATCCGATTCGGCGCGGTCGCCAGCTCGAACACACCCGGCCCGATCAGATCGAGCGTCGAGGCCTGAATGCCCGCGCCGCTTTCCGTCACCGTACCGGCCGAGTGCAAGGTCAGCGTATCGCCGGAAAAGCCGGCCGGCAGCGCGATGCCCTGGCTGCCCTCGCCGCCGTTGGCGAGCGTGAGCGCCTGCGAGCCGGTTGTCGGCGCGTTGACGCTCAACGTGATCGGCCCCGTATGCGTCAACGAACCGACGATCACGTTCGACACATTCGGCGAAATCTGCGCGAGCACCGGCTGCGTGAGCGTGAAGCCGTTGGCCGACCCGCCGACATCGATCGGGACGGCGTTGGCGGCGACGATGTCGAACGTGTCCGGCGCAAGGCTCCCCGGCACGAACACGAGGTTGCCGCCCGGCGCGAATAGCGACGACGACACCGCGGTCGAAACCGTCGTGACCGTGATGGGCACACCGGCGCCGCTCGTCGCGCGCAGCAGGAGCGTGCCGCCCGTGTCGGAGACTTCATAGGCGTCCGGATCGCGTCCCGCCGAGATCACCGCATCGTTCAGCGCGATGCCGGGCGCGGACCCGGGCGCCGTTCCGGTGACGGACACCTGATGCGCGTCGCCCTCGGCGGTGACGGACGCATTGCTCATCTGCACGCCGGGGAAGAACGCGCCGTCGTTGGGCTGACCGGTCGTGTAGCCGCGTATGTCGATGTCGCCGTTGGCCGCGCGGACGTCAACTTGCCGCGTGTTGCCACCGCCGGCAGCGCCTTGCAGCGACACGCCCGGCAGTCCGTTGCCGCCGCCGAAAATCCGCACGTCCGCCGCGCTCGATGTGATCGAACTCGACGCATCCCCGTTGCCCGTGATCGTGACGCCCGCGCCCGGCACGCCCGTCAACGGCGTGGCGCCCGGCTGCACCGTGCCTTGCACGAGCATCCGCCCGCCCGATGCCAGCGTTGCGCCAACCACTTCGACGCCGTCGACGCGGCTCGACCCGGCTGTCACGCTCGCCGGATACGCCGGCGCGCGGCCGATCGCCGATACATCGCCGCTCGCGGTGCTGATGGTCGTGCGTTCCAGACGCAGTCCCGCGCCGTTGACCGATGTCGATGCCTGCACGTCCGGCGCGGCGCCATCGATGACGATGCTGCCCGAGTCCGACAGCACGCTCGGCCCCTGTACGGTGCTGCCCGTCGTCGGAACGAGCGCGACGCCGAACGCCGACACGCCCGTCGACAGGCTCGCCGACGAAGCCGGCACGGTCTGCGCGACGCCGCGAATGCCGATAGCGCCGCTCGCCGAACTGATCCGCGTATTGCCGATGATCGACACGCCGCCCGTTGCGAGCGGCGTCGCGGCGCCGCTCTCGCCGTTGATCGAGATCGCGCCGATGGACGTCGCGAGCGTCGAGTCGATCATGTTGACGGCGGCGAGCGGCGTGCCGGTCGGAAACTGCGCCGGCGTCTGGCCCGAGCCGTCGGGCGGAACCGGAACGGTCAGCGCGCCCCGTCCGTTGATCGTGATCGAGCCCGTCCCCGTTCCCGGCGACGCGGTGAGCACGGTGGTATCGATCGTCGCGCCTGACAAGCCTATCGCCGCGCCGTCGAACGCCGTCGCGGCGGCGGGGGTGCCCGCGAGCGGAGCCGGCACGCCGATCGTCACGAAGCCGCCGTTGGCGCCGATCGAAGCGGCGGACAAAACGATGCGGTTCACGCCGTCCGCCGCCTGGCTCTGATTCGCGTCGAGCACGACGTTCAGGCGTCCGGCAGGCGAGGCTTCCGGGGCATCGCCGCCGATCTGCCCCGACAGGATGATGGAGCCGGCCGCGCTGAGCGTGAGCGTCGCGTCGGGCACGGGCGCCGGCCCCGCCTTCGTGATGACGACGCCACGGTTCATCGTGATGTCGCCGTTGCCGGGCGTCGGGTCGGCCGCGCTGGTCGAGATCGTTACCGAGACACCCTCGCTCAACTGATTGCTGACGGCGTCCGCGAGCACGTAGCTGTTGCCGCTGCCGGGCGAGAACGTGACGGTGTTCGAGCCGGGATCGGCGCTTGACTGCGGCGCGCTCAGGGTCGACGGCGCGGTGGTCACGATCTCGATGTTCGCGGGATCGAGCAGCCATTGGCCGCCGTGCCCCATCGGCGCGCCGAGACGAATCCGCGCGCCGTCCGTGTGGAGATACCGTCCGGACGTTTCCACGAGGCCGCCATTGCCGCGCTGCGCGCCGCCTTGCGCCGACACCATGCCGTGGACGCGCGCCGCCTCCGTCCCGTACATGACGATGTTGCCGCCGTCGCCCGCGGCGAGCGCATCGGCTCGCACTTGCGCGCTCGGGCTCATCCACAGCGCATCCGCGTTGCGGATATCCGTCTCCTTGCCCGCCGCGCCGCCGCCCACGCGCACCCGCCCGCCGCCCGCCGCGCCGCTTGCATCGATGCGCGCGCCGTCGTTCACCGCGAGGTGATGTCCGGTCACGTCGATGCGCCCGCCCGCGCCGCCATCCGGCGCGCTGGCGTCGAGCGTGCCGGCGATATCCGTCACGCCCGAGGTCCCGCCATCGAGCACGATGCGCCCGTTGCGCGCCTCGATGCTTCGCGCGCGCACCGTCCCCGTCTGGTTGAGCACGCTCGCGGCGGCTTCGTCGGCGGCGCGCGCGGACATCACGATCTGCCCGCCGTCGGCCTGCAGCACGCCCGCGTTGTTCACGAGCGCGTTCGCCACCTTGTCGTTCACCTTCAGCATCGTGAGGCCGTCGCCCGCGAAGTCGAGCGTGATGTCGCTGCCCGCGCCCAGCGCGATCTTGCCGAGCGTCGCGCTGACGTGGCCGCTGTTGTCAACCTGCGCGCCCAGCAACGCAACCGC
Organism: Caballeronia sp. LZ019; assembly: GCF_031450825.1. Classification (NCBI taxonomy): domain Bacteria; kingdom Pseudomonadati; phylum Pseudomonadota; class Betaproteobacteria; order Burkholderiales; family Burkholderiaceae; genus Caballeronia; species Caballeronia sp. LZ019. Next base: position 166,647 of record NZ_JARTVZ010000001.1, on the reverse strand, counting down.
CCCGCCCGGCGCTGCATTGATGGCGGCTTCGTTCGTCACCTTGCCTGCAGCCGCGCCTTGCTGCGCGAAGTGGTATTTGCCGGCGAGGAACGCGTCGTTCGAAATGCCGAGCGTCGATGCGACGAGCGACCCCACGTTGATCGACGCGCCACGCGCGAACATCACGCCTGCCGGGTTGACGAGGAACACCTGCCCGTTCGCATTGAGCTGTCCCGCGATGCGGCTTGCGTCATTGCCGACGACGCGATTGAGCAGCACCGCCTGCGCCGACGGCTGCGAGATATCGACGCGCTCGTTGCCCTGGATCGAGAAGCCGTTCCAGTTCACGATGCCTTTTTGCGAGCCTTGCGTGATCGTCATCGCGTTCGGATTCGGCCGGTTGATCGCGACATTGCCCGCGACGACGTTCTCCCCGACCGGCAGCGCGAATGCGCCGGGCGCGGCGACCAGCACGAGAAGCGGCAGAAGCGCCGACGCGCGCACTTCCAGCCCGGCGCCGCGCGCGGCGCGCTTCGCGAGCCGCCTGATCGCGCGTTGCCATTCCCGGCGATGCCTGCGGTCCCGAAGGCAAGTGATGTCGTTCATTGCGCGCTCCTGGCTAGAACGATTTCGATATCTGAACGTAGACGCGCGGCAGCTTGTCGTCGCCGGTGGTGTCGGGGCCGGTCGTGCGCCACGCGATGCTGCCGTCCACCGTGATGCCGTACGGCCCGTTCCAGAACGCGCCGATGCCCGCGCCGCTGCGCGTCACCGTGTTCGCGCCTTGTCCCGGAATCGCGCGCGCGTTGTATCGTCCGACGCCGATATCGAAGAATGCGGACAGCGTGAGCGACGGAATCACCGCATAGCGAAGCTGGGCCGTGCCGATCAGCCCTTCGTCGACGACCGCCTCCGACGGCGAGTACGCCCGCACCGCGCGCGGTCCGCCAAGCGTGATGCGCGACGAACTGTCGAGGTTCTGGTTCGCCCATTGCCCCGACATGCCGACGAAAAAGCTGGTCTTCGGGGTGATCGCGTTGAGGCGGTTCGCCTGCATCGTCAGACGCACGCTGTTGCCCTGCGCGTGGCGTCCGAACGGGCCCTGATCGATCTGCCGGGCAAGCGCCGAGTCGATGTTCAGGTGGGCGAACGAGAGCTGCACGTCGGCGCTGTTGAAGCCGCCGCCGAGAAAGCTGTCGCGGCTCTCGTACGACAGCCCCACGCTCGCCACGTACAGCTTCTGCGGATTCTCGAAGCTGACGCTGCCGATCTTGTCCGTCAGCGAGCGATACTCCAGCGCGCCGCGCAGTAACAGGTTCTGGCTGCGCGAGCGGATCAGCGGGTGCGAGATCGACGCGGTCACGACATCCGCATCGCCGTGCGCGTCCAGCGCCGAGAAGTTCTTGCCGAGGTAGTAGTACAGATGCGAATACGCGATGCCCGCGCGCGTGCCGTAGGCGTTGATCGGCGCGTCGTAGCCGATGCGCCCGTAGACCGTATCGGCGCGCTCGGCCGCGAGCAGATTGATGTCGAGGTTGTCGCCGATGCCGAACGGCGATGCGAGCCGCCCGACCGCGCCGAGCCGCCAGCGGCCAGCGGGCGCAGCGCCGTAATCGTCGACGGCGACCGCGAAGTTCCATCGGCGCACGGGCTCGACGGTCACGTTCAGATCGACGGTGCCGGGCGCGCTGCCTGTCTCCAGCGCCGAGTTCACGCGAATGCCGGGCAGGTCCGACAGCAGCAGCATCGTGCGTTCGAGTTCCGCCTGCCTGAGCGGCTTGCCCGGCTCGATCGCCGAGAGCCGCGCGCGCACCATCGGTTCCCTGATCGGCGCACCGGGCGCAACCGTCAGCCGCACGCGGCCGATCTTGCCTTCGAGCACGGTGAAGGTCAGCTCGCCGCTCGTCACGTCCTGCGGCGGAATCACGACCTGCGCGAGCGGATAGCCGCGATCGCGATACGCCTGCGCGATGCGCGCGGCCATCGCGTCGAGATCGCCGATCGATACTTCCTGGCCGATCCGGTCCGCGACGAGCGGCAGCAGCACGTCCGAGCCGAGCACTTCGTTGCCCGCGAAACGCACGCCCTTCAGCGTGAACTTCGTGCCTTCGGGCACAGGCGGCGTGGCTGCGGCGGGCGGCGCAGGCAGCGCGTTCGCGCCACCGGGCGGCGGCGCGGCGATGGAGGGGCGCGGCTGCTGGTTGAACAGCGTGCCGGCGCTCGGCGTCTGCTGGGTGCCGGGAAGCGGTGCTTGCTGCGCCCATGCGCTTGCCGAAACGAGCGCACCGAGCACGATGCCGCACGGACGCGGCTTGATACGGGATGCGAAGGATTTCATGGCGTCGTTATCGAGTGGGATCGCATGGCGCACGGCTGTCAGCGCGCGACCGTGAGCCGCCAGTTGCCCATCAGGTCGAACGGCGCCCAGTAGAACGGATGCGCGAACTTGCGATCCGCAAGCACCGCGAGCTGCGCGTCGCGCATCGCGTCGATGGCCTCCTCGCCTTTCGTGAGCGAGCCGTAGAACGTGCGCATCGTGAGCGCGGTCGACTCATCGGCGACGGGCCACATCGACACGAGCAGCGCCGATGCGCCCGCATAGAAGAACGCGCGCGTGAAGCCCATGATTTCGTCGCCGCGCTCGATGCGCCCGAGCGCCGTCTCGCACGCGGACAACGTGACGAGCGCCACCGAGTCGAACCTGAGGTTGTAGATGTCCTGCGCGAGCATCGGGTCGGGGCCGTCGGCGGGTTGCGTAGCCGGCGCGAGCAGCACGCGCGAGTGCAGCGGATCGACGGTGTCGGCCTGCGCGTGCGTCGCCACATGCACGATGCGGCCCGCCGGCGCGTTGTCGCTGAAGGTCTTGCGCGTGACATCGCCCTGCAGGAACGCTTCGCGCCTGGCGAACAGCGGACCGATCGCGCGGACTTCGGCTTCCGCGCCCGGCAGATCGAATTCCGGCGCAATGCGCGGATTGCCGAACGCGACGAGATCGCTCGCGATGCGCTGGGGCCGCCGCACGAGCTGCACCGCGATGCTCGCCGACGGCGCGAGCGCGAGCGCATGCCGCTGAATCAGGAATCCGTCGGCGTTGCGCAGCGCCTGGAACGGCATGTAGTGCAACGCCCCGTTCGGCACGATGACGAGCCGCTCCCCGGCACGCAGACCGAGCGGCGCGATCAGAAGCGCGTCGAGCTTCGCGCCATAGGTCAGCGCCTGTGGACGCCCGCGCACGATCGCGCTTCGAAAATCATCGACGGCGAGCGCCATGTCCTTGCGCGCGATCGGCAGCGTGAAACCGCGAATGCCATCGGCGCGCACGACCCACGCGATCATCCTGTCGCCAAGGCCGTGAAATTCGATGATCGCCTCGCCGGGCTTCAGCGCGCCGCGCACGTCGTCGAGCGAGAGCGCGCGGCCGTTGAGCTGCGTTTCGTCGACATTGCCGGCGAGCCGGTTGCGCACGACATCGAGCAGCGCGCGACTGCGGCTCTTTTCCGAGAGCGACCATGCGAGCGCGTAGTCTCCATCTTCGACGACGAGCGCGATGGTCTCCTCGAAGACCGTCTGCGTATCGGAGAACAGGCCGGTCTTGAACTCGTCGCTGCGAAAACGCGCGCGGATGGACTCCGATTCGTCGAGCGCGGCGAGCCACGCGTCGCGCGCCTTGCGGCGTTCGCCGAGCGCCAGATACGCGCGGCCCATGCCTTCCTGCGCCCAGAGCTTGTCGTAGCTGGCGTCGGAGCCGCCTTTCGCGGCGCTGGCGGCGAACGCGTCGAGCGCCGCGTGCGGTTCGTTCTCGGCGAGCAGCAGATTGCCTTCGATGCGCTTTCGGAGCGGCGCGAGCAGGCTCTCGTCGACGCCCGCTGTCTGCGCGAAGGTCGCGCGCGCGCCCGCCGCATCGCCGGCAGCGATCTGCGCGTTCGTGATCGACAGCAGCACCATCGGCCGATAACGCGCCGACGCCGCCGCGAGCGCCGCGCGATATTCCCCGAGCGCGGCGGCCGGATCGCCTCGCCGCGCCGCGATGTCGCCGAGCACTTTGTGCGCCGGGGCGAGCACTTGCTGCGGATTGCCCGCGCCGGCGGCGATGGCTTCCTTCGCGTAGCGTTCGGCATCGGGAAGATCGCCGGCATAGCTGTAGGCGATGGCCAGATCGCGCCGCGAGAGCGCGGCGAGATTCGCGTTGTCCGTTTGCGCCGCGACGACGAGCGCGCGCGAGGCCGCCTCGATGCTCTCCCGAAAATCCCCCCGCTCCGCCGCCGCCACCGACATGCTGCAGTACGCGTAGCCGTCGAGCTTCACCTGATCGCGTGCGAGCAGGAGCCGCCCTTCCTGGGACAGCGTCGCGATGGTCTCGGCGTCGCGCACGCGTGCTTCGGCCTGACGCGCGGCGGGCGTGAGGGCTTCGTCGCGCGAGGTCCCGGCATCGGCTCGCGGTGCGATGCAAGCCGCGCCGAGCAGCGCGATCGCCGCGACGAGCCGCCTCGCCGCGTCGCGGGAAAGGGCCGGCGCCATACGCTGATTCGGTTTCACGAACGCGCTCCTCGATGACCGTCGCTTCGCATCCGTCGCCGACACGCTGCCGGCGCGATGCCACGATTAGACGAAACACCGCAGCCGATTTAAAAAACGCGGCGGCATGGTTCGTCTGCTGCTGTGTCGCACGTCACTTACCGGGCCACTCATGAACCGCGCGCGTTTTTTCGCCGTGCCGCTTTGCGCGCTGGCGCTCGCCGCGTGCAAGTCCGCGCCGCCTCCGCCGCCCGCGCCGACCATCGTTCGCATCACCGTGAATGCGCTCGATGGCGCGAATCCCGACCGCACGGGACGGCCGTCGCCCGTCGTCGTGCGCGTGTACGAACTGAGAACGACCGCCGCGTTCGAAAGCGCCGACTTCTTCACGCTCTACGGCAAGGACCAGGCAACGCTCGGCGGCGACCTCAACGCGAAGAACGAATTCCTGCTGCGCCCGGGCGATACCCGCAGCGTCGAGCAGGCCGTGCAGCCGGGCACGAAGTTCGTGGCGGTCGTGGCGGCGTATCGCGATATCGAACGCTCGCGCTGGCGCGTGACCGAGCCCGTGCCGCCGAATCAGACCACGCTGATGAACGTGCGCGTCGATGCCGCCGACGTCACCATCGCCGCGCAGCCCGCGCCGCCGCCGCCATCGAAGAAAAAGTAACGGCAGCGCAGGCAGGGCCTCGGCGGCTTCCAAAATCGTTTGGCTGAATCGTTCTTTGACCGGAGCGTTCGGACAGTCGAAGCGCCGGGCGCAAGGCAACGCGTGAGACTTCGAGCCACCATGACCTGGCACCAACGCATGATCTGGTCCGAGGGCCTGTTCCTCGAACCGCAGCATTTTCAGCAACATGACCGCTTCATCGAGCATCTCGTGCGTTGTCATGCACGGGCGACGGAAGCGTGGTCGTGGGGCTGGGCTGACGTGAGGATCGACGACATCGCGCTCGGGCTCGGCAAGATCGCGCTGTCGTCGGCGTTCGGCGTGCTGCCCGACGGCGCGGCGTTCTCGTTTCCCGACGATGCGCCCGCGCCGCCGCCGCTCGACATTCCGCCCGGCACGCGCGATGAACTCGTCCTGCTCGCGCTGCCGCTGGTGCGCGCCGGAGCCAAGGAATTCGATTCCGACGGCAACGCCGATGCCCGCGCCGATGCGCTGCGTTATCGCACGAGCGACACGTCCGTCGCGGACATCACGACGAGCACGGATCGCATCGCGCAGATTCGCGTCGGCGCGCCGAACCTGCGGCTCATGCTCGCGCGCGACGCCACCGACGCTTTCGCGACGATCGGCCTGGCGCGCGTGCTCGAGCGTCGTGCGGACAATCGCGTGCTGCTCGACCCCGCCTACATCCCGCCGATGCTCCACGCGCTCGCCGACCCGCGCCTGCTCGGCCATGCGCAAGAGCTTGCCGGTCTCGCGCATCAGCATGCGGACCGGCTCGCGAGCCGGCTGGCGAATCCGGGACGCGGGGGTGTCGCGGAAATCGCGGATTTTCTGCTGCTGCAGACGCTCAACCGCTTCGAACCGCAATACGGGCATCTGCTGCAGTCGCCGCTTCTGCATCCCGAGCGCCTTTATCAGACGACGCTCGCGTTCGCCGGCGATCTCGCCGCCTTCGACGAACGGCGTCGCGTGCCTGCGTATCCGCCGTATCGGCACGACGATATCGCCACGTCGTTCGAGCCGCTCATGCGCGACGTGCGGCAACTGCTTGCGCAAGTGCGGGAGCCCGACGCGGTCGCGATCGAATTGCAGAGCCGCAAGCCCGGCGTGCGCGTCGCGATGATCAACGATCTCGAACTCGTGCGAACGGCGGGTTTCGTGCTCGCCGCCAACGCGCAGATGCCAGGCGAAGCGCTGCGCACGCGCTTTCCCACGCAGGTGAAGGTCGCGCCCGCCGAGAAGCTGCGCGATCTCGTCAATCTCGCGCTGCCGGGCATCGGGCTGCGGGCGATGCCGGTCGCGCCGCGCCAGATTCCGTTTCACGCGGGCTTTTCGTACTTCGAACTGGATCGCGGCGGCGAGCTATGGAAGGAGCTGGAGCAGACCGGCAATCTGGCGATGTACATCGCAGGCGAGTTTCCGGCGCTGGAGCTGGAGTTCTGGGCCATCCGACACTGACTGCATCGATTCCCCGACGCCATGACGAACCACGACGATCCCTTCGCCGGATTCGAATCCGACCAGACGATCATCAAGCCGAATCCGGGCGCGCGACGGCGCGTTCCGGGCGCGAGCGAATCGCGCACGAGCGGCGGCACGGAAGGCGCGTTCCCGGCGGATGCCGACCCGCGCGCCTTCGATGCCGCCTTCGTTCGCGGCGGCGCGGTCAATCCGCTGGTCGCCGCGTGCGCGCCGCTTTTGCAGCTCGCGCCGCGCATCCGGGCGATGAGCGCCTGCGCCGATCCCGCCGCGCTCCGCGATTCCCTCGCCGCCGGGGTGCGCCGCTTCGAGTCGGAGGCGCGGGCGTGCGGCGTGCCCGCCGAACAGGTCACGGCGGCGCGCTACATGATCTGCACGATGCTCGACGAAGCCGCGTCGGGCACGCCGTGGGGCGCGGGCGTGTGGGCGCGGCAAAGCCTGCTGGTGACGTTTCATAACGAAGCGTGGGGCGGCGAGAAAGTCTTCCACTTGCTCGCGGGGCTCGCGCAGAAGCCCGCAGTTCATCTGCATCTGCTGGAGCTGTCGAACATCGTGCTGGCGCTCGGCTTCGAGGGACGCTATCGCGTGGCGGCGCAAGGCAGGCAAACGCTCGACGCCATTCGCGTGCGGCTGCATCAACTGATCCGCAAGGAACGCGGCGAGCCCGAGCGGGCGCTGTCGCCGCACTGGGAAGGCGTGCCCGCCGCGCGCCGACGCACGACCGACGTGCTGCCGGTCTGGGTCGCGGGCGCGCTCGCGCTCCTGCTGCTCGCCGGTGCGTATCTGGCGATGAGCTTCCAGCTCGGCCGCCTCTCGGATCCGGCGTTCGCCACGCTCGCGTCGATCCGCGCCGGGGCGCAGCGGCCTCTCGTCGTTACGCAGGCGGCGAAGCCGCGCCTCGCCGAGTTCCTCGCGCAGGACATCCGCGATGGCCTCGTCAACGTCGACGACCGCGTGGATCGCTCGGTCATCACGCTGCGTGGCGACAACGTGTTCAGCCCAGGCAGCGCGCAGGTATCGGCGCAGACGAAGCCGCTGATCGCGCGCATCGCGGCGGCGCTCGGCGCGGTGCCAGGCAACGTGCTCGTCACCGGCCACACCGACGACCGGCCGATCCGCTCGGCGCGCTATCCGTCGAACTGGGAGTTGTCGCAGGAGCGGGCCGCGAACGTGCGCGACCTGCTCGCGGCCACCGTCCCGGCTGCACGCCTCAAGGCCGAAGGACAAGGCGACGCCGATCCCGTCGCGCCCAACGACTCGCCCGCCGGCCGCGCGCGGAACCGGCGGGTGGAGGTGACGCTGTTCGCCAGGCCGGGTTCGTGAACATGAAGAAGATTCTGTCGATCCTCTTTCATCCGGTGCTGCTGACGATCATCGGATTCCTGCTGATTGCCGGAGCGGTCTGGATCGCGGGACCGCTGCTGTCGTTCGCGGGCAACTATCCGCTCGAATCCACGACGGCACGGTTCATCGCCATCTGCTGCGTCGCATTGCTGCTCGTGGTGCGGCGGCTTTACGTCGCGTGGCGGGCGCGGCGCACGCAGGCGGCGTTGTCGGCGGGACTCGCGAGCCATGACACGACGCCCGCACACGCCGCCGCGCCGGGCGCCGGAGAAGCCGAAGTCGCGACGCTCGCGCAACGCTTTGACGAAGCGCTCGCCGTGCTGCGGGAAGCGCGCCTCACCGCGTCCGGCGGCAAGCCCGGCTGGCGCGACTGGATCACGTTCTCGGGGCGGCAATATCTCTACCAGTTGCCGTGGTACATGTTCATCGGCGCGCCGGGCGCGGGCAAGACCACGGCGCTCGTCCACTCGGGGCTGCGCTTCCCGCTCGCCGAGCGATTCGGCACCGACAAGATTCGCGGCGTCGGCGGCACCCGCAACTGCGACTGGTGGTTCACCGACGAAGCCGTGCTGATCGACACAGCGGGCCGCTACACCACGCACGATAGCGACCGCGACGCCGATCACGCCGCGTGGCAAGGCTTTCTCGCGCTGCTGAAAAAAACCCGCCCGCGCCAGCCGATCAACGGCGTGCTGCTCACGCTCGCCGTGCCCGACCTGCTCGCGGCCTCGCACGCCGGCGCCGGCGAGAGAGTGGCTGAGCGGGCCGCGACGCTGCGCGCCCGCATGCGCGAGCTGATCCAGGCGTTCGGCACGCGCTTTCCCGTCTATGTGCTCGTGACCAAGGCGGACCTGCTCGCGGGCTTCACCGAATTTTTCGCGGATATGTCGAAGGAAGAGCGCGCGCAGGTCTTCGGCTTCACGTTTGCGTACGAACCGGGCCGCGCCCTGACCGATGACGAATTCGCCGCGCGCGTCGACGCGGAACTCGATGCGCTCGAAGCGCGGCTCGTCGGGCGGCTGCACGATCGTCTGCATCAGGAAAGCGGGCTGGCCGAGCGCGCGGCAATCATCGGCTTTCCTCAGCAGTTCGCGGCGCTCAAGCCGCTTCTCGCCGAGGCGCTCAGCGCAACCTTCATGCACTCGAAGCACGACGAGCTGCCTTTCTTGCGCGGCGTCTACTTCACGAGCGGCACGCAGGAAGGCACGCCGATCGACCGCGTGATGGGTGCGCTCGCGCGCGCCTTCCGCATGGACCGCGTGGAGCGTGGCACGCCGCCGCGTCCGTCGAGCGGGCGCAGCTACTTCATCGAGCGGCTGCTGAAGCAGGTCGTTTTCGCCGAGCAGGGACTTGCCGGGTCGAACGTGCAATGGGCGCGGCGGCGGCATGTGCGGCGGCTGTCGGCGTACGCGGGCATCGCGGCGGCGAGCGCGTGCGTGCTGGCGCTCTGGGGTACGAGCTATTTGCGCAATCGCGCCTATGTCGAGGACGTCGAGCGGACCGCGCGCACCGCGAAGGACGCGGTAGCGGGGACATCGGCGGCGAATGCGAGTCTCGTCGCGCAGTTGCCGCTGTTATCGGCCGTGCAGAAGCTCGGCTCCACGCCGCAAGTCGATGCCGCGCATCCGCCGCTCGCGATGCAATGGGGCCTGTGGCAAGGCGCGAAGCTCGACGCGGCCGCGACCGGCGCGTACGAACGGCTCCTGACCGACCTGTTCCTGCCGAAGCTGGCCGCGCGCATCGAGGAGCAGGCGCGCAGCGCGAACGCGTCGAACCCGGGCTATGCGTACGAGGCGCTGAAGGCGTATCTGATGCTGAATCAGCCCGAACATCAGGACCCGGATGCGCTGAAGGTGTGGATCGTCACCGACTGGGACCGCTCGCTGCCGCGCGATGTCGGCAACGAGGAACGCGCGGCGCTCGCCCGTCATCTCGACGCCCTGCTGTCGCGCGGCGTCGTGCATCCGAATCTACCGTTCGACGAACGGCTCGTCGCGAGCGTGCGCGCGATGCTCGCCGCCAGCACGCTCGCGCAGCGGGTCTACGGGCGCGTGAAGCAGCAAGGCGTCGGCGCGGATTATCCCGAGTTCACCGTCACGCGCGCGGGCGGGCCGAATGCCCAACTCGTCTTCGTGCGGGCGAGCGGCGCACCGCTCACGCGCGGCGTGCCGGGCCTGTATTCGTTCGACGGCTATCACAAGGCGTTTCTCAAGGCCGTCGACGACACCGCCGCGCAACTCGCCGCCGAGGAACCGTGGGTGCTCGGCATCCGCGATCAGAGCGGCCTGCGGCGCGGCGATCCGGCAGCGATGCAGCGGCTGACGCAGGACGTGCGGCTGCTGTATCTGCAGGACTATGCGCGCACCTGGACGGAATTCCTGAACGATATCCGCATCGTGCGCGCGGACAGCCTGTCCCAATCGGCGCAGATCGCGCGCATTCTCTCCGCGCCCGATTCGCCGCTCGCGATGCTCGTGCAGGCGGCATCGCGTGAAACGACGCTCGCCGCGAAGCCACAGGACGAGACGACCGTCGTCGACAAGGCGAACGACAGGATCAGCGCGGCGCGCAAGCGGCTGGAGAAGATCATCCGCGGACCGGACCCGACGAAGATCGCGCCCGTCGCGCCGGGCACGCGGCTAGAAAGCATCGTCAACGATCGCTTCGCCGCGCTGCACGCGCTCGCGACGAGTCCCGGCGCCGGGCAGCCCGCGCCGATCATGCAGACGCTCGCCCTCATCAACGATGTCTACGCGTACCTGAGCGCCACCAACGAAGCCTTGCAGCAGAAGACCGCCCCGCCCCCCTCCGACGCCCCCGCGAAGCTGCGTTCGCAGGCTGCGCGCATGCCGGAGCCGATCCGCACGGCGCTGCTCGATCTCGGCAGCCAGGGCGCGGCGGAAACGCTGCAGGCGCGGCGCGTGAACCTTTCGGCGGACCTGAAGGAATCGATTTCGTCGTTCTGCGATCGGGCGCTCGGCGGTCGTTATCCGTTCGTGCAGGCGTCGGGACGCGACGTGCTGCCCGAGGACTTCGGCGCGCTGTTCGCGCCCGGCGGCAAGTTCGACGATTTCTTCCAGAAGCATCTCGCGCAGGACGTCGATGTATCCGCGAAACCGTGGGCCTTCAAGAAATCCGATTCGAGCGCGGCGCAGATCAGTCCGGCCGGGCTCGCGCAGTTCGAGCGCGCGGCCACGATTCGCGGCGTGTTCTTCCGGGGCGGCGGCAAGACGCCGGCGCTTGCGCTGCAGTTCAAGCCGCTCGACATGGACCCGACGATCCTTTCCTTCACGCTCGACATCGACGGGCAGATTCTCACCTACGCGCACGGCCCGCAGGTTCCCGCGACGGTCCAGTGGCCCGGCGCGCGAGGCTCCGGCCGCGTGAGCCTGCAACTGACGCCGCCGCCGTCGAACGGGGCGAGCAATCTGGTTTTCGAAGGACCGTGGGCGCTTTTTCGCATGTTCGACCGGGTCGACGTGCAGCCGACCGGCCAGCCGGAGCGCTTCGTTGTGACCTTCGATATCGAGGGACGCAAGGCGCGCTTCGAAGTGACGGCGAACAGCGTCGAGAATCCCTTCCGGCTCGCCGACCTGCGCGCGTTTTCGTGTCCCGAACGTCTATGAAGGCCGATGCACGCCCATGAGCGACGATCTCGCCAACGCCCTCGCCGATGAAACGCCGGCAATTCCCGGCTGGTACGGGAAGCTGCCTTCGCTCGGCGATTTCGCGGCGCGGCGCTTGTCGGATGCGTTCGTCGCGCCGTGGGATGCGTGGCTTGCGCAGCGCGTCGGGGAGGCGCAGCTCGCACTCGGCGCAGACTGGCTCGCGCTTTATCTCACGTGTCCGGTGTGGCGCTTCTTCGCGATGCCGGGCGCGATCGCTCCGGCGCTCACGCAGTGCTGGGCGGGCGTGGTGATGGCGTCGGTGGATCGCGTGGGCCGGCATTTTCCGTTGACGATCGCGGCGTCGCTGCCGTGCGCGCCCGCGCGGGGCGGCGAGATCGTCGCGCTGTGGGAATGGCTGTCGGCAATCGAAGGCGTCGCGCTGGCCGCGCTCGATTTCGATCACAGCATCGAGCGGCTCGATGCGCAACTTGCTGCGCTTCCCGCGCCGGCGCTCGCGCCGCCGTCCGACAACGCGCGCGCCGCGGTGCTGAGCGAGCCGTGGACGGTGCAGTCGGCGGCCGTGCTGCCCGATGCCCTTGCGCGCACGTTCGCCCCCATCTGGCAGACGGAGCTGTATGGCATGAGCATGTGGACGTCGGCGCAGGCCGCGCCGCTGTCCGACGAGACCGGCGAGTTACCGGACGCGACGCCCAGGCCGTTCACGATCTGGCCGGTGTACGGCCTGCCGGACACGGCGCTCTTTACGACGCTGCTGCGGGATCGTCCATCATGAACGCCACCGGCAGGCATCCCGGCGAGCGCGTCCCGGAGGACGGCGACGAAGGCCGGACCGAAGTGAACATCGAGGCGAACGCCGGGGATGACAGGACGGTAATCGTGAGCGGCGCGCGCGCGCCGTCGCCGGACATGACCGCGACCGATGGCGTGCTGCCGCCCGGCACGCGGCTCGGCGAATTCGAGATTCTCGGCCTGATCGGCGAAGGCGGCTTCGGCATCGTGTATCGCGCGCTGGATACGTCGCTGGATCGCGAGGTTGCGCTGAAGGAGTACATGCCGTCGGCGCTGGCGTCGCGTGTGGGCGCGACGCAGGTGCAGGTGAAGTCGTCGCGCTACGAGAGCATGTTTCGCGCGGGGCTGAAGAGTTTCATCAACGACGAGGCGCGGCTTCTCGCGCGCTTCGATCATCAGTCGCTCGTGAAGGTGTATCGCTTCTGGGAGGCGAACGGCACGGCGTACATGGTGATGCCGTATTACCGTGGCGTGACGCTGAAGGATGCGCTGAAAGCGATGCCGGGGCCGCCCGACGAAGCGTGGCTGCGCGCGCTGCTGACGCCGCTCGTGGATGCGCTCGCGGTGCTGCATGCATCGAACTGCTTTCACCGCGACATCGCGCCGGACAACATCATCTTGCTGGACGACGGTCATCGGCCGGTGCTGCTCGATTTCGGCGCGGCGCGGCGCGTGATCGGCGACATGACGCAGGCGCTGACGGTGATCCTGAAGCCGGGATATGCGCCGATCGAGCAGTATGCGGAGGTCTCGTCGCTGAGGCAGGGACCGTGGACGGACCACTATGCGCTTGCGGCGCTGGTCTATTACGCGATCACGGGCAGGACGCCGCCGCCGTCCGTGGGGCGGATGGTGAGCGACAGTTATCAGCCGCTTGCGAAGCTGGCGGCGGGACGATATTCGGATCGTTTTCTGAGGGCGGTCGATCATGCGCTGGCGGTAGTGCCGGCCGATCGTCCGCAGACGGACCGGCAATTTGCCGACGAGCTGGGGATTGTGCTCGATGCGGCATCGGCGGAGCGCGGGGCGGGCGTCGTCGATGGAAGGGATCCGCCGCGTGCGGTGGCGACGGCACGGCGTCGCGTGAGATGGGTGGTAGGCGCGGGATGCGTCCTTGTGGCCGTGGCGGGGTTTGGCTGGCTTGTGCCGAAGATGATGTCGCATGGTCCGCCTGCGGTCCGTGTGGAAGGCCCGGCGAGCGGGACGGATGGGAGGGATGGGACGGAATTAGCGGCGGATCGCTCGGCGTCTGTGGCGGAGACGGTGTCTGAGCCGGTTGTGCCGCTGCAGGCTGCGTTGCCGCCGTTCACGCCGGCTGGGGAGTTTGCGCGGATTGTGTCGTTGTCGGACCCTTCGGTTGCGGTGAGGGTGGAGGTGCCGCTCGAGCGTGCGGTGGTGGATCGGGACAGGTTGCGTTTCATTGTGACGAGCGACCGTGCTGGCTATCTGTATGTTTTCGCGGTTGATCCTGCGAATCAGTATTTGCAGCTTTTCCCGAATGAGTTGGACAGGGACAACCGGGTGGTGGCGGGCAAGCGAGTGGTGTTGCCGCGGGCGGCGTGGCCGATGCAGGCGGGCGAGCCGGTTGGGGAGAATCATTTTCTGGCGATCGTGTCGCTTGCTCCGCGCGATTTTTCGGCGCTGGATATGGCGCATGACTCGGTGTTCGGCAGTGTTTCTGCGTCGGCGCAGGCGGTTGCGGCGGCGCAGCGGACGCTGAGTGCATCGCCGTTTGCGGGTGTGCCGTCATGCGGGAGCGAGGCGCCGTCGTGCCCGGTGGCGTATGGGGCGGCGACGTTCAAAATCGATGTGGTTGGATCGTCCAGGTAGGGGGGCGTGGCTATGAGCCGTGACGAGCAAAGAGAAGAGATCGGTGCTAACGAGCCAAGGGGCTCGGAGGACGTGAGTAGTCAGTGGGCGCGGAAGGTGATTCAAGGCTCTTTGCAAGCGTGTTCTACGGAGTGCGTACGCGCATTTGTGCATCGTGCGGTACGAGAAAGACTTGCGTTCTGTGGTCAGCATGGGGCGGCGACGTTCATGATCGATGTAGTTGGATCGTCCAAGTAGGGGGCGTGGCTATGAGCCGCGACAGAGCAAAAATGAGAGATCGGCGTTAACGAGCCAAGGGGCTCGGAGGACGTCAGTAGTCAGTGGGCGTGGAAGGTGATTCAGGGCTTTTTACAAGCTGAGTGCCACCGATCTTCTACGAAGTGGTCACGCAAGTCTGTGCATTGGGCGGTTCGAAGAAAAGCTGCTTTCTTTGGTTACTTTCTTTGCATGGGACCAGAGTAAGGCGCTAAAGCGCCAACTCTGGTCGACAGCCAAGAAAGTGACCCCCGCCCCGGGGAGGGGCGCGCCAATAGACCGACGCGGAAATACAGAACTCACTCGCTAAGCAATTCGAACAAAAAAAGGATAGCGCAAAGAAGTCGAGGACATCATGTCAGAACGAGCAGCGAGCGCCCGAATTCTAACGATAGCTTCAGCAGTGGCACTGCTACTAGGAACGGGTTGCGCGACCCCTCCCCCGCCGCAGGCAGAAACCCCAACACAAACCCCACAACGAGAACGAGAAAGAGAAAGAGAACAAGAAAAACAAGACCAACCGGAAGAACCCCGAATGATCCCCGCGACTCCGACGGGCCCGGAACCGGGCATAACGAGCCCATTACCCGCGACCCCAACGGCATCGATAACAGGAACCGCGACTGCATTCGCGACAAAAAACGCCCTGTACACGCCAGTGCAATTCAAAACCGTGCCGGGCTGGACAACCGACGACGTATCGGAATCGTGGGAAGCGTTCAAAAAGAGCTGCTCGGTGCTAGCCGCAAAACCGGCCTGGGCGGCCCCTTGCGCCGCCTCGCGCGGCATCAGCGCGACGAACGCCGCGGCCATCAGGCGCTTCTTCGAAGACAACTTCACGGTGTACCAGATCCGCAACGTAGACCGCACATCACGCGGCGTGCTGACCGGCTATTACGAGCCCGTGATGCGCGGCAGCCGCCGCTACGACCCGCCCTATGTGTACCCGGTCTACGGCGTCCCCCGCGACATGCTCTTCCTGGATTCCCGCAAGCTCCCGCCCGGCGCCCGCTCGGAGCCGACGATGGCCCGCGTAGAGGGCCGCACCGTGGTCCCGCTGACCGCCCTGTCGATGAGCCGCGCAAAGAACGTGTATGCGCTCGACCTCGGCAACAGCATCCCCGACATCCGCGACAAGAAGCTCCGCTTGCGCGTCGCGGGCGGACGCATCGTGCCGTATCTGTCGCGCGCGCAGATCGAACGAGGCCGCATCGATGCGCCCGTGCTCGCGTACGTTGCCGACCCGGCGATGCTCTACTCGATGCAACTGCAGGGCGCAGGCAAGATCATCCTGCCCGACGGAACGAGCGTGATACGCCTCGCCTATGCCGAACAGAACGGCTTCGCGTTCAATCCTCCCGTCGCGACGGCGCAGACCAAGGGCCGCAAGGTGCTCGTGCGCGGCGTAGAAATCGCGCTGGAAGAAGGCGCGGCCAGCGCGGACGACACGCCGGAATCCGCATCCGGCGATACGCCCCAATCCCCGCTGCTGCGCGGCGCCGCAGATGAGCCTGCCGCCGACGAAGCACCCGATTCGCCGCTCCTGCGCGGCTTCAACCTTGCAAAGAGCGCGACGCCTTCGGTGCACCCATCGCGCGTGAGCACGCCATCGCCGGCGGCGAAGACCGCAAGCGCGGGCGTCGCCCAGATCGATTCACCGCGTGCAACGAACAAGGCCGCCGCGCCGCGCACGAACGCAGCGCCCATCGCCTATACCTTCGCGACATCCGATCCGAGCTACGTCTTCTTCCGCCCCATCCCCGATTCGCCCGCCGGGCCGATCGGCGCGCTCGGCGTCCCGTTGTCGCCGGAACGCTCCGCCGCCGTCGATCCCCGCACGACGCCGCTCGGCGCACCGGTCTTCATCGATGCGAGCGAGTCCGGGTCGGGGGCGCCGATCACGAGGCTGCTGATGGCGCAGGACGCGGGCGGCGCGATTCGCGGCGCGGTCCGCGCGGACTACTTCTTCGGCACCGGGGCAGACGCGCAGCAGAAGGCGAGCAAAATGAAGCAGCCGGCGCAAATGTGGGTTCTCCTGCCGAAGGGCTTGCGGATTTCGGCGAAAGAATCGGGCGTGCGCGTGCGCGGCGGTCCCGCGATGCCGAGCGCCGATTGCGTCGTGAGCGATCCGGACTTGTGCGTCGACGATACACAGTGAATGATGCGGTATTGCCCAGCGCAAACACCTCCAGCCGGGAGAAGCCATGAGGTTCCTCGTCGCCGACGACCACGAGCTGATCCGTCAGGCCGTCAAGTCGCTGTTACGCGGAATCGATCCGGACGCGCAATTCGACGAAGCCGATAGCTGGGATACGCTCGCCGCCGCCGCGCGGCCCGAAGCGAACCACGACCTTGCAATCGTCGATCTGCATATGTCCGGGATGGCCGGCGCGTCGTCGCTGACGGCGCTGCTGAAGGCGAATCCCGCGCTGCCGCTCGTCGTGCTGTCGGCGGAGGAATCCGTCGATGAAATGCGCGCCGTGCTCGCGGCGGGCGCGCTCGGCTTCGTGCCCAAGCGCGAGCCGGCCAACGTGATGCTCAAGGCGATCGAACTCGTGCTCTCCGGCGGCGCGTACGTGCCGATCGAAGCGCTGAGTCTCATCGGCGGATCGCGTGTCGCGCCACCCCGCACCGCTTCACCGTCGCCGAACACATCCAGCAACGGCCCTGCCGCCACGCTCGCGCCGCATCATCTGCATCTGATGGAAAACCTGTCGCCCCGCCAGCGCGAAATCATGCGGCTCGTGCATCACGGCTGCACGAACAAGATGATCGCCCGCGAACTGCAAGTGGCCGAAGGCACGGTGAAGGTCCACTTGTCCGTGATCTTCCGGGCGCTCGGGGTGCACAACCGCTCGTCGGCGATCGCGGTCATCAACGGCTGGCTGCAGGCCGGGCGCGAGCTCTGAGCGCGCCGTATCGGCTATCACGCGGCTTCGTCCTGCCCGCTCTCCTGCAGCAACAGATCGAGCGTGCGGCGCAGGCGCGTCGGCGTCACGGGCTTGCGCAGGACCGGGACGCCGTCGGCCGCGAGCGCCGACAGTTCGGGCGACGCCATATCGCCGGTGATCATCACGCAGGCAAGCTGGTTGTGGCCGCGCCGCCGCAGCGTTTCGCGCACCGCGCCGATCGCATCGATGCCCGTCTGATGACGGCCGATCTGGTAGTCGCACAAGAACGCGTCGGGCACGAAGCCCTCGGCGATCGCGCGCACCGCCGACAATTCGTCGCGACAGCCGCGCACCGTGCAGCCCCAGCGTGCGAGGAGCGTGCTGAGCGCGTCGAGGTTCGCGGGGTCGTCATCGACGCACAGGATATGGCGGCCTTCGATCAGCGCGCCGACTGAAGGCGGCGCGGTGAGGCTCGCGGTGATGAGGCCCGCTTCGCCCAGTCTGACCGGCACCCGCACGGTGGTGCCGCGCCCGAGGTCCGAGCGCAGCGTGAGTTCGCCGCCGAGCAGGTGCAGGAGGCGGCGCACCGTCGAGAGGCCGAGTCCGTGACCCTGCCGCATCGCGTGCTGCGGCAGCGGGACCTGATAGAACTCCTCGAAAACGAGCTCGTGCTCGTGCGGCGCGATGCCGATGCCCGAGTCGCGCACTTCGATATGACAGCGCGCGGGATCGCTGCCGTGCCGCACGCCGATCCAGATCGCGCCGCGCTCGGTGTACCGCACCGCGTTCGACACCAGGTTGATAAGGATGCGTTCGAGCAGCACGGGATCGGTATTCGCGACACACGCGCTCGGCGCGATGCGGAACGCGAGCCCTTTGGCGGCGGCGGCCGGACGAAACTGCTTGTCGATGCGCGCGAGCAGTTCGGACAAGGAGAAGTGCTGCGGAATGACCTGCGTCACGCCGCTTTCGATGCGCGCGAGATCGAGCACCTGATTGAACAAGTGATTGAGCGCCTCGACGTTCGCGATGATGTTCTGCGCCGTTTCCTCGCGCTCTTCGGGCCTTGCGCCGCGCTCGCAGAGCGCCTGGGCGAGCAATCCGATCGCATGCAGCGGCTGCCGCAGGTCGTGGCTCGCGGCTGCGAAGAAGCGCGTCTTGGCGCGGCTTGCATCTTCGATCAGGCACTTCTGGCGCGTGATGGTTTCGGCGAGCTTCTGCTGATCCGCGAGCGCCGCCACGATGCGCCGATGACGCCGCCGATACTGCCCCGCCGCGGCACACAGCGCGACGCTGAACGCCGCGAGCAGCGCGCTGACCGCGATATCGCGGGGCGTCGCCTGCATCAGGTGCACGGCGATGACGGGCGTCATCAACGCCACGACTGCCGCGCCGAGGTTCATCGCGCACAGGCCGTTCGACGCATAGGCGAGCGCCGCCAGCGCGACGAGCAGCACGGTATGAATGGCGACGGCATCGGCGGATTCCATCTGGAATGCGAACCATATCGGCAGGCCCGGCGCACCGTGAAGTAACACGTTCGATAACGCATGAAGGCCGATCCAGCCGCGCACGTCGAACGCAAATGGGCGATGACGGCGCCACGCCCTTAGCCCTGACGCGGTGACGACCGCGATGCCATAGACAAACAGGGAGACGAGGATCATGCGCCTGTCGGCCGGGCGCGTGAGATAGACGGCGCTGAGAAGGACGAGCGCGCATGCGTGCGCGACGATGGCGACGGGGTCCGCGGCGTACAGCGTGTTGGCGAGATCGCTATCGATCTCTTTCTGCTCACGATCGCCATGCATTCTGTCATCCCCTTGTCGCCATGCAACGCCCGGGGTAACGGCAGTAAGCGGCGGAGGTCCGTGCTCGACTGGTTTACCCGAGAGTTTAGGCGACGGCTATCACTTAATCCATATTGGACGATCGGTACGAAAAAACCATACTCCTCGCGTAGCCACCGATATGGGGGGTCATGATGGATACCTTGACGATGAACGCCGCAGCCGACGCCGGTACGGTGTTGACGCTGGCCGCGCTCTGGCGGCGCAGGACGCATCTGTCGCACGACGAAATGGTTTCCATCTATACGCTCGTGAGAAGCGCGTTGCGCAGCTACCATCCGCCCGAATTGCAGTCGCTCAGGGAAGACAAGGAAGAGCTGATCGCGCAGTTCATCTATTCGAAAGTGCTGAGGCTGGAGCCGGGGCATACGGAATCGCATTCGGGGGAACAGAGCGCGCCCTCGACCCGCTATGCCGTATGCGCGTATTTCAGGCGGTTTCTCATCGATTGCCTGCGCAGCGCGAGCTATCAGCGCGATGTGTCGATCGAACTCGACGGCATTGAGCAACAAGTGGACGAGCACGCGCATGCGGTCGCCGACCCGGTTGAATCGGTGCTCGTGCAATACGGCTTGAGCGAAGCGCGCGTGCGGCTGCTTGCGCGCGATTTCATCGAGGGCCTCGACAAGTACGAGCGGCTCGTGCTGGCCGGCACGCTCGGGTGGTCGTCAGGCGGCAAAGGCGGGCTGTCGGGCGTCGCCGCGCGTCATCACATTCCGTCGTATCACTATCGCGCGGTGAAGCTCGGCGTGACGGTCAAGAAGTCCGCGCAAAGCGACGACTTCGCCGGCACGAAGATCGGTCGATGGATCAGCGCGACGCTCGGCATCGCGATCAGCGTCGACAATCAGCCGGCCATCTTCATCGTGCTGAACCTGCTTGCCGTCGAGTCGGGGCCCGGGATGAACTGAGGTCGAGCCACGGGAGAGATTTACAACGCGCTGTCAAACGCATTTCACATTCATTTCCTAAAGTGTTGCGTCATCCGGCAACCGCGGGCCGTGGAGGCTCGCGGACACGAACTCGATTCGCCGGGGACAACCCACATCAAGGAATTGAAACCGCACATGGCGCAGTCCCACGATCTTTCCCGCCGCAAAGCCCTGAAGATTCTCGCTGGCGCACCGATGCTGCCGCTCGGACTCGCGTCCACGTCGCTGCTCGCCGCGTGTGGCGGCAGCGACGCCACCGCGCTTGCGCCGACGCCCGCAGCCGCCGCCGCATTCACGACGGCATCGTTCGGCAGCATGGCCGCGCCTTCGCTTGCCAATCCGGATGCGATGGCGACGACCACGGTTGCATCGACGATGACGGCGAGCTTCGCCGATGGCAGCACGCGCAGCTACAAGCTCGCGTATCAGCCGTTCTTCGTCACCGGCGACGTGGTGCCGAACACGGCGGGCGGGACCATCGTCGCGGGCGGGTACTTCGACATCGGCAATCAGCCGATCATCGATCGTTCTGTTGCGGGCAGCGAGCGGCAGTTCTTCTCGGATTGCCCGGACGGAACGTCGCTCATCAGGCTGGACAACGCGACGGTCAAGGGCGTGAAAGGCAATGCGGTGTTCGCGGTCGTGCAGTTCGAATACACGACGCGCGACCGTGCGAGCGAGGACATGTACGGCAAGCTGCCGTCGCCCATTGCCGTGCTGACGCTCGATCAGGATCCATCGACGGGCAAGCTCTCGCTCGTGAGCTATGCGAATGTCGATACATCGAAGGCCAACGGCTTGTGGATCACGTGCGGCGCGAGCTTGTCACCGTGGAATACGCACTTGTCGAGCGAAGAGTACGAGCCCGATGCCGCGACCCTCGCCACCAACACGCAGTTCAGGGCCTATAGCCAGAACCTTTACGGCGATGCGACGAAGGCCCGCGCGTATCACTATGGGCATCTTCCCGAAGTGACGGTTCATCCGGACGGCACCGGCACGATCAAGAAGCACTACTGTCTTGGACGCATCTCGCACGAGCTGATCCAGGTGATGCCCGACAGGCGCACCGTGCTGATGGGCGACGACGCCACGAACGGCGGCCTTTTCATGTTCGTCGCGGACAAGGAAGCGGACCTTTCGGCCGGCACGTTGTATGTCGCGAAGTGGACGCAGACATCGTCGGCGGGTGCGGGTTCGGCGACGCTCACGTGGCTCAATCTCGGCCACGCCACGAGCGATGAAATCGAGGCGCTCGCGAACACGCTGACGATCGCCGACATCATGGACATTGTTACCGACGAAAGGAATCCGCCGAGCGATGCAAGTTATACGCGCATTCACTTCAGCGGCAAGTACAACTGGATTCGCATCAAGCCGGGCATGGAGAAAGCGGCGGCGTTTCTGGAAACGCATCGCTATGCGGCGCTGCGCGGCGCGAGCCTCGGGTTCACGAAGCTCGAAGGCACGACCGTCAATGCGAAGGACAAGGTGCTTTATACGGCGATGTCGCAGATCGTATCGTCGATGGTCAAGGGCAACGCGCATAACGTGGATATCGCAGTCGACCGCGCCATCAATTCGGGCGCCGTCTATGCGCTCAACATGAAAAGCGGCCAGCGCGATGTGACGGGCGCGGCGATCGATAGCGAATGGGTGCCGGTGGACATGAGCGCGCCGGCTGCGCTCGTCGGCGAGGACATGGCCGCCGATGCGATCGGCAATACGGCGAATCCGGAGAGGATTGCGAATCCGGACAACATCAAGTTTTCGGAGAAGCTGCGCACGCTGTTCATCGGCGAGGACAGCAGCATGCACGTCAATAACTTCCTGTGGGCTTATAACGTCGATACGAAGATGCTGTCGCGCATCCTGTCGGCTCCGGCGGGCGCGGAATCGACGGGGCTGCATGCTGTCGATGAGATCAATGGCTGGACGTACATCATGAGCAACTTCCAGCACGCGGGTGACTGGGGAAGCGTGCATGCGAAGGTGCAGGCGACGCTCGATCCGCTCGTGCGGGCGAACTACAAGGATCGGTATGGGGCGGCGGTGGGGTATTTGACGGCGGATGTCACTTCGATTCGGTTGGGGTGATGGCAAGCATCGCGCTGCGCGTGTCTGTTGCAATGCAATAAAGCCCCGTGTGCACTGCCGTCGAAGCGCACACGGGATCATCTTGCTTACGACACCGCTCACCATCGCCAACGCACTCCCATTGCATTTATCCATTCAGGTTATATTCTCGATACTCACCGATTCGGTGTGCCACGCAACGGGAGGCGTCATGCGCAATGAGTCGTCTGTTCATGGTTGGCTGGCCAGACCAGCCGCGATCGTTTTCCTGATGGGCGTCTCTCTGCCAGTCGCCTTCGCAGCCGGTCCGCTGCCGCAAAACGGCAACTTCGTCGCGGGTTCCGGCAGCATCACATCCACCGCGAACCAGGTGAACATCACCCAGGGCACCGCGCGCGGCGTCATCGACTGGAACAGCTTCTCCATCGGCGCAGGCAACAGCGTCAACGTCAACAACGGCTCGGGCGCCACGCTCTCGCGCGTGACCGGACCGGCCGCATCGGCCATCGACGGCGCGCTCAACGCCACCGGCAGCTTTTATCTCATCAATCCGCAAGGCGTCGTCATCGGACGAGGCGGCATCGTGACGACCGGCGGCCGCTTCGTCGCCGCCACCCTGGATACGCCCAACGACGCATTCATGGCCGGCGGACCGCTCACCTTCTCCGGCACGAGCAACGCCTCCATCGTCAACCTCGGCAAAATCAGTTCGACGGGCGGCGACGTATTGCTCATCTCGCTCGCCCACACAGAAAACGCCGGACACATCGCTGCGCCCAACGGGACCGCCGAACTCGTCACCGGCAACGAAGTCTTGCTGAAGGATTCATCGAGCGGCACGCAGGTCTTCGTGCAGCCAGGCACGCACGGCGATGTCGCGAACAAGGGCTTCATCCGCGCCGCACAAATTCACCTCGAAGCCGCCGACGGAAACGTCTACGCGCTCGCAGGCCGCCACGCGGGACTGCGCGCGACCGGCACCGCCAGCCGCGATGGCCACGTATGGCTCGTCGCGCGTCAAGGCGACGTGCAGCAGCACCAAAGGATCAGCGCAAAGAACAGCGACGGCACCGGCGGCACAGTCGATACCATCGGCACGACCACGGAACTCGAGAACACCACGGTAAGCGCGGCGAAGTGGAACATCGGCGTGAGCGAGCTGAACGCCGGGCCGCACAACGCGGCGGCGCTGTCGCAGAGCCTGTCGAACGGCACCTCGGTGCGCGTGAACGCGGACAACGACATCAACGTGCTGTCGACACTGCGATGGACCGGCAATGCATCGCTCGTGCTCGCCGCCGGGCATTCCATCCTCCTCGGACCGCTCACCACGATTTCCAACACCGGCGCAGGCAACCTGTACCTGCGCGCCGATGCGAAAAGCATCGACAACAACGGCAGCGTGACGAACGCAGGCACCATCGACTGGTCGCAGAGCACGGGCGTCGTCGCCGCGTTCTACGATTCGAACGGCGCGTTCACGCCCGGCACGCTGCGCAGCACCGCGTCGTGGAGCGCCGCGCCCTTCAGCGGACTCAAGACGCAGGTGACGGCGTATCAACTCGTCAATTCGATCGCCGAACTCGAGAACATCTCGCAGAACCTGAACGGCAACTACGCGCTCGGCAAGGACCTGTCCGCGACGGGCTCATTCACGCCGATCGCAATCAACAACACGACCGGCTTCACCGGCCAGTTCGACGGCTTCGGCCATACGATCGACGGCATCTCGTTCAGCACCACGCCGGACTCCGGCTCGCCGCCGCTCGGCATGTTCTCCGCGATCGGCAGGTCGGGCGTCGTGCGCAACGTCAATCTGACGAACGCCTACGCGTCGCCGTGGGCCACGCTCGCCGGATTGCTCGCGGGCAGCAACGCCGGCCTGGTCGCGAACGTGCACGTCACCGGCGAGATGAGCACCGACGAGATCGGCGCGGGCGCAATCGGCGGTGTCGTCGGCGAGAACTCGGGGACCATATCGCGCGCCACCAGCAATGTGTCGATGTATGCGCAAGGCTCGATGGGCGGCATCGCGCTGTCGAACTCGGGGCTCATCGTGCAATCGTCGTCGAGCGGCGACTACGGCGGCGGCACGCACGCGCACGTGGGCGGCATCGCGGCGGGCAACGGGACGACCGGCATCATCAGGCAATCGTATTCGACCGCGAGCGCCGGCGGCGTCACCGACGGCGGGCTGACGGACTACAACGCGGGCAGGATCGAGGAATCGTTCGCAGCGGTGTCCGCGCCGGCGCTGCCGCCCGGATACGTCGGCGGCATCACGTCGACGAACGTGGGCAACATCGCCAAGGACGTGTACTGGGATCGCGAAGTGTCGGGACAAAGCGTCGGCGCGGCCACCGGCACGGCCATCCCCGCCGCGAACGGGCTGACGACCGCGCAGATGGGCATGGCGTCGAGCTTCGCGCCCACCTGGAACTTCGCGCCGGGCGGCACGTGGACGTTCATCGAGGGCGTCTCCCATCCGGTCCTGCAATGGCAGGTGACCAAATAGCGCGACGTGACAGGCGCGGTCACGAGCCGAGCACGATGTACAGCATCCCGACCGGTGCTTTGGAACCGGCGGGCTCGGCCGCGTGCAGCGGAAAGCCGAACGTTCCCCGCACATTGATGAAACGGCTGACCTGAAAGCGGAAACCGCCGCCGATGCCGACCAGCGATCCGTTGTTCGGTTCGGCCGGCTGATCGATGCGATTCCACACCCGCCCTGCATCGACGAAAAGAAACGGCTGAATGGCGACGCCGCTCGCGCCCATGCTCCACGGCGGCGTGCGCACTTCCGTCTGCACATTCCAGCCGCGATCGCCCTGCACCACATACGGCAGGTAGCCACGCACGCTGCTGTCGCCGCCCAGTCCCATCTCTTCGCTGGGCAACAGCGTATCGGGCGTCCATTGCAGCATGGCCCGTCCCGATGCGATGAACCCGCCGCCCAGTGCGATATCCCGCTGCGCCGACAACTGCGCGTACATGTAGCGCGGCGTCGCACCGTGCCGCGCGCTTTCGAAGGCGGCTTCGTTGTTGTCGGCATCGAGCCGGCCGGGACTGAGCACGACCGTCGCGTTGGCGCGTGTCTGGCCCGATGTATCCGTGCGGCTCAGTTCGTAAGCCAGCACGAACTGGTGGATGTGCGTGTTCGAGTTGAACACCTGGAAGCCGCCGAACTCGAGGTTGTTGTTGGACCGCTTGAAGTCGTAGCCGAACTGCGCCTGCTGCTGCCAGCCCGCGAACGGCGTGAGCCGCCAGTCGTAACGGATGCTGGCCTGCGCGGAAATGCCGGTCTGTCCGTAGCTGTCGGGCAGGCGCGGCGTGCTCTGGGCATAGACGCCGAACAGTTCGACGCGATCGTGCCACGGCAGCGGCGCCGAATAATTGAGCGCGTGCGCGACGAAGCGCGCGCGGTTCGGGCGCCCTTCGATATCCGGATTGCCGCTCAGCGCGTCGTTGCTCGCGGTGATCTGATAGGCGATCTGCTGGTCGAGCCCGAAGAGATTGCCATAGTCGATGCCCGCGAAGAACCGGTCGCGGCCGAGCTGCGGAACGCCTGCGTTGTCGTAGCCGGCGGAGACGCGCATCGGGAAGCGGTCGGCGGTCTGGAGGATCACGTCGGTGGTGCCGTCGGCCTCGCCGGGGGCGTAGATCACATCGACGGCGCGGTATGGATTCGCGTTGAGCAGTGCGAGGCCGGTGGCGACGTCCGATTCGCGGATCGCATCGCCGGCGGTGAGCGGCATGTCGCCGGTGAGGAGCGCATCGGAGAAGTAGCGATTGCCGCGCGGGATCACTCGGCCCAGCCGATAGCTCGCCACCGCGATACGCACGACGCCGTCGGTCACGTCCTGCTCGGGCACGTAGACATCGACGAGCGGCAGTCCTGCCTCGCGATATCGAGCCACCACGGCGCGGCGAATGTCGGCGAGCCGCGCGAACGTGAGCGGGCGATCGAGGTCGGCGGCGAAGCCTTGGAGGAAGGCGTCGTCGATCGGCGTGAGGCCGCGCGCGACGATGCGGCCGTCGGCTGCGCGCGCCTCGGCGTTCGTCGACGCGGATGTTGACGCGGACTTTGACGCGGATGCTTCGAACACGAGCCCGCGAAGCGCGGTCACCGCGACTTCCGCCGATCCGCTCGCGGGCTCGGGCGGCGGCGGCGGCGTGGAAGGACGCGGGGACGCGGGCGGCGGCGTGGGACTCACATCGCGATAAGACTGCGCGTGGGCGATTGCGCTGGAGAGCAGCAGCGTTGCGAGGCCGAGGCGTGCCAGCCGACGCGGCCGTGCGGGAGGGTGACTGCCCGCGAGAGTGCGAGCGCGATATACGGTGAGCGGATTGCGCATCTGGCTCCATGAGGTCGGGCACGCTTGTCGGTCGATCGGCGTGCTTTGTGTCGAAGCAGCGGCGCGGGTGCGCGAACAGGGATGTTAAGGCGGAATCGAGGGGAGCGCCATCGGGGGATGAGGCTATCGACAGCCCGTGCACCGCGCGCGGCAAGCAATCAGCGTTGTGGCGCGGCGTTGGAGCCGCCGCGATGCGGGACCGCGTTCCTGAATCACTGGGCGCTTTGAACACGCGCCGGTGTTGCGCGGGATCCATTAACAGCTTGGTTTCTCCAGTGCCACCGTGCGTCATCTGATGCCGACATTGTCGGCGTTCCGTTGTAGTGCAAGTTATCGAGCGCGCGCTCGGCTTGTTCGCTCCATTCGATCGAGGGAATGACTTTTCCCACGAGGATGCCGGAACCGACCCGTTTCCTTGCGTACTTCGTCTCACCCGCCGGCATCGGCATATCGGCCGTCGAAAGCGGAACCTGGGAGCAGCACGCAGGGAAAACCCTCCCCCAACCATTACCCTCCGGATAACAATCGCCCGCCAACGTTGATTGAACCGGCATCCCGTGCTCTCTAGACTCGCCTCATGTCCTCAGCGAGAGCATCCATGTCCAGTCAAACTCAGTCCCCATCCCGCTGGGCCACGCGCCGGGCGGACAAGCATCGCCGGCTCGCGCGCGTCGCATCGATCGCGGACGGCATGGTGCTGCCCACCGATCGCATCGTCGATGTACTGCAGGCGCTCGTCGCGCCCGGCGACCGCGTCGTCGTCGAAGGGAACAACCAGAAGCAGGCCGATTTCCTCTCGCGCTCGCTCGCCAAAGTCGATGCCGGCGTCGTCCACGACCTGCATCTCATCATTCCCAGCGTGAGCCGCGCCGAGCACCTCGATCTCTTCGAGCGCGGCATCGCTCGCAAACTCGACTTCGCCTACGCCGGCGCGCAGAGCCTGCGCATCTCCCAGTTCCTGCAGGACGGCATCCTCGAAATCGGCGCGATCCACACCTACATCGAGCTCTACGCGCGGCTCTACGTCGACCTGACGCCGAACGTCGTGCTGTGCGCGGGCTACAAGGCCGACCGCCAGGGCAACCTGTACACCGGCCCGAGCACCGAAGACACACCCTCGCTCGTCGAAGCAGCCGCGTTTCGCGACGGCATCGTGATCGCGCAAGTCAACGAGATCGTCGACGATCCGAAAGACCTGCCGCGCGTCGATATTCCCGGCTCGTGGATCGACTTCGTCGTGCAGTCCGACAAGCCGTTCTTCATCGAGCCGCTCTTCACGCGCGATCCGCGCCTCGTCACGCCGATGCAAGTCCTGATGGCGATGCTCGCCATCCGCGGCATCTACGAAAAGCATCAGGTGCAGTCGCTCAATCACGGTATCGGCTTCAACACCGCCGCAATCGAACTCATCCTCCCGACCTACGGCGACAAGCTCGGCCTCAAGGGCAAAATCTGCCGCCACTGGACGCTCAATCCGCACCCCACGCTCATCCCCGCAATCGAGACCGGCTGGGTCGACAGCGTCCACTGCTTCGGCGGCGAGCTCGGCATGGAAGCCTATGTCGCCGCACGGCCCGACATCTTCTTCACCGGGCGCGACGGGTCGATGCGCTCGAATCGCACGATGTGCCAGCTCGCCGGGCAATACGCGGTGGACATGTTCATCGGCTCGACGCTGCAGATGGATGGCGAAGGCAACTCGTCGACGGTCACGCACGGACGGCTCACCGGCTTCGGCGGCGCGCCCAACATGGGCCACGATCCGCACGGCCGCCGTCATGCCACGCCCGCGTGGCTCGACCTGCTGCAAACGGACAGCCCGCTCGAACGCGGCCGCAAGCTCGTCGTGCAGATGGTCGAGACGTTTCAGGCGGGCGGACAGCCGACCATCGTCGAATCCATCGACGCCGTCGATGTCGGCCGCGAATCCGGCATGCCGCTCGCGCCCGTGATGATCTACGGCGACGACGTCACGCACGTGCTGACCGAGGAAGGCATCGCCTATCTGTACAGGGCGCGCTCGCTGGAGCACCGCAAGGAGATGATCGCCGCGGTATCCGGCGTCACGCCGATCGGCCTGAAAAGCGACAAGAGCAAGCTCCCGGCGCTGCGCCGCGACGGCTTCGTCGCGCTGCCCGAGGACCTCGGCATTCATCGCAGCGAAGCGAGCCGTTCGCTGCTCGCCGCGAAAAGCATGGCCGATCTCGTCGACTGGTCCGACGGGCTGTACGATCCGCCCGCGCGCTTCCGGAGCTGGTGATGCGCGATCCCCATGCCAGGAGCGCCGCGCGCCCGCTCTGTCTTTCGCCGGACGCGGCCGGCCGCCTCGGCCGATACGTCGTCGAAGCGCTGATCGACGAAGTCACGCTCGCGCCCAAGCCCGGCCTCGTCGATATCCGCAGCCGCGGCGCGCATCACGATCTCGACTGGACGTTGATGTGCGTCTCGGCGCTCGCGTTGCAGCCGGCGTTCGTCGCGATGGCGCGCGCGGGCATCGACATCGCACCGATGCCCGCGCTGCGCGAACGCATCGGCGCAATCGGACGCGAAGGCGAAGCGCGCATGCTTGATGCGACCGGCGGCGTCAACACGCATCGCGGCGCGATCTGGGCCCTCGGGCTGCTCGTGACCGCGGCCGCCCGCGAGCCGTCGAATCTCACGGCGGATGCGGTCGCCGCGCTCGCCGGATCGATCGCGCGCGTTCAGGATCGTCATGCCCCGGCGCGCACCGGCAACAAGGGCGAGCAGGCTTGCATCGACTATGACGTCGGCGGCGCGCGCGGACAGGCGCAGGCGGGCTTTCCGCACGTGGTGCGCGTCGCGCTGCCGGAACTTGCGCGCTCGCGTGCGCGCGGCGACAGCGAAACGTCGGCGCGTCTCAACGCCCTGCTCGCAATCATGGCGAGCCTCGACGACACCTGCGTGCTCGCGCGCGGCGGACGCAACGCGCTCGCCGAATTGCAGCACGGCGCAAGCCTCGTGCTCGCGGAAGGCGGCGTCGCGACACTCGCGGGCCGCCGTCATCTGCGCGCGCTCGACCAGCGTCTCGTCGAACTCCACGTATCGCCCGGCGGCGCGGCCGATCTGCTCGCCGCCGCACTCTTTCTCGACCGGCTCCAGGGCGAAGCAACCGAATCGCCGAATACTTAGGAAACCATATGGAAAACATCGTCCTCGAATTTCCGGCGGGACAGCCCGCAAAAGGCCGCGCGCTGGTGGGCGTGGTCGCGTCCGGAGACCTCGAAATCCTGCTCGAAGCGAACAGCGCGAACCGCACGGTGGTGAACATCACCACATCCGTCGATGGCAAGGGCCGCCTGTGGGAAGCCGTGCTCGAACGCATCTTCGGCGATGGATCACTGCCCGCTGCAAGGCTCGAAATCAACGACGCGGGCGCGACGCCCGGGGTCGTGCAGCTGCGCATCGGGCAGGTATTCGAACAACTCGAATCGAACGGCGGAGCGTGAATCATGGACGCACAGCAATTGCTCGAACGCCAGAGCTTCATCGAACTCGATGCACGCAGCCGCGCGAAGAAGCTGCTCGATGAAGGCACGTTCACCGAACTGCTCGATCCTTTCGAACGCGTGACGTCGCCGTGGCTCGCGCGGCAGAACATCGTCACGCAGTCGGATGACGGCGCGGTCGTCGCGAAAGGAACGATCGACGGTCAGCCCGCCGTGGTGCTCGGCATCGACGGCGGCTTTCAGGGCGGCAGCATGGGCGAAGTATCGGCGGCGAAGATCGCGGGCAGTCTGGAACTCGCAGCCGAAGACAATCGCAACGGCATCCCGACGCGCGCCGTCATCCTCTTCGAGACCGGCGGCGTGCGCTTGCAGGAAGCCAATCTCGGGCTCGCGGGCATCGCGGACATTCACGCGGCCATCGTCGACTTGCGGCGCTATCAGCCGGTGATCGGCATCACGGCGGGTCCCATCGGATGCTACGGCGGCATGTCGATCGCCGCCGGCCTGTGCAGCTATCTGATCGGCACGCGGGAGGCGCGGCTCGGGCTCAACGGACCGGCCGTGATCGAGCAGGAAGCCGGTATCGCCGAATTCGACTCGCGCGACCGCCCGACGATCTGGAGCTTCACCGGCTGCGAGCAGCGGCATCGCACCGGACTGATCGATGTCTTCACCGCCGACGACGCCGATGCGATCCGCGCCGCCGTCATCGACCTGTTGCGCGCCGGCCGCCCCGCAGCGTGCCGCAGCGAGCGCGTGGCCGGCTTCATCGAGCGGCTCGACCAGATCGATACGGCCGCGCAAGCCACGCCGCAACAGGCAGCCGCCATCTTTGGCAAGGGATTCGCATCATGAGCACACGAGAGCTTTCGAAACGCGGCGCGGTCTGGCTCGACGCGCTGACCCGCAGCGCACCGTTGCAGCCGGGCTATCCGCCGTCCGTGCGCGTGGCGGATGCGCGCATCGGCGACCGCCCTGCGCGTTTCATCGCGGTGGTGCCGGACCCGGACAACCCGTTTCCGTGCGCACGCAACGGCGAAGTCGGACTGATCGAAGGATGGCAACTGGCGCGCGCGGTGCGTGAAGTCATCGATGCGGACGCAGCAAGCGATGCCAAGCGCGCGATCGTCGCCGTGATCGATGTCCCGAGCCAGGCGTATGGGCGTCGCGAAGAGGCCTACGGCATTCATCAGGCGCTCGCCGCCGCCGCCGACGCCTACGCGAGCGCCCGTCTCGCCGGGCATCCGGTGATCGGGCTGATCGTCGGCGGCGCGATGTCCGGCGCGTTTCTCGCGCACGGCTATCAGGCTAACCGGCTGATCGCGCTCGCGGACCGCGAAGTGATGGTTCACGCGATGGGCAAGGAATCCGCCGCGCGCGTGACCCTGCGCACCGTCGCGGATCTCGAAGCGTTCACGGCGCACGTTCCGCCGATGGCGTATGACATCGACAACTACGCGTCGCTCGGCCTGCTCTGGAAGCTGCTCTCGCCCGCCAACGCCGATGCCCCCACGGCCGCCGATCAGTCGATGGTCGAGACCGCGCTCGAGGCCGCGCTCGACGACATTCGCGCCGATCCGTCGCGCGGACTCGAAAGCCGGCTCGGCAGCCCGCACCGGGCGGCGTCGGCCACGGTGCGCAGCAAGCTGCGCGAGGCCTGGCGCTAATCGCAACTTCGGACATCGGCTCGTCAGAAGCCAGTCAGTCAATTTCAGGAGACGGTAAATGATCATCTACGGAACTGCGTTGCTCGCGTTCTGCCATCTGGCGGGACTTTTTCTGGGCGATCTGCTCGGCGCCGCGATAGGCGTGAAAACGAACGTGGGCGGCGTCGGCATCGCGATGCTGCTGCTCATCTTCCTGCGGCTCTATCTGCACAAGAAGGGCTTGTTGCCGAAGGAAACGGAAGCGGGCGTCGGCTTCTGGGGCGCGATGTACATCCCGGTCGTCGTCGCGATGGCGGCGAACCAGAACGTCGTCGCCGCGCTCAAGGGCGGGCCGGTCGCGCTGTTGTCGGCGCTGGGCGCGGTGATCGCGTGCGCGGGCTGCATCGCCGTGCTCTCACGGACGGGCCGCGACAGCACGTCGTTTGCCAATGCCCCGAAGCTCGAAGAAATCTGAACGCCGGAGACAGCCATGTTCCAAATGATCGATAAGGTTCTGATTCACAACGGTCTCGTCACGGCGTTCGCGCTGGTCGGGCTCATCATGTGGGTGTCGTCGGTGATCTCGAGGAAGCTGACGTTCGGGCGCGTGCACGGCTCGGCGATCGCCATCGTGATCGGGCTCGTGCTGGCCTACTTCGGCGGCGTGTTCACGTCGGGCCAGAAGGGGCTTGCGGACCTGCCGCTCTTCGCGGGCGTCGGCCTGATGGGCGGCGCGATGCTGCGCGACTTCGCCATCGTCGCGACCGCCTTCGAAGTGCAGGCGACCGAAGCGCGCAAGGCCGGGATGATCGGCGTGGTGTCGCTGCTGCTCGGCACGGTGCTGCCCTTCATCGTCGGCGCGAGCGTCGCGCATGCGTTCGGCTACACCGACGCCGTCAGCATGACGACGATCGGCGCGGGCGCGGTCACGTATATCGTCGGTCCGGTGACGGGCGCGGCGATCGGCGCGAGTTCGGACGTGATCGCGCTCAGCATCGCGACGGGTCTCATCAAGGCGATCATCGTGATGATCGGCACGCCGCTCGCGGCCGGCTTCATGGGCCTGAGGACGCCCCGCTCCGCGATGATCTTCGGCGGACTCGCCGGCACGGTGAGCGGCGTCAGCGCGGGACTCGCCGCGACGGATCGCCGGCTCGTGCCGTACGGCGCGCTGATCGCGACGTTCCATACGGGCGTAGGCTGCCTGCTCGGGCCGTCGCTGCTGTTCTTCGCGACGAAAGCGCTGGTCGGCGCGTGAGGCATCGGGAGACCCGCAGTGTCGATCCATCGTGAAGCGCCCCGCCCGCACGATCTCGTGTGGGTCGAAGCACCGGAGGACATCGTGGCGACATCGGCGATGCCTGCGTGGGCTACGCGCGAGTGGCTGTCGGTCGCGCCGGCCGTCGTGCGGCGGGAGGCGGCGGAGCGCGGCGTCGTGCCCGTCGGTCTGCGCGGGCACGCGCGCAACGAGCGCTTCGCGGCCTTCGTGAACGTCGAACGCATCGCGCGATGCGTGACGCCGGAAGCACTGGCCCGAGCACGCGGATGGCTCGATGCAGACGGCGCGCTCGCGAACCTGCCGTGCATGCGCGCCCTCGCCTTCATCGCGCCCCGGCTGGATGCACTTGCATTGACGTGGGGCGTGACGGGCAGCGTCGGCTTCGCGCTTGCAAGCGGCGTGAGCACATTGCGAGAGGACAGCGACCTCGACTTGCTGCTGCGTGCGGACCGACCGTTGCCGCGCGATGACGCGCGCGCGTTGCTGTCGTTGTTGCAGGCCGCGCCTGCACGCATCGACATGCAGGTGGATACCGGTCACGGCGGCTTCGCACTTGCAGAGTGGACCGGGCGGGCCGGGCGCGTGATGCTGAAGACGGGTCGCGGGCCGAAGCTCGTTGCGGACCCGTGGACATCATGAGCGTGCTTTTCACGTTCCCTGGCCAGGGCTCGCAACGCGCCGGCATGCTGCACGCGTTGCCCGATGATCGCGAAGCCGCGCGCACGCTCGAAGAAGCAAGCGATACCCTCGGCTGCGATGCGCGTGCTCTCGACGATTCCGCCGCGCTGCGCTCCACCGTCTCCGTGCAGCTTTGCCTGCTGATAGCGGGCGTCGCTCAGGCGCGGGTCATTCAGGCGCGCGGTCACGAACCCGACATGGTTTCGGGGCTGTCGATCGGCGCGTATCCCGCAGCGGTGATTGCCGGCGCGCTCACGTATCCCGACGCGCTCAGGCTCGTTGCCTTGCGTGGCCGGCTGATGGAAGAGGCTTATCCGCGCGGCTTCGGAATGACGGCGATCGTCGGTCTGACTCAGCGGGCGCTCGAACCGCTGATCGCGCAAGTTAATAGCGACGCCGAGCCTGTCTTTCTGGCGAACATCAACACGCCGACGCAGATGGTCGTCGCCGGCAGCGATGCCGCGATGCAAAGTCTCGCGGCCATCGCCATCGAACGCGGCGCGCAACGCAGCGACCGGCTCGATGTGGCGGTGCCATCGCATTGCGCCCTGCTCGATGCACCCGCCGCCGCGCTCGCCGATGCTTTCCGGCCGGTCGATGTGCGCGCGCCGCGCATCGTTTATCTGAGCAGCAGCGCCGCGAGGCCGCTGTTCGACGGCGGGCGCATCGCCGCCGATCTGGCCGGCAACATGGCGCGGCAAGTGCGCTGGCACGACACGATGCGGCTCGCGTGGGAGCGCGGCGCGCGGCTGGCCGTGGAAATGCCGCCTGCAAACGTGCTGACGCGGCTGGCGGCCGACGTGTTCGCGCAAGGCATCGCTGTCAGTTGCAGCGAGACATCGCTCGACAATGTGGACGCGCTCATCGACAGGGAACGCGCGCGCGACGAGCGTTGAACGCTCAATCGAGGTTGCGCGTGCGCAGGCGGCAGACGGCCATCAGCGCGAGCAGGTTCGGGTCGCGTTCCCGCGCGCGCAGGAAGCTGACGCCGATGGTTTGCCGCATCAGGTATTGCGGCTTGAGCGGGATGAACTGCACTTTGTCGCCGAAGACGCCGCGCACGCGTCCCGGCAGGAGCGTGTAGCCGACGCCGCCGCTTACGAGATTCATCAGCGAGAAGATGTCGCCGGTTCGCACGGTTACGTTCGGCTCGAAGCCCGCGACGCGGAACGCCTCGACGAAGCCGTGATACGTGGCGAATCCTTCACCGAGCGAGACGAAGGTTTCGTCGCGGCAGTCGCGCAGATCGACGGCTTCCTGCTTGGCGTAGGGCGATCCGGCGGGCGCGGCGAAGAAGATGTCGTCTTCGAAGAGCGGGATGGATTCCACTTCGGTTTCGGCATCGGGCAGGGCCATCAGGGCGGCGTCGATTTCGCTGCGCTTGAGCTTGTCGATCAGCATCTCGTTGGAGCCGAGCACGAGTTCGACTTGCAGGGTCGGCCTGCGCACCTTGATATCGACGACGATGCCCGGCACGGTGCGAATGGTCAGCGAATAAAGGGAGCCGATTTTGAGGCGGTCGGACGAATAGCCGGCGGCTTCCCGCGTCGCGCGGATGCCGTCGGACATCAGCGTGATGACTTCCTGCGCGACGTCGGCGAGCATCTGGGCGGCTTCCGTTGACTTGAGATTGCGGCCTTCATGGCGGAAGAGCGCGCAGCGCACGCCCTGCTCGAGCGAATGCAACGCGCGATGCACGCTGACCGTGCTGACGTTCAATGCTTCGGCGGCCTTGGCAAGGTTGCCGGTCTCCATGAACGCGAGCAGGACTTCGAGCTTGCGGAAGGTGATTTCGTCGTCGATTCGGGGGGGCATGGGGGTGGGGCGGTGCGGGCGGAAACGGTTGATTATCGCGGGATGAGTGGCGCGACGGAATAGCGTTTAACCCACAGGGCTTCTCATTCCGGTGGACGGAAAGCGCGGGGATCGGAGTCGATCCGCCGGCATGAACCGGCTCGCAGCATCGCAACGAGAAAGGGTGAGCAAGCGACGGCTCCATCCTGCCGATTCATCTCATCGGCCGCGCCTTTCGTTTCGGCGGCGAAACGACGCTATGCAATCCTCGACGGTGGCCATGCCATCGCAACGCTACCGCTGAACATCGTCGCCCTCCCCAAAATGCGTCACCACTCCCCGCACCCCCGCCACATTCTCCGCCGCGACCCTCAGCGCGTTCCCCTCTTCCGCGCTCTTCACCGCGCCCCATAA
Source organism: Caballeronia sp. LZ019 (assembly GCF_031450825.1). NCBI lineage: Bacteria > Pseudomonadati > Pseudomonadota > Betaproteobacteria > Burkholderiales > Burkholderiaceae > Caballeronia > Caballeronia sp. LZ019. Next base: position 130,772 of record NZ_JARTVZ010000001.1, on the reverse strand, counting down.
GTGCACGGTCCCCTGCTCGACGACCACACTCTCGCGCGCCATCGCCCACGGATGCCCTTCCATCGCCTGCAGCACCGCATCGCGCAACGCGGCATCGTTGCACTCGCCGGCATCCGGCGGACAAGGCGTGCGCGTCACCAGCGCGCGAATCAGGTTCGCCCGGCTGATCACGCCGACCACGCGGCCATCGCGCATCACGGGAACCCGCTTGATATGCCGCTGCGCGAACAGATCCGCAATGTCGCCGATCGGACACGACTCCGTGATCGTCGCGACATCCGTCGTCATGACGTCCTTCACCTTCCGCGCGTGCTCCTTCACATACTGACTCGCCATGTCGCGCGCCGACGGCAGCGTCTCCTGCCACCACGCGCGATCCTTCAGCCCCGTCCCGAGCTCCGCGCGATGCATGAGATCGCCCTCCGTGACGATGCCAAGCAGCTTGCCTTCCTCGTCGATAACCGGCATTCCGCTGATGCCGGCAAAGACCATCGTCCCCGCCGCGTCGCGCACCGACATTTCAGGACTCGCAGAAATGATGGACGTCGTCATGATGTCGGATGCTTGCATGTCTGGCTCCTTCGAAACCGAAAGCACATCGAAGCGAAAGGAAATCGATCCCTACGTTATACGCATTCGATGCGCAAAACACGAATCTTTTGCCTATGATTCGACTCAGGATCGTGAAAGCACTTTGCAGGCATCGCTCAGCACGTCTCAGGTCCGCGACCTCCAAGCGTCCGCGGCCAAGGAGTCGTTCCCATGAAAGCTCCGCAGCGTTTGACGCGGGTCGCGTTGATGGCGCCGCTCACAGGCGTCATGGTCCCGATCGAATCCGTGCCCGATCCGGTCTTCGCCGAGAAGATGGTCGGCGACGGCGTATCCATCGACCCGGTCTCCGACGAACTGCTCGCGCCCCTCGCCGGCAAGATCACCCAGCTTCACCGCGCCGCGCACGCCGTCACCGTGACGGGCGAAAGCGGCATCGAAGTGCTGATCCACATCGGGCTCGACACGGTCATGCTGCGCGGGGAAGGCTTCACGCCGCTCGTGAGCGAAGGCGACACGGTCGCCACCGGTCAGCCGCTGATCCGCTTCGATCCGCTCTTCGTCGGCGCGAAGGCAGTGAGCCTCCTCACGCAAATGGTCATCGCCAACGGCGAACTGGTGACGCGCTACGAACCCGCGACCGGCATCGTCCTGCAACGCGGAGCCTTTCGTGACGGCGTCCGCGGTGGTCTTCGCATCGGCGCGCACGTGTGTTGCAAGATCATCGTTCATGATCGGGTTCCTCGCGGTCGGCTTTTCACTCAAAAAGAATATGCCAACCTCTTGGGATTACCAATCGATGCGCGACTCTACGCGGCAGGCGCGTTGTTGACGTGAGCGAAACAGCGGCGGCTTGACCGCCGCGTCCCGAAACAAACCGGATCAGCCCGCGAAGCGCGGCTCCGGCAAGCCTTTCACGCCGAGTCCCGTTACCGCGAACAAGCCGCCCTTGTCGCGTTCTTTCTGCGGAATGCCCCACATCGGCCGGCCCATCGTCGTGACGTAGAGCGTGTCGAGATTCGGCCCGCCGAACATCACGCTCGTGAGATTGCGCACCGGAAACGGCACCACGCGATCGAGCGTGCCATCGGGCGCGAAGCGCACGATGCGCCCGCCGAACACGAGCGCCGACCAGACGAAGCCTTCCTCATCGACGGTCGCGCCGTCGAACGTGCCCGCCATGTTTTGCGCCGATACGAAGAGACGCCGGTTCGTCGCCGCGCCCGTTTCGATGTCGTAGTCGTAGGCGTACATCTCCTTGCTATATGTATCGGTGAAATAGAGCGTGCGGTTGTCGGGGCTCCAGCACGGCCCGTTGGAACAGCTGATGCCGCTGTCGAGCCGCGCGAGCTTGCCGTTCGTATCGAGCCGGTACAGGCCGCCGCTGCGCGTCGAACGCTGGCCGCGGTCCGCATAGTAGCGGTCGAAGTCGTAAGACATGGTGCCCGCGATGAAGCGGCCCCGGCGATCCACCTTGCCGTCGTTGAAACGCGTTTCGGGATCGTCGGCTTCCGGGTCGGCGATGAACTCGACCGTCTGCGATTCGAAGTCGTAAAAATGCAGGCCGTTCGCGAGCGCGACGACCGCGCCGCCGTTCTCGCGCAACGCCATCGAACCGATGTGGCGCGGCACGAAGAATCGTTCGACGTCGCTGCCGTCCGCGCGGCATCGATAGATTTCGGCGGCCGTGCTGTCGATCCAGTAAAGCCGTTCCTCCCGCACGTCCCACAGCGGGCCTTCGCCCAGATGATTGTTCGCGTCCACGAGCAAGCGTACTTCGGCCATCTCCGTCTCCTTGGTTTTTGTGGATCAACCCTCGTCTTTCAGCGACCGCCGATGCGCGAGCAGCGCCATCAGCCGACGGTCCCGCCAGCGGCTGCGTTCTTCGATACGGTCCGCATCGAGCACTGCGCGGCGTTCGGCAGCCAGCCGCGCGAGCGTTTCATCGGACCAGGCGAAGGGCTTGCGCGTCTCGGCGATGCTGCGATACGTGCCGCCATAACGCGACGCGTAATCCGCGACGCCGCCGGGCGCGTTGAGGTCGATGGTCTCGAACGGGCCCATGAAGGACCAGCGCATCGCGAGGCCGTCGCGCATGACGGTGTCGAGATCGGCCGCGCTCGCATAGCCCTGCTCGTAGAGGCTCAATGCTTCGTCGAGGACCGCGCCTTGCAGCCGGTTCAGCAGGAAGCCCGAGATTTCGCGGTTGACGAAAACGGGCTTCTGCCCTGCCTGCTCGTACAGCGCACGCGCGCGCTCGAGCGTCTGCGCATCGGTCCACGGCGCACCGCACAATTCCACGAGCGGCACGAGCGACGGCGGGTTCACCGGATGCGCGACGAGGCAACGCGAACGTCCTTCCAGGCCTTCCGTGAACGTCGACGCCGGCAGGCCGGAAGTCGAACTCGCGAGCAGTGCACCGGGCTTCGTCAGGCGATCCAGCTCGGCGAACAGCGCGCGCTTCGCTTCCACCACTTCCGCGATGTTCTCCTGCACGAGATCGGCGTCCGCGACCGTTTCGGCCAGCGTGTCGCATGTCGTGATGCGCGCGACGATCGTATCGACGGATTCGTCGACGAGACCGAACGACGCGAGGTCTTCCACGCTTTCGCGGATCGATGGGATCGCGCCCGCCAGCATGTCGCTGGAAGCGTCGTGGATCCTGACCGCGAAGCCGTTGCGCGCGAACACGATGGCCCACGCACGTCCGATGCGCCCCGACCCGATGACCGCGATGTGTCTTCCTTGCATTCGATGCTTCCTCGATAGTTTCAGGCCCGCTTGTCGCGCAGTGTGATGACGGCGGCCAGCACGACGAGCCCGTTGATGATGTCCCTGACCGCCGGAGGCACGGTCGTGCCCGCGAGCAGGGTGCCGAGCGCGGTCAGCAAGAGCGCGCCTCCGAATACGCCGAGATAATGTCCCCTTCCCCCGGTGATGAGCGCGCCGCCCACGACGACGACCGCAATCGACGGCAGCAGGTACGGATCGCCCATGCCGAGGAACGCCTGCGAACTGAAGCCCGCAAGCAGCAGCCCGACGACGGCGGAACACAGACCCGAGAGGCAGTAGACGGCAATCAGCGTCGAACCGACGCGCACGCCCGATAACCGCGCGGCGACTTGCGAATTGCCGACCGCATACACGCGCCGGCCGAACGGCGTGCGATGCAGCAGCAGCAACGCGACGACGAGAAAGAGCGGCACGCTCCACGCCGCGAGCGACAGCGGTCCGAGCCGTCCGTTGGTGAACTCGCTGATCGCGGACGGCGACCATCCTTGCGGCGAGCCGTTGCAATAGATGAGCGTGAGTCCTTGCAGAAGGCCGTTCGCCGCGAGCGTCACGACGATGGGCGGCAGGCCGAGCATCACGACGCCCACGCCGTTGAACACGCCGACCAGCAGGCCGACGCCGAGCACGACCGGCACCGCCCACGCTGCGGCATCGTTGACGCCGTGCGTGAGACCCGTCAGCAAGACGCCGGACAGCGTGATGAGCCACGGCATCGAAAGATCGAGACCGCCCGTCAGAATGACCGCGCCCTGGCCGAGACCGAGAATCGCGAGGAACAACGTGAGCGTCAGCAAGCTGCTGTAGAAGCCGGCGCTCGCGAGCACGCCCGGCCCGTAGACCACGCCCGTCACCGCCACGACCGCAATGAACAGCAGATACGCGGGCATCACATACTTGACCCATTCGCGATTGCGCTCGATCCAGTCCGACAGCGCGCGGCCCTTCAACTCCGTGTTCTTGATCGGCTGATAGTCGTTCACTTCGAACGATACGCGGCGCGCCTGCCGGTCGTCTTTCGCACGCGTGCCCGTTCGCACCGCCTTGAGCCATTGCGCCGAGTGGCGCGCGCATTCGTGCGCTGCCGATTGCTTGCCGATCGACGAACCGAGCACCGCGAGAATGAGGATGACCGCTTCGGCGATCGTCGTGAAAAACGCCGACACGTTCAGCACGAGCAGGATGTTCACGGTAATCATCAGCGTCATTGCCGCGAACACGGTGCCCGTGCAGCCGCCGCGCCCGCCGCCGAGCAACGTGCCGCCGAGCACGACGGCGGTGAACATCGACAGCAGCAACGGCCTGCCGACGAGCGGATCGGCCGAGCCCGTTTGCGCCGACACATACAGGCCCGCCGCTGCGTAGAAGACGCCGGCGAGCGCATACGTTGCGATGCGATAGCGCGTGACCGGCACGCCGTTGGCGAACGCGCCGTCGGGGTCGCTGCCGAGCGCATACAGCCCGACGCCGAAGCGCGTGCGCCGGATGAACGCCCACACCAGCAACGCGACGATCAGCACGCCTGCCGACATCGGCAGCTTCTCGGGGATCAGGTCCGACGTGATGAATGCGCCGAACTGCTCGCCTACCGCGCCGCCCGGCTTGTTTTGGATCAGCAGCGTGAGGCCTTGCACCATGAACATGGTCGCGAGCGTGACGACGATGGACTGCAGCCGGAACCATGCGATCAGCGCACCGTTCACGAGCCCGATGCCGCCGCCGATCGCAAGAATGAGCGCCGCGCCCGCCCATTGCTCCATCGGCGAGCCGGCGACCAAGCGCACCGCGAGCACGTTGGCGAGCGACACCACCGCCGACGCCGACAAATCGAAGCCGCCCGACAGCACGACGATGGTCTGCCCGATGGCCGCGAGCGCCAGCGTCGTCGCACTGGAAATGACCGAGCCGATGTCGTACATGCCCACGGGCGTCGCGGACAGCGATACCCACGCGGCCAGCATCGCGACGAGCGCGCTCACCGCGATAATGAGCCCGCGATGATGATCGATGCGCGCGCCCCATCCCACGCGCGCGCCCGGCCGCACGATCTCGCTTTCGGGCGACGCAATCGCAATCTTCATGTTCCGTTCTCCGTAGCGTTGACCGCTTTAACTCGACAGCATCCTGCGCATGACGTTCTCTTCGGTGAGCGCGTCGCCTTCCAGCTCGCCGACATTGCGCCCGCGATACATCACCGACACGCGATCGCACACGTTCACCAGCTCGGGCACGTCGGTCGAATAAAACAGCACCGCGCCGCCCGCCGCCGCGAAGGCGCGCATCAGCACGAAAATCTGGTGCTTCGTGCCGACATCGATACCGCGCGTCGGATCGAACATCAGCCACACGCGGCTTTGCGTGAGCAGCCACTTGGCCATCGCGATCTTCTGCTGATTGCCGCCCGAGAACGAGAGACACGGCTTGTAGAGCGCACGCGGGTTCACTTCCATCTGCGCAAGCGATCTGGCGATGGCGGCGCGCTCGCGCCTGCGATCGATGAGGCCGAAACGCGCATAGCGTCCGATCACCGGCAGCGAGACGTTTTCGCCGCCGGGCAGCCGCAGGAACAGCCCTTCCGTCTTGCGGTCCTCGGGCAAGAAGCTCGTCGCCACGCCGGCCTTCAGCGAATCGGCGGTGCAGGTCAGCGTGACCGGCCGGCCGTCGATGCGAATCTCCCCTTCGTCGATATACTCCGCGCCGAACAGCGCTTCGAAGAGCTCGCGCTGTCCCATGCCCTGAAGCGCCGCGATGCCGTGCACCTCGCCTGCCTTCAGTGTGAGATTGAAATCGCTCACGACGCCATCGACACGAATGCCGCGCGCTTCGATCGCGGGCGGCTGCGCCGAGGCTTGCGTGCGCACCGGCGGCGTCACCTTCGGCGGATACTTCGCCTCCATCGAGCGTCCGATGACGAGGCGAATCACTTCCTCGTCCGAGATGTCCGAGGCATCGAACGCGCCGACATCTTTCCCGTTTCGATACACGGTGAGGCTGTCGCAGAACTCGCGCACTTCCTGCATGCGATGCGAGATGAACACGAACGTGACGCCGCTTGCCTTCAGTTCATCGATGCGGCGCGCGAGCCACGCGACATCCGCACCGGAAAGCGCGGACGTCGGCTCGTCGAGCAGCAGCACTTTCGGACCCCGAACGATCGCCTTCGCAATCTCGATCTTCTGGCGCACCGGCAGCGCGAGATCGCGAATATATGCGCCGGGGCGGATGTCGGACAGCTCGAGCCGTTCGAGCCATTCGGATGCCTGCCGCTGCGCCTCGCGCTTCTTGATGCGCCCGAAGAGGCCCGTCGGTTCATATGACATCAACAGGTTCTGCTCGACCGTCAGATCGCGCACCAGGGTCATCTCCTGGAACGCAGTCTGCACGCCCGCGCGATGCGCGTCCTTCGGGCCGCGCATCGTCACTTCGCTGCCCATCACGTGGATGCTGCCGCTGTCCGGCTGCATCAGCCCGGACAGCAGCTTCACGGTAGTGGACTTGCCCGCGCCGTTTTCGCCGAGCAGTGCGTGCACCGTCCCGCGCCTGACCTTGAACGACGCGCCGTCGAGCGCGACCGTCGCGCCAAAGCGCTTGGTCACGTTCGCGACGTCGATAGCCAGCGCGCCGCTGTCAGTCATGGATGCGCTCGTCATTGCTCGTCTCCTTCGGTGCGCCGCTTCAGTCCTGGTTGCCGGTGAGCGCCGCGTTGAACCCGACTTCGCGCGTGTCTTCCGAATAGATGTCGGCGAACCAGCCCGGCGGCACCTTGTCCGGCGGGAACGCGGTGCAGCCCGCCTTCAGTTCGTCGATACTGCCGCTCTTGCAGAGCTTCGATTCGTTCGTCAGCACGAGCGGCAGCTTGAGCGTCACGCGCTGCGGAAACTCCTTGCCTTCGAGCTTCTGCACGGCCATCTTGAGCGCCATCGCACCCGAGTACGGCGGCGCGCCATACGAGATCGAGCGATAGCCGATCGAGCGATAGCTTCCCTCGCCCTTCACCGTGCCCGGCGGCAGCATCTGCACGCGATGCCCGTTCGACGATTCGCCCGCGCACGGCTTGACCTTGTCATCGGGGACGCCCGCTTCCAGTTGCATCGACGCCGCCGTGAAGCAGCCGACCTGCATCCACAGGCCGTCGATCTTGTCCCAGCTGTTCGTGGCGAGAATCTTGGACAGTTCGGTCTTGGCCGTCGCCTGGCTCCACATGCCGGTGCCTTCCGCGACGATCTTGATGTCGGGGTGCTTCGCGAACACCGCCTTCGCGGCCTCCGTGCGTGCACGGTCCACCGACGTTCCCGGCACACCGTTGATCATCACGATGTTGCCCTTGCCGTTGATCGTCTTGGCGAGCCATTCGGCGGTCACGGTGCCCGCCTGATGCTGGTCGATGGTCACGTTATGCGCGCACGGCTCGGTCACTTCGGCGTCGTATGCGGCCACGACCACGCCTTTCGAGCAGGCGTTCTTGATCGCGCGATTGAGCGCCGTCGGCGATATCGGATAGATGATGATCGCCTTCGCGCCCGCCTGCACCATCGAGTTGATCTGCTGAATCTGCTTCTGCGCGTCGGTGCCCGCGACCTGCACTTCGAGATCGACCTTGTCCTTCAGCGCAGGCGTGTTCGCCATCGCCTTCACCATGTTCGCGGCTTCTGTCTGCCAGTCGTTGCCGACGTAGCTCATCGACAAGAAGACCTTGTACTTGCCCGCCGCCTCGGCGTGCGCCGACACCCCGAGCGCCGTCGCGAACGCGATGCCGAGCGCCGCCCGGCTCGCAAGACGAATCGAATGCGTCCATGCTTTCATGTCTTCCTCCGGTCCTTCGTTATTGGTATCCCGACTTGCTGCTCGTGCCTTTCGGCTTACTTCGATACATGCGGCAGACGCGCGCTCGCAGGCAGTGCGATGCCCGCGCTTCCCGGCGCCACGTTCGGATCGTGTCCGGGAATCACGAAGTCCGCGATCTGCCGGATGCGCGTGAGCGAACTCATTTCCGCCAGCGTTTCATGCACGATGCCGACCGGCACGAGATCGACGATGTTCTCCATGCAGTTCGCGCAGTCGCCGGCGATCAGCACGACGCCTTCTTCCGTATCCACCGCCACCGACTGATGGCCGGGCGTATGCCCCGGCGTCGGCACCACGCGCACGCCGGGAACGATATCCGTCACCCCGTGCGCGAATTGCCAGCGGAAGTAGGCGAGCGGTTCGCGTCCGATCAGAAACTCCTGGTAATACGTGGCCTGCGTCGGCAACGGACGCCCCGCGTATTCCCACTCGGCCGCCTGCACGATGAAGCGCGCATTGCGAAAGAGCGTGTTGCCGCCCGAATGGTCGTAATGCAGATGCGTGTTGATGACGATATCAACGTCGTCCGCGCTCCATCCCACGTACTCTTTCAGCGCGCGTTCGAGCCGCTCTTCCGGCGCCTGATCGCACGGACAGACGAAGTTCGATACCCAGCCCGGATCGTGGATGCCCGTATCCACGACGATCTTCATCGAAGCCCCGACGATCGCCGTGGACCACACCGGCACTTTGATCTGCTGTCCGAAATACCGGCCGTAGACCTGCGACGAGCGATCGACGGTGAGCCAGCCCGTCGGCATGGCGACTACCTTGAGCTTGCGCCTTGCACTGTCGTTCACGATGCCCTCCGCATCAGAAGTTGGTGTCGCTCCCGCCCTTCAGTTGCAGCATCTCGCGCGCTTCGTCGGGTGTCGCGATGTCGAGCGACAGCCCTTCGATCACCTGCCTGATCTTGCGCACTTGCGCGGCGCTGGATTCGGCGAGCTTGCCCGGCTCGATCCACAGCGAATCTTCGAGACCCACGCGCACGTTCGATCCCTGCGCGACGCCCATCGAGCCGAGCGTGATCTGATTGCGGCCCGCGCCGAGGATCGACCAGACATAGTCCTTGCCGAAGAGGCGGTCCGCCGTGCGGCGCATATGCGCGAGGTCTTCCGGGTGCGGCCCGATGCCGCCCAGGAGGCCGAACACGCTCTGCACGAAGAACGGCGGCTTCGCGAGTCCGCGATCGACGAAATGCGCGAGGTTATACAGATGCGAGATGTCGTAGCACTCGTACTCGAAGCGCGTGCCGTTCGCGCTGCACGAAGTGAGGATGTATTCGATATCCGCGAACGTGTTCTTGAAGACGAGATCGCGGCTGTTTTCCAGATGCTTGCGTTCCCAGTCGTGCTTCAGTTCCCTGAAGCGCTCGAGCATCGGATAGAGGCCGAAGTTCATCGACCCCATGTTGAGCGAGGCGACTTCCGGCTTGAAGTGATGCGCGGGCTTCAGGCGCTCCGCAACGGTCATATGCGGACTGCCGCCCGTGGTGATGTTGATGACCGCATCCGTCTCCGCCTTGATGCGCGGCAGGAACTCCTGAAACACGGCGGGATCTTGCGTCGGACGACCGTCGTTCGGATCGCGCGCGTGCAGGTGAAGGATCGCCGCGCCTTCCCTGGCGGCAGCGAGCGCCGCATCGCCGATCTCCTGCGGCGTCACCGGAAGATACGGCGACATGGACGGCGTGTGGATCGCACCGGTCGGCGCGCATGTGATGATGACCTTGCGTTTGGTTGCCATGTGATCCTCTGGTTCCTTGTATCAAAGCACTTCGACGTTGCCGCACACGGAGATGGCCTGTCCCGAGATGCCGCTGCCGGCCGGCGAGCACAGGAAGAGCGTGGTGGCCGCGACTTCTTCGGGCGTCGTCATGCGGCGCAGCGAAATCTTGGCGAGATACTGCTTCTCCATGTCTTCGTACGAGAGATTCATCTGCTTCGCACGCGCGGCGATCACGCGCTCGATGCGCGGACCTTTCACGATGCCCGGCTGAATCGCGTTGACGCGGATGTTCGTCGGTCCAAGCTCGATGGCGAGACTCTTCACCATGCCGACCACGGCCCATTTCGTCGCGGCATACGGCGTCCTGAATGCATAGCCGAGCCTGCCCGCCACCGACGACAACGCGATGATCGCCCCGCCATTCGGCGCCTCGCGCAAGAGCGGCACCGCGCGCCGCGCGAAGTAGAACTGCGCGTTGAGATTGACGTCGACGGTGTCTTCCCACTCCTTCACGTCGATTTCCTCGATACCGCCCGTCGGTCCCGCAATGCCGGCGTTATTCACGAGCACGTCGAGGCCGCCTAGCTGGCTTTGCACGTCGGCGAAGACCCGCTCCACTGCTTCGCGATCCGAAACATCGGCGTGGGTGGCGGTGATCGCGTTCGACTCTGCGCCCGCTTCGGCTTTGGCAAGCGCATCGATTGCGTCCGGGCTCGCATCGCAGACATGCACGCGCGCGCCGGCATCCGTGAAAGCCCGTGCGATCACGAGCCCGATGCCCGATGCGCCGCCTGTGATGAGCACGCGCAAGCCCGCCTGCGGTTTCAACATTTGAAGAACCGTCATTCGTCGTCTCCGATTGTTTTAGTCGTTGTCTGCTAGGCGCTCGCCTGTGCGCCGCCTTTCGTGCTGCTTTCCTCGTTGCCTTGTTCCACGCCCTGCAGACGCTCAGCCAGGTCCGCCGCCGCATCGCCGATATCCTCTTCGATGCCCGCGCGCGCGCCTTCGCCATCGCCGCGCCACAGCGCTTCGACGATATGGCGATGCGCCGTCATCGAACGCCGCATGTGCGGAATGTCGGGTGCGACGAGATTCAGGAACGGACCGATGCGCATCCACAGGTTCTGGATCGTCGCAAGCGTGATGTCGCTCGCGCCGTGCGTGTAGATGGCGATATGAAATTCGAAATTGCTGCGCAGATAAGCGGGGACGTCGCCCGCTTCGACATGCGCGTCCATCACGTCGTAGACGGCTTGCAGCGCGGTGAGATGCGCGCGCGTCATGCGTGATGCGGCACGCTTCGCGACTGCGCCTTCGAGTGCCACGCGCACGTCGCGCAGTTCGCCGAGCAGTTCCAGCGTCATGGGAGGGACCATCAGCGCGCGGCCCGGTCCGTCGATCAATGCGCCTTCCGCTTGCAGCCGCGTGAGCGCGGCGCGCACCGGCATCGTCGATGAACCGACCGCTTCCGCCACGCTGCGCAGGCTCAATAACTGGCCCGGCGCGAAGCGTCCGGTCATGATCGCCTCGCGCAGTTGCGCATAGACGCGACCGGCCATCGTTTCCCTTGCCACGAGTTCCAACGCGGGAAGATCCGTTGCGGAGCGTGTCGGCGACATGCGTTTCCGGTCCTCTGCTTGACAGTGCGCTGCGGAATCTGTGACCTGTGATCACAGTGCGATGACTGAATTCTGGGCCGGGATCGGTCGAGCGTCAACGAAGTTTCGCTAGGGGAAAACGCGCACTGCGCAGATGCGGTGTGCCTAACGCGGACGCAAACGCTCGTACGCTATCAGCGCGAGATAGACGACGCCCGCGCCCAGACTCGTGTCTCCGCTATAGCGAACGAGTCCCGTTGCCCATCCCTCATGCGCGACGATGATGACGAGCGCAAGCGCGAGACCGCACCATCCCGCAATGCGGACGCTGAGCGCATGAGCGCGCGTGAGCGGCGTCTGGTGGCGCTCCATCGCGAGGGCGAGGCACGCGAACGAAGCGACGCAGCAGAGAAACGCGACAACGTGCATCACGCGCTCTCCTTCTCGCGTTCACGATCCATGACGACGGTTCGATCGCGCGTGGAAGCCCCGGCGCGAGGACGATCACGCGCAACGCGCCACGCGAGTAGCCCATGCAGCGCGGCAAACACCCAAAGCATCAGTTCGAAGCCGGCGAACACCCAGTCGCCTTCCGCGATGCTGCGCCACAGCGGCCGTTGTGTCGTGACCGCATTGAGCAGGGGCAGCAGCGCAAGCAACGCAGCCGCGAGCCCAAGCAATTCGATCCATGCCCGTCTCGCCGGTCGCGTCATCGCATGGAGCAGCGCCGCGCTCCACACCGCGAAGAACACGTTCACTTCCGCATTCGCGCGATCCCCCATCGCAACGGGCAGCAGCCGATTCGCCCATAAGTACGCCGTCATCGCAACGGAAAGTCCCGCGATGCTCGCGATGTTCAATCGCTCGACGAGCCAGAACCCGAAATGTGGCCGCGCGGGATCGCGCAGCTTCTGACGGCGCTTGACGGTCCACATGACGAGCCCGGTGCCGACCATTGCGGCGCCGCCCAGGCTCACGAGGAAATAGAGCCAGCGCAAGTGCAGATCGCTGAAGCGTCCGAGATGCAGCGCATACAGCACGCCACGCGTTTGCGCGGCGCCGCCGACGTGTTCCTTCACGTCGATCAGCTTGCCGCTGACGCCATCGAACAGCATGTATTGCGGACTCATCGACACGCGCGCCGCTTCTCCACGCGATACGGCGACGCGTGCGTCCGCATCGCCGGGAAGCGTGACCGTCACGCGCCCCACGTTGTCCTGACCCCAGCGCGCCTGCGCCTGGCGGACCATCGCATCGACGGGTGCAAGCGGCGCCGGCTTGCCACTCGGCTTGCCCGGCTGAATGAATGCGCTCCTCTGTGCGGTCATCGCCTGGCGTTGCGCGGGCGTCCTGAAGGCGGTCTGCGCGCCCCACGGCATGTACAGCGTCATCAGGGTGACGAGGCCGGTGTACGTGATCATCGCGTGAAATGGCAGGCCGAACACCGAGAGCGCGTTGTGCGCATCGAGCCATGAACGCTGGCCCTTGCCCCCGCGAAACGTGAAGAAGTTGACGAAAATCTTCTTGTGCGTGATGACGCCGCTCACGATGGCCACGAGCATGAACATCGCGCAGAAGCCCGCGATCCAGCGGCCCCACAGCGGCGGCATGTAATAGAACTGAAAGTGGAAGCGATAGAAGAACTCGCCGCCGAGCGTGTCGCGCGATTTAGTTCGGAGTCCAGTCGATGCGTCGAAGGTGCCTTCCTGGAACGCGCGCTTGCCCGGCGTCGCATGCGGTACACGCCAGAAGGCGCTCATCACGTTCGAGCGATCAGAAGGCAGATCGAAGCTCCATTGCGTGCTTCCCGCTGCGAGGGCGCCGAGCGTGGCGGCCACGCGCTGCGCCGCTTGTGCCGCATCCACCGTCGCGCGTTGCGGCGGCGCTTCAGGGCGCATCCACTGCGAAGTCTCGTCCTTGAAGTAGCTGACCGTGCCGGTCAGAAACATCGCGTAGAGAATCCAGCCGACGAGCAGGCCCGCCCACGTATGCAGGTCGGACATCGTCTGACGGATGCCGCGCGGCTTGATATCGGCGGCTCGTCTCACGATGCGCTTCCCGCTAGCCACACGCTCGCCGCCGCGATCAATAGCGGCGCTGCGCCGACGAGAAGGCCGCACCACGCGCGCATCGCGCTTCGCACGGCGAACACCCAGATCACCGCGCAGGCATAGACGATGAAACTCAGCAGCATGCCGGTGAGCACGGCTTGCGTCTTGTCGATCGGCAAGGCGAGCGCGGCCACGCTGGTGAGCGCGGCCAGCGCATAGCCGCCGAACATCGCAGCGACGATACGCGAGATCAGGGGTGCGGCTTTCATCGGCCAGTCTCTTGCGCTTTCAGCCTCAGAAGTTGAATTCAGCCGAGAGCAACAGCGTGCGCGGCGCGGCGTTCGTCACGTACGTGCCTTGCTGAATCCAGTAGCGGCTGCCGAACAGGTTCTCGACGTTCGCGCGCAGGATCACGTCCTTGCCGATGACCCGCATGCCATAGCGCACGCCGAGGTCGTAACGCGTCCATGAAGGCAGCCGCAGCGTGTTGCTGGCGTTGTAGTACTGCGCGCCCGTGTGGATGATGCGGCCGTTGACGCTCAGTCCCGGAACCCACGGCAAGTCGTAATCCGCGCCGAGATTGAACGCGAATTTGGGCACGCCGACAGGATCGTTGCCGTCGTTCGCGCCGCCTTCGGTGCCTTCGAGCTTCGGATCGTAGAACGTCGCGCTCGCCATCAGGCGCAGGTGGCGGAACACTTCGCCATACGCGGCGAGTTCGAGGCCGCGTATGCGCGTCTTGCCGTCGTAGCCGTAGATGTTGGTCGTCGGATTCGTGACGCCGTTCGGCCGGCTGATCTGGAACACCGAGATCGATGTCAGCACGCGGCCCCAGTCCGCCTTCACGCCCGCTTCGTATTGATTCGACTTGTACGGCGCGAACGCCTGCCCCGCGTTGGCCGTGCCGGCCGGCGCGGTGTCGCCGTTCGTGAGGCCGGATGTGAAGTTGCCGTACACCGAGATGTTCGACACCGGCTTGAACACGATGCCCGCGAGCGGCGTGATCGCTTGCTGGTCGATAGAACTCGTCTGCGCGCCGCTCGTCGGATCGTAGTTATCGAGACCGATGGTCTGTTCAACGGAAGCCGCCCGTGAGCAGCAGGCGGTCGTCGAAGAACGACATGGTATCGATGATCTGCTGGCTGTTGAGTCGCAATTGGCTGCTGCGTTGCGCATCGCCGCGCGCGACGTCCATCGGCAGGAGCGGCGTGGGGTTATACAGGCTCGACGCCACGGATTGAGACCCGAGCGCGTAGAAATAGCCCTGTTCCTGATTCAGCGATGTCACGCCAGTGACAAGCGTGTGCTTCACGCCGAATGTATCGAAGTGAAAGCGCAGGCCGGCATCGACCGTTTTGGTGCGGTTATACGCGTCGTAATAGCCGTTGGTCACGTTGAACGCGCCTGCGGCCGTCATGCCGCTCGCGTACGGAAAGTTCTGCTCGGACGTGCCGTAGTGCTCGCCCGCTGCGCCATACACGGTGACGTAGCGATTGATGTCGTACTCGAGACGCGTCACCACCGCCGTATCACGCAGCTTCAGCTTCGAGCCGGGATACAGGTTCGCATAGCCCGACGGCGCGGCCGGTATTGCGGTTGCCGTGCCGAAGCCGATCTGCGAGCGGACTTCATCGGTGTTCTCGGAGACGTTGTAGGCGTCGAAAGACCAGCGCAGCTGCTTGCCGCGATAATCGAGGCCGATGGCGCCATCGCCCTGAAGCTGATTGCCGTGCGCGATGCCCGTCTGGCCGTCCTTGATCTGGCCGTTCACGCGGATGCCCCACTGCCCTTCATCGCCGAAGCGGCGGCCCACGTCGGCGGCCACGCCGAACTGTCCCTTCGACTGGTAGAGCGCGGTGAGACGCGTCAACGGTTCGTCGTCGGCGCGCTTCGTCACGATGTTGATCGCACCGCCGATGCTGCCCGACGGTCCCATGCCGTACATCAGCGAGCCGGGCCCTTGCAGCACCTCCACGCGCTCGGCGAGATTCACCGGCATCTTCGCGGCCGACACCATGCCGTAGAGACCGTTGAGCGCCACATCGGTTGCCTGTACGTCGAAGCCGCGAATCTCGAAGACATCGCCGAAACCGCCGCTGCTTTGCTGCGTACGCACCGACGCGTTGTTCACGACGATATCGCCGAGCGTGCGGGCCTGGATGTCCTGCATCGCCTGCTCGGTGTAGTTGGTCGTGTTGAACGGCTGATCCATCACGTTCGATGTCCCCAGCACGCCGATGCCGCCGCCCCGCGCGACCTGGCCGCCCGCGTACGGCGCGGGCAACTGGTCGGTTGTCGCCGTGCTTTTCACGACGACCGCCGGCAGAACCGTGGACGAACCCGCCGCGCCCGATTCCGGTGCCGCCGCTTCCTGCGCGATCGCCACGCCCGGCGCCGCGATCGTCGCCGCGACGCCCACCACACCGACGAAGAGGCTGCGCGCCGCCCGCGATACCCCCGTGCGCCGGCTGCGCGGCGCTTCGATTACCCGTTGAGACATTGTTCTTTGACTTGTGCTGAATGATAGGACGGCAGGTCGAACGTCGCCGCGAATTGAGAATCGTTCGCAATTGTAGGGCAAGCGAGCGATTTGCGGTAAAGAATTGTTGCGGCGACTTGACGAAGCGGGGCGTTTGTTGCTGGAAAGCGGCGGGGAGGCGATGCGGCCGGCCAGCGCCACGTTCTCACGTGGCGCGGCGGTGAGGGATGGGTTTATTCGGCGCGCGCCGTGCGGGCGTCGCGGAAACGGATCTTGTGCGGCATGGCCCACGCGATCAGCGCCGCGGTGAAGATGCAGACGACGGCGATCGCATACAGGCCCATCGACGCGCTGCCGAGCACGTCCTTGACCTTGCCGACCATGTACGGCGCGACGATGCCGCCGAACTGCCCGAGTGAGTTGATCAGCGCAAGCCCGGCCGCCGCCGCGGCGCCTGTGAGGATGCGCGCCGGGAACATCCAGAAGATGCCGAACGAAGCGATGACCCCCGTCGCCGAAATGCTGAGGCCGAGCACGAGCAGCACGGTGCTCGTCGGCCATGCGGCGCTGATCAGATAGCCGAACGCGGCAGCCAGCGCGCAGCCGGTCAGATGCCAGCGTCGCTCGCCGGTGCGGTCGGAGCTGCGGCTGATGACCACGGTGCCGACCATCGCGGCGAGATATGGAATCATCGTGATGAGACCGATGACGAGCGGATCGCTATTGCCCGCGCTTTTCACGAGCTGCGGCATCCAGAAGAGGAAGCCATAGATGCCCATGCACAGCCCGAAGTAGATCAGTGAGAACAGATAGATCACCGGCCGGCGCAACGCGACCATGAACGAATGCGTGCTGTCCACCTTGCGGTCACGCGCGATGATCGCGGAAAGCAGGCTCTTTTCGGCGGGCGTGAGCCACTTGGCATCCTCGACGCGGTCGTCGAGCACGAAGAGCACCATCAGGCCGAGCGCAATAGACGGCAATCCTTCGAGCAGGAACAGCCACTGCCATCCGGGCATGCCGTTGACGCCGTCGAAGAACTTGAGGATGCCGCCGGAGATGGGTCCGCCGATGATCCCGCACAGCGCGATGGCGCCGAAGAACAGCGAGTTCATGCGTCCGCGCCGCTCGGCCGGAAACCATTGCGTGTAGAAGTACAGCACGCCCGGCACGAAGCCGGCTTCGAGCGCGCCGAGCAGAAAGCGCAGAATGTAGAACCACGTCTCGTCGCGCACGAACATCATCGCGGCCGATGCCAGGCCCCACGAAATCATGATGCGCGCGATCCAGCGCCGCGCGCCGGTGCGCACCATGATCGCGTTGCTGGGAATCTCGAACAGCAGATAGCCGATGAAGAACACGCTCGCGCCGAGACCGTATGCCGCTTCGCTCAGGCCGAGTTGCGACTGCATCTGCAGCTTGGCGAAACTGATGTTGACGCGGTCCAGATAAGCCGCCACGAAGCACGCGAGAATGAGCGGGACGATGCGCCACGTCACCTTGTTGAAGATGCGCGCTTCATCGGGCGCGCTGGCTATAGAGCCGACGTCCGCGAGGGTATCGAGCATGGTGTGTCTCCGTCGAATGATTGTTTTAGTCTGTGATGCCGGGTGCTTCAGCCGCGTCCGATGAACGGCATCTTCGTCGCCATGACGGTCATGAACTGAACGTTCGCTTCGAGCGGCAGGCTCGCCATATGGGCGACCGAGCGCGCCGCATGCGTCAGGTCCATTGTCGGTTCTGGCGCGCGTTCGCCGTTTGCCTGCAGCACGCCGCCCTGCATCTTCGCGGCCATTTCCGTCAGCACGTTGCCGAAATCGATCTGGCACACGGCGATGTCGTATTTGCGGCCATCGAGCGCGCATGCTTTCGTGAGGCCGCTCACCGCATGCTTGCTCGCGGTGTAATCGGCGGAATGAAGACGCGGCGTATGCGCCGACAGGGAGCCGTTATTGATGATCCGGCCGCCGCCCGGCTCTTGTGCTCGCATCTGACGAAACGCGGCCTGCGTGCACAGCAGTGTCCCGGTGACGTTGATATCGAGCATGTTTCTGAAGCGCTCGATCGACAGATCTTCTACCGATACGCCTTCCACGCCGATGCCTGCGTTGTTGAAGAGCAGATCGAGCCGGCCGAAGCGGCGCTGCACCGTTTCGAAGAGATGTTGCACCGATGCGGAATCGGCGACATCGGTGGCGATGGCGAGCAGGCGGTCGGCGGCTTGCGGGTGACGCTCCGCGTAGCTGCGGATGACGGCATCGAGCGCGTCCCGTCAACGGCCCGCGAGCGCGACATGCCAGCCATCGTCGGCGAGCGCGTGCACCGTCGCGCTGCCGATGCCGCTTCCCGCGCCCGTCACAATGGCGACCCGCATTGCCTGCGGGCGTGCTTCCTGATTCATCGATCTCGTCCCCTTGTATGTTTTCGTCCAGTGCGGCTTTCGTACTAACTAGCGAATCTAGCTAAAATACGGCCGCCCTAATATTGACGATTTGCGATAGGGGTATGAGAGACGGTTATACCTTCGCGGCGCAATGGCTCGCCAACCGGCAACATTCGCAGCCGTGGCGCGGCAACCTTCGCGCGTTGTTGCAGCACAGCATGCCGGTTGCCCGGCGATGACGGCGCATTCATATTATTCAGTCGAACTATCGACTGTCGAGAATTTGTACTAGACCTTTCAGGGCGAAAATTCTATAAAACGTGAGTGTGCCGTCTAGCGCAGGAAAGCCCTTTTATAACTACACACCGATTCAGATAGTTCGGTGCGCGAAGCATTCGCCATCGCCTCTGACCGCCCCTTCCGCTGCCGCACACCTGTTCGATTCACCCGCATATCGGAGATAAAAAGGTGGAGGTTGATCATGTGGAGCACCAGCCCTTCAGGCAGATTTCTGACTTTCAGCATGGCGGGCGTCGCCGCAGCAATGTGGACATCGCTCGCGTGGTGTCAGTCGGTTCCGAAGCAAGGCACGATCGAGGCGACTTACACCGCGTCCGGCGCGGATGTGCGCAACCTCACCGTCAGCGGCGATGACGCCGTCTTCCTCTTCGAATCCACGCTGCTGATGACGAACAACAACAAGTCCCCGCTGATGCAGAACGTCACCGCGCGTTGCGTCGAGGCGGGCTTTAGCGCCGGCTCGGCAACGGGATATTGTGTCTACTCGGACAAGGACGGCGACAAGTTCATCGAAACTTACACGTACCAGGGAGGCTCGCCGAAAGGAAAGGGAACGCTCAGCTCCGGCACCGGAAAATACAAGGGCATACAAGGGCAGTTCGACTGGGAGCAAGTAGTCGCCCTGCCCTCCGACAAGGGCACGTATAACTACATCGGCAAGAAGACGGGCAGCTATCGGATTCCGTGAAGCCTTTCGAATAGCGCGGCCTCAACTCCCCCGCTGCCGCGTCAGTCCGAACCAGCCGCTTTTCACCGGTTCCGCGCCCGCACGCGGCATCTGGCGGCATTCCACATGCATGCGCCGCGCGGGCGCATCGGCCATGAACTGCTCGATGATTTCGCGCACGTCGGGGTCGATGTAATCTGCGCGCGAGGCATCGAAGATGACGGTTGCCCCGTCGGGAATCGCGTGCAGATGCTGCCGGAGCGACACCTTGCCGAGGAACGAGACGTCCTTGCGGAAGGACAACAGGTAGTGGTCATCATGCTGCGCGACGGTGATCGGCCTTCTCAGATTCGCACGCACGGCAAGCGCGAGGCTGCACGCGATGCCCAGCAGAATGCCCATCAGCAGATCCGTCAGCAACACGCCCGCGATGGTCACGATGAACGGCGCGAAGCGCTCGATACCCTGCTTCGCGACCGCCGCGAACAGCGACGGCTTCGCGAGCTTGAGTCCCGTGAAGATCAGGATCGCAGCGAGACACGCGAGCGGGATCAGATTGATGATGCTCGTCAGCGCGAAAACACTCGCCAGCAGCAGCACGCCATGAATGAACGACGACCAGCGGCTTTGCGCGCCCGCATGAACGTTGGCCGAACTTCGCACGATCACCGACGTGATCGGCAGCGCGCCAATTGCGCCCGCCATCATGTTGCCGATGCCTTGCGCCTTCAGCTCGCGATCCGGCTGCGCCGCGCGCTTCTTCGGATCGATCTGCTCCACGGCTTCGAGGCACAACAACGTCTCTAGGCTGGCGACGATGGCAAGCGTCAATGCGAGCCGCCACACGTCGGGATTGACGAACTGAGAGAGATCGGGCAACGAGAGCGCATCGGTGAAAGAGGCAAACGTTTGCATCGAAGGCAATGCGACGCGATGCTGCGCGGGCGGCGCAAACCCCGGCGCAATGACGTCGAGCAGCAACGTCACGCCGATGCCGAACGCAACGACGGCAAGCGGAGCCGGCACCGCGCGCACGAGTGCGAAGCGGCGCAGCGCGCGCGTTTCCCACGCAGCGAGCATCGCGAGAGAGACGAGCGCGACGAAGCACGCGGCGATGGACATCGCGCCGAACGAGGTATCGATCATGCCCGCACCGCTCTCGCCTTGCGCGCCGACGTTCGCGAAGCCTGCGGCAAGCGGTATCTGTTTAATGACGAGCAAGAGGCCGATTGCGGCAAGCATTCCCTTGATGACCGAGGACGGCACGTAGGCCGCGAAGCGCCCTGCTTTGAGCATGCCGAAACCGAACTGAATCGCGCCCGACAATAGCACCGCGAGCAGGAACGAGGAGAAGCTGCCGAGCCCCGCGATGCCATCGACGACGATCACGATGAGCCCGGCCGCAGGGCCACTGACGCTCAGGTGCGAACCGCTCAGCAACGCGACGACGAGACCGCCGATGATGCCGGACAAGAGGCCCGCGAAGGCATCGACGCCGGATGCATTGGCGATGCCGAGACACAGTGGCATGGCGACGAGAAAGACGACCGTGCCCGCGAAAATATCGCGCGGAAAATGAGTCAGGCGTTTTATTGAGTTCATGGTTTCTTGAGGCGAGGTGATGCCTGCAACATGATCCGAACCACGTCGCATGCAGGAAAAAGCCAAAGAAGGTGAGTCGGTTATCGGCCGGGTGATTCGACCGCTTCGCAGATGCCGGCTTGCACGGTGAGGCGCGTATCGGGCGTCGCTTCGTCCTCATAGCCTGAGGACAGCACGTTGATGCGGCCGTCATGCAGCCCGAAGATCCAGCCGTGCACGAGCGGCGGCGTGTCCCGGCCGGAAACGACCGGCGACTCGCGCAACAGGCGCACTTGCTCCAGCACGTTCAGTTCGGCGAGACGATTGGCGCGCGCATCGAGTTCGGAAAACGCGTCCAGTTCCTTTCGATGACGCTCACCCAGCGCACATAACGGCGCAATGCGCCGGTTCACGTGCGGCAATTCATTCGACAGCGGCAGCAGCGAGGCGCGCACGCCGCCGCATCCATAGTGCCCGCACACGATCACGTGATCGACCTTCAGCACGCGCACCGCGTACTCCAGTACGCTCATCGTGTTGTCATCGGTCGGCGAAAACAGGTTGGCAATATTTCGGTGGACGAAGAGATCGCCAGGATTCGCGTTCGTGACGGTTTCCGCCGGAACGCGGCTGTCGGAGCAGCCGATCCATAGCACTTTGGGGCTTTGCCCTTGCGCGAGTCTCGGAAAGAACTGCGGGTCCGCATGCGCGGCCTCGCGAGCCCACGCAATATTTTCGAGGAGCATCCGTTTGGGTCTATTCATGCGTTGTCTCTCATCAAAGATTGGCAACGCGCCTCGGCTTGTCGGCGCGCCAATGCTTACGAAATACTTTCGCATGAAAAGTTCACAAATGTCTAAAGAAAAAGAATCCCGCCTTGGAAGTTTTCTTTAGAGCTCTCCAATCGAACCAAAAGCGTGCACGATTGCCTTGTTTCGGTGCGTCAAAGCATGTGCGGCGCGATCATCCACGCGGCCCACCCGATCAACGCGACGCCAAGCGTGCGGCCGATGATTCGTCCCTGCGGCAGGTTTTTTTCAGCCGCCATCGCCGCGCCTAAGGCGAGCATCCACCCGATGCTTCCCGTGCCGACCGCGAACATCAGCAGCATCAGCGTCCAGCAACAGCCGACGCAAAACGCACCATGACTCACGCCCAGCGCGAAGCTGTTGCGGCCGGCATTGCGGCCCGTCCAATGCTCCATCACGAACATGAGCGGCGAGCGGCACTTCTCGAGGCATCGATACTTGATGCGCGTGAATTGATAAGCACCCGCCAGCCCGACGACACCCGCGCCGAGGAGCCACGCATACAGCGTTATCACCGGCGCGCTTTCCGCAAGCCGATGCAGGGCCGCATCCAAACCGTGCGCGACCAGGCCGAACAACGCCCATGCGCTCGCGTAACCCGACACGAGCAAAGCGAATAGCGCACGTCTGTCCGAACGAGCCGCCGTGAGCCGTCTAAAGCTCGTTAGCAGGGGAAAGATAGTGGGCAGCATCATTGCGGCGATCATCAACAACCACGCTGCGCTATGCAGCAATGCGTCGAACAGCAGATTCGCACCCGGAATGGATTGGCATAACGCCGCCACACCCGGCAAGTCAGACCAGCTCGCGTGGCGCACATAGCGTGCATAGGGTCCCGCGCCCCATGCCCAGAGGACGACCCATGCGCTCGCCACCAATGCAGCGAAGATCGGTGCGAACAGCCGTGTGCGCGCGTCGTTATGCATCCGGGCCACGCTTCGTCCGACGCTATGACGCGAAGCTGAACGAGCCTTGAATGGCGTTATGCCCTGTTAGCGAAAGGTCGATGCCGAGCTTTTCGTCCTTCAGGCGGAACACGTTCGCTTTGGCGACGTAGGCAGGCGAGCCGGGTATCGTCGAGAAGATGCTTTCGACGAGTTTTGTCGGTTCGCCTGTGGGGCCGCGATAAGGCTCCATTTCGGCATCGATCGTCTTTCCGACGGTCAGCCTGCCCTTGCCGTCCTGCACGGTGAATTCGATAGGCGCGCGTTCGACCGCGACGACTTCGCCAATGAGTTTCACGAGTTCAGCGAGCGGCCCGCCGCGTTCTCCGCGATGCACGCTCAGGAGCGCATCGAATTGCGCATCGGTCGCCCTGTCATCGACGAACATTGCAACGCGCCAGTTCCCCTCGAGCACGTTGCCCGGAATGAACGCGGCGAATGCGACCGTGACGCCCGACACGTCGACGCCGTCGATCACGCCTTTTTCATAGTGATAAGCCAGCGCGCTACGGCACGTGCCGTTGTCGGGATCTTCTCCGATCCAGCAAGGACACAGCACCTTGCATTCGCATACTTCGAGAATGCTGCCTTCCAGTTGATAGCTCATTTCCGCCCTCATCCGTCGATGATCGAACGTTCGGGCGTCGTTTTCCTAATCGATTAATTCGCGTTCGAGCGACGTCCGCCCGCGCCGACTCAATGGCAGGAAGTCGGCCCTGTTCCTGTTTTAGGCGCTCGGGCAGCGGATGAAAAGCGAAAGTCACGAACGCATTTCGACGGCGCTTGTCCATATGCAATTCGGCGTACTACGCTGATTTCCGCGAAGGCCGCAGCGGCGCGAAAGCGTCCGATCGTGCGTTTCGCGAATTGCATCGACACCATCCACCGAGGAGCGCTTCGTGATCATGCAGATCGAACACTCTCGCTTTGGAAGAAGACAACGCTCGGCGCTCGCGGCGGATCGCAGTGGGTCCAACGTGCTCGTTGTCACGGGGCCGACCGCAGGCGTCGGCAAGACGTTCATCGCAGCCAATCTCGCAGGCGTCAACGCGCGAGCCGGCAAGCGCGTGTTGCTGATCGATGCGGACTTGCGCCACGGTCGCGTCGCATCGTTGTTCGGATTGCCCCCCGGCGCGGGACTGGCGCATTGGCTTGCCGGCAGAACGGACGCGACGGCCGCGGTTCGTCCCGTCGATGTCCCGGGCCTCCATGTGATGACCGCAGGCGGCACGCTCGCCGATCCCTCCGAACTGCTCGCGAACGGGCGCTTGCAGGAACTGCTGCGAGAGCTGTCGCCCGCTTACGACCTCATCATCATCGATACGCCTGCAATACTCGCGTTCGACGATGCGAGCACCGTAGCCGCGCTTGGCGGCTCGACGATCGTCGTCGCGCGCCCTGGCCCGCGCAGCGAAGAAGAGATCGATGACGCGGTCAGCGTGCTTCAGCGAAGCGGCGCCAACGTGGCCGGCGTCGTGTTCAACACGGCGCCCCGCCGCGCTGGCGACATGGTGGCGCGGCGACGCCGCGTGTTCGCCGCATGCTGAATCGAGCCCTCTATGCGCGCGCGCCTTGCATGAAGGGCCGGTTCATCAAGCGGCCCCATTCATAGTCGAGATGCTCCGGGTCCATCGGAAAGACGCCCGCGCCCGGCGTAAAAGTCAATTCGCCGAAATAAATCTTGTCGCTCGGCGCGTAAAGATCGACGCGCACATACTCGAAGCCTTCCGCAAGCGACGTGGCAACCGATAACAGCGCATCGAGATTTGCAGGACGCGGCGCGGGCTGCGGACTGCGCGGATAGTGCCCGATGGCGACATCCAGACGATTCCACTCTCCGTCGTACATGTCGCCACGCGGATGCTCGCCGAAACGATCCGAAATCACCGCGATATAAATGGTCGGCCTCGCCTGACCGTCGCTGAAAAAGCAATGAATCTTGATGTCGGCCGGAATGTCTTCGTTGGACTCGATCAGCAATTGCTCGAAATAGATGCGAGGCTTGATAGTCCGATAGTGACGTTCGCGCGCCACGCGATAGAAGTCCGTTGCAAGCCAGCGTTGCGCAAGGCGCTGCAATTCGTCGAACGATGTCTTCGACTTGTCGCGCACGACTTCGACGAAACCGCTGCCGTGATTCGCTTTCATCACGAAGGCGCGCGGCAATGCATCGAACACTTCACGCGTGAATGCGGGCGGCGTCGCGATCAGCGGTATCAGATATTGCTCGCCGACCTTGCGACGCACGTAGTCGCGCACGGTCAGCTTGTCGGTCAGATCGACGAAACGTGCATCGGGATAAAGACAGCGATGAAGTATCTTTTCATTGAACGTTCTCGGATGGCTGATGTTTGGAAATCTGCCGACCTTGCGTCTGTGCGCTATGCTCAAGAATACGCGGTCCGGAAGACAATCCAGTACTGCTTTCACAAGGCCTTTGCCGATCGACATCATCGTTCTCCTGAACTGCGCCGCTCCGACTGCGTTATTTCCATCGCTTATTCCGCAGACAATTATCAAATGACGAGCGGATTTCAGTGAATTACTAATGCATTCGATCTGCTCGTGGCACGCGATTAGCTGCAATCGGAAGCGCCGCTGTAGTCACTGTGCGACAACACATGTATAAACGACATTAGTCGGATATTTACGTGCGGAAGCGCACGATAAAAGGACGACTGATCGGCGTACATTCCTTTCTGACAACCCACGACGCATATCGACTGCAAGGCACGCGTTCCTTTCTCGATGGCCTGACTGTAAAGGCACACGTTGTTCGTCGCCACGGTCTCCCGTTCGTCACCCAGCACGAGCATCGAAGAAGCGGTCACTTACCGGATCGCCGGCTTCGCATGGATTGATCGTGACCCGCTTAATTCGTCGTACTATGTACCGGAGAATATCTTGAGCCGCCTAAAAATTACCCGACGAGCCTTCCTCGGCGGCGCTGCATCGACGCTTTCATGGGCTGCGTTTCCCTATATGGCAGTTGCGGCGACCAACGTAGTCCGCGTGGAGTGGCAGCAGTACAAGCAAACCCCGCACTACGCGTCGTTTCTGAACTGCGTGCGCTCCATGATGGCCAATACCAATGCCAACGATCCGAACTCGTGGCAATACTGGACGAATGTGCATGCGAATTATTGCCCGCACCGCGCACCCTATTTCCTCGCGTGGCACCGCGGCTATCTGTACTATCTCGAGCAGCAGATGAAGCGCATCACCGGCGATGCGTCGTTCACCCTGCCGTATTGGGACTGGTTCAAGAACCCGCATATCCCGAGCGAATTCACCGACAATGCAAGCGGCAACCCGCTGTACTGTCCGCGTCTGAACACGAACGTCTATAACGCGCTGGACCTGTCGCCGTTCTCGTACTCGGTCGTGAATTTTCAGCGCGGCACCGCGAACTCTTTCGAGGAGAAGTTTGAAAGCGCGCCGCACAACCCCGTGCACAACATCATCGGTAATGCGATGGCGACGATGCAGTCCCCGCGCGATCCGATCTTCTATCTGCATCACGCGAACGTCAACCGCCTCTGGCATGCATGGGCGCTGCCCGATGGCCGCACCATGCCGCCGCCGACCGATCCGTACTGGGCCGGCACGTTCACGTATGCGCCGGGCCTGACCATCAACAAGGAACAGACGTACTCGAACCGCTCGCGGCTCGGTTACGACTATGCTGATACGACCCGTCCCACGACGATGCCGCCGTCGGCGCAAACCGGCCGCATCATCCGCGTGCAGGCGCAGGTTGCACAGATTCGCGCCCGTCCGCCGATCGCGACGTTCGCTGCAACGGCGGCCCGTAACATTGCAAACGGACGCCGGTCGATCGGCGGCGTGAAGGGACTCGTGCTCCGCGAACAGTCGGTGAGTGCGCGCGTGATCGGCGAAGCGAATTCGGCTAAGCCGCTGCAGGATCTTCTGTCGGCGACTGCCGAAGGCTTCGAAGCGGCAGCGCGCGGCGCGTCCAATGCGGCATCGCTCGCGCCCGGCAAGTCGAGCCAGTACAAGTCCGTCAAGATCGTGCTGGACGATGTGATGCTGACGACCGCAGGCGCGGCCGGCGGTTACTTCTACAACGTCTATCTGAACCTGCCCGAAGGCGTCGATATCGATGAAGTGCGTTCCAAGCATTTCCTCGGAACGGTCGGTGCGTTCGAAATCGCAGGTGCGGCGCATCACGGCATGGTGACGCTGGAGTTTCCGGCAACCACGGCGCTGCTGAAGATCGGGTCGGGCAACGGCCGTGAGTATGCGGTGTCGTTCGTTCGCGTGAACGGCAGCGCCGCACCCAAGGGCGATGTGCTGTCCGTGGGAGAGCTTCGCGTCGAACTCAGTACTGAAGCGCCGTACATCATTTCGACCAGCCAGCGCCCGCCGGCCGGAACTTACTGATTCAGCGGGTCCGGCTTCGCGCCGGACTCGTCGTGCAAGAAACCCGCCGAATCCCGGCGGGTTTTTTTCGTCTGCATGGTTGGCGAGCAATCACACAGATCGTCAGACTATGTCCACCACTGAGCGGGTTTACATCAATAAAAACCGCTTGAAGACATTCATATAGTCTATCTATCTCATCGCCGCGCCGTCGTGGATCGAGCAACCCACATAGCGAGAACAAAGGTCACGCAAGCGGCTACGAGATCGAGAATCCGAGATTCAGACGTGCATTCCACGAGCATTCGAAGACCAAAAAAATCGACAGCGTACGAATGGAGGAAACACCGATGAGACGCCGCACCGTATTGGCCGCGATGGCCGCTGCCTCGTTGAGCGGAATGCTGCCGGCCCTGAGCTTCGCGCAGAAACCTATCGTGCTCGGCTTCGCGCAGGTCGGGGCCGAGAGCGAATGGCGCACCGCGAATACTCAGTCGATCAAGTCGAGCGCGAAGGACGCGGGCATCGACCTGAAGTTCTCCGACGCGCAGCAGAAGCAGGAGAACCAGATCAAGGCGATCCGCTCGTACATTGCGCAGCGCGTGGACGTCATCGCGTTTTCGCCGGTTGTCGAGACGGGATGGGACACCGTGCTCATCGAAGCGAAGAACGCGAAGATTCCCGTCGTGCTGACCGATCGCGCGATCAGCAGCAAGGACGAATCGCTCTATGTGACGTTCATCGGCTCGGACTTCACCGAGGAAGGTCGCAAGGCGGGCCGCTGGCTCGTCAACAAGATGAAGGACAACGCGGGGCCGGTGAATATCGTCGAGCTGCAAGGCACGGTCGGCTCCGCGCCCGCCATCGATCGCAAGAAGGGTTTCGAGGAAATCATCAAGGCGGACCCGAAGTACAAGATCATTCGCTCGCAGACCGGCGACTTCACGCGCGCGAAAGGCAAGGAGGTCATGGAGGCATTCCTCAAGGCCGACGGCAAGAAAATCAACGTGCTCTACGCGCACAACGACGACATGGCCATCGGCGCCATTCAGGCGATCGAAGAAGCCGGCATGAAGCCGGGCAAGGACATCATCATCATTTCCGTCGATGGCGTGAAGGGCGCGTTCGAAGCGATGATGGCCGGCAAGCTGAACGTGTCCGTCGAATGCAGTCCGCTGCTGGGGCCGCAATTGATGGCGGTGGTGAAGGACATCAAGGCAGGCAAGCCCGTGCAGAAGCGCATCGTGACTCAGGAAGGCATCTTCCCGATGGAAGTCGCGGCGAAGGAATTCCCCAACCGCAAGTACTGAGCGACGATGACATCGCCAAGGCCGACGGACGCCGCGCCCGTACTCGAACTGCGCGGCATCGACAAGCGCTTCGCCGGCGTGCACGCCTTGGCGGGCGTGAATCTAACCCTGTATCCGGGCGAGGTTCACGCGCTCATGGGACAGAACGGCGCGGGCAAGTCGACGCTCATCAAGGTGCTCACCGGCGTCGTCAGTCTCGACGCGGGCGAGATCCTGCTCGATGGCCGCGCCATTCGCCCCGGTTCGCCGCAGGAGGCGCAGCGGCTCGGCATCAGCACGGTCTATCAGGAAGTGAATCTCTGCCCTAACCTGTCCGTCGCCGAGAACATTTTCAGCGGATCGTTTCCGCGACGCGGCGCGTTGCACGCGTATCGCATCGATTGGGACGCGACGAATCGGGAGGCTCGCGAGTTGCTCGCGCGCATCGGCCTCGATATCGATGTGACGCGCCTGCTCACGAGCTACTCCGTCGCGGTCCAGCAGATGGTGGCGATCGCGCGTGCGTTGAAGCTGTCATCGAAAGTGCTGATCCTAGACGAACCGACGTCGAGTCTCGACGAAGACGAAGTGCGCCTTCTCTTCGACGTGCTGCGCCGCTTGCGCGCACAAGGCATCGCGATTCTCTTCGTCACGCACTTTCTGAACCAGGTCTATGCGATCTCGGACCGCATCACCGTGTTGCGCAACAGCCGCCTCGTCGGCGCATGGCCTGCGAGCGAACTGAACACGCAAGCGCTGATCGCCGCGATGCTCGGCCGCGAACTGGCCGCCGCACAAGCGCGGCAAGCGCCGCCCGAAGAAGCCGATACCGCATCCACCGACGATGTCCTTCTCGATGCATCGCGCCTCGGGCAGACCGGGCAATTGCAGCCGCTCGACCTGCGCGTGCGCGCGGGTGAGGTCGTCGGTGTGGCGGGCCTGCTCGGCTCCGGACGCACGGAGCTTGCGAGACTGTTGTTCGGCCTGGAAAAGCCCGACCAGGGCGAACTGCGCATCGACGGCGTCCCGGTCGAATTCACGACGCCCGCCCACGCGATCCGGCACGGTCTCGCGTTCTGCCCGGAAGAGCGCAAGGCCGATGGCATCGTCGCGGAGCTGTCGCTGCGCGAGAACATCGCACTCGCGCTGCAGGCGCGGCTCGGCGCGCGGCGCTGCCTCTCGCGCGCGGAGCAGAATGCGCTTGCCGAACGCTTCGTGCGCGCGCTCGGCATCAAGGCCGCGACGCTCGACATGCCGATCGGCCTTCTGTCGGGCGGCAATCAGCAGAAGGCGCTCATTGCCCGATGGCTCGCGACCGAACCGCGCCTGTTGATCCTCGACGAACCCACGCGCGGCATCGACGTCGCGGCGAAACAGGAAATCATGGACGAGATCCTGCGGCTCGCATCGACCGGAATGGCGGTGCTTTTCATCTCGTCGGAGATATCGGAGGTCGTTCGGATTGCCAATCGAATCGTCGTGCTGCGCGACCGGCGCAAGGTCGGCGAACTGCCGGCAGGCACGAGCGAGGACACCGTATGCGAAATGATCGGAGCGGAACATGGATGAGTCCGTGCGACCCAACGCGCTACGCTCGGCGCTCGAACATCGGCTCGGCTGGCCCGTTGTCACGCTTGCGCTGCTGCTTGCGCTGAACGCGGCGTTCAACCCCGGCTTTCTGCATATCGAATGGCGCGACGGCCATTTGTACGGCAGTCTCATCGACATTCTCAATCGCGCGGCGCCGCTCGCGGTCGTGTCGCTCGGCATGACGATCGTGATCGCGACGCGCGGCATCGACATTTCCGTGGGCGCGATCGTCGCCATTGCCGGTGCGGTGGCCGCGTGGGCCATCGGCGGCTCGATTGCGGGCAACGTCACGCGCTTTCCATTGCCCGTCGTGCTGCTGGCGGCGCTCGGCGTCGCGTTGCTGTGCGGCGTGTGGAACGGCCTGCTCGTGGCGCGCGCGGGCATGCAGCCGATCATCGCGACATTGATCCTCATGGTTGCGGGACGCGGCATCGCGCAGCTCATCACGAGCGGTCAGATCATCACGATCTACTATTCCCCGTATTTCTTCTTCGGCGGCGGATATTTTCTCGGCCTGCCAGTGTCGATCCTGATCGTCGCGCTCGTGTTCGTGCTGCTCTATCTCGCCATCACGCGCACGGCGCTCGGGCTGTTTCTTCAGGCCGTCGGCATCAATCCGACTGCCGCGCGCGTCGCAGGCGTGCAGGCGCGGCGGCTCACGCTCGGCGCCTACGCGTTCAGCGGCCTCTGTGCGGGCGTCGCGGGCATACTCATCAGTTCCAACGTGAAGAGCGCCGATGGCAACAACGCCGGCCTGCTGCTCGAACTCGATGCGATCCTCGCCGTCACGCTCGGCGGCACGGCGCTCACGGGCGGACGTTTCACGCTGGCGGGCAGCGTGATCGGGGCGCTCATCATCCAGACGCTCACGTATCTCATCTACTCGCTGGGCGTGCCGCCCGAAGTGAATCTCGTCGTGAAGGCGGTCGTCGTGTTCGCGGTGATGATGCTGCAATCTGGCGAATTCCGCGCCGCCGTCGCGAAGTTCGCGCGCCGCCCCGCCACTTCCGATCGTGAGGTTCACTAATGAATTCGCGCTTGCCAAAGCCGCCGAGTGTGCCGATCGCGCCGAATCACGGCAGCGGCACGCCGCGACGCAATTGCGCGCAGAACCGCTATTTGCCGCTCGCCGCGACGATCGCCCTGTTCATCGCCGTCTCGGTGCTCGGCTCGACGATGTACACGGGCTTTCTCTCGCCGCAGGTCTTTCTCAATCTGCTGATCGACAACGCGTTCCTGATCGTCGTCGCCGTCGGACAGACCTTCGTGATTCTGTCGGGCGGCATCGACCTGTCCGTGGGATCGGTCATCGCGCTGACCACGATGGTCTCCGCTGCGCTCGTCGAGAAGGCGGGCTGGCATCCGCTCGTGGTCATTCCGCTTGTCCTCGCGATGGGCACCGCATTCGGCACGTTCATGGGCTGGCTGATCGCGCGCTTCAGGCTGCAGCCGTTCATCGTGACGCTCGCCGGCATGTTCCTCGCACGCGGGCTGTGCTATCTGATCAGCATCGATTCGATCAGCATCACGCATCCGTGGTATGCGGCCGTATCGCAGATCCGCATACCGGTGACGAGCGATGCATCGCTGTCCATCGGGGCGGTCATTGCGCTCGTGGTCCTCGCCATCGCCGTGTTCGTCGCGCATTACACGCCGTTCGGCCGCTCCATCTATGCGGTCGGCGGCAATCCGCACTCCGCGCTGCTGATGGGCCTGCCGGTGCACGGCGCGACCATCGGCGCGTATGCGTTATCGGGTTTCTGCTCGGCGCTCGGCGGCGTGCTGTTCACGTTCTACATGCTGTCGGGATACGGCCTGCACGCGATGGGGCTCGAACTCGATGCAATCGCCTCCGTCGTCATCGGCGGCACGCTGTTGACGGGCGGTGTCGGCTATGTGATCGGCACGCTCTTCGGCGTGCTGTTGCTCGGCATCATTCAGACGCTGATCTCGTTCGACGGCTCGCTCAGTTCCTGGTGGACGAAGATCGCGGTAGGCGCGCTGCTGCTCGTGTTCTGCCTCTCGCAGCGCGCGTTCGGTCATCGCGCGGCCCCGCGCTGAGGAACGGCATGGACTATCGCCATCCCTTGCCCCGCAAGAGCATGCACGCGCGCATCGTGCAGGAGCTCGGCATCGAAATCGTGAGCGGCAGGCTCGCACCGGGCGAGCGGTTGCCCGCGGAAGCCAAGCTGTGCGAGGCCTATGGCGTGAGCCGTCCCGTGCTGCGCGAAGCGACGCGCGTGCTGGTCGCGAAGGGACTCGTGCTGTCGAAGCCGCGCCTCGGCAGCATCGTGCGGCCGCGCGACGAATGGCACATGCTCGATCCCGATGTGCTCTTCTGGACCATGAACAGCGTGAACGAAGGCGCGTTCTTCCGCTCGCTGCTGGTCGTGCGGAGAATCATCGAGCCGGCTGCGGCGGCGCTCGCGGCATCGAACGCAACGGACGACGACCTCGCGCGCATTCGCGATGCCTTCGAGCGCATGTCACATGCCGACACGCCCGAAGCGCTGCTCGCACCCGACCTCGACTTTCATCGCGCGATCATGTCGGCGACGCACAACGACATGCTGACGTACATCGGGCATATGCTGTCGCTCGCGCTGTCGGAGTCGATCAAGCTGACGAGCCGGCATCCGGACACGCACGCGCTCTCGCTGCCCCGTCACAAGGCCATCCTCACCGCGATCATCAATCGCGATCCGCTCGGCGCGCGTCATGCGAGCCTCGTGCAACTGGACAACGCGCAGGCGGATGCGGAAAACGTGCTGTCGGCGGTCTATCAGGAGTAGCCGCGCAGCATCGCCAGCACGCGCAAGTCCCGTGCGTGCCGTGCGAACGTTCATGCCTCGAACTTCCCTTAATTGCTTACCCCGTTGCGCGCTTTCTATACTTCGTGCGCCAACAGACTGCAGGCATCGCCGCACGCCGCTTACGGCAGCGTCTCGCATTGTCGGTACTTCTACGTACGACGAAACAATCATGGAGACAAGCGATGAAGAAGACGATTGCGTGCCTGAGCGCCTGCGCAGCGCTGTTCGTGGCCGCGCCGTATTCCGTGCATGCCGCGGAAGACGCGACAGTGGAAAAGGCCAACGCGGCCTGGGACAAGACGTTCAACAGCGGGGACGCGAAAAAGCTCGCCTCGCTGTATGACGAGAACGCGGTGGTATCGCCGGGAAATGGCAAGACGGTCAAGGGCCGCGCCGATATCGAAAAACTGTTCGACGGCTATTTCAAGGCAGGCGTCGGCCACCACACGACGGATGTGGTTCATGCGCGCCGCGTCGGCAACGTCATGTACGAGACCGCCAACTGGACCGCCGTCGCCGATAAGGACGGCAAGAAGACGCAGTACCAGGGCGTGCTGCTCAAGGTGATGACCAGGAGCAGCGACGGACAGTGGCGCACGACCGCGCATACGTGGAACGCGGCGCAGTGAAGCGGCCCCGTGTGGAAAAGGATCGGCGCTGCCGCCGATCCTTCGCGCGATCACCCTAAAGCATCGCGCCTTCGCGACGTAAACCAGCTATAGCCTCTCTCGGCCACTTCGGGCCGAGCGGCTGCTCGTCCACCGCACGTCGGTATCGCCTGCACATGTCTCAAACCACTCGTCCCGGAGCTTCGGCAGCCATCCCTTTTCGCGGCGATACACCGCGAAGCCCGTCGTCCGCCCGTAACCAGGGTTTCCTGTCGTTCTTCCTCTCGACGCGCACGAGAAGCGCCGCGGCGCTGCCGCTCGCGAGCGTCGCGCAGATTTTTCTCGCAGCCGTGGGCGCGTGGGCGCTGGCCTGGTTCGCGCTGGCATCGGTATCGGAGGAAGCGGCCTTCTGCATCGGCGCGGGCGCTGCCATGCTCGTGCTCATGGCGGGGCTGCGTCACGCGCGACGTGACCATGCGCGCGCGAACGCGACATCGGCGCTCGCCAAAGCCCTGCTCGACGCCAACCGCGAATGCCTGAAGCTGCTCGACGCCGACGGCCGCATGTTGCGCATCTCCGAATATGGCGCCGAACTGATGCAGGCGAGCAGGCCCGAACAACTCGCCGGCGCGAACTGGCTCGGCTTCTGGTCCGGCGATGAGGCGAATACCGCCCGCAACGCGTTCGACGCCGCGCTCAACGGCTCGCGCAGCGCATTCGTGGGATCGTGTCCGACGACGGCCGGCGTGCCGAAGACGTGGCAATCGCGCCTGATCCCGATTGACGACGGCCGCGGCGGCACGCGAGCGATCCTTTGCGCATCGCTCGACATCACGCACGAAGCGGAACTCGCCGCCGACCTGCGCGCGAAAGAGCTGCTCATGTCCGAAATGGAAGCGCATGTCGGGCTCTGCTTCTACTCTTACAGCGCGGATTTCAGCTACTTTCATCATGTGAGTGCGGGCTGCAAGTCCGTCTTCGGCATCGACGCACGAGCGATGCGCGAATGCCCGCAAGGATGGATCGAACTCGTGTTGCCGGAGGACCGGCCGACGCTTCAGGCGGCGATGCACCGCATCGCGCAACTCAAGACCGGCGGCCGCGCGCGATACCGCATTCAACATCCGGCCGGAGGCGTCCGCTGGATTCAAAGCACCGGCAATCCGGTGCTCGATGCGAGCGGCAATGTCGTGCGCGTCGTCGGCATCAGCGAGGACATCACCGTCGAACAGGAACGCCTCGCGGAACTCGACCGCCTGGCTTTCTCGGATTCGCTGACCGGCCTCGCGAACCGCGGCGCGCTCGTGCTCCAGATCGAGGAGCGTTGCCGGCGCAACGCCGCGTTTGCGCTGATGTTCATCGACCTCGACCGCTTCAAGGTGCTCAACGATACGCTCGGCCACACCGCCGCCGACCGTCTGCTCAAGTCACTGAGCGAACTGATTCAGGCCGCGTTGCCGCGCGACGCCGTTCTCGCCCGCCTCGGCGGCGATGAGTTCGCGGTCCTGATCGATGATGCTTCGGACAAGCAACGCCTGGCCGGCATCGCAAAGAATATTCTGGCCGCGCTCGCGCGATCCGCCGAACCGTCGCGCGCGGATGCGTTCGTCACGGCCTCCATCGGCATCTCGGTGTATCCGGAGAACGGCGCCGATCACGAGACGCTCCTGACGAGCGCGGACATCGCCATGTATGCCGCGAAGAAGGCCGGCCGCAATGGCTTCTCGTTCGCGGACAAGGAGTCGACCGAGCGCATCGTCGATTTCAAGCTGGAGCGCGACTTGCCCGCCGCGCTCGCGAAACGCGAGTTCCTTCTGCACTATCAGGCAATACACGAGCCGCGCACGCTCGAAGTGCGCAGCGTCGAAGCGCTGATTCGCTGGCGGCATCCGACGCGCGGGCTGGTGTCGCCGGGCGTGTTCATTCCGATCCTCGAAGAAACGGGCTTCATCAACGAGATCGGCGCATGGGTGATGGACGAAGCGCTGCGCCAGCTCGCGCTCTGGCGAGGCGCGGGCGCGCATTCGCTCGGCGTGTCCGTGAACGTGTCGTCGCGACAGTTGCGCGATGCGGCGATCGTCGAGGTCGTCAACGATGCGCTGAGCCGCTACGCGTTGCCGGCGTCGAGCCTGCAGGTCGAGCTGACCGAAAGCGCGTTGATGGAGAACCCCGCGCTCGCGCAGCGCACGTTGTCCGCGTTGAAGGCGCTGGGCGTGCGTATCGCGATCGACGATTTCGGCACCGGCTATTCGAGCCTGCGTTATCTCGCGGATTTCTCGCCGGACACGCTGAAGATCGATCGGTCGTTCGTCGCGCGGCTGCAGGACGATCGCGCGACGCGCAGCATCGTGAGCGGGATTATCCAGATGGCGCGCACGCTCGGTGTCAGCGTCACCGCCGAAGGCGTGGAGCAGACGGGTCAGCTCGAGTTGCTGCGCGAGTCTGCGTGCGACCTCGTGCAAGGCTTCCTGTTGAGCCGGCCGGTTGCACCGGAACAAGTGCTGGGGTTGTCGATCGACGGCACATGCAAGATCGGTTCGCCGAACGAACGGCCATAGTCCCCGCATCGCGCCGGGGCCACGCGCCATCGGCCACGCAAGTCATCACAAGCAACGCACCTGCGTTCTGATTTGCTACGCACGAATCATTCGAAGCCGCGGCAGACAAAGTGCTTATATTCATAAGCTCGTCCACGACCTTCGCCCCGCTCCATGAAATCCATGCTTCGCCTTCTCGCACGGCCCATCGCCGGCGCGCTTTCATTCGCGATCACCGTCACGCTCATCGCGACGCCCGCAGCCGCGCGCGCCGACACGCGCGAAGTCGTGATCGGCTATCAGGACATGGTCGTCCCGTGGCGCTATGCGCAGGCAAGCGGTGCGGTCGAGAAGGCGACCGGCTACAAAGTCACGTATCGCAAGCTCGGCAGCGGCGCGGATGTCATTCGTGCGCTCGCATCGGGATCGATACAACTGGGCGAAGCAGGATCGAGCCCGATCGCGGCGGGGTTGTCGCAAGGCGTCAACCTGTCGCTCTTCTGGATTCTCGACAACATCAACGACGCCGAAGCGCTCGTCGTGCGCAACGGCTCGGGCGTGACCAGACTCGCCGATCTCAAGGGCAAGACGCTCGGCCTGCCGTATGTGTCGACCTCGCATTTTCATGCGCTCGTCGCGTTGCAGCAGGCAGGCGTCGATCCCGCGTCGGTGAAGATCGTCAATCTGCGTCCGCCCGAAGTCGCCGCGGCGTGGGAGCGCGGGAACATCGATGCGACCTATATCTGGGACCCTGTCCTCGCGAAAGTGAAGCAGAACGGCAAGGTGCTGATCACGTCCGGCGATGTCGCGAAGGAAACCGGCAAGGCCACGTTCGACGGCTTCGTCGCGTCGCGCAAGTTCGCGCAGGACAACGCCGCGTTCATGGCCGGGCTCGTGAAAGTGCTCGCCGATACCGACGCCCAATACCGCGATCACAAAGCCGACTGGAGCGCCGGCTCGAAACAGGTGCAGGCCGTGGCTCAGGAATCCGGCGCGGCCGCCGCCGACGTTCCCGCGAGCCTCGCGCTGTATGCGTTCCCGAGCGCCGCCGAACAGGCATCGCCGACGTGGCTCGGCGGCGGGCAGCAATCGGGCGCGGCCAGATCGCTTACCGCGACCGCGCAATTCCTCAAGCAGCAAGGCACGATTCAGAACGTGCTCGCCGATTATTCGACGGGCGTCGATCCGCGCTTCGTGCAACAGGCCGCGAAATGACATCGCTCTCGATCCGCAATCTCGGCGTCACCTATGAAGGCGCGAGCGCGCCCGCGCTCGCGGGCGTCGACTTGCACATCGGCAGCGGCGAGTTCGTCGTCGCGCTGGGCGCATCGGGGTGCGGCAAGACCACGCTGCTCAACTGCCTCGCAGGCTTCCTCGCGCCGACCGAAGGCGACGCCTCGCTCAACGGCGAAGCCATCGTCGGGCCGGGCGCGGAACGTGGCGTCGTGTTTCAGAAACATGCGCTGATGCCGTGGCTCGACGTGCTCGATAACGTCGCGCTCGGCCTGCGCTTTCGCGGCGTCAGGCGTGCGGAGCGGCAGGAGATTGCGCGGCGCACGCTCGCGCTCGTCGGGCTCGCGCAATACGAACGCGCGAAAGTCCACGCGTTGTCGGGCGGCATGCAGCAGCGCGTGGGTATCGCGCGTGCGCTGGCAAGCGATCCCGAAGTCCTGTTGATGGACGAACCGATGGGCGCGCTCGACGCCCTCACGCGCGAGAACGTGCAGGAGCTGGTGCTGGATGTCTGGTCGCGCACCGCGAAGACGGTCTTCTTCATCACGCATAGCGTCGAGGAAGCGTTGTTCCTCGCCACGCGGCTCGTGCTGATGACGCCGGGGCCCGGGCGCATCGAGGAAGTGCATGAACTGCCGTTCTCGCGCGAATACGTGCGCAACCGCGATGCGCGCGCGGTGAAGTCGTCGCCTGCGTTCATCGAATGGCGCGAGCGCCTCACGCGCCGGCTGCATCGTCCCGTCGCGGAGGCCATGTGACGCAGCCCGTTCAGAACGCGCCGCTGTCTCATCGCGCAGTCACGCCGCATGGGCGCACTGTCGCCGCCAGGCAGCGCCCCGCGCGATATCGCGGCATGCCGGGCGCAGGCCCGACTGCCGCATGGAGCATCGCGTGCGTCGTCGCGATGGCCGCGCTGTGGTGGACGGCCACGCATCTGCACTGGCTGCCGCCGCTCTTCCTGCCATCGCCGGAAGCCGTGTGGCAAGCGTTCGTCGATGCCGTGCATGGCCGCCTGCAAGGCGGTCTGCCGCTGTCCGAACATCTGTTATGGAGCGCGTTCCGGGTGTTCGGCGCCTTCGCGCTCGCGGTCGTCACGGCCGTGCCGGTCGGCCTGCTGATGGGCGTGAGCCGCATTGCGCACGGCTTGCTCGATCCGCCGCTCGAGTTCTATCGGCCGCTGCCGCCGCTCGCGTATCTGCCGCTCG
This sequence comes from Caballeronia sp. LZ019, assembly GCF_031450825.1. Lineage (NCBI taxonomy): Bacteria > Pseudomonadati > Pseudomonadota > Betaproteobacteria > Burkholderiales > Burkholderiaceae > Caballeronia > Caballeronia sp. LZ019. Next base: position 92,390 of record NZ_JARTVZ010000001.1, on the reverse strand, counting down.
TCGTGATCTGGTTCGGTATCGATGAGACCGCGAAGATCGTCGTCATCTGGCTCGCATGTTTCGCACCGATCGCGATGGCCGCGCGAGCCGGCGTGCGAAGCGCGACCGCCGAACAGGTCAATGCGGCCTGGTCGCTCGGCGCGAACTTTCGGCAAGTCGTGTGGCATGTCGTGCTGCCCGCCGCCTTGCCGGAGATTCTCACGGGCCTGAGAATCGCCGTCGGCTTCGGCTGGACCACGCTCGTCGCCGCGGAAATGGTCGCCGCGACCGCGGGCCTCGGGCAGATGGTCCTCAACGCATCGAGCTTCTTGCGCACGGATGTGGTGGTGATGGGCATCGTGTTGATCGGCGCTATCGCGTGGGTGTTCGACTTCGGCATGCGTGCGCTCGAACGCCGGCTCGTACCCTGGAAAGGCCGGCACTAAGCGCGGGTCCGGATCGTCGCCGCAGCGCGCGACTCGTTGCGCGGCGCTCGCTTCTTGCGGACGACGAGAAAGCGATTGGCCGTCCATTGCAGCGCGCCGCACAGCGTCAGATACACGACGCCGACGAGCAGGAATATCTGCGCGGGATACACCATGAGCCGGTTATTGAGCTGATTGGCGAGGAACGTGAATTCCGGCACGCCGACGATGTACGCAAGCGACGTATCCTTGATGAGCGACACCCATTGATTCACGAACGACGGCATCATCACGCGCACCGCCTGCGGCAGGACGATTTCGCGCAACGCCTGCCATCGTGTGAGTCCGAGCGACAGCGCAGCCTGCCATTGACCCTCGCCCACCGATACGATGCCCGCATGGACCGAATGCGACAGATACGCGCCGCCAATCAGCGCGAGCGCGCATATCACGGTCGCGAGACCCGGCACGTTCACGTGCAGAAGAATCGGCATCAGGAAGAAGGTCCAGAAAATCAGCATCAGCACCGGAATCGCGCGGAAGAAGGCGACGATCGCGGTCAATGCGAGATGCGCCATGCCGCGCGTCATGGCCAGCGCGACGCCGCCCGCCAGACCCGCGATGGCCGCGAGCAACGCCGACGACACCGACAGCACCACCGTCAGCGCGACGCCGCCGAGCGGACCTGCGGGGAATGCGCCGAGCAGCAGATAGCGCAACGTGGGAAGCCATGCGAAGTCGCTCATGCGTGGCCTCGCTGCAATGCGCGCACGCCGGTGCGTTGCCAGAGCACGAGTGCCACTTCGATGATCGCGATGGTCAGCACGTAAAGCAGCGTGGCCGCGCCGAACGCTTCGAACGTCTTGAACGATTCGGTATCGACCTGACGCGACATATACGATAGTTCCGCGACGCCGATCGCCATCGTGAGCGAGGAATTCTTCACGGCATTCATGTACTGGCCCGCGAGCGGCGGCGTGGCGATGGAGAGCGCCTGCGGCAGAATCACGTGACGCAGGGTCATGTAGCGCCCCATGCCGAGCGCAGCGGCCGCCTGTTCCTGCGCCACGCTCACGCCGCGCATGCCGGCGCGAAATTCTTCCGCGATGAACGCGGTCGTGTAGCACGTGAGGCCGATCCATCCCGCGAAGAGTTCGAAGCTCGGCCATCGCAACGTAAGGCTTCCGAACGATACCGCATGCGGCGTGTTGAGCCATGTCATCCAGTCGGCGGGCAACAGGGCCGCTGCGCCGAAGTACCAGAAAAGCAGTTGCACGAGCAGCGGCGAATTGCGGAACACGAAGACATAGAGCGCAGCGGCGCGCGCGATCATCGGATTGCGTGCGGTGCGGGCGATGGCGATCACGAAGCCCAGCAGCGTCGCGCAAACAGAGGCGCAGGCGGACAGCAGCAGCGTGACGGCGAAGCCCTGTCCGAGCCACGCGATGTAGCGGGGGTCGAGCCAGTTATGCATGAGTGACGGTGGAAGCATCGTTGGACGAGGAAAACGCAAAGCCCGGACCGCTCGCAGCGCAAGCGGTCCGGGCCGTATCGAAGCCAGCGCGGCTTCAGCTCTTCTGCGGATCGCCGATCTTGAAGAGTCGCGGCAGCGGTGCGGCGCTCTTCGGGCCGAACCACGTGTCGTAGATCTTCGCGGCGTTGCCATCGGCTTCGAGCTGCCTGAGCGTGCCGTTTACCGCATCGAGCAGCCGCGTTTCGCCCTTCGGCACGCCAACGCCTTCATAGTCGTTCGAGATCGTGAAAGCGGAGATTTCGTAGTTCGCCTTGTCCGGCACGCGCGCGAGCAAGGCGACGAGCTTCGGTCCGTCTTGCGTGATCGCCTGCACATTGCCCGTGCGCAGCGCCGCGAACGCAAACGGTGTGTCGTCATACGCGACGATCGTCGCACTCGGGAACTGCGCGCGGACCTGTTGCTCGTTGGTGGTTCCCTTGTCCGCGCCGATGCGCAGGCTGTTCAGTTGCTCCGGTGACTTCAACACGCCCTTCTTCGCGATGAACTGCGTGCCCGATGCGAAGTACGGCGTGCTGAAATCGACTTCCTTCTTGCGCTCGTCGGTAATGGTGAAGTTGGCGAAGACGAGGTCCACCTTCCCCGACTTCAGGAAGGCAATACGGTTCGCGGGATTGGTCGGCTGAATCTCCAGCTTGACGCCGAGGCTCTGCGCGACGGCGCGTGCGTAGTCCACATCGAGGCCGACGATATGGTTGTCTTTCGGATCGACATAGCCGAACGGCGGATTGCTGTCGAACGCGGCGACGCGCAAAACGCCGGCCTTCCTGATGTCGTCGAGACGATCCGCCTGTGCCGCATGCGACGCCACGATCAGCAGTGCGCCAAGCACTGCACCCCAGGTTCTCGTTTTCATTCTGCTGTTCCTTCGGTTCTTTTTGCGAGGCTTGCACTTTAACGATGCATGGCGCCCGCGTGAACGAAGGAATTGTCAGGTGCAAAGCGATTCGGGAGATATGCGTGGCACGGCCTCGGCTGATGACCAGGGCGGCTCGATGATGGCGGCGCGCGGTCTGCCTCGCCGACCATACGGCAACTTCCCGCGCGCTGAAGACAGGTTATGGGTTTTCTGAAGTGCCGGCTTACGCTTCGCCGGTCTTCGGCGCCGCTGTCACTGCATCGATCGTGCGCCCGCCTGCTTGCTGCAGGATCGACTCGACGTCTTTCGCGCGCGCCTCTTCCACCCGCGCGGTAAGAATGAAGCGCGACACCTCGCCCTGATGCCTGAATCGCGCGTCATATTCTTCGTTCCAGCCGATGGACTCGGTGCTGTCGCCTGTCAGAAAGTTGCCGCGCACCGGCCCGGCTTCGTCCGCCTGGAAGTTCAACTCGACTGCATCGGTCGCAACGCCCGACTGCACGAGCGCGTCGCGTGCCTGTTCCGCAGCTTCCATGGATTGAAATACACGTGCGATCATCGTTTCCAATTGAGCCTCCTTCTGTGCCCCTCGATTGGGCGGCATGACAGCGCTGCACGCAATACGCATGCCGCACGGAGAGTGGCGTCAGGAACTCGCGCTCGTGCGCAGGTACGCGTCGATGTTCGCGGCCGGCATCGGCCTCGCGAAGTAGTAACCCTGAATCGCCGCGCCGCCGAGTTCGCGCACGATACGCAACTGATCCGTCGTCTCGACGCCCTCGATGATGCATGTCACGCCGAGGTCATGGCACAGCGTGATCAGCGATCGCACGATGTTCCTGCTTCGCGGATTCGCTTCGATATCGCCGATGAAACGCTTGTCGATCTTGAGTTTGTTGAACGGCAACGCGTGCACATAGCTGAGGCTGGAATAGCCGGTGCCGAAGTCGTCGAGCGAGATGCGTACGCCCACGGCCTGCAACAGCGCCATGTTCGCGTTCGTCTGCACGAAGCTGTGCAGCAACGCCGTTTCCGTGAGTTCGATGGCGACGCGATGCGGCGGCACGCGGCTCGCCTTGATGATCTCGATGAGCCTGCGGGTGCGGATCTCGCTCGAGATATCGTAGGGCGAGACGTTGAACGAAAGATGCACGTCCTCCGGCCACAGCTCCGCAGCGGCGAGCGACTTCTGCAGCAGAATCGGCGTGAGTTCGGCGATGATGCCCGCCTGCTCCGCAATTGGAATGAAGGTGCCGGGCGGCACCGCGCCGAGCACGGGACTTTGCCAGCGCGCGAGACTTTCGAGCGCGAGCGTGCGTTTCGACTGCGCATCGACGATGGGCTGAAACACGGGATAGAACTCGTCGGCAAGATTTGCGCTGCGCAACGCCTGCTCGACCGCGCCCTGTTCCTTCAGCAACTGCTCGTGTTCCACCGAGAACATCACCGAGCGCGATCGACCCGAACGTTTCGCGTGATACAGCGCATAGTCGGCGCGTTCGTAGAGCAGATCGGCGGTCGCGGCCGCGTTCGGGTAGACCGCGAAGCCGATCGAGCATCCGACCGATGTCGTCAGGTTGCCCACGGTGATCGGCCTGCTCACCGTCTGAATGATGACCTCGGCGGATGCGAGCAGCGCGGCTTCGTCGGCATCGGTGACGATGAAAGCGAACTCGTCGCCCCCGACCCGCGCGAGCAACGCGCTATGACTCGATACCCCCTCGATGCGCCGCGCGATTTCCGCGAGCACATGATCGCCCACGCGATGCCCGTGCGTGTCGTTGACGGGTTTGAATCCATCGAGATCCACGATGCCGACCGCAACCGACCGTTTCGTTACCGTGGCGCTGGCGATGGATGCCTGCAGCTCTTCGAAGAACTGGCGGCGGTTCGGCAGCCCGGTGAGCATGTCGAGATTCGCGAGCCACACATTTTCCCTGCTGAGCTGGGATGTTTCGGCTTCCGAACGAATCAGGTTCGCGAAGTCGCGCTGGTAGCCGAACATCACGATGCTCATCAGCCCGACGGTGATCGCGATGTCAACTGCGGATGCCGTCGCGCCGATATCGCCCATGCACAGCATGAAGCCGATGAACGGCAGCATCATCGCGAAAGCGACGAGCGCGGCCGCCGCGCGAAGGTGCATCAGGCAGAAGAAGCCTGCCATCGTCGAAGCGACGATCTGCATCAGAATGAAGTACTTCGCGTGCACGTCGGCGTATTTGAAGAGCATCACGTCGACGCCCATCGCGACGAGCGCGCAGACGATGAGCACGGTCGTCGCGCGCGCGAGATGCCGGCGCGCTTGCGCATCGGTCAGTTCGTCGTGGCGATGATCGAGCCACCACCATCCCCGCCACGCGAGCAGGACGATAAAAATGCCCGGAACGCCGAGCGCGAGCCACGCGGGCGCGCGGTGCGCGAACACGAACATGACCGACAGCATCGTGACTGCAAGCGATGCGTAGAACGGCGGGATCTTGGCTGCAAACGATCTGAACTGCGCGGTGGCGACGCCTGGCGGCGTCTTCATCTCGTGATGCACGACTACCTCTCAGTATTGCGATTCGCGGGCCGCGCGCGGGTCATGCACGAGCGTGTTCGATGCGAAACTGCGAGACGGTTCGCGACAGGTGCCGCCCCTGATCGTCGAGCGCCTGAGAAGCGGCCGCGGCCTGTTCGACGAGCGCGGCGTTCTGCTGCGTGACGCGATCCATCTGCGCAATCGCCTGATTGACCTGCTCGATGCCGCGGCTCTGTTCCCCGGAGGCCGCGGCGATCTCGTCCATGATGTCGGATACGCGCGCCACCGCGCGGAGCACGTCGCTCATGGTGGCGCCCGCATCCTGCGCGAGCACGAAGCCCGCTTCCACTTTCGCCACCGACGCGCCGATCAGCTCCTTGATCTCCTTGGCCGCGTGCGAGGAACGCTGCGCGAGCGAGCGCACTTCGGATGCCACGACGGCGAATCCGCGCCCTTGCTCACCCGCGCGCGCCGCCTCGACTGCCGCGTTCAGCGCGAGGATGTTGGTCTGGAATGCGATGCCTTCGATGATCCCGATGATGTCCGCGATCCTGAGCGAACTCTCGCTGATGGCGGTCATCGTCTCGACGACGCGCGTCACCACTGCGTTGCCCTGCTGCGCGACGTGCGACGCGTTCGCCGACAGCGTGCTCGCCTGCTGAGCGTTGTCGGCATTCTGCCGAACCGTTGACGTCAGTTCTTCCATGCTCGCCGCCGTTTCCTGCAGCGACGACGCCTGCTCTTCCGTGCGCGCGGAGAGATCGGCGTTGCCGGAGGCGATCTGCATCGAACCGGTCGCGATGCCGTCGGCGGCCATGCGTACCTCGCCGATCAGCGTGACGAGGCTCTTCTGCATGGCGTCCATCGACGAGAGCACGCTGCCTGCGGGCGCCGCGCGCGTCATGCCGACCGGACTGAGATCGCCCGAAGCAACGCGCTGCGTGATTTCCTTGAGCGTGGCCGGCTCGGTGCCGAGCGCGCGCGTGAGTCCGCGCGTGATGACGACGCCCGCCAGCACCGCAGCCGCGACGGCGCCGAGGCAGATGGCCGCGAGAATCTGCAACTGCACCGCATAGTGTTCGTGCGCGTCGGCCACGAGCGCTTCGGCGCGCCGATGCGTGTGGCGCGAGTAAGCGTCGGTGGCGCCGACCAGCGCGGCCAGCAGCGGGCGGCATTCGTCGTTGATCTTGCGTACCGCTTCGTCCTGCCGGTGCTCGCTCGCGAGTTCGACGATGGATTGCGCGACCGGCGCATAGAGCGCTTCGACGCGGTTGATTTCGGCGACGAGCGAGCGTGCTTCGTCGGTCGTATCCGTGGCGGACGCGATCATCGCGCTCAGCTTGCCGAGGTTCGCGGTGACGTCCGCCTGCGCGCGTGCTTCCGCCGCCTTCTCCAGCGCGAAATCGGCGGGCGTCGACACGAGCGCCATGTTGCGCGCGGCGATTGCGCGCCGGTCAACTGCGGCGCGAACCTGCTCCGCCATCGCGGCCCGCGCATTGGCGCCTTCGACATAGCCGGTGAAGCGCCGGTTCGCATCGCCGAGCGCGTTGATCGATACCGCCGATACGATCAGCACGACGCCCGTGAGAAAGCTGAATGACAAGGCGAGCTTCGCCTTGATCGACATGGTCTTGAGATTCATGGTGTTGTTGTGTAGTGCGCCGTGGTCCGCGGCGTGCGGGAGATGCGTACCCGCTGCATTATCGAGACTTTCCGTTTTTATCAATTTTCGCCGTCTTGCTCTTCGGCTCGATGGAAGCCATAATTACCGACACACCGCACAACCGTTGGTAATTGCGACCGATGACCGCAGAAGACAGCGAGATAAGCGCGTTAAGCGTAGATTTAACTGAAGAACAGCGCAAGCGGAAAATTGCCGTTTCTATCAAATTCGGCGATTGTGCTTTAAGCCGAAGCCAGCTATCGTTTGCGCCCTCAACGCAAGGAGCCTCATGTCATCGAACGACGATCCCATCCTGACGACCCGCGACGCGGCGGCCATTCTCGGCGTATCGGTCAAGACGGCGCAAACGTGGATCGAGCAGGGGATGATCGAATCGTGGAAGACGCCGGGCGGGCATCGTCGCGTGCGTACGAGCGCGGTCATCGCGCTGCGCGACCAGCTCGGCAATGGGCGGCAGCCTGCGGCGCGCGTCGAGAATGCGATTGCGCTCGTGGTGGCGTCGGATGCGGCGTTGCCGGCCTATCTGGAGGCGGTGGCTGCGGCGGGCCTGCGCGGCATCGGCCAGAGCGATCCGTTCAACGCGATGCTCGATGCGGGCGTCGCGATGCCGGCTGTCATTGCAATCGAGCTGATGCGCGGCGACTGGGAACGTCTGTCGATGGCGCGGCGTCTGCTCCAGTCGCGCGATCTCGGGCATATGCGGATGCTCATCGTGACCGACATGAGCAGCGCGCAACTCGAAGCGGATCTCGGAAGGCTGTCGCGCGTGACGGTGCTGCAGACGCCCGCCGACCGCGCTGCGTTCACGGCGGCGCTGATGCGGTGCCTCGCACTTACGCCGCCCGATGATGCTGCATCGTCCTATCCGATTGCCGCGAACGAGGAGGCGCGCGTGCAGGCCGTGGCGCGCACGGGGCTCGTCGATACGGTCAACGAGCCCGAATTCGACGAGATCGTTCAACTCACGGCCGAGATATTGCGCGTGCCGATCAGCCTGATGACGCTGTTGACGCCGGATCGTCAATGGTTCAAGGCGCGGTGGGGACTCAACGCGCAAGAGACGCCGCGGCCGTGGGCGTTCTGCAATTTCACGATCATGCAGAACGATGTGTTCGTCGTCGACGATGCCGCCGCCGATGTGCGATTCAACGCGAATCCGCTCGTGACCGGCGAGCCGCGCATCCGGTTCTATGCGGGCGCGCCTTTGCGCGATGCTCAGGGGAATGCGCTTGGGGCGCTGTGCGGCATCGACCGGCAGCCGCGTGTGATCGATGCGGTGCAGAAGCGGCGGCTAGTCAATCTCGCGGGGCTTGCGTCGGACCGGATCGCGCTGGTGACGCGGCGGCGGGCGGAGCGGTGGAACAAGGCGGGGTGACGCTGTGGCGCGCGATCGTTCGCTCGTTGAGAAAGCTCGACGAGCGAATGAATCGCGATTTCTTTTGAGGCTTGTTCCTAGAGTTGGGCTGTGACGTGGAAGCCGACCGATACGCGCGATGTCGTGAATGCCGACGGCTTGTGGATCGGCGTGCCGGCGAATAGGTCGTAGCTGAGCCCCGCGTACTTACCCGGGACGCCGCCGCGTACGCCGATGACTGCGCCGACCAGTTGCGTGCCCGCCAGAAACGCCGTGTTCGGTCCGAACACGCGGCCATAGTCGATACCGGCGTAAAGCGACTGGCCAGTCTTGCCGATCGGCGCTTGCAACTCGTTGCGCCAATAGAAACCCTTCTCGCCTGCCAGCATCTGTTCGCCGTCGAAGCCGCGTACTGTGTAGCGGCTGCCGATGGTGAGATCGTCGACGTAGAACAGCGTGTCGTTCGTGTATTGACCGTGGAAGGTCGTCACGTATCTGAGCGCCTGCGATGCGATCGCGAAGGGCACCGACAGGTTGGCATCCAGCACGGCCATGTGGAACCGATAGGTCGGGCCGTCGGGTTTCGTTGCTGGCGTCGGCGCGATGTTCGGATCGTACGCCAGCGATGGATCGGCCTTCCCGCCGAATGCGCCGATGCCCTGTCGATACGCAAGCGTGCCATCGAACTGTGCGCCGCCGAAGTAGTGACGATCGGTCAGGCCCGCTTCGAAGAACGTGTTGTTGCGGCGCTGGATTTCGATTTCCGTGTCGTCGATGAAACTCGCGCCGAAGCGTTTGGACAACTGCACGTAACCGCCGAACACGTCGTTCTGATCGCGACGCAGCACGCGAGCCAGCTTCACCCCGGCCGACTGCGAATTGCCGCTCGATACGAAGGTCTGATTCACGCCCGCAATCTGCTGGTAGTACGTGTTCGTGTTGCCGAACAGCGTCGCCGTCCAGTAACCCCACGGCATCGAGTACGAGCCGTTGAAGCCGTGGGAGCCGAGCGCTTTGTCTTTGAAATACAGATCCTGACTCGCGCCGAGGGTCAGGATGTCGTTCAGGCCGAGCAGATTGTCGATGCCGAGGCTCACATTGCCTTGCAGCTTGCCAGTCGCGCGGCTGCCTGAGTTATCGACCGATGCGACGAACGTCCATGGCTTCGATCGCTTGAGCGTGAGAACGACATCGCTTTCGCCCGGGACGCTGGTCGGCTCGATCTTCATCGAGACGTCCTGGCTGGCGACGCGCTTCATCTGCTCGAGGCCCTGTTCGAGATCGCGCAGGTTCAGCACGTCACCGGGTCTTGCGGGGAAGGCGGTTTTCCACGTGCCCCACGAGATTGGGTCGGCGAAGCGCACCTCCCGGATGAGCCCCGGCACGAGTGCAACCTTGAGCGTACCCGTCGATAAGTCTTGCTCGGGCAACAGCACGCGCGTTGTCACGAGACCGCGACCGAGAATCGCTTGCTGCAAGCCTTTCGTGATCAGATTGACGCCGTCTTTGCCGACGCATTGGCCTGTGTAATGGTCGAGCCATTCACGCGCAAACGCGAACGGGTCCAGCGGCAGCGCCGATGCGCCTTTGATACGCACCGCATCGGGCAATGTCGCAGGCACATCGAGCGCGAACGTGTCGATGCGAAAGCATGGCGACTCGATGGGTAGTTCGGGGTAGGCCCCCACAGTCGGAAGCGTCGAACGCACCGTGGGTGCCTGTACCGCTGCTTCTCGCTGCTGCGCTTCGCGCTGTTGTTGAATCTGCTGACTCTGCTCAGCGTTCGCACGTGCCGCAGCTGCCTCATCGGCGCGCGCAGGCGCTTGTTGCGCCTGAACGGCGAGCGATACCAGGGCTGTAAGCGGCAACGCCGCCAGCCTCAAACTAATTGCCATTACTCTACTCGAAGAACTAATCGACGAAAGTCGACTCACCTTGCGCCTTTGCGCCTCTCCACGTGGTGCCGGCGGTTACCGCTTGGCAAGGTTCGACTACAACGGTACGGCAACCTGCATCCGGCACCACTGTCTGTGCCGCGCCCACAGCTTCGCAGCAGAGGGCCTCAACAACCGCGTTCAAACCTCATGGCCGTATCTGTGCTAGCGGAAGAAGGACGGTCACCGCCTTGGCTGCGTGCACGACGAAACACGAGATCTAGGGCGACCGTCTAATTCCCTCTCAGTCGATCTCCAACGCATCTAGCGGTTCGTGGACTTCCACTTGACTAACATCGCCGTTTGGCCAAACCCAATGCTGCCAATTCTCGATGAGCCAGCGAGTTGACAAGCGATATGAGGCAGTGTCTTGTGGGAATACCACATAGCAATTGATTCCTGCCTTGTAGCCACTGATAGCTATCAGTCCGAGCCTATCAGATTTATCCGGCGCTTCGCAAACCATCATTACGACATGGCTCTCGAATGGCTGCCCAGCCACGAAGCGAAGCAATGTGCCTCGCTCGAGTTCTGAATTTGGGCTCTCAATTAGTCTTTTCCAATTCGTCATTTCAGTCGAAGGTCGTGTTGTCCAGACGTGTCAGCAGGTTTCGTCGTCTTCAGATCCAGCATACTCACTTCACCCATGTGTGCACCGGTTTTTCCATTGACCTGTTCGAAGCGTCCATGTTGTGAATCGACAGCATAAAGGGTACCGTCGTCTGCACGGTATACATCGCGTCCATTGAGTCGGCTGAGTTGCGAGTCCTTCGCCCAGCCGTTGTCCGCCGCGACCGTCTGGGCCGTTTGTTTGACCTGCGCAACTCTCTCTCCGGGCGGCAAATTGACAAGGGACCGTTCGAACGCTTCCGCTTCCGTCAGCGCTCTCGCTTCGGCTGCAGTTCCCTTTGAACCTCTGGTCGCCAGCACAGCCGTCCAGAACTCCACATCCGGCCCTACTGCGTCGCCTGGCGAGTACGGTACACGCAAGCCGTCGAGCGAGATATACCCAGGATCGCTAGGCGAAGCGAACGGCCCACCATTGGGCAGATTCACGGCCATCTCGGCGATCGAGACAATCCCGTTTCGTATTCCCGCTGATATGGATCCCGGTGTGCTCCCCTCACACTTCTGATTCGAACAGTGCGCTTCAGCGTTGTACATATCCACGGCCGAGCCGATCGATGCGCCGCTGCTGCCGCCGACGACCGCACCCGCTCCGGCCGCCAGCGCGTTCGCGATGATATTTCCCAGCGCGCGGTCCGCGTCCGCGTTACCCGTCGGACTTGCTCTGGTAATGGCGTTACTGAGGTCGTTCAGATTGCCCGCCAGCGCTGCCGATACCCCTGCTCCAGCCGCACCGCCCGCAACGCTCCCGCCTCCCAGTCCCGCCACCGCCGCCCCGCCCGCGATATGCATCGCAATACGATACTCACCACCTTCCTTCCACTTGTCCGCCGTCGCCTGATCGCCCGCCGCCTCGGCCGCCTCCTTCTGCCGCTGCGCATAGTTTCCGATCTGCGTCGCCACCGTCTGCGCCACGATCGCCGCTGCCTGTTGCGTGCTCGCTTGCTGCTGAAGCAGATTGTTCAAATCCGGCAACTTGCTGACCGTGCCATTTAAGTCCGTCGTATCACGATTCAGGCTCGCGACGTCCTGCGTCTGATGATCCTTGTCCGTGATATTGATCGTGCCCGCACCGACCGCACTCTTCGTCGTCGCAGTCTCGTTGCCGCTATCATGCTGCGAGACCAGCCCTGCGAGTCGTGCGTTTCGCTTACGCTGCCGATAGCGACATCGCCCGTCGAAACCAGCGCCACGCCGCCTTTGTCGGCCGTGACGCTCGAGCCCATCACCGCGAGATCACCGCCGCCCGCCTGCCCCGCCGCAAGCACCACGTTGCCGCCCGCGCTCACGCTCGAACTGTTCACGCGCTCGTCGTAGCTCGAATTCGCGTGCTGGCTCTGACTGTTGCTCAGCGACTGCTCGCTGTACGTGCGCGTGTCCTTCGACGCCGTCACCGTCACATCGCGACCGGCGATCATGGCGGCGTCGCCGCCGGCTGCAACCGTCGATCCCCTCAGCGTCGCGTCGCGACCGGAAACCGTCGTCACGTTGCCGCCCGCGACGATGCCGCTCCCGAGTTCCTGCGTCACCGTGTCGTGACGGAAGTCCTGTCCGCCGTGTCCGGATGAATCCTTGGTCGAGGTCAGCGTCGTCGTGCCGACGTTGAGATCCCGTCCTGCCATGACGGTCGCGTCGCCGCCGCTCTGGATCAGCGCGCCGTTGAGATTGACGTCGCGGCCCGCGATGACCGTCGCGCTGTTCGTCGCCGAGATCGTGCCGATTGCATCGGCGCTCGTGTTCGTCGTCGTCCCGGAGAACGATCTATCCGTGAACGACTTCGATACGCCATACGTCTGCGTCTCGTTGATGACATCGCGTCCGGCCTGCACGACCACATCGTTGCCGCCGATGCGCCCGCTCGTGTTGCGCACATCCTGCACCGCGACGACCGCCGTGGTCCCGCCGCTGCCGATGATGCCGCTGTTGACCACATTGTTGCCGATGATCGTCGTCGCCAGATTGCTCGTGACGTGACCGCTGTTGTTCACGTCGCCGCTCGCGTTGAGCGTCACGCTGTTGCCCGCGACGAGCGCGCCGCTGTGCTTCAGATCGACCGCGTTGGCCTGGGCGAGATACACGGTCGGCACCAGCACCGTCTGGTGCGAGCCATCCGGCAAGGTCACATCCTGCTCGACGAGCCACACCATATCGCTCGTGAGCCGCGCCATCTGCTCGGCGCTCAGCGCAATGCCCGGCGTAAGGCCGAACTCCCTCGCATACGTCACGCCGTTGTTCATCAGCGCGGTGTATTCGCTCAGGTTGTCGTGGAAACCGTCCAGGAACGTGCGGCCCGTCAGTTGCGTGATCTGGTTGCGCACGAGTTGCTCTTCATACGCGCCATCGCCCAGCCGCTTGATCGTCTTGGCCGGATCGAGGTTCAGCGCCCTGAGCATGTAGTCGCTGCTGATGAACTGCCCGTATTGCGTCAGGCGCGGATCGGTGGCGATCAGATAGGTCGCGCCCGGCGCGGTGTTGTACGTGTAGAGGCCATTGACCGGCAGCTTCAGGTTCGGAATGCCGCCAGTGGCGCCGCCCAGCGTCTGCGGCGCGCTCGACTGGCCGCTCACCGCTTGCGTCTGACTGCCTTTGACGCCTTGCGTGCTGCCGCCCTGACCTGCGATCATGCCCGCCTGCGTGCCATCGGCGCTGCCGCCCGTCACGCCCGAGCCGATGACAGTCTGCCCCTGCCCGCGTGGTTGTCGATGCTCTGCGCGTTGAGCGTGGCATCGGTCGCCGCATTGAGCTGCCCCTGATTCGAGAGCGACGCGGCGCGGACATCCAGCGCGCCGTTCGTGCCGATCACACCGCCCGTGCCGTTCACGAGTGCGCCGGTGGTTGTGACCTTCAACCCATCGCTGTTGAGCGAGACGATGCGTCCCGCCGTGTTGTCGAGCAATGCAGCATTGATATCCACGCGGCGGGCCGCCTGAATCGCGCCTTGCGTGTTGTTCAGCGCAAGCGCGGCCTGAAGCGCGAGCGCGCCGTTGCTCACGATGCTGCCCGATGCGTTCGACAGCGTACCGTTCGGTTTCACCGTCAGCGCACCTGCGCCAGCGTGCTGAATCGTGCCGTTGTCATTGGCGATGCCTGGCGCCCTGACGCTCAGATTGTTCGCATTCGATGCGATCGTGCCGCCGGTGTTGTCCAGCGCGCCGCCTGCGCTGATGGTTTGATCGCTCGCGCCGTACTGCGTGAGCTTGCCGCCGCGGTTCACGAGCGCGCCGGGCGTGGACACGGCGAGCGCATCGCCGTTGATGTCGCCGCTGGTGTTGTCGATCGATGCAGCGGAAACGGTCGTCGCCGAGCCCGACAGCGTGCCGCCTGCGTTATTGAGCGCGCCCGGTGTGGTCGCGCTCAGTGCGCCACCGGCGACAACGCTGCCCGCGTGATTGTCGATGCTTTGTGCGTTGAGCGTGGCGTTGCCCGCCGCGTTCATCTGTCCTTGATTCGACAGCGTGCCCGCCGCTACGCCGAGCGCCCCATTGGTGCCGATGCTGCCGCCCGCGCCGTTCACGAGTGCGCCATTCGCGGTGATGCTCAAGCCCTCTGCGTTCAGCGAAGTGATGCGACCTGCCGTGTTATCGACGGAACCCGCGCGGATCGTCTCGCGGCCTGCTGCCTGCATCACGCCCTGGCGATTGTCGAGCGCAGCCGTCGAATTGACGTCGAGCGTCGATTGCGTGACGACCTGACCGCCTGCGTTACTGATGCTGCCCGCAGCCAGTTGCATGGCGTCGCCGCTCGACAGCTTGCCGCCTTCGTTGACGAGCTTACCGGTGGCGCTCGCGTTGAGCGCGCCGCCAGCGGTCGTCGCCGCGCCCGCGAGGTTCAGATCCCCGTTGTTGGCCGCGAGCGTGAGCGCGCCATTGGCCGAGGTGTTGCTGCCTGCGAGATTGACCGCCGTGCCCTGGATGACGGTATTGCCGCCGCCTTCGTTGCGTCCCGTCGCGGTTACTGCGCCGCTCGCGAGCACCGTCAGATCGCCCGAATTGGCGATGGTGCCATCGGCGTTCACGCCCGCGCCGAGCGTGCCCGTCGAGGCGATCGCGCCCGCGTTCAGCGTCGTGTTCTGTTGCGCCGCCAGCACGCCCGTATTCGTCAGCGTCCCCGACGTCGATGCGATCACATCGCGCCGGGCATAGGTCATGCCGCTGTTGTCGATGCCATCGCGTGCCGTCGCGCTGATGCTGCCGCTCGCGTTCGTCTGTCCGGCCAGCACCAGTTGCCCGTTCGACTTGAGCGTCAGGTCGCCGGCCTGCGCCGCGAGCACGCCCTTATTGGACACCCCGACGCCATACTCGTTGGACGTCAGAAAAATCCGATTCGCGTACATCCCGCCCAGCGCGCTCACATCGATCGCCATCGCTGGCGCGGCGCCATTGCCGGCGATCGCCGTCGCCGACAGCGTGTTGTGATCGATCTGATTCGCGCCTGCGATGACGTTCAGGCTATTCGCATAGATGGCGGCGTTGACCTGAATCGCGCGGGCCAGCAGATCGACCTGGTCGACATTCGTCGCATTCAGTCCCGCGCCTTGCACGGTGATATTGCCGCCTGATACGCTGAAGCCCGCGAGATTTCCGGTCGCGCCAAAGTTCGGCGTGCCGGTCGTCAAGATGGCGCGCGACGTATTGATGAAGCCGCCGCCATCGACCACGATCCCGTTCGGATTCGCGATGACCACTTCGGCTCGCGATCCAGCGACCTCAAGATAGCCGCGCAATTGCGACGGCGAGTTGCTCATCACCTGATTGACGATGATGCCAGCGGACTGCCCCGGCGAAAGATTCGGGTTGCCGTTGATGTAACCCGCTTGCTGGGTCTGAACGATGGTCGGCGAGTTGTTCAGAATCGCGCCCTTGCCCGGCACGTCGAACTGCGAAAAATTGTTGAGTGAAACGCCAGCCCCGGACGGACGCGCGATATTCACCTGATCCAGCCCATTCTGTGTCTGAATGACCTGCGCACCCGACCCCGGCGCAGCGACGATCTGCGCATCGGCGATCGTCGAGACCGTGCCGAGCAGCAGCATCGCGGCGAATGCGGTGGCGCGCAAGTCAGGCACAGCGCTCAAAAGACCGCGCATCGCGCGACCCGTGCTCCCGCCGCTGACCGGCTCGCTCGTATGCGAGGTGGCGAAGTCGGCGACGGCAACCAGCATGCGGCGCATGCGACAGAAAACAACCTTGTGCAAACCTTTGTTCATTCTTCGAATCTTTCGGGCGTTCCAGCGAGCCCGAAATTATCGGTATCCTAATTTGCTGCCACAGCCAGACAGTTCCTAATTTTCTTGATCACAAGCAATCTTCTCTCGAGCCCGTGGGAACTCACCGCCACCGCCCTTCGCACCCCGACGGACGCACCGGCGAACGAGCCTCGCCACGCCGGCGACAAAAAAGCACGATCCGCACGGACCTGCTAACCTCAGCGGAACCCATCCCCCGCGAAGGAGCCTGAAGCATGAGCGAGCCGTCCGACTACACCCCACCGGCCGTCTGGACCTGGAACAAGGAAAGCGGCGGGCGTTTCGCCAATATCAATCGCCCGATCTCCGGTCCCACGCACGACAAGCCCCTGCCGGTCGGACGGCATCCGTTGCAGCTTTATTCGCTCGCGACGCCCAACGGCGTGAAAGTCACGGTGATGCTCGAAGAACTGCTCGCACTCGGCCACGAAGGGGCCGAATACGATGCATGGCTCATCCGCATCGGTGAAGGTGACCAGTTCGGCAGCGGCTTCGTGGACGTGAACCCCAATTCGAAGATTCCCGCATTGCTCGATCGCAGCGGCGCGGCTCCCGTGCGCGTGTTCGAATCGGGCGCCATCCTGCTTTACCTCGCGGAGAAGTTCGGCGCGTTTCTGCCGACAGATCCGGCCCAGCGCGCCGAATGCCTCTCCTGGCTTTTCTGGCAGATGGGCAGCGCGCCGTATCTCGGCGGCGGCTTCGGCCATTTCTACGCCTACGCGCCGACCAGGATGGAGTACCCGATCGACCGCTTCGCCATGGAAGTGAAACGCCAGCTCGACGTGCTCGACAAGCGTCTCGCAGACAGCGCGTATGTCGCAGGCAATGCGTACACCATCGCCGATATCGCCATCTGGCCGTGGTACGGCGGCCTCGTCAGCGGCTGGCTCTACGATGCAGCGGAGTTCCTGTCCGTACACGAATACACGCATGTGCGCCGCTGGGCGGACACCATCGGCGCACGCGCCGCCGTGCAGCGCGGCCGCATGGTGAACCGCACCTTCGGCGAGCCGTTGACCCAGCTGCACGAGCGTCACGATGCATCGGACTTCGAGACGCGCACGCAGGACAAGCTCGCGGAGTAATGCGCGCAGGAGACACGTGGATGAAACGCGGACGCCTTATCGTGCCTGACCGCGTCCACGACATCACGTGCATCGGTATGGTGTTTGCTTCCCCCGGCAACGGGCCGGCACGCGCACAGCGCGCCGGAGCAAACGGTCAACTGTGAGGCTGCTAGTCCAGCCAGGAGCAAGGAGCGAGATATGAGCGACGAGAAAGTCCTGACCACGCGGCAGGGACATCCTGTTCAGGACAATCAGAGCATGCGAACCGTCGGCGAACGTGGTCCGGCGACGCTGGAGAACTATCCGTTCATCGAAAAGATCACGCACTTCGATCGTGAGCGCATTCCGGAGCGCGTGGTGCACGCGCGCGGCACGGCGGCGCACGGATACTTCGAGCCCTACGGCAAAATCGGCGACGAACCGGCCGAAAAGTACACGCGCGCCAAGGTGCTGACGAAAGCCGGCGTGAGAACACCCGTATTCCTGCGCTTTTCCACCGTGATCGGCGCGAAGGAGTCTCCCGAGACGGCGCGCGATCCGCGCGGCTTCGCCATCAAGTTCTATACGGAAGATGGCAACTGGGATCTCGTCGGCAACAACCTGAAGATCTTCTTCATCCGCGATGCGATCAAGTTCCCCGACATGATCCACGCGTTCAAGCCCGATCCGCTATCCAACCGGCAGGAGCCGTGGCGCTTCTATGACTTCATCGCGCATCATCCCGAGTCGCTGCACATGGTCACATGGGTGAAGAGTCCGTGGGGCATTCCGGCGGATTATCGTCACATGCAAGGGTCGAGCGTCAACACGTACAAGCTCGTCAACGATGAGGGCGAAGCGGTGCTCGTCAAGTTCTCGTTCGAGCCGAAGCAGGGCGTGAAGAATCTGACCTCAGAGCAGGCTGCGGAGATTCAGGGGCGCGATGTCGGACACGCAACCCGCGATCTCTACGATGCCATCGAACGCGGCGATCATCCCGAATGGGAAATGTGCGTGCAGATCATGTCCGACGACGATCACCCGGAACTGGACTTCGATCCGCTCGACGATACGAAGCGCTGGCCGGAAGACAAGTTCCCGCTGCTGCCGGTCGGCCGGCTCGTGCTGGATCAAAATCCGAAGAACGTGTTCGCCGAGACCGAGCAGTCGGCGTTCGGCACGGGCGTGCTGGTGGACGGCATCGACTTCTCGGACGACAAGATGCTGCAGGGCCGCACGCTCTCGTACTCCGATACGCAGCGGTATCGCGTGGGGCCGAACTATCTGCAATTGCCGGTCAACGCGCCGAAGAACGGCGCGCAAACCAATCAGCGCGACGGGCAGATGGCCTATTACGTCGATAACGCCGGAGAGAATCCGCACGTGAACTACGAGCCGAGCATGATGGGCGGCCTGAAGGAAGCGCCGAAGAAGCAGCACGACTATCACCAATGGGTCGAAGGGCATCTCGGGCGCTATCAGGCCACGCGCACGCAGGACGACTACAAGCAGGCCGGCGAGCGCTATCGCACGTTCGAGGACTGGGAGCGCGACGATCTGATCGCCAATCTCGTCGCCGACATGAAGGCGTGCCCGAAGCCCATTGCGCTGCGCATGGTGTGGCATTTCTGGCATTGCGATCCCGACTACGGCACGCGCGTCGCGCAAGGCGCGGGCATCGATCTGGAAGAGGCGAAGAAGCTGCCGCCGCTCGAAGGAAAGCCCGCGCCGGGCGAGCGCCGCGATGCGCAGGTCTATACGAGCAACGAGCCGGAAGAAGCGACGCCTGCGATGAAGTAGGCGCGTCGCCGGTATGGCCGAAGCCTAGCGGACTTCGGCCAGCACCAGATCGATGCCCGATTGCCGGATGCCTGTGGCGGCGGCGGGCGCGAGCGCATCATGGAAGGTCGCGAGTCTCGAGCGATTCGATCAGGTCATCACCGGCACTTCCGGATGCGACAGCAGCAGCGGCGCGACGATCCCGCTCGCGGCCACCGTCGCCACCGTCGCCGATCCGACGCTGACGCGCAGCAGCGCCGCGATCACCCAGGCCAGCACGAGCGGGCTCACCGACCAGTGCGACGTATGCGCGACGATGATCGTGCCGGGATGAATCGATGTCAGCATCTCCTTGAAGCCGCCGCCCGCGCCGAGAATCAGCAGGATGGCGGAAAGCGGCGCGATGCCCCGGCCGATCATCTTCTGCATGTCCGCGAGCGTGAAGCCACCCTTCGTGCCGAGCGTTGAGCGACTGAAAGAACACATAGGACGCCGGGCCCTTCACGCTGTGATCCATGCCGATGGTCCCCGCGAGCATCAGCCCCGGCGGAATCAGCAGGCACAGCACCGACAGCGCGAGCGAAACGTTCGCCTTGCTCGCCGCATCGCTGCGCGTGCCGCCCGGACCGGCCGCGAGATCGGGCGCGGGACCGAAGCTGCGTCGAGCGAACGCCGTGAAGAGCGGGCCGCGGATCACGGCGCTCGGAATCGCGATCAATAGGCCGTAGAGCAGCGTCAGGCCGGTGTTCGCGTGATACGCGGTGACGGCGAGCGTCGGCGCCGGATGCGGCGGCAACAGGCCGTGCGAGACATACAGCCCCGGCAAACGCCCGTACAATCGACTCATGGAGGCCCACATGCAGACATCTACCCGGCGTCCCGTCCTGGGATGCATCGCCGACGACTTCACCGGCGCCACCGACCTCGCGAGCATGCTCGTGCGCGGCGGCATGCGTACCATCCAGACCATCGGCGTGCCGGCGTCCACGCAGCCGATCGACGCAGACGCGCTCGTCGTCGCGCTGAAGTCGCGCACCATCGACCCGGCCGACGCCGTCGCGCAATCCCTGGCCGCGCTCGAGTGGTTGCGGGAGCAGGGTTGCCGCCAGTTCTTCTTCAAGTACTGCTCGACCTTCGATTCCACCGATGCGGGCAACATCGGCCCGGTCGCGGAAGCGCTGCTCGATGCGCTCGCCGGGAACGATCGCGACGATTTCGCCATCGCCTGCCCCGCTTTTCCGGAGAACAAGCGCACGGTGTATCGCGGGCATCTGTTCGTGGGCGACGCGCTGCTGAGCGAATCGGGCATGGAGAATCATCCGCTGACGCCGATGCGCGATCCCAACCTCGTGCGCGTGCTGCAGCGGCAGTCGAAGTCGAAGGTCGGGCTGATCGGGAGCGAAACCGTCGCCGCGGGCGAGGCCGCCGTGCGCGATGCGCTCGCGCGGCTGCGTGCGGACGGCGTGCGCCTCGCCATCGCCGACGCGCTCACCGACGCCGATTTGCGCATCCTCGGCGCGGCATGCGCGGACCTGCCGCTCGTCACGGGCGGCTCGGGCGTTGCCATCGGCTTGCCGGAGAACTTCCGGCGCGCGGGGCTCATCGAGTCCAACGAGACAGCCGCCGATCTGCCGCTGGTCGACGGCGCCGCGCTCGTGCTGGCGGGCAGCGCGTCCAAAGCGACGAACGCGCAAGTGGCCGAATGGGTCGCGTCGCGGCCCGCCTTTCGCGTCGATCCGCGTTCGCTGTCGCGCGGCGAAAACGTCGTCGATGCGGCGCTCGCCTTCATCGACGAAAACGCGCCTGAACCGGTGCTGGTCTATGCGACGGCCACGCCTGACGAAGTGAAGGCGGTGCAACAGGAGATAGGCGTCGCGGCGGCGGGCAAGCTGGTCGAAGACGCGCTCGCGGCCATCGCGCGCGAGGCGAAGGCGCGCGGCGTGCGGCGCTTCGTGGTGGCGGGCGGCGAGACATCGGGCGCGGTGGTGCAGGCGCTCGGCGTCGACATGCTGCACATCGGGCCGCCGATCGATCCGGGCGTACCCGTCACCGTGACGGTCGGCGATACGCCGCTTGCGCTGGCGCTCAAGTCGGGCAATTTCGGCGCGCAGGATTTCTTCGCGAAGGCGCTGCGCTTCACCGTCGGGGAGCGCGCGTGATGAATAGCGACGCCAGACTCCGCGAGGAAATCTGCACGGTCGGCGCAAGCCTTTATGCGCGCGGCTATACGGTCGGCACGGCCGGCAACATCAGCGCACGATGCGACGACGGCTGGCTCATCACGCCCACGGACGCGTGCCTCGGCAGGCTCGATCCCGCCGACATCGCGAAGGTCGACGCGCACGGCCAGCATCTGTCGGGCGGGCGGCCATCGAAGACACTGGAGCTGCATCGCCGGATCTACGACGCCAACGCCGAAACGCGCGGTGTGGTGCATACGCATTCGACATCGCTCGTCGCGCTGACGCTCGCCGGTGCCTGGCGCGACGACGACGTGCTGCCGCCCATCACGCCGTACTACGTAATGAAAGTCGGCCATGTTCCGCTCGTGCGATACCGCCGCCCGGGCGATCCTCAAGTCGCCGCTGAAATCGCGCAAGTTGCGGCGAAGGTCCGCGCGGTACTGCTCGAGCGGCTCGGGCCGGTGGTGTGGGAGCGCAGCGTATCGCACGCGTCGTATGCGCTCGAAGAACTGGAGGAGACGGCGCGCCTCTGGCTCATGACGACGCCGCGCCCCGCGCCGCTCGACGAAGCCGCGATCGACGAACTGCGCCGGAGCTTCAACGCTCGCTGGTGATGCCCTGCGGCGAATCGACGGCGAGTTCGTCGAGTTCGGCGGACAGGTCGTCGGGAGTGGAATCGCGGTGGGCGTCGCGCAGACGCATGATGGTCTGCCGGGACGTATTGAGCGACCGCGCAACCTCCGCGACCGACGCGCCCGCCTTCAACTCCTTCAGCGCTTCAAGCTGCTGTGCCCTGGACAAGGAGCTAGGCCGTCCCTGAGCGACGCCGCGTTCCCGCGCGGCGCTCACTGCTTCGCGCGCGCGAATCTGGCGCGTGAAGCGTTCCAGGTCTTGCGCAAGTTGCAACGCTCGCAGGAAAGCGCCGCCGTGGCCCGCGCCGATGTCCTCGTTGCCGTAGTCGAGACACACCACCGAAACCTGCCGCGACTCCAGGTGGCCGAGCGTGGAAATGACTTCCCCGATGGTATTGCCCAGTCCCCAGAGTTTCGTCGTGATGAAGGTATCGCCTGCTTGCAGCCGCCGCAACGCACGTTGAAACGCGGGGCGCGAACCCATCGGCGTGGCGCAACTGCATTGCTCGACGAAGACCGCGCTCATCTCCACGAGATAGCCGGCGGCGTCGATATCGAACAGCGCGCGTTCGTGACTTGACACGCCCTCGGTATCCTCCAGGACGTACACGACGATTCCCAATTTGCTGTGCTCCTTATCGTATCGGTCGATTCCGGTCCGCAAAAAATGCGCGCTTCGCCGCCAGGGAGCGACTGGCTGACGGAGGATTCTTCCGACTCGCCCGAAGCGGATTGCTGATTGAATGCGGTGTACCGATGCGGACGCCACGTGCCGCTCTCGCGTGAGCGCTTCGTGGCATGCGTCATACCGTTCGAAATAGCAAGGTCTACTCCCGAACGCCTCCCTGGCGACGACGCAGTTGCTTTGTCCTGGACATGACGACGCCTCGCCAAGACATAGCCGATGCGATACCGGCCCTCGGCGCTTCGGGGCAGACCATTAGAGGAGCACGGAAGACGGCCACGGCTTCACGATGGAAGGACACTGACATTCAGCATAGACGAACGATGGGCTTTGAACGTCAGGAAGAACCAGAACAGTCGCATCGACACGCGATGCGACTGCGGGCGCTCAGAGTTCGGGCCGCACGAGATCGGCGCTGACGACTTCATCGCCGCGCCGCTGCGCCGCTTCGATCGCGGCTGCCTTCGTGGGATAGGGGCCGATGGTATCGGCGCCATCGAATGGAAAAAGAAGCCGTCCGTCCGTTTTGCGGACGACTTTCAGCGTGCCGTAATAGCCACTCGCGCTCGTGCCGCGGTAAGAAGCGTAGATATGGAAATCGTCCTCGGTCGCGCCGGGAGCAGGCGGGACTCTACGCGTGGGGAACAACACGAGCTTCGGGCGTCTTCCGCTAACATGGGTCATGCATTCGCTCCAGTAAAACAGTCCAGTAGAAGCTATTTTGCGCGGCGCGCCGGCATGCTGCGCTGTACGTAACACGGGACTTACGAACACCGCTTCCCTGTCATGCCGGCCGTCTCCGGCCACGGAGTGACCGATCCATTCCGCGAATGTCGTTGCCGCCACATGCGTCGCCGGGGGACGGACGCGTCGGTCCGGGTCGCCGGCAAGCGCGAGCGCAAGAGAGGGAAGCGAGCAGCATCACGGATGCGCGACAGGGGCAACGCGCGCGTTTGGCTTGGGACGCCGATGAGGGAGCGGCGACGGCCACGCCGCCCGGGGACACCGGAGCGGCCGTCAGCGAACCGCCATCAGACGCGCATGAGCGCGATTCAGACGCCTATCCACCCCGCCGGGCGTTTGTCGGTAAAGGCTGCAACGCCTTCGTGAAAGTCCTCGCTGCCGTAGCGCTGACGCACGAGGTCATCGCCTTGCAGCGGCAGCGCAGCGAGCATGGGCGACATGGATTGCTTGCTGACGCGCATCGTGATGGGCGCGTTGTGCGCGTCAGCGCGATCGAAGACCACATGCGCGGCCGCACCATCGATCGTCAATCGAACTTCGCCTTGCGCGGTGTGGCCGTTGTCGTTGTCGTTCTCGTTCATCCGCCGCGTCTCCTCGTGTTTTCGATCAGACGCTCAGCCGATGCGCGCCGCCACCGCTTCGCCGACTTCCGTCGTGCCCGCCTTGCCGCCGAGGTCGCCCGTATGCGGGCCGTCCTTCAGCACGGCGGTGATCGCATCGAGTATCGCGTCGTGCGCCTCGCGTTCGCCGAGGAAGTCGAGCATCATCGCGGCGGACCAGATCATCGCGATGGGATTGGCGATGCCCTTGCCCGCGATATCCGGCGCGGACCCATGCACCGGCTCGAACAGCGAAGGAAAGCGGCGCTCGGGATTCATGTTCGCCGATGGCGCGATGCCGATGGTCCCCGTGCAGGCCGGTCCCAGATCGGAAAGAATGTCGCCGAACAGATTCGTCGCGACGACGACATCGAAGCGGTCCGGGCTCAGCACGAAGCGCGCACTGAGGATATCGATGTGCTGCTTGTCCCACGTCACGTCCGGATACTGCGCGGCCATTTCGGCGGCGCGCGCGTCCCACCACGGCATGCTGATCGAGATGCCGTTGCTCTTCGTGGCCACCGTGAGCTTCTTCTCGCGCTGCTGCGCCAGATCGAATGCGAACTTCAGCACGCGCTCCGCGCCCTTGCGCGTGAAGATGGATGTCTGCGACACGAACTCGCGCTCGGTGCCTTCGAAGGACACGCCGCCGACCGACGAATACTCGCCTTCCGTGTTCTCGCGCACGATCATGAAGTCGATATCGCCCGCCTTGCGATTCGCGAGCGGCGAAGGCACGCCATCGAAAAGACGCGCAGGGCGCAGATTGATGTACTGGTCGAACTCGCGGCGAAACTTGAGCAGCGAGCCCCACAGGGAAATGTGGTCGGGCACCTTGTCGGGCCAGCCCACTGCGCCGAAAAGAATGGCGTCGCATTGCTGAAGCCGGCTCTTCCAGTCGTCGGGCATCATCTGGCCGTGCGCGAGATAGTAATCGCAGCTCGCCCAGTCGATATGGTCGTATTCCAGCGCGATACCAAAGCGCCTGGCCGCGGCGTCGAGCGCGCGCAGGCCCTCGGGCATCACTTCCACACCGATGCCGTCGCCCGGAATCACCGCGATGCGATACGCTTCTTTGCTCATTGCAGACCGTCTCCTCGTTCGTAAGTATGCGTTCGACGCGAGTCATTCTATAGGCTTGCCGGCTGGCTCATGCCCAGCCTTCGAGCCGCAACGTGGATCGCACGAGCCGCTGCTCTTCCTGCTCGATCTCCGCAAAACGCTCGCGCACACTGCGGATATGCTGGCTCGCGGCGCGGCGCGCCTGCTCGGGCAAGTGTCCCGTCACCGCGTTATAGAGCCGCGCGTGCTGCCGGTCGATCACGCGTTTGTGCTGCTCGCGGTGATAGAGATTGTTCACGGACGCGAACACCGAACTCAGCATCAGGTCGTTGAGAATGCCGAGCGTATGCACCAGCACGGGATTGTGCGAAGCCTCGCAGATCGCGAGATGGAACGCGTGATCGAGCCGCGCATGGGTGCTCGCATCCGTTTCCTTCGCTTGCGCGGCCATCATCTCTTCGTAGCGCCGCCTGATGAGAATGTGATCGGCCGGCGTGCCGCGCATGGCCGCGAGACGCGCCGATTCCGCTTCGATCATCTCCCGCACTTCGAGCAGGTCGTAAAGCGTGCGCGGTTGCGAGCCGAGTAGATGCATCATCGGCGTCTGAGCAGGCTCGACCGTCAGCTTCGCAACGAACGAGCCCTTTCCATGCGATGTCTCGATCAAGCCGCGCGCGCGCAGGATTCGCAGCCCTTCGCGCAGCGCCGTGCGCGACACGCCGAGCTTCTCGGTCAAGCGACGCTCCGAAGGCAGCGTCTGCCCTTCTTTCAACACGCCATCGACGATAAGGCGCTCCACGCGCTCGACGACCACATCCGCGAGTTTGCGCTTGTCCGGTTCCATGCCGTCCACCTCTCTTTCGTCACTGGTATGACCAGCGATGATAGTAACACCGTGCGCGCGGCGCCAACCCTTGTCGGCAGGCGTTTTCTTGAGCTACGGCCGCTTGTCCGCATGCTGCGCTGCAAATAAACTGGTCATACCAGTGCGAAAAGCATCGACAAGGGCGCGCTCGGGCCGCAAGAATGCGCAACACCTGCAATCGAGACAGGCGTCGATATGAACGCCGTCGGCACGGAGACACCGCATGACCTACGCCTACGACGAAAGAATCGACGGCCCGCTGCGCGATCACGACAAAGCCGCGATCGTCCGCGATTTACGGGCGCTTCTGCCCGACCTCCAGCTTCTGCACGATCAGGAAGACCTGCGCCCGTTCGAATGCGACGGCCTTTCCGCGTATCGCATCACGCCGATGCTCGTCGCGCTGCCCGGCGCCGTCGATGAAGTCGAAGCGCTGCTCGAATACGCGTCGGCACATCACATTCCGGTGGTCGCGCGGGGCGCGGGCACCGGGCTTTCGGGCGGCGCGCTGCCCCTCGAGAAAGGCATCCTGCTCGTGATGGCGCGTTTCAACCGCATCCTCGAGATCGATGCCGAAGCCGGCATCGCGCGCGTGCAGCCCGGCGTGCGCAACCTCGCGATATCGCAGGCCGCCGCGCCGCATGGCCTGTACTACGCGCCCGATCCGTCGTCGCAGATCGCGTGCTCGATCGGCGGCAACGTCGCGGAGAATGCGGGCGGCGTGCATTGCCTCAAGTACGGCCTCACGGTCCACAATATCCTGAAGGTCGATATCGTCACCATCGACGGCGAGCGCGTGACGCTCGGCTCCGAGGCGCTCGATTCGCCCGGCTTCGATCTGCTCGCGCTCATCACGGGCTCCGAAGGCATGCTCGGCGTGGTGGTCGAAGTCACGGTCAAGCTGCTGACCAAGCCGCAGAGCGCGAAAGTGCTGCTCGCGAGCTTCGACGATATCGAGCGCGCCGGCGATGCGGTCGCGCAGATCATCGCGGCGGGCGTCATTCCCGGCGGCCTCGAAATGATGGACAACCTCGCGATCCGCGCCGCCGAGGACTTCATTCACGCGGGCTATCCCGTCGATGCCGAAGCGCTGCTGCTCTGCGAAGTCGACGGCGTCGAGTCCGACGTGCAGGAAGACTGCGAGCGCGTGGAAGCGCTGCTGCGCGCGGCGGGCGCAACGGACATCCGGCTCGCGGCGAACGAAGCGGAACGCCAGCGCTTCTGGGCCGGCCGCAAGAACGCGTTCCCGGCGGTCGGCCGTATCTCGCCCGATTACTACTGCATGGACGGCACCATTCCACGCCGCGAACTGTCGCGCGTGCTGCGGGGCATCGCGGCGTTATCGCAGGAATATGGGCTGCAAGTGGCGAACGTGTTCCATGCGGGCGACGGCAACATGCATCCGCTGATTCTCTTCGACGCCAACGCGCCCGGCGAAACGGAGCGCGCCGAGACCATCGGCGCACGCATCCTCGAACTGTGCGTCGAAGTGGGCGGCAGCATCACCGGCGAACATGGCGTGGGCCGCGAGAAGATCAATCAGATGTGCGCGCAATTCAACGCAGACGAGCTCACCTTCTTTCACGCGGTCAAGGCGGCATTCGACGCCCACGGCCTGCTCAATCCGGGCAAGAACGTGCCGACGCTGCACCGCTGCGCTGAATTCGGCGCGATGCACGTGCATCACGGCGCACTGCCCTTCCCCGAACTGGAGCGGTTCTGATGCGGCGCGACCCCTTATCTTTCGATGACAGCGCGCGCCTCGCCGACGAGGTTCGACAAGCGATTGCGCGCCACGAGCCGATCTCGATACGCGGCGCGAACACCAAAGCGTTCCTCGGCCGTCCTGTGAACACGGGGGCGCGCGAGATCGATACACGCACGCATCGCGGCATCGTCAGTTACGACCCGAGCGAACTCGTGATCACCGCGCGCGCCGGCACGCCGCTCGCCGAACTCAACGCGGCGCTCGACGAAGCGGGCCAGATGCTGCCGTGCGAGCCGCCGACGTATGACGGGCTGGCGACCATCGGCGGCGCGGTGGCGAGCGGGCTCGCGGGACCGCGCCGGCCGTGGGCAGGCTCCGTGCGCGACTTCGTGCTCGGCTGCCGCGTCATCACCGGTGAAGGCAAGCACCTGCGCTTCGGCGGCCAGGTGATGAAAAACGTCGCCGGCTTCGATGTATCGCGGCTGATGAGCGGCAGTTTCGGATGCCTCGGCCTCATCACCGAAGTGTCGTTGAAGGTGCTGCCCAAGCCGCGCGCATCCGCGAGTCTCGTCATCGCGATGGACGCGAGCGAAGCGATGCGCGAGCTGTCGGCATGGCGGCGCGCGGCGCTGCCCGTGACCGGCGCATGCTTCGTCGATCAGGCGCTGCACCTGCGGCTCGAAGGCGGCACGGGATCGGTGCGCGCGGCGGTCGATCGCATCGGCGGCAATGTGCTCGATATGCGCTTCTGGGACGATCTGCGCGAGCAACGTCTCGGCTTCTTCGACGATCCGCGCACGCTCTGGCGTTTGTCGCTGCCGAATGCGACACCGCTCGTGGACCTGCCCGGCGCGGTACTGCTCGACTGGGCCGGCGCGCAACGCTGGCTCAAGAGCGATGCTCAGGTCCCCGACATCCGCGCCATCGCGAACGCGGCGGGCGGACATGCCACGTGCTTCACGGAGCACGGCAGCGGGGAGCCGTTCCATCCGCTTCCCGCGCCGCTCATGCGCCTGCACGAGCAACTGAAGGCACGCCTCGATCCGCACCGCATCTTCAATCCGGGGCGCATGTACGCCGCGTATTGATTCGCCATCCGAATCGCTTTATCGACTCATCGACATGCAAACGAATCTCAGCGATCAGGCTCTAACGCTGCCGCGCGCGAAAGAAGCGGAGGACATTCTCCGTTCGTGCGTGCATTGCGGCTTCTGCAACGCGACGTGTCCGACCTATCAACTGCTCGGCAATGAACTCGACGGTCCGCGCGGGCGCATCTATCTCATCAAGCAGATGCTCGAAGGCCAGCCCGCCAGCGACAAGACGCAACTGCATCTGGACCGCTGCCTCACGTGCCGCAACTGCGAAACGACGTGTCCGTCCGGCGTGAAGTATCACGCGCTGCTGGATATCGGCCGCGACATGCTGGAAGCGCGCGTCGAGCGTCCCATGAGCGAGCGCGTGATGCGCGCGGGGTTGCGCAAGGTCATCACGCGTCCGCGCACGTTCGGCGCATTGCTTGCGGCCGGCCGCCTGATGCGCGGCGCATTGCCCGCGAAGATCGGCGACAAGATTCCGCGCGAAGCCGCACGCGCAACGCCGCGCCCGCCGATGCGTCATGCGCGGCGCATGCTCATGCTCGAAGGCTGCGCGCAACGCTCGTTGTCGCCGAACACGAATGCGGCGACAGCGCGGGTGCTCGACCGTCTCGGCATCGGCATCGAGCCGGCGCACGAAGCGGGCTGCTGCGGCGCGGTTGACTATCATCTCAACGCGCAGGACGCGGGACTGGACCGCGCACGGCGCAACATCGACGCCTGGTGGCCGAAGATCGAAGCCGGCGCGGAAGCGATCATCCAGACGGCAAGCGGTTGCGGCGCGTTCATCAAGGAATACGGCCATCTGCTGCGCAACGATCCCGCCTATGCCGCCAAAGCGGCTCGCGTGAGCGAACTGGCGCGTGATATCGGCGAAGTGCTCGCCGCATTGCCGCTCGAACATTTGCGTGTGAAGGCGGACCAGCGCGTGGCGTTTCATTGTCCTTGCACGCTTCAACACGCGCAAAAGCTCGGCGGATCGGTGGAAGCGATACTGAGCCGTCTGGGCTTCCCGCTGACCTCCGTGCCCGATCCGCACCTGTGCTGCGGATCGGCGGGAACGTACGCCTTCACGCAGCCCGAGCTTTCGCGCAAGCTGCGCGACAACAAGCTCGATGCGCTCGAAAGCGGGCAGCCGGATATCATCGCGACCGCGAACATCGGCTGCCAGACGCATCTCGGCGGCGCGGGGCGCACGGCGGTGCGCCACTGGATCGAGATCGTCGACGAGGCCATCGCGTAAGCGCACATCATTCATAACGAGACTGGAGACACACACCGTGGCAAGCAACACCTATCCCGACAGCAACGCGCGCGATTATGCGGCACTCGAAGCGCGCGCCTATTCGAAAGCCGCATGGCGGCTTTTGCCCTTCCTCTTTTTCTGCTACGTCGCGGCGTACCTCGATCGCGTGAACGTCGGCTTCGCCAAGCTGCAGATGCTCAACGACCTGTCGTTCAGCGAGACCGTGTATGGTCTCGGCGCGGGCATCTTTTTTATTGGCTATTTTCTTTTCGAAGTCCCAAGCAATATCATCATGCATCGCGTCGGCGCGCGAGTCTGGATCGCGCGGATCATGATCACGTGGGCCGTCATCTCCGCCGCATCCCTTTTCGTCAAGACACCGACGATGTTCTACGTGATGCGCTTCTTGCTCGGCGTCGCCGAGGCGGGCTTCTTCCCCGGCATCGTGCTTTATCTCACCTACTGGTTCCCGGCCGCGCGGCGCTCGCGCATGAATGCCCTCTTCATGATGGGCATTCCGGTGGCGGGCGTGGTCGGCGGGCCGCTGTCGGGATGGATCATGGCCGCGTTTCAGGGCGTGGGCGGCTGGTCGAACTGGCAGTGGCTGTTCCTGCTCGAAGCGATTCCTTCCGCCGTGCTCGGCGTCGTCACGCTGTTTTGCCTGCCGAACAACATTCGCGCGGCGAAGTGGCTCACGGAAGAAGAAAAGCGCGTGCTCGAAGCGAACATTCAGCGCGACGATGCCGGCAAGACGCACGAAGCGCTCGGCAAGGTCTTCACCGATCTGCGCATCTGGAAGATGGCCATCATCTACTTCTGCTGCATGATGGGCCTCTATGGCATCAGCTTCTATTTGCCGACGCTCGTCAAGGCGACGGGGGTGCAAAGCGCGCTGCAAGTCGGCCTGCTGACGGCCATTCCGTATGCGGTCGCAGTGGCGAGCATGTTCTTTGTTGCGCGCAGTTCGGACCGCACCAACGAACGCCGCTGGCACTTCGCGATTCCCGCCGCGCTCGCGGGCATCGGACTCTATGTCAGCACGCAACTCACCGGCAACATCCCCCTTGCGATGCTCGCGCTCACCGTGGGCACCGCCGGCATGCTGGCGACGATGCCCGTCTTCTGGACCTACCCGAGCGCGATCCTCGCGGGCGGTTCGGCAGCGGCGGCCATCGGCATGATCAATTCGGTCGGCAACCTCGCGGGCTTCGTCAGCGCATCCATCATCGGCTGGCTGAAGGACGTGACGCATAGCACGAACGCAGGCATCTATTGCGTGTCGGGCGCGCTCATCTTCGGCGCGGTGCTCGCGTTGCTGCAAACGCGGCAGGCCGCGCGTGCTTCGGAGCGTCTCGCCGGATAACGCCTGACGCTTCATACTTACCGCGCCGCCTTCATGGGCGGCGCGTTCATTTTCAACTCTCAACGAGCGAAGCGCATGAAAAGCAAACCGATCCTCGGCATCGCCGAAACGACACGTATTCTCGACGCCGCGCGCGCCGAAGCGGAAAAGAACGGCTGGGCGGTAACGATCGCCGTGACCGACGACGGCGGTCATCCGCTCGGCCTGTTGCGCCTCGACGGCTGCGCGCCCATCGGCGCGTATATCGCCACCGAGAAAGCACGCACGGCCGCGCTCGGCCGGCGTGAATCGAAGCAATACGAAGACATGATCAACAACGGCCGCACCGCGTTCCTGAGTGCGCCGCTTGTCGGGACGCTCGAAGGCGGCGTGCCGGTCGTGGCGGATGGCGCGGTGATCGGCGCAGTGGGCGTATCGGGCGTCAAGGCCGATCAGGACGCGCAGGTGGCCAAGGCGGGAGCAGGCGCGCTGCAGTGAACGGCGTGCGGTGGCATGGCGGATGCGGAGCATCTCTGCCGCATGCGCGGTAACGATCCCTGTCGAATCGACAGGCGTGTCAGCCACCTATCGTCAGAACAAATGAGCTTCGCGCGCAGAGCGACCTGGGCCGCATCGATAAGCGACCTCCAGTTCGCCGAAAACGACACCGTCCCTATCGCATTGCTGGTTCGGCAACGCAATGCGTTAGCCGTCATGCACGATGCTTTTCAGGGCGAGCGTTCCATCGCGCGACTGCTCGACGCCGCCGTGCAATGCGCGGCAGCAGGCTGCAATGCGCCGATGGCCAAGGTGCTGGAACTCCGGCACTCCGACAATTTCCTCATCGTCAAGGCGCAATACGGCCTTGACGCATCGGTCATCGGACGCGACGCGGGCACCGCCGAAGCCGGCAATCCACCGGGACAGGCGTTGATCACCGCCCGGCCCGTCGTCGTGGCGGATGTCATGAAGGAACGCGGCGACACCGTGCCGGATCTTCTGCGCGAATGCTCCGTTGTCACGACGATCAACCTTCCGCTCATCGCCGCCGAGGGCGCGTACGGCATCCTTGAAGTCGATTACGACACCGTGCATGCCGTCGATGCGTCCCACGTATCGTTCCTCGCATCCGTTGCCGCGATCCTCGCTGACGGCATCGAATCCCGGCAGCAGCGCGAAGCGTTGATCGAGGACCGCGATGCGAAGGTCACGCTCTTGCGGGAGCAGCAGCATCGCATCCGCAACAACTTCCAGATGATCGCCGCGCTGCTTGCGCAGAAGGCGATGAATTCGCAGGACCCGTCCGTGCAGAAGGCTTATCACGATGTCGAGCGGCGCGTGTTCGCGATGGCATCGCTCTACGATCACCTGCTCGGGCTGGGCGAGCACGGCGAATCGGTGGACCCCGGCGTGTACCTCGAGTCGATGTGCGCGAGCTTCGACGGCTTCTACGACTTCGCGGGCCATCACATCACGCTCGCGCGATCCATCGAGCAAGGCGCGGTGATGCTCGGCATCGATACCTGCACGGCCATCGGCACCGTGGTCAACGAGCTTGTCGCGAACGCCGTCGAGCACGCGTTCAACGGCGCGGCGGGCGAGATTCGCATCTCGATGCATCGCACATCACGGGCGCTGATCGTCGAAGTGCGCGACAACGGCAGCGGCTATGCGGCTGGCGCGACCGAAGGCACCGGGCTTGCAACTGCACGGCGTCTGATCGGCAACATAGGCGGCGAACTCGCGGTCGAAACGCAAGCGGGCGCCGGAACCCGATGGCTGCTGTCGGTGACGCTGCCGTCCTGAAGTTCGCTTAGGCATCCTTCTTCAAACTTCCACACTGGCGGAACGCCGATTGCGCTAACCTGCGGCACGTTCCCGCTGTCTTCCCTCATCCCAAGGACACATCCGTCGATGGACGCACGCCTCTTCCGCCTCGCGCGCCTGCATTCCTTCTTGCCTCTCGCAGGCGCGACGCTGATGCTGGGCGTCGCCATGTCGTTCACCGCGCCTTACCTGTCGCTTTTCAGCGTGCAGGAGGCCGGCATGACGCCGCTTCAGCTCGGGCTTTTCATGACGCTCATCGCGGCGAGCGGCGTTCTCGCGAGCGCGCTGGCGGGAAAATGGACCGACAGGCACGGGCGTCATCGCATGCTGCTCATGAGCGCGCTGATCGCATCGTCGCTCGGCTTTCTGTTGCTGTGCCTGTTGCGCAGTTACGCGTCGCTGCTCGTGATCGGCATCGTGTTTCTCGGTGTCGGCAGTTCGGCGATGTCTCTCGTGTTCTCGTTCGCACGCGTCGCGCTGCCGGTCACGAGCCATGCCGAACGATCGCTCGCGCTCGCGACGCTGCGCACCGTGCTCTCGATGGCCTGGGTGTTCGGGCCATCGGTCGGCGCTCTGGTTCTGGCCGGGGCCGGTTTTCACGGGCTTTTCGTGTTTGCCGCGGTATCGTTCGCGGCGTGTTCGGTCATCGTATGGCGCATGAAGGATGCAGCGCGAATCTCCGCGTCCGCCGAGCCGCATTACGCGGGCGATCCGGCATCGTCGCTCGAAGTGACGACGATGACCGAGCACGCGCATCCCGCCGAGCCGCATCCGGAAATGGAAGGCACGCGCGCCCAGATATGGCGGGCGGCCATTGCGCTGACGCTCATCGGCCTCGCGGCGAATGCCACGATGATCGTGCTGCCGCTCTATGTCGTGCAGGGATTGCGCGGCACGCAGATCGACGTATCGATCATGCTGGGTCTCGGCGCATTCCTCGAGATCCCGATGATGCTCGCGCTCGGCGCGCGTGGTGCGCGCCTCGACAAGCAGCGCTGGCTTGCCGCATGCGCCGTCGTGCACGTCGTCTATTTCGTTGCGGTGAGCGCATCGCAGACGGTGCATCTTCTCATCCCGATGCAGGCCTTCAATGCGTTCGTCGTCGCGGTGACTTCGTGCCTCGGCATGGTCTATATCCAGGACATGATGCCGCGCAACCCCGGCGCGGCGACGGCGCTTTTCTTCAACGCATCGCGCGTCGGCTCCATTCTGTCGGGCGTCCTGTCGGGCGCACTCGTCGCTGCAATGGGCTATCGGATCACATTCCTCGCTTGCGGCGGCCTTGCGCTCGGCGCGTTCGTCCTGTTCGCCAATCCGCCGTTCAAGTCGATGGCGCTGCAATTGCGCGGCTGGTGGACGCAATGGCGGCAGCCCGCGCGATGAGCACGCGGCGCCGCCTTGTCATTCTCCCTTGACGGAGGCGGCGCCGTCATCGTTGCTGCCGCCTTCCTGCCGCTGCGATTGAGCGCCTTCCGCGCCGCCGATCGTATCGTCCTCGCTCGATAACTCGACGAGTCCTTCTTCCTTCTTGATGTCCGACGTTTCGACGGCCGTCGGCTTGCCCGGCCCCGATGGGCTGTTCGCGTGTCTTGCCATGACTGACTCCGTTTGCTGAGTAGCGCAGGCGCTGCCTGGAGACGCGCCTCGCTTCGACGTTCGATGGGTTATCGCCCAGGCGAGCATCCTCGCCGCAATGGCTATGCCCACGCCGCCGGCGCTTTCGGGCACACGGCATGCGGGCGGAGTCGGTCCCGACCGACGGAGCGCAAGGTCATCGCATGCCGCACTTCCCGCGCACGACCGAATTCGACAGCACGCTTGCGCTACTGCGCGAAGGGTATCGCTTCATCCCGAGCCGCTGCGAAGCGTTGGGCGCACCGGGTTTCGAAGCGCGCATGATGTTGCGGCACGTGATCTGTGTCAGCGGCGCGGACGCCGCGCGCATGTTCTATACGCCCGAACGCTTCACGCGCCGCGGGGCGATCCCGCCGCTGACGCTGACGCTGCTGCAGGACATCGGCAGCGTGCAGACGCTCGACGGCGCGGCGCATCATCGGCGCAAGGCAATGTTCATGGCGATGATGACGCGCGAGGCCATCGCCCGATACGACGCCTGCATGACCGACGCGTGGCACCGGAGCATGCACCGCTGGCAGGGCGCGGGCCGCATCGTGCTCGCTCGCGAAGTGCCTCGCGTGCTGTGCGAGGCCGCGTGCGAGTGGACCGGCGTGCCGCGCGCCCGCTGCGATTTCGATTCGCTGACGCACGAGCTGACCGCCATGTTCGATTCCTCCGGCTCGGTCGGCCCGAAGAACTGGCGCGCTCAATTGCTGCGCGCGAGGACGGAGCGCTGGGCGCGGCGCATTTTCGATGACGTGCGCTCCGGCACGCTCGCGGTGGACGCGCAAAGCCCCGTCGCGATCATCGCTTCGCATCTCGACGCGGACGGTGCGTTGCTGCCGGCGAAAGTCGCGGCGAACGAGCTCATCAACCTGCTGCGCCCGACCGTGGCGATCGAGCGCTTCATCGTCTATGCGGCGCTCGCGCTGTATCGATGGCCGGCGCACCGGGCAGCCGTCGCCACGAACGCCGATGCCGCGTTGCAATTCGTGCAGGAAGTGCGGCGCTACTTCCCGTTCTTTCCGGCGGTCGGCGGGCGCGCGCTCACGCCGTTCGAATGGCAGGGCCGAGCGTTCGCGCCGGGCGAATGGGTGTTGCTCGATCTCTACGGCACCAATCGCGATCCCCACGCCTGGGAGCGCCCCGACGACTTCGATCCGGCGCGGTTCCGCAACTGGCGCGACGACGGCTTCGCGCTCGTCCCGCAAGGCGGCGGCGTCTTCGATACCGGCCATCGCTGCGCGGGCGAATGGGCCACCATCGCACTGCTCAGGCGCGCCGCGCAGATACTGGCGGGCGAAATGGAGTACGCGGTGCCGGAACAGGACTTGTCGATCGACCTGTCGCGCATGCCGGCGATACCCGCGAGCGGCTTCGTGATGGAGCGCGTGCGGCGGACGCCGTGAATCCGTCGATCGTTCTGCTCAGGGCGACGGCCATTCCCGGCACGCCTGGCCGCGTGGTGCTCGTCATCGGCAATCAGGGCGATGCGCGCGCCGAAATCGTCCGCAGCATCTTCGAGCTGAAGCGCGCATACCCCGGTTCGCCGCACGCGTTGCCGCGAGCGAGCTGGGGCTATCCGGTGACATCCGTCATCGTCGAAGGCACGGTGCTCGACGCCCGCGCGGAGCTGTGGTCTTCGTTCGACGGCGACATCCACACGACGTTCGGCGGCGGCATTTCAGCCGAGGCCCCGGCTCCTGATGGCGCGCAGTCGTATCTCGCCGGCCGTGTGCTTTATCGGCGAGCGCGGGGCGAACTCTTCGAGACTGCGTTCTATCGAAGACTGAGTTACCCGGACTTGTCGTTTCGGGTCATCGACGCACACGATCACGCGCTCAACTATTGCGGCAGAATCGTCGTTGCAAGCGAGTTCGACGACGATGCGCCGTAGCGTCAGAACCTGCGGCGTGGCATGACGAATGCACCGGTTGCGCCTGCTCCACTCATCCTGAGGACGACAGAGAATGTCAGACACCCCCAGCAAGCCCGACGCTCAGGCGGAAGTCCCGATGGAGGGCGAACTGCTCGAACAACGGATTCGCACGCTTGCGTATTACATGTGGGAAGCGGAAGGCAGGCAGCCGGACCGCGCGGACGAGTATTACCATCGCGCGCGCCAGCAGTTGATCGCGGAATCGGGCCTCGCCGACGCGAACGACAATGCGTCCGACGAACGTTCGGACGGCGCTAAGCGCCGGAAAAAGCGGGCGCTCTAGCGGTGCGCCTCGTGCGTCGGCGACGGATGCGCCGCCACTTCGTCTCGATGCGCCGGCATCGCACGTTCGAGCCGGTTGCCGCCCAGCGATTTCGCGCGATACAGCGCCTGATCCGCCGAGGCGAGCAATACGCCGAGCGACGGCGCGTGCGTGTCGGACACCGCGAGCCCGATGCTCGCCGTCGCGCGAATGACGGCGCCATCCGCGCCCTGCACGGCGGCCTCCGCGAAACGGCGAACGACGGATTCGCCCGCTGCCTGCCCCCTGACGCCGTCATGGTCGTGCAGGACAGCGGCAAACTCCTCACCGCCGATGCGCGCGAGCGTGGCGTGCGGTCCCAGCACGTTGCGGGCGATCGTCGCGAATGATTTGAGCACATCGTCGCCGGCCTGATGCCCGTGCCGGTCGTTGATCGCCTTGAAGTGGTCGAGGTCGACCGCGAGGACCGCGACAGGCCGCGAAGCGCCGACATCGCGAACGATTCGCGCGCCTTCCTCGAAGAACCATCGGCGGTTGCCGACGCCCGTCAGATAGTCCGTATTCGATTCGTGCACGAGCTGGCCGTGCGATTCATCGCGCACGAGGCGCAGGAGCGTCATCGGCAGCACGACGGAATAGAGAACGCCCTCGTACATCGTGATCTTGCCGACGACGAGCAGCACGCCATGCCCGAACGACGTGACGAGCCACGGCAGAACGAAGGCGCGCGCGGCATAGAACAACGCGTGAGCGCCGGAGACGAGCGCCGCGATGCGCCTCGCCTGCAGCCCCGTGCCGCCGCTCCTGATCAGCAGTTCGCGCGACGTCAGCGCGCAGGCAATCGCAATGGGAACCGCGCTCGCATAGCTCCAGATGAGTTCGAGCCATCGGCCGCCGCCGAGCGCCCACGTGAGCGCGAGCGCGACGAGAATGCCGGCGGACGCGCGCCCGTGCTGCCGTCCGTTCAACGATGCGACGCCGTGCAGTATCAGCAGATAGCCGCTGACGATGATGAGGTTGCTCGTCGCCGCGCCCCACGCGCCGGGCAAATCGCGGCGAAAGGACGCCGCCGCGCAGCCGAGCGCGAGCGTCGCATAGCCCGCCGCCAGAATCCTGAGTTGCCTGCTGCGCGCGGGATGCGTCCGATGCTCCCAGAACGTCATCGCCGAACTGGCGAGAAGCGTTCCGATAGCAAGGAAATAGAGGGTAATAAGGTTGACATGCACTCGCTTGCCTGCTTCATTCTGAATTGACGCTTCGCATATGGCCACGCATATGGCCAGTTAACGGCTAATACGCGAAAGTCTTGAACCGCCGCGCATGTCGCAAACCGGCCTACCGCACATGCGGCGTCAGCGCGGCGAGCCAGCACGCGACCGCCACCGCGCCGCCATCCGGAATGCCGACCGCCCGCGCGCCCAGATAGCTCGCGCGGCCGGCCCGCGGCGTCATTGCCGCCGTTGCCTGCGCGCCTTCTTCCGCGGCGGCGACGGCGGCGGACCAGGCGTCGCCGGCGCCACGGCCTGCGTTCAGCGCGTTGTCGAACGCGGATACGGCGGGCAGCAAGGCATCGAGCATCGTGCGATCGCCGGCCTTCGCGCCACCGAGTTCACCGATCGCGTCCACCGCATGGGCGAACGCCGCCGCCCAGTCCTTCGCCGCGGGACGTTCGATGCCCGCGAGATGCCGCGATGCGCGCATCAGCGCCGTCGCATAGAACGGGCCGGAGCTGCCCGCGATCGCCCGGCGTAACGCCGCCCCGAGCGCGGCGAGCGCGCCGTCGGGCGTTTCGAGCGCAGCGTCGGGGACATCGCGGATTGCGTGAGCCGCGCGCGTCATGCTGACGCCGAGATCGCCGTCGCCGGCCTGCGAATCCAGATCCGTCAGCGTAGGCTCGTTGGCGATGAGCGCATCCGCGACGGCGTGCAACGCGGGCGCGATGCGCCGCGCCCAGCCGCCTCCCGGCATGCTCTGGACGACCGCGCCCGCGACGGGCGGCGGCATCGGCACGTCGAGTCGAATGTCGCCGTTCACCGCGCCGCCGCCGGGCCACGCGCGGGCGTCGGTCGGCGCGTCGAGCAAGTCGAGCGTGGCGTCGTCCACACGCAGCAGGGAGATCGAACAGCCGGGCATGTTCAGCGCCGAGAGCAGCGTGCCGGACCACGCGCGGACCACGTGAATGTCGCGGCGCGCAAGAGTGTCGAAGGCCGCGCGCAGCACGATGTCGAGTTCCATTTGCGGCGTCGCGCCGAGGCCGTTCACGAGCAGCGCGACGCGTTCGCCCGCATCGAGCGCCATGTCGTCGACGATGTTCGTTATCAGCACGTCGGAGAGCGCATCGGCGGGCTTGGGCGCGGTGCGCTCGACGCCCTTTTCTCCGTGGATGCCGAGGCCGAGCTCGATTTCATCGTCCGCGAGCGTGAAGCCCGAACGGTCCGCGCCGGGCAGCGTGCAGCCGTCGAGCGCGACGCCCATCGTGCCGAGCTTCGCCGCCGCCTGCCGCGCGATGCGCGCAACGTCGTCCAGCGCGAGACCGCGCGCCGCCGCCGCGCCCGTGATCTTGTGAACCAGCACGGTGCCCGCGATGCCGCGCCGCTGGCTGCGATCCGCCTGCCTGCGCAGCGCGACATCGTCCGCGACGACGACCACTTCGACCGGGATGCCTTCCGCCCGCGCGATCTCCGCCGCGAGCCCGAAGTTCAGGCGATCGCCCGTGTAATTCTTGACGATGAGCACGGCCCCGCGCGGGCCGGCTGTCGCGCGGATAGCGGCGAGCACCGCATCCGTCGATGGCGACGTGAAGACTTCGCCGCATACCGCTGCGCTCAACATGCCGTGGCCCACATAGCCGCCGTGCGCCGGTTCGTGTCCGCTGCCGCCGCCGGAGATGATCGCGACGGGGCGATCCGCCGCGTCCGGTTCGGGCCGCCGCACGAGCACGTTTTCATCGCCGAGAATGGCGACGTGCGGCGCTTGACGCGCGATCCCTTCGAGCATGTCGCGCACGACGCGGGCCGGACTGTTGATGAGCTTCTTCACGGGGGCGGTCTCCTGGGCGATGGTCCGCCTCAAGGGTAAAGCATTTCATCGCAGCGAAGCGGTACGCTTTCAGCGCATGACCGACCACTCGACGTGCTCCACGCCCGCCACCGATGCCGCCTCGACGAACGGCGGCATGTCCACCGAACCCGGCGCTTGCCGCCAGCGGACCTCGAAGCGCTCCTCCACGCGATCCCCTGTCGCGCCCGCCGATCCGGCAACCGCCGTCAGCCGGCAGCCGCACGCGCGCATCGACTGGACGAGCGATTCGCTCGTGAACCGTCCGCGTTCGTAGACGATCTTCAGTTCCGCCTGCTGATCGCGCGGAATCCGCATCTCGACCACCTTCATGAACCACAGCACGACGATGCCCAGCACGAGCCCGACGGCCCCGAGCGCGAGCTGCCCGCCGCCGAAGCACAGCCCGACGACGGTGACGAACCACAGCGTCGCCGCCGTCGTCACGCCGAGCACGAGCCCGTCCTTGCGCAAGATCGCGCCCGCGCCGATGAAGCCGACGCCCGACAGTATCCCGAGGGGCAGACGCATCAGATCGAGTTCGATCATCGACTGTTCGTTCTTGCCGGACTGCGCGAGAAGCGCATTCACTTGCAGCATCGCAAGACACGCTGCGAGGCAGACGAGCAGCGTCGTGCGCAGGCCCGCCACCTTGCCCGATTCGCCGCGGTTCAGGCCGATCAGAATGCCGGCCAGCGCCGCCAGCGCGATGCGGATGCACACATCCGGCCATTGGAGGACGAGCGGCATCGGCGACATGTTGCGTCCCTCCGGAGCTTCGACCCGAATCGTCGAGCAAACCTCGAACCTGGGTCCGTCGCTTGCTTGCCGGAACGAACCCCGGCGTTTTCTCAGGGAGCACCGATGGACAGCATCGAGGCTGCGCAGAGCCGCATGATCGAGCGGCAGCTCAAACGACGCGGCATCGCGAACCCGCGCGTGCTCGACTGCATGGCGAAGGTGCCGCGTCATGCGTTCGTGGATGCCGCCCTCGCCGAATTCGCCTACGACGACAACCCGCTGCCCATCGCCGCGAATCAGACCATCTCGCAGCCGTATATCGTCGCGCTGATGCTCGAAGCCGCCGGCCTCCAGCCGGGCGACCGCGTGCTCGACATCGGCACCGGTTCGGGGTACGCAGCGGCGGTGATGGCGTGCATCGGCGCGCAGGTGGAATCGGTCGAGCGTCTTCGTGAACTCGCCGACGCCGCCCGCTCCACCCTCGATGCGCTCGGCGTCGCGAACGTGGCCGTGCATCATGCGGACGGCACCGAAGGGCTTGCGCAGCACGCGCCGTTCGATGCGATCCTCGCGTCGGCGGGCGGCCCGTACGTGCCGGCGGCGTGGCGCGAGCAATTGAAGATGGGCGGACGGCTCGTGATGCCGGTCGGCGATGCCCGCGAGGCGCAGCGGCTCGTCAGGTTCGTGCGCGTCGGCGAGCACGACTTCGAGCAGGAAGACCTCGGCTCCGTGATGTTCGTCCCGCTGATCGGCGCGGCGGGCTGGGCCGACGAACCGGACCTTCGCCACACGGCCCCGTCGATGCCGCCGCAGGCGCAACGCGCGAGCGCCGCACGTTCGCTGCCCGACCTGATCCGCGCTTCGGCGGTGCCGCTGCCCGCGCCGGCCGCGCCGGAGTTCGCGCAAGCCTTTGACCGCTTCGCTGACAAGCGCGTCGTGCTGCTCGGCGAAGCGAGCCACGGCACTGCTGAGTTCTACGAGGCGCGCGCCGCCATCACGAGGCGGCTCATCGAGAAACACGGTTTTCGCTTCGTCGCGGTGGAGGCGGACTGGCCGGACGCGGCGACCGTCGACGAACACGTGCGTCATAGGCCGCGCGCGCGGCCCGATGCGAAGCCCTTCCAGCGCTTTCCGCAATGGATGTGGCGCAACGCCGAATTCGGCGCGTTCGTCGCGTGGATGCGCGAGCACAACGTCGCGCTGCCGCCCGATCGCCGCGCCGCGTTCTATGGCCTCGATCTCTACAGCCTGTCCGAGTCCATCACCGCCGTGCTCGCCTATCTCGACCGCGAGGACCCCGAAGCGGCGCGCATCGCTCGCGAGCGCTACGGCTGTCTCACGCCGTGGCAGAAAAACCCCGCCGTGTATGGCCGCGCCGCGTGGCAGGCGGGCTTCGGCAAGTGCGAGAAGGCGGTCATCGCCCAGTTGCGCGATCTGCTCGACAAGCGCCTCGCATCGCCCGCCGCCGATCCCGGCCTGCTCGACGCCACGCACAACGCGCGGCTCGTGGCATCGGCGGAGCAGTACTATCGCGCGATGTATAGCGGCTCTGCCGAAAGCTGGAACCTGCGCGACACCCACATGTTCGACACGCTGACGAGCCTGCTCGACGCATGGGGTCCGGATTCCCGCGCCGTCGTGTGGGCGCATAACTCGCATCTCGGCGATGCCTCCGCCACCGAAATGGGCCGCGTGCGCGACGAGCTGAACGTCGGCCAGTTGTGCCGCGAACGCTTCGGCGACGCCGCCGCGCTCATCGGCTTCGGCACGCATGGGGGGACGGTCGCGGCGGCATCGGACTGGGACGAGCCGATGCAGG
This sequence comes from Caballeronia sp. LZ019, assembly GCF_031450825.1. Classification (NCBI taxonomy): domain Bacteria; kingdom Pseudomonadati; phylum Pseudomonadota; class Betaproteobacteria; order Burkholderiales; family Burkholderiaceae; genus Caballeronia; species Caballeronia sp. LZ019. Next base: position 49,978 of record NZ_JARTVZ010000001.1, on the reverse strand, counting down.
TGATGAACGTGCGGCCCTCGCGCGCGGACAGCTACGAGCAGCAGTTTCATCTCGCGGGCGTGAACCGCTGCATGGTCGATCTGCGCCCCGGCGTCGCCGATGCGCTGCGCGAGGCGCTCTCGGAGGAGCGGCTGGAACGGTTCATCGGCGTAATTTATCGGCCGGACACGGAGCTTTATAGTCACTACGCGCAGGCCGAACTGCCCGCGCAGTTCGACGCGTTCGTCTGGTTCGACACGACGCGCGCCGTCCAGGCGATGCCCGCGCCGCAGGCATCGCCCGATGCGCCGGAGACCTTTCCGTTCGGCTTGTAAGCGCTATCTGCGCCGGATCGCGTAAAGGGACGTCGGCAGCGCGGCCGGATTGTCGGGCTTGAACCAGCTCATGTCCGGAATGCGCGAGTCCGTCACATAAACAGTGCCGTCCGGACCCTGCGTGAACGTGTCGGGCCAGCGAAGCTGCGGATCGCGCAGCAGCGTCCAGAGCCGCTCGCCGTCCCGCACGCGCACCGCATGATGCTCCACCGCCGATATGTAGAGCCGGCCACGCTCGTCGAAGAGCAGGCCATCGGCGGGGCCGTCGATGCCGACCGTCTCCACGCGCGACGACACTTGCTGCGGGCTCAGTTGCGCGTTCTGCAGCGCATCGACCGGAATGCGGTAAAGCGTCTTGCCCTTCACCGCCTGCCAGTACAGATAGCGTCCGTCCGGCGTGAGCGCGATGCCGTCCGCCGAGAAGTTCACGCCCCGGCCATCGGTCTGGCGCAGCGGCTTGCCGTCGACTTTCACGGTCACGGTCTTGTCCGCCTGCGTGCTCGGATCGCCGTCGAGCACGCGCCGCGCGACGCCCGTCGTCCTGTCGATCACGACGATCGCCCCGCGCACGCCCGAATCGGTCATGTAGATGAAGCGGCCGTCCGGGCTCAGGCGCAGATCGTTCAGATAACTGCCTTGCGGCGCGATGGATTCGTCGAACGCGAACACATGCGCGATCTGGTTCGTCCGCAGGTCGATCTGCGCGAGCTTCGGCGCGCCCGGCACGACGAGCGATTGCGCCGGCGCGCCGGGATCGAGCACCCACAGATTGCCCGCTTTGTCCGCGACGACCGATTGCACGCACACCCAATGATCCGCCGGCGACAGTTCATCGCGGCGGGCATTGCGCCAGGCGTTCCATTCGGCATCGGGGAACGGGCGAAGATCGCCGTTCGGGCCGAGTTCCGCAACCGATATCGGCGCGTCCTCGGTCCAGCGCGGAAAATTGACGAAGGTGCGGCCATCGGGCGATACCGTCACGCCCGTGACCTGATGCTCGAAACGGGCGATCAGTTGCAACTTCGCGCCGCCCATGCGCGCGTACGCCGCTGTGTCGTTCGGCAGGGTCTGGGCGACAGTCGCCTGCGTCAGCATGGCGACACTCAGGGCAGCAAGACAGCGGTTCAGTCGATGCATGGCGGATTCCTGGTATGGATCGGAGCGTTGGGATTCAATACGCATCGCGCACGATCCGCACATAGCGCCGCGCGGCCATCACGAGCATCACCGCGGCCACGCCGGTCAGCGCGGCGCGCGCGCCCGCCGGCTGCAGACGCGCGCTGGTGTACAGGCTCGTCTCGCGCACGCGGCCGTTGCGGCCCGAGCGTTCCCGAAGCGTGCCGGAACCTTCGTGGAGCGCATCGCCGCTGCTGCGCGGCTCATCCTTCAACTGGCTCCTGATGCCGAGCTTGCTCGTGATCGCATCGTAAAGACGCGGGGCGCGCTGACCGAAGCCGGCCATCATGCGCGACGCCCCGCCGACATAGATATCGCGCTCCGGATGGACGGCCGCATGAAGAATCGCCTTTGCGACGATGTCCGGCGCATACACGGGCGGCGGCAGCTTCGGCTCCTGATCGAGATAGTTCTTCGCATGCTCGACGAACATCGTATCGATGCCCGCAGGCTTGATCAGCGTCACCGAGACCGGCGCGCCGTCGTCCTTGAGTTCGATGCGCAGCGAATCGGTGAAGCCCTTCACCGCATGCTTGGATGCGACGTATGGACCTTGCAACGGCACGGCTACATCCGACAATTCGCTGCCGACGTTGATGAGCGCGCCGCCGCGTTCGCGCAGCGACTTCACGGCGATGCGCGATCCGTTCACGACGCCCCAGTAGTTGGTGTCGAACAGCTTGCGCTGATCTTCCAGCGTGACGTCAACGCAGCGCCCATAAATGGACACGCCCGCGTTGTTGATCCACGTATCGAAGCCGCCGAAGCGCTGGACGGCGGCATCGGCGGCGGCCTGAAGCTGGCTTTCGTCGCCGACGTCCGCTGCCGTGTAGGCGACATCCGGGCCGCCCTCCTTCGACAATTCTTCCGCAAGCGACTTGAGCGCGGTCTCGTCGCGGGAAATGAGCATGAGGCGCGCGCCGGCCTTCGCGGCGCGACGCGCGGTGGCGAGTCCGATGCCGCTCGTCGCGCCGGTCAGCACGATGGTCTGTTCACGCAGAGGCTTCAGTCTGTTTCGCATGGCGGTTCCGAAGTGAGAGGGTAAGCAGACGGTTCAGCATCTGCCGTTCCTCTTTCCCCTGCTCGTTCGGCGCGTCATGCGAGTGCGTCTATCGCGCCCCATGTGACTTCGACGTGCTCCGCGCCCGCCGCGCGGCTTCGCGTCAGCGCGACGATCTCCCGCGTCGGCACGCTCGTCGCGAGCGTCGCGATCTGCGATGCCGCGAACCATTCGCAGCGCGCAATCTCGTTGCGCGGCTCCGGCCTTGCTTGCGGCGCGATGCTCACGCTGAACACGTGATGATGCTTGTTCACGCCGCCGAAGAGGAACAGATACGCGAGTTCGCCGACGACGAGGCCCGTCTCTTCCTCCAGTTCGCGGCGCGCCGCGTCCTGTGGCGACTCCTTTCTGCGGATGGTTCCGCCGGGCAGCGCCCAGCGCGAGCGCTTCCGTCCGACGAGCAATATTTTCCCGTCGCGGTAGCAAATGATGGTGGCCCTTTCTCTCATCGCTCTATGAAGATCAAAGCAGATTCGTCCATGCTGGCGCTAGCGAGCGTCGTGCCGCGTTCCATGCGATTACCCTGCGAGCAACGCACGCGCGGTCGGCTCGTCGATGATCAGCTCCCGGATGAAGCCGCCTCGCAGCGCGCCACGCAAGCCTTCGACCTTGCGCTGCCCCGACACGACGCAGAGCGTATGCTTCGCGCGCCGCAACAGGCCGAGGTCCGGCCCGCTCGCGCGTCGATTGAGCGCAATGTCCCGATACGTCCCGTCCGCGCGAAAGAACACGGTAGCGATATCGCCGACGACTTCGTCCTTGCGCAGCGATTCCAGCTCGCTCTTCTCGAGAAAGCCGCCGCTATAGACATGGCTCGTCATGTGCGGCGACATCACGCCGACGCTGCACAGCATGATGTCGGCGCGGCTTTGCAAGTCGAGTATCTGCCGGACGCTGCGCTCGCGCCATAATGCGCGCCTCGTCTGTGCGTAGTCGAAAAACGCGGGCACATGGAACGGATGCGGCCGCGCGTCGAAGTTGACGGCAAAGCGCATGATGAGATTGCTGCTGAACGTGCTCGTCACGCCCTGCGCGTTGCCCGCCCCGTTCAGTTGCACGATGTCCACGTTCGCGGTGGATTTCGGAATCAGATGGTCCGATACCGCCGCCATCGTCGTGCCCCACGCCACCCCGACGACCATGTTTGAATCGACGACGGTGTTCAGATAGCTCGCGGTGAACATCGCCACGCGACGCAGCCACTCCGCTTCGCCCGCCGCTTCGGGCACCGGCACCACGCGCGCGGCTGCCAGCCGGAACCGTTCCGTGAGTTCCAGTTCGACGCTTCTTTGCCGCTCGCTCGGATCGTTGATGCGGATTTCGACCAGACCGTTCGCATGCGCGACGCCGAGCAGCCGCGACACCTTCGAACGCGACAGCTTCATGTCCTGCGCGATCGCATCGGTCGTCATGCTCTGGTAGTAGTACATCTTCGCCACTTGCACGGCGGCGGCGAACTGGCTGGCTTCGTCCTTGAACACGGGGTTCGGCATGGGTCGCTCTGCATATGCATCGATGCCGTCATTACATCACGTCGCCTGATCGTCTTATAGTGACGGTTGCACGAAATTGCAGACGCGTTGCAAAAACGTGCAGTCCGGCCTATAACGCAGTCAAGACTGGGGAAAACGGGGGAACGCATGGCTGAACGGGGCGCACACGTCGATTTCGACGTTCTCGTAGTGGGCGGCGGCATCAACGGTGCGGGCATCGCGCGAGACCTGTCGGGGCGCGGCGTGCGCGTGATGCTGGTCGAACGGGACGATCTCGCGCAGCACACGTCATCGGCGAGCACGAAACTCATACACGGCGGGTTGCGGTACCTGGAATACGGCGAGTTCGGCCTCGTCCGCAAGGCGCTTCGAGAGCGTGAAGTGCTGCTGTCCGTCGCGCCTCATCTCATCGCGCCGCTGCGTTTCGTCATGCCGCATGTGCCTGCGCTGCGTCCCGCATGGATGATTCGCGCGGGCCTTTTTCTCTACGATCATCTGAGCCGCCGCGCCGTGCTCGAAGGTTCGCGCAGCGTGAATTTGCGTCGCCATGTCGCGGGCGCGCCGCTCGTCGATTCGATCACGCGCGGCTTCATTTATTCCGATGCCGCCGTCAACGACGCGCGTCTCGTCGTGCTCAACGCGCTCGGCGCGCACGAACGCGGTGCGCGGATCGCAACGCGCACGCGCTTCGTTTCGGCATCGCGCGGTGAGGACGAGTGGCGCGTGCTGATCGCCGATGCGGCCGGGCATCAGCGGGAAATCAGCGCGCGCGCGCTCGTCAATGCGGCGGGGCCGTGGGTCAATGCGCTGGCCGCCGGAGACAACGGCACGCGGGCGATGCGGCTCGTGAAGGGCAGTCATATCGTCACGCGCAAGCTGTTCGATCACGATCACGCGTACATTCTTCAGAACGACGACCGCCGCATCATCTTCGCGATTCCGTGGCAACGCGGCTACACGCTGATCGGCACGACGGATGTCGATTACGAAGGGCCGCTCGCGGACGTACGCATCGCGCCGGAAGAGATCGATTATCTTTGCGCGGCGGTGAATCGCTATTTTCGGAAGCCGGTGGCGGCGAGCGATGTCGTGTGGTCTTACGCCGGCGTGCGACCTCTGCTTGCGGACGGCGCGGACAATGCGGCATCGGCCACGCGCGATTACGAGCTTCAGCTCGATACGACGCGCGCACCGCTGCTCACGATTTTCGGCGGCAAGATCACGACGTATCGGCGGCTCGCGGAAGAAGCGGTCGAGCAGCTTGCAGGACCGCTTGCGATCACCGTCCCCGCATGGACACATGCCGCGCCGCTACCCGGCGGCGAGATGCCCGATGCCGATTTCGCGCGCTTCCTGCACGGCTTCGAACAGCGATATCCGTTCTTGCCGCGCGAGCTGGCAACGCGTTACGCACGCGCCTACGGCACTCGCGCCGATGTCATGCTCGACGGTATCGGCTCGATGCAGGCGCTCGGCGCGCGGCTGGCGCCCGACTTATACGAAGCGGAAGCGCGCTATCTCGTCGACCACGAGTGGGCACACACCGCCGACGATATTCTCTGGCGTCGCACGAAGCTCGGGCTCGAAGCGAGCGCAGCCGACATCGGGACGCTCGAAGCATGGCTGTCCGCTCGCCGGCGCGGTCATGCGCCTTTCGCGCCGCTGTCCGCGTAGACCTGTTAGCGCGAAGTTTCGGTACGCAACAGGCCGGCCACTGCGAAGCCTGCTGCCAGCGCAAGGTAAGTCATCGCGAGCGACTGCTTCGACAAGTGCGCTTCGAAGCCCGGCGTGAGACGCTTCGGCACGACGTGATAATCGACGACATAGGCCACCGCCGCTGTCGTCGCGGCAGCGGCGACGACCTTGTCCGCACGCGCACGCCGCCCGCACAGCGCTTCGAACAACACGCCCCAGAATACGGCGCTGCCCATGTGGATGCCCGCGCCCGTCGCCGTGTATTTCGCGCTCAGGTCCTCTTCGCGCGGCGCGGTGTCGGGCCACAGGCAGTGCGCGACCGCGTTGATCGCCGCATAAGGACGACGGCCCGACGCCGATGCGCCCGCCCCTGCCGCCGCCGCCGAGAAAAGCCCCGCCATGCCGCCGGAACAGATGGCGCGCATCAATGCACTGTTCGATTTCATCTTCGTGCCTCCTTTGCCTCATCTCCGCCAGCAAGCGCTATTCCGCATTTAGTACGGAATGCGACGCTTCTTCGGACGACGCTCGCGGCACGAGTATTGCGAAATGAGAACTACGCGCGTCTCTTCGCGCTTCACCCCTCGTCAGGAGCACATCATGACCGACCCTGCTGAACACCTTCTCGACTGGCTGCGCGACGCTCACGCGATGGAGCAGCAAGCGGAGCAGATGCTTCGCGCGCAGTCGGGCCGGCTGGAACACTACCCCGAACTCAAGGCACGCATCGACCAGCATCTGGAAGAAACGCTCGGCCAGCAGAAGATCGTCGCGGAATGCATCGAACGGCTCGGCGGCTCGACGTCGATCGTGAAGGATCTCACTGCAAAGATGATGGCGTTCGGCCAGGCGGCCGGCGGCATGACGCAGACCGACGAAGTCGTGAAGGGCGCGAACATGAGCTACGTGTTCGAGAACCTCGAAATCGCGTCTTACACGGCGCTCATCGCTGCCGCCGAACGCTGCGGCGATACGCAGACCAAGGCCGCCTGCGAACGCATTCTGCCGCAGGAACACGCGATGGCACAGTGGCTGCTCGAGCATATCCCGCTCATCACCACGCAGTATCTCGAACGGTCTGCGGCGGGTCAGGAAGCAAAGAAGTAAGCGCACGTTGGCACGTGCGTTGCTGATAGAGAAACGCCTGCCCGTCCACGCTCCGAGGCAACGACGGGAAGGCTCCAGTCCACCGAGCGGCGCTGTCGGCCGCATCACGCCAGCGCGATCCGCATGCGCTGAGGCTCGCGGCAAAACCGGCGTGTGCCACGCATGTGCGAGGCACGCGCCGCTGCGAGCACCAAGAGATTGACTCAAGCCCCACTGTGAGCCTAACCGCCGCAATGGAAGCGTTCGTCCCTAAAAACAAGGAGCCGTTGATATGTTCGTACATAACAAACGCCTGCAATACACCGTCCGCGTGGCTGCACCGAACCCTGGCCTTGCCAATCTGATGCTGGAGCAATTCGGCGGTCCGCAAGGTGAGCTTGCCGCTGCGATGCGTTACTTCACGCAGGCAGTCACCGAAGACGATGCAGGCCGCAAGGACTTGCTGTTTGATATCGCCACCGAAGAACTGAGCCACCTGGAAGTCATCGGCAGCATTGTCGCGATGCTGAACAAGGGGGCGAAGGGCACGCTGGCGGAAGCCGTCGAAGAAGAGGCGGAGCTGTATCGCACGATCACCAACAACGGCAACGACTCGCACACGACGTCCATCCTGTACGGCGCGGGCGCACCGCTCACGAATTCCGCGGGCGTGCCGTGGACCGCTGCGTACATCGACACCATCGGCGATCCGACAGCCGACCTGCGTTCGAACATCGCGGCCGAGTCGCGGGCGAAGATCGTCTACGAACGTCTCATCAACGTGACCGACGACCCCGGCATCAAGGATGCGCTCGGCTTCCTGATGACGCGCGAAATCGCGCATCAGAAGTCGTTCGAAAAGGCGTTGCACTCGATTCAGCCGAACTTCCCGCAGGGCAAGCTGCCGGGCAAGCCGGAATTTACGAGCGTGTACTTCAACATGTCGAAGGGCGAAGACATGCGCGGCCCGTGGAACGAGGGCGGCGACTGGGAGTTCGTCGCGGACCCGCAGCCGGCAGTCAACGGCGGCGACGGCACCGCGAGCGTCCAGGTGACGCAGACCGAAGTCGAAGCGCTTCAGGCGCTGGCGACGCGCACCGCATCCGACCCGACGGCCGATCCGACCACGGGAGCCGATCTCGGCTCGGGCCAGGCGGTGACTCAGCCGAAGTAAGGTAGTCGTTCGAAGGTCGATGCTGCTTCAACAAGCGGCATCGGCCATGTGGAAGCTGTTCAACAATCGTCTATACGGAGTTTAGTCATGCCAACTGTTTCATCGAATGGGACCGTCGCGGTTCGCCGCAGCCCGGTCAACTGGATCGCCGGTGCGCTCGTCATCATCGGCGCGCTGAACTGGGGCCTCGTGGGTCTCCTGAACTTCGATCTCGTCGCCGCCATTTTCGGCGCGGGATCGCCGGGAGCGCGTATCGTTTATATCCTCGTTGGACTCGCAGGCATCTACTCACTCGTCCGGGCGTTCATGCCGGCGCGCGAGCATGGTCTTGCCCATCGCTGATGGCGGCGCCGCGCGTTTTACTTGCTTCGAAAAAAACGCGCGGCGCTCGACTTCTTCAGCGCGCCGTCGCCAGATGCGCGTTGACCTTCACCGGTGATTCGTCCTTGCTGAACGGCGGCTGCACGACGAAGCTGTCGATCACGCCGGGCCTGAAAATAAGGCACATGGATGAACCGCCGTACTGGAAGTAACCCAGCTCATCCCCCTTCCGCACGCGTTGTCCCGGCAGCGCCTCGATCATGCATGACGACACTTCCGCCATGCCGATGAACACGCACCCCACTTCGCCGATGGCCGGATCGTCGCACTGGATGACGATGACCGCACGCGCCGCGACCGCGCTGATATAGCCTTGCGAATCGTTGAGGCCGCCGGGGTCTTCGCCTTCCGATTCCGCGTCCGAGTAATACGTGCCATCCACCAGATACGCTTTTACGACGGTCCCGCTGACCGGCGCGTGCCAGCGATGGTAGTAGAACGCGCTCAAGAACGCCTGGTAGATGGAGCCGCCGACGAAACGTTCCGCGAGCGCCGTTTCCTTCGCCGTGAAAATCTCCTTCAGCGAATACGGCTGCGACTTGATCCAGAATTCGTCTTTGAGCTTCACATCGTGCTTGATGTTATACGGCGAGGCCTCGCAGGCACTGACGATGATCTTGTCGTTCGCCGGCTGCGCGACGGGCCGCGCTCCCGGCCTGAACTCGCGCGTGAAGAAGTGATTCCACGAAGAGAAGCCCCAGTACGGCTTCTCCGGATCGCATAGAAACTGCGACAAGCCGATCTTGCTGTCCGCTTCCGGACTGAACCAGCCGTTCGGCGCGTCCGTGTTCAGATGCACGCGCGAATACGGACCGCTCAGATAGCCGGACCACACGTTCAGCACGCGCTTCATGTGCCTGTTGAACGCGGGATCGCGAAAGAGCGCATAGCCCGATGGCATGACCATCGGCCAGTCGAGTATCGCGTTGACGGGACAGTGGATGAGGCTCGACTCGCTGAACGGCGGCGCGTAGGTGAGGATTGCATCGAGCATTTGCAGGCATTCGTCGATATTCGCGTAACCCAGCTCGAACCCTTCTGCGAGCGCTTCATCGATCGCGCGCGCGAAGTTCATGCGGATCACCGGATCTTCGCGTATGAACGATGCGAACTCGTCGATGACGCTGCTCGTCATGGCCGTCGCGGCGCGCTCCCTGGCTTGAGCGGCAAACTGCTTCCGGAACTGCGCAACCTGCTCTTCCTTCTCCGGAAGCCAGCCGCCGAGTCGCTGCCTTTGTGTTGCCATCGTGTATTGCCTCCATGAATGCATCGGGTCGATCCGGCCCGGCAAGCAGGACGCATACCTTGCCGCGCATTCCCCAGCACGAAGCGGAACGCCCTTTGCTTTGGATGATCACGTCTCCGCCTTCCCCGCAAAGAGGTGAATCCATGAGCGACGCCCCGTATCCGTTTCCGAAGTCCCGGCCCAAAGAGCGCACCACACAACGCACCGCACAAAGCACGTCGCGCAGCAAACCGGCGTCGATCGCGCGCGGGCTCGGCTGGTTCAGTCTCGCCCTCGGCGCTGCGCAATTGCTCGCGCCGAACGCCGTTGCACGCGCGGCCGGCGTGCGCACGAACTCCGCGCTCATGCGTCTTTACGGACTGCGGGAAATTGCGTGCGGCGTCGGCATTCTGATGTCGCGCAATCCTGCGCCTTATCTGTGGGCGCGCGTCGGCGGCGATGTGCTCGATCTCGCCACGCTCGCTGCCGCATCCGACATGAGACGCGATGACAGCCGCACGCATGCGCTCGGCGCGATCGTCAATGTCGCGGGCATCGCGGCGCTCGACGTGCACACGGCGTTGTCGCTATCGAACGCCGACGACGAAGAGTCGCACGTCCGTACGCAACGCTATGTCTCGATGTATCGGAACCGCAGCGGCTTTCCGCGCGCGCCGGACGCGATGCGCGGCGAAGCGTTGCGCACCTTCGAAACGCCGCGCGACATGCGCGCGCCGGATGCGCTGTTGCCCTACACGCATCCGCAGTTCAAGGAAGCCCAGGGCGCCTGACGTTCATAAGAATCGATACATCCCCACTACCGAGCGAAGGAGTCACCGTGGATATGCAATCCGTCTCGCCCTCCATCACGACGATGATCCGCATGGATCACACGCACGTCATGGCCGCCTTTCATCGTTATCATGCGGATAGTCCGTGGTGGAGAAAGCGCGCCATCGTCGAACTTGCCTGCACGGCGCTGGAAATTCATGCGCAGCTCGAAGAAGAGATCTTCTATCCCGCACTGGCCGAAGCCTTGCCCGGCGACGACACCCTCGCGAAGAGCAAGCCCGAGCACGACAAGATGCGCGAGGACATCGCGAAGCTGCGAGCGATGGGCCCCGACGACGCCGCGTACGACGCACGCTTCATGCAACTCATGCGCGAAACGATTCATCATGTCGCGGACGAAGAGACCGTGCTCCTGCCGACCGCCGAACGCGCACTGGCATCGCGGCTTTCCGAGCTCGGGGCGCGCATGACGATGCGAAGGATGCAGCTCGTCGGGCAGAAGCGGCCTGCGGCGATCGCGGCGAACACGATGGGCACGTTCCCGCTCGCATCGCTCGCGGTGATGTCGCTCGGCGCGCTTGCCATCGCGCATTGCCTCAAGCCTTCGGCATCGCGGCGCATGAAGCATTACGCGTAAAGCGTCACGCCCCACGACGCCGCGCCTGCGTCATGCCGCGCGCGGCGTCCCGTTCACTTCGACGATATGCACCGGAATGGACTTCGCCGCCGGCACCTTGCTTTCCTTCGCGTGGTGCCATAGCGGCAGAAGCGGATTGCATTCCGGGTAATAGCCGCCGATGCAGCCGGCCGGTATGTCATACGGCTGGATGCGCAAGCCCGCGACGCGGCGCTCGAACCCGTCATCGGCGATGGTCTGCAAGGTCACGCGATCATCCTTCCTGAGACCGTGGCTTTGCATGTCGGCTTCGGACATCAGAAGCACCATGCGGTCGTTGCTGATGCCGCGAAAGCGGTCGTCGAGGTTATAGATCGTCGTGTTGAACTGACTGTCGCTGCGAAGCGTCATGAGCCGCAGCGCCTGCTCATCGCGCTCGGGCATGTCCGGATCTTCGCCGATGGATTCCGGCACGAAGAACTCCGCCTTGCCGCTCTTCGTCTTCCACTTGCGCTCGCGCGCGGGCAGATCGCGGGGAAAGCCGCCGGGCGTCCACATGCGTTCGTTGAATTCGTGGAACGTCTCCGGATAGGTCTTCGCGATCTCGTCGCGCACGAGCGCATAGTCGCCGACCCAGCGATCCCAGTCAACGGTTGAGCGCTCGCCGAGCGTGTGCTTCGCCAGCCCCGCGACGATATACGGCTCGGAACGCACATCCGCCGATGCCGGCTCGGCCATGCCGCGCGAACCGTGAATGCAGCCCGTGCTGTCTTCCATCGACACCGCCTGCGCGCCGCTTGCCTGCGTATCGATTTCAATGCGGCTCAGGCACGGCAGGATATACGACTTCTTTCCGTGCACGAGATGACTGCGGTTGAGCTTCGTCGCGACGTTCACGGTGAGCTTCAGATCGCGCCACGCCGGCTCGATGCGCAGGCGGTCCGGCACCGAGCGCACCAGATTGCCGCCGAGGTTGATGACCGCGTTCACCTTGCCGTCGAGCATCGCCTCGAATGCCTCGACGATATTCATGCCCTTCTCGCGCGGCGGTTCGAAACTGAACTGGCTCGCGAGCTTGTCGAGCGGCGCGAGCTCCGGTTTCTCGGTGATGCCGACGGTGCGTTGTCCCTGCACGTTCGAATGACCGCGCACCGGCGACGGCCCCCCGCCCGGCTTGCCCACATTGCCGCGCAAGAAGAGCAGATTGCACAGCATGCGCACGTTCTGCACGCCTTCCCGGTGCTGCGTGATGCCCATGCCGTAATGCGCGATGACGGCGTTAGCACGCATGTATTCGTCGGCGGCGGCTTCGAGGTCGGCGCGAGAGAGGCCGGACAAGCGCTCGATGTCGTCCCACGATGCGGCGCGCACATAGTCGGCGAACGCTTCGAAGCCCACGGTATGTTCTTCGATGAACGCGACATCGAGAATGCGCGGCTCGCCGCTCGCTTTCGCGCGGTCGTCCGCATGAATGACGGACTTGCAGATGCCGAGCAGCGCCGCCGTATCCCCGCCCGCCTTCACCTGATGATATTGCGTGCTGATGACCGTATGCGCGGGCGTCATCATTTCCACGGGCGACTGCGGGTTCACGAACTGCAGCAAGCCCGGCTCGCGCAGCGGATTGAACGTGATGATCGGCACATCGCGCTTGCGGGCCTCCTGCAGTTGATGCAGCATCCGCGGGCTGTTGGTGCCGACGTTCTGCCCGAAGAAGAACATGAGATCGGTCTTCTCGAAGTCGTCGAGCGTGATGGTGCCGACGCCCACGCCGATCGCTGCCTTGAGCCCGACGCTCGTGCTCTCGTGGCACATGTTCGAGCTGTCGGGAAGATTGTTGGTGCCGTACATGCGCGCGAAGAGCTGGAACATGTAGGACGTTTCGAGCGATGCGCGTCCCGATGCATAGAACACGACGCTATTGGGATCGAAGCCGCGCAGCTCCCGGCCGATGTCCTCGAAGGCTTCTTCCCAGCTGACGCTCACGTACTTGTCGGTAGCCGGGTCATAGCGCAACGGCGCCGTGATGCGTCCTGCTTCTTCGAGGTCATGGTCGTGCCATGCGCGAAGTTGCGAGACCGTATGCAACTCGAAGAACTGCGGCGTCATGCGCTTCGCGGTCAGGTCCCAGGCGGTCGCCTTTGCCCCGCTTTCGCAGAACTCGAATACATGGGGATCGGCCGGCTTGGCCCACGAACAGCTCACGCACTGAAAGCCATCCGGCTTGTTCTGCTTGAGCAGTACGGTCGCGTCCTTGAGCGGGACTTTCTCTTGAGCAAGCACGCTCGCCACTGCCTTGAGCGAGCCCCAGCCGCCCGACGAAAAGGGATACGCCTCGCTCTTGCGGGCGCCATTGTCTGACTCGGCCATGTCATGCCTCGCGCGTTGTGGGTTATGTTTCTACACGCGAAAGCAAGGGATATTCCCTTTCTAACGGCCTTCGATCGTCCATAAAAAACGCGCCGGCGATGCGGCGCGTCGTTCGGCTATTCGACCATCGGGAGATCAGCCCGCGGTCTTGGTCTGTTCGGCGAGTTGCGCCTTTGCGAGTTCCGTGAGCTTTTCATCGGTGGACTTTTCTTCTTGCAGCGTTTCGAGCAGAAGGTTCATCGCCTCTTCCTGGCCGAGCTGCTTTGCGAGCGTGGCGAGCGTGCCGTACGTTGCGATCTCGTAGTGCTCGACCTTTTGCGCCGCGCCGATCAAGGCGGCATCGCGGATCGGGCCTTGTTCGAAATCCTCGATCTGCTCCTGGCCTTCCTCGACGAGCCCTTCCATCGCCACGCACTTGATGCGCTTGAGCTTGAAGCCGGTCAGCTCGACAACCTTGTCGATCCGTTCGATCTGACCATTCGTTTCTTCGAGATGCTGCTGGAACGCCTGCTTGAGCAGCTCGTTCGAGGTGGCGCGCGCAAGCTTCGGCAGCGCCTTCGTCAGTTGCTTCTCCGCGCTGTACACATCCGATAGCGAATGAATGAAGAGGTCCTGCAAAGTTTTCGATGCCATGTTGCCTCCATTGCAAAGTGAGTGGGTTCAGACAGGCTTGCAGCCATCGTGCGGCTTACGGTTCGCAATCAGCATTCCAGCGTCAGTCGCGCGGAAGCTCGACAGGTAATGCCCGCTTGTGACGCGTTGCCGTATAGAACCGGCGAATCGTCGTGAGCACTTCGGTGCTGACTTCCTTGCCTTCCAGAAAGTCGTCGATGTTTTCATACGAGATGCCGTAACTGTCCTCGTCCGGGCGCTGCGGCGTGAGCGTTTCGAGGTCCGCCGTCGGCACCTTCATCACGAGACGTTCCTCCGCGCCCATCGCCCGCGCGAGCGCCCGCACGCGGCGCTTCGTCAGGCCCGACAAAGGCAGGATGTCCGCGCCGCCATCGCCGTACTTCGTGAAGAAGCCCATCAGCGATTCGGCCGCGTGATCGGTGCCGATGACCACGCCGCGCCGTGCGCCCGCCATCGCGAATTGCGCGATCATCCGTTGGCGCGCCTTGATGTTGCCGAGCACGAAGTCTTCCTGGAAATCGTCGGTGTATTGCGCGCCGCCTGCCTTGAGCGCGGCGAGCATCTCGTCCGATGGACCTTTGACGTTGACGGTGAAGCTCTCGTCGGGACGGATGAACTGCAGCGCGAGCTGCGCGTCGTCTTCGTCGCGCTGCGTGCCGTACGGCAGCCGCACCGCGACGAAATGCGCCTCGTATCCATCGGCGCGCAGGCGCTCGACGCTCAGTTGCGCAAGACGCCCCGCCGTCGACGAGTCCACCCCGCCGCTGATTCCGAGCACATAGGTGCGAAGCCCGCTCGACTTCAGGTAGTCCGCCAGAAAAGCGACGCGCCGCTCGAGTTCGCCGTCGGCATCGAACTGATCGCGCACGCCCAGTTCCTCGATGACCTGCCGCTGCCACTGCTGCAAATCGACGTCGTTGTCCTGCATGCTCGCCTCCCGTTGCGTTCGTTCAGTCTCTGGGTTCAGTGTCGCGGCAGACGGTCGTAGTAATGCTCGATGCGCGATAGCGCGTAATGCGCGGCGGCGCTTCGCACGTCGTTGCGGTCGCCGTCGAAAACCTTCGTCTCGCTGAAGGTCACGACTTGCCCGTCGCGCAGTTTGTACGACCATCCGAAGCACTGCGTGCCGGCTGGCGGACCGTCGCCCGGCGGCTCGTCCGCGACACCCGTATTCGATACGGAAACGTTCGCGCAGCACGCCTCCTGCCTGAGCGCACCTTCCGACATCTCGCGCGCGACTTCCTCGCTCGTCAGGCCGTACTGCTTCATGGTTTCTTCGCGCACGCCGAGAAAGCCCGCCTTGCCTGTCGGCGAATACGTCACGAAGCCCACATCGAGGCAGCTTCCGCTTCCCGGCACCGACGAAACCAGCGATGCGATATAGCCCGCCGTGCACGATTCGGCCGTCGCAAGCATCAAGCCACGGGAGCTGAGAAATGAAACGACTTGTCTGGCGATATCCATGCTGTTCGACCCCATTCACGTTGCTGGCGATGCGCTTGCAAGCCGCTTGCAAGCCAAACCGGTCGAGCAAGCCGCGCTCCACGGGCAGCCCGTCCATGGAATGTCTATTGCTCTACAGCCCTCGAACCGTCCCGCGAGGCTGGACGTACAACCAAAACGCGAATGTTTAATGAATACGGCAGCCATGCAGAGCGCGCTTAGTCCGGCGGGCATTCAGGCGAGCCGCGTGCTCGACCTTTGGCATCTCACGCTTACCGTCTGTTGCATCGTGTTCGCGGCGGTGCTCCTTGCCTGCATGATCGCGCTGATACGCGCGCCGCGCGGCACGCAGTCGACGCCGGCGGACCTGAGCGGCAACGAACGGCCCGAACGGGGAATCAGCCGGTCCGTGATCGCGGGGACGATCGTCTCGGCGGTCCTGCTCGTCGGCCTCGTCGTGGCGGATGTCGTCACGGATCGCGCGCTGTCGCGCCTGCCGGTCGATAACGCGCTGCATGTCGAAGTGACGGGGTATCAATGGTGGTGGCAGGCGCGTTATGCGCCCGAGGGCGGCGCCGAAGGATTCACCCTCGCGAACGAACTACACGTGCCGGTCGGAAGGCCGGTCGTGGTATCGCTCGTCGGCGGCGATGTCATTCATACATTCTGGGTACCTAATTTACACGGGAAGAAGGACATGATTCCCGGCCAGCCCACGACCATCGCGTTTCGTGCGGATCGCGCCGGGGCGTATCGCGGTCAATGCGCGGAATTCTGCGGCTACGAGCACGCGCTGATGGCCTTCTCGGTCATCGCCGATCCCCCCGCGCAATACGAAGCGTGGGCCGCGCGCCAGCGTCAGGCCGCGCCGGTGCCCCCCGATGCGCTCGCGCGTCACGGACGCGATGTCTTCCTGAACAACGACTGCGCCCGTTGCCATACGGTGCGCGGCACGCCTGCGAACGGCTCGCTCGGACCCGACCTCACGCATCTCGCGAGCCGGCAGACGATTGCCGCCGGCACGCTCGTCAACAATGCGAAGAACCTGTCCGCGTGGATCGTCGATCCCCCCGCGCACAAGCCCGGCGTCATGATGCCGGCAACGCGTCTTTCCCCTCCTGACCTTCAGGCTCTCGTCACCTGGCTAGGCACGCTGAAATGAGCGACAACGTATCTCCATCCGGCTACAGCGCATCCGATGCGAGCGGCTCGCGCCCCGTCGATGGCCCGCACGCGCCCGAGTCCGTGCGCCGCGCGCTCGCCGCGACATGGAGCGATCCGCCGGGCTTCGTCGGCGCGCTGAAGGCGATCAATCACAAGACGATCGCGCGGCGCTTCATCGTCACGACGTTCGTATTCTTCGTGCTGGCGGGCATCCTCGCGCTCGTGATGCGCATGCAGCTCGCGCGGCCCGATGCGCGGCTCATCGGCCCGAATCTGTATAACGAACTCTTCACGATGCACGGCACGACGATGATGTTCCTCTTCGCCGTGCCGGTGATGCAGGCGGTCGCCGCGTATCTCGTGCCGCTGATGATCGGCGCGCGCAGCATCGCGTTTCCGCGCATGAACGCGTATGCGTACTGGGTCTTTCTGTTCGGCGGCATCCTGCTGTTCGGGTCGCTCGTGCTCAACAGCGCGCCGGCCGCGGGCTGGTTCAGCTATGTGCCGCTCGCGGGCCCCGACTATGCGCCCGGCAAAGGCTCGGACATCTGGGCGCAGATGATCACGTTCACGGAGTTGTCGGGCCTGCTCGAAGCCATCGTCCTCATCACGACGATCTTCAAGATGCGCGCGCCCGGCATGTCGCTCAACCGCATGCCGCTTTTCGTCTGGGCGACGCTCGTCACGCAGTTCATGGTCATCTTCGCGATGCCGTCGGTCATGCTGTGCAGCACCGCGCTCATTCTCGACCGGCTCGTCGGCACGCACTTCTACAACCCGGCCAAAGGCGGCGACGTGCTGCTCTGGCAGCATCTCTTCTGGTTCTTCGGGCATCCCGAGGTCTATCTGATCTTCATTCCCCCGCTCGGCTTCATCTCGTCGATCATTCCGACCTTCGCGCGGCGCCCCGTGTTCGGCTATCCCGCGATGGTCCTTGCGCTCATCGGCACCGCGTTCCTCGCGTTCGGCTTGTGGGTGCATCACATGTTCGCGACGAACATTCCCGAACTCGGCAAGAGCTTCTTCACGGCGGCGAGCCTGATGATCGCGATTCCATCGGGCCTGCAGATTTTCTGCTGGATCGGCACGCTATGGACGGGGCGGCTGAACCTGCGCACGCCGCTGCTGTTCGTGCTCGCCTTCTTCTTCATTCTCGTGATCGGCGGGATGACGGGCATCATGGTGGCATCGGTGCCGCTCGACCTGCAAGTGCACGATACGTACTTCGTCGTGGCGCACCTGCATTACGTGCTGATCGGCGGTGCGGTGTTTCCGCTCTTCGGCGCGTTCTTCTACTGGTTCCCGAAGTTCGCGGGCCGCATGCTCTCCGAGCGGCTCGGGCGCTGGCAGTTCTGGCTGTTCTTCATCGGCTTCAACGTCACTTTCTTTCCGATGCACCTGCTCGGCCTGCACGGCATGCCGCGCCGCGTATGGACGTATCCGGGCGGCATGGGCTGGGACGGCATGAACTTCGCAGCCACGGTCGGCGCATGGACCATCGCGGTCAGCGTGCTGCTGTTCATCGTCAATGTCGTGCTGACGCTTCGACGCGGCGAACAGGCGCCCGCCGATCCGTGGGGCGCGGGCACGCTCGAATGGAGCGTGCCGTCGCCGCCGCCGCCGCATAACTTCGATGCGGTGCCCGTCGTGCATGGCCGCGATCCGCTATGGGAGGCGGGCGCGCAACCGCGCTTCGTGGGCGGTCTTGCCGCCGACGCGCGCGAAGTGCTCGTGACGAGCGTGCTCGATGCGAAGCCGGATCATCGGCCGCTGTTTCCATCGCCTTCGATCTGGCCGTTCATCAGCGCGGTCGCGACGACGGTGCTCTTCATCTGGTCGATCTTCACGCCGTGGGCGGTCGTGTATGCCTCGCTGCCCGTCGCCGTGGCGATGATCCTCTGGTTCTGGCCGAAGCGCGCGAGCAACGCATTCGCGGCCGCACGGGAGCAGCGTCCATGAGCGCGACCGGCGATCTCAAGAGCCCGCACACGCGCCCCGACGATGCGCGGCCATCGGACTATCTGCTCGATGTTCGCGAGTTGCCGACCTTCGCGTTCGGGCATCGCAGCCTCATGTGGTGGGCGACGGGCGGGCTGATGCTCATCGAAGGCACGGTGTTCGCCATCGGCATGATGATGTACTTCTATCTGCGCACGCACGCTCCTGCGTGGCCGATGGCCGCCGAAGCGCCCGAACTGCGCTGGGGCACGCTGAACACGGTGATCCTGATGGCGAGCCTGCTGCCGAACCAGCTTGCGAAGCGCGCGGCGGAACGCAGCGATCGCGGCGCGGCGAAGCTGTGGATGACCGTCTGTCTCTTGATGTCTTTCGCGTTTCTCGTCGTGCGCGGCTTCGAATTCGCGACGCTCAACGTGAGCTGGTACGCGAACGCGTATGGATCGGTCGTGTGGCTGCTGCTCGGGTTGCACACGACACATCTGATCACCGACACCATCGATACCGCCGTGCTCACGGTGCTCCTCTTCACGGGACCGTTCGAGAGCAAGCGTTTCGTCGATGTCAGCGAGAACGCCATCTACTGGTACTTCGTCGTTCTGAGCTGGCTGCCGATTTATGGCGTCATCTACTGGGCACCGCGTTTCTAGCCTCTTCACGATCATGCTTACATGGCCTGCGCTTCTCTTCGCTCCGTCGCTGCTGCTCGGATTGCTGAGCGTGAACTACGCGCTCGTCGAGCCTTCGTGCCATCTGCAGAGCATGGCCCTGCTCAATGGCGTCAGTGCGTCGAGCCTGGCGATCAGCGTCGTCTGCACGGCGCTCGCATTCGCCCGTTGGCGCGCCGCGCGGCGGGAAGCCGATCCATCGGCGCCGGGTCTGACATCGCGACCGGGATTCATCGCCGCCGTCGCAACGGGCGTGGGCGCGCTTTCGTCTCTGGCCATCTTCGTCATCTCTCTACCGCAATGGCTGCTTTCCGCTTGCTGATTCTCCTTGCCGCCGTGCTGTTCGCCGATACGGCATCGGCGCATGTCGTCGCGCCCGCCGCGCGCGACGTGCAGACGTTCGGCTGGACGTTCGAACCGTGG
Source organism: Caballeronia sp. LZ019 (assembly GCF_031450825.1). Taxonomy (NCBI): domain Bacteria; kingdom Pseudomonadati; phylum Pseudomonadota; class Betaproteobacteria; order Burkholderiales; family Burkholderiaceae; genus Caballeronia; species Caballeronia sp. LZ019. The sequence continues at coordinate 30,309 of NZ_JARTVZ010000001.1, read as the reverse complement.
GTCGTCGTGTGTCTTGCGCTGAGCATCGGGCTTTACGTCGCCGGCTATGCGCGATTGCGTCGTCGCGGATCGCGGGGACGCGCGGACCGTGCGATGCGGCTCGCCGCCTTCGTCGCGGGATGGGTGGCGCTCGTCATCGCGCTGGTGTCGCCGTTGCATGCGCTCAGCGAAGCGCTGTTTTCGGCGCATATGCTCCAGCACGAGATATTCATGCTGGTGGCCGCGCCGCTGCTCGTCATCGGCCGGCCCCTCGCGGTATGGATATGGGCGTTTCCACCGCGCGCGCGCGCACGCATCAGCGTGGCGACGCGCAGTGCGTGGATCGGATGGCCGTGGCGATGGCTGACCATGCCCGCCGTCGCCTGGGGCCTGCATGCCGCCGCGCTCTGGTGCTGGCACGCGCCGCGATTCTTCGAGGCCGCGCTTGCAAGCGAATGGATTCATACGTTCCAGCACACGAGTTTCCTTGGCAGCGCGCTGCTGTTCTGGTGGACCGTGTTCCGTCCCGCCGCCGCCGATGGATCGCGCGCCCACAGCGCGCACGCGATGCTGTCGCTCTTCACGACGATGGTCCACACCGGCGCGCTCGGTGCGTTGCTCACGCTGGCGCCGGCGGTGTGGTATCCGTCGTGCATCGAGAGCACGCTCGCGCTCGGCTTCGATCCGCTGCAGGACCAGCAACTGGGCGGACTCGTGATGTGGGTGCCGGGGGGTCTGGCGTATCTCGTCGGCGGGCTGCTGATCGGCGCACGATGGCTCGCGAGGCGTCCGGCGCGCGAGCTGACGAGCGTGGTGCGCACCGCCATGCCGGCGCACGAGGAGTCCTGACATGCGCTCGATATCACGACGCTGCCGCCGCATCATTTCGTTCGCGCTTCTATCGATATGCGCGCGCGCGGCGCTGGCTGCGCCGCCCGTTCCATCGGCCGATCTGATTGCGCGCGGCGGTTACGTCGCGAAACTCGGAGACTGCGCGGGTTGCCATACCGCGCCGAACAAGGGCGCGCCGTACGCGGGCGGTCTGGGCATGGCGTCCCCGTTCGGCACGATCGTCAGCAGCAACATCACGCCGGACCCGGAGACGGGGATCGGCAAGTACAGCTATGAAGACTTCGCGAAGGCGCTGCGCGAAGGCGTCGCGCCGGGCGGCAAGGGACTTTATCCGGCGATGCCTTATGCGTCCTTCGTGAAGATGACCGACGACGACATGCACGCGCTTTACGCTTACATGATGCATGGCGTGCCGCCGGTGCGTTATCGTCCGCCGCCGAACGACGTGCCCTTTCCGTTCAATCAGCGATGGGCGTTGCGCTTATGGCGCGCGGCGCTCGCACCGAAGGACGTCTATACGCCGCGTCCCGACCGCGACGCGATGTGGAATCGCGGCGCCTATCTCGTGCAGGGCCTCGGCCACTGCGGAGCATGTCATTCGCCGCGCGGGCCGGCGTTTCAGGAGCGTGGCTACGATGAATCGTCGAAGACGTATTTGTCGGGCGGCGTCAACGATAACTGGTACGCGCCGAATCTTCGCGGCGATCCGGGCTCGGGACTCGGGCGGATGTCGCGTGAAGATATCGCGACGCTGCTGAAGACGGGACAGGGCGGGGGGACGGCGGCGATCGGCAGCATGGTGCAGACGATCGAGGACAGCCTGCAGTATCTTCGCGACGACGATCTGCTCGCGATGGCGACGTATCTGAAGAGCTTGCCCGCGACGGGGGCGGCGGATGGCTCGTACGATCCGTCGAAGGCGAAGCCCGGTCAGCTCAAGACGCGCGCGCCCGACGTGCCGCCCGGTCAGGGCGCGGGCGTCTACGCGACGTTCTGCGCGCAGTGTCATCTGGACACGGGCGAAGGTGTGCCCAAGGTGTTTCCGAAGCTGGCGGGGAATCAGGCCGTCATCAGCGAAGATACGACTTCGCTGATTCGATTGCTGGTCGAAGGGGGGAATAGTCCCGCGACGAGGAACGGACCGCCGCGTCAGAACATGCCGGGTTTTGCGGGCAGGCTGTCGGATTTGCAGATCGCGCAAGTGCTTAGTTATATCCGCGGATCGTGGGGGAACGATGCTCGTCCCGTGACGACGAATGATGTCGCTTCGTTGCGGAGTAAGTTGCATAAGTGAGATGCAGCGGTTTGTAATATCAGGAATCCGGCAAATTGGGATTGAATATCTTTTGTCCCTTGCATGGTTCAAAATCGTTGAAATTAAGACCGGTACTTGAAGCGATGTGCAAGACGGCATCCTCGACCCGCGAGAACGAACGCATTTCCTCTACCAAGTACTCTTCGGCGTCCATGTTTCTTTCCAATACCGTGGATCAAGCTCGCCGGACGGTGGATTGAGCAGGCGGGATTCATGCCGGGGCAGCGTGTCAAGATCAATGTGGAACACGGAAGGCTGGTGATTACCGCTGAATAAAACAACGGGCCGCTTTCGCGGCCCTTAATTCTCAGCATTGTAAAATAGAATACAGCAAACTTCTGTCGTTGTCTGAGATTCCTAGTTTTTCCATCTTATCGACCGAACAACTTAAGGCAGATAGTAGCAGTCTTTGTCGCTCTACCAAGTCTCCATTCAGAAATCTTTCGTGATCGATCTTTAGTCTGAATTCAAGCACTTTTTTTTGAGAGTTCTTCTTTGCGATTTCGTTTGCCCAATCCTTATCGGACCGAATCATAGCTATGAACGCCCATTTTTCAAACGAATTTTGGAGCGAAAGACTAATAAGCCTTGAATTGATCTTATCCTCAACAATCTTTCGCGCCTCTCGAAAAGCATCAGCAACATCGGAGTCTGCTTCTGTCGCCATCCATAGTTTCATATCAGTAATCCGATTTGTTGAGTCGTGGTCTCGCTCCATGAATTCTTGTGTGTTCAAGAATCATCTCATGTTGCCAAGTATGCATTTCTCGCTTACTTCCCTTTTCCTCAAAAATCATATCGACATTATTCGCATCGAGATATTCTTGAGAATATCTCTTTTTACCGTTTGTTGTCTCTCCATATTTAGCAACCGACCCGTTGTCGCGATCTCTTAACGTATAACCTTGAGTCGGCTTATCGGTGTCAAGACTATTGCCATGCTTCGAAGGGCATTTTTTCCTCTTTCGTCCCGGCTTCTTCGCGAATTGACCGTTATTTTTATGTTTTTTCCAAAGACCGAGTGGATCAATCCAGTCCAGGATGTTGGGACCCAACTGATACGGATTCTCTCCACCTGCAAGGCCAATTGGGTCTTGCGAAACGAACAGACCGGTGCCTGGATCGAAGTACCGATGCCGGTTATAGTGCAGGTTCGATTCGGGATCGAAATACTGTCCCTGCAACCGCAACCCCTGCTCAACCGCCCCGACCTCGATCCGATCGACTCGCCCGGTCACACCATAATGCGCCTCCCAAACGACTGCTCCAGCGCCATCACGTAACCGCATCGGCGCGCCGTTCACATCGTTCTGATAGTAGTACAACCGGCTATCAGCCGCATCATCCGCAGCAGCCGCAACCTGCATCGTTAGCGGCTCGAAGCTATCCAGATGATACGCATAGAATCGCGCTTCATCCACTGCACCCGACGTCGCATCCCGCGCCCGCGCCTCGCCCGCCAGCGCATCCCCGTCCCACAGGAACCACGTCTGCGCCCCGCGCTGACTATGTGCATGCTCGCGTCCCGTGTACCGCACTTCGGCCGCCATCTTCGCGATACGCCGTCCCAGCGCATCGTATCGATACCGCCAGCACTCGTTGCGCGTGTTCTCGAAGCACGCCAGCCGCCCGAACGCATCCCACTCGAAGCGCTGCACGCCGTGCTCTGCATCCTGCCGCACAACCAGTTGCCCCGCCGCATCCAGCCGCCACTTCGCGCCATCCGCGTGATGGAGTTCGCGCGCACCATCGGCTCGCTCGTGCGTGCGGAACCGGTCGCCGTGGGCGTCATAAGCGAAGTGCCGCAAGCGCCCCGCCGGGTCGGTGTGCGCAATGATCCGCCCAAGCGGATCGTAGCGATACCGGTCCTCCCCGAGCCGGCTATCGCGCCGCACCGTCAAGTTCCCGCTCGCGTCGTAGTCGTAACCGGTGATCTCGTCGCGATGCCCCGCACGCTTCGTCGCGTGTTCCCTCAGACGGCCCGCGCGGTCGTATCGATATTGATGCCCGAAGTCGCTGTTAAAGCGCGTATCGGACAACCGCCCCGCCAGATCGCGCGTGAAGCGGATAGGCTCGTGGTCGTCCATCTGGACACTTTGCGGCTGCCCGAGCGCGTCGTACTCGTATTTGAGCGCCTGAGCGAAACGCGTGTCGCCAGTGGCGAGCCTGAGCGTGCGATCGTGCAGCTGCAACCGGCCCGCAGCGTCGTAGACATACTCGAGCACCGCCGTGGCTTCGTCCTGCTGCTGCGTCTCGCGCACCAGCCGTCCGTCGTCGTCGTAGCTGCGCTCCACGACGCTTTGTGCATTGCGCGCCTCGGTGAGCTGCCCGCGCCCGTTGTACCGATAGTGCTCCTGCGCTTCACCCGCGATGCGGCTCGTGATCCGGCCGAGCGGATCGCAGGTGATTGCCAGTGCGTGGCCGAGCGGGTCCATCGTCTGCGTGAGATGGCCCGCGCGGTTGTACGCATAGCGCCGCGATTGCCCGTCATAGCCGACTTCCTCGACGAGCCTCCCCGCCGCGTCGCGTCTCAACTTCCAGGTCTGCCCCAGCGGATTGGTAACGCCGGTCAGTTGTTCTTCGGTGTCGTAGTGATAACGCGTGACGCTGCCGTCGGCGTCGGTTCGGCTCGCCAGCTGGCCCTGTCCGTAGTAGCCAAACGTGGTGACATGACCCGCTTCGTCGGTGTACCGCGTCAGGTTGTCTTCGGCGTCATACTCGCAACGCACGAAGCGCTCCCCTGGCAAGGCGCACGCCACGAGCCGCCCTTTCGGGTCCCACGTATAAGTGGTCGCTTCTTCACCCGGCGATTCTCGACGCAGCAGATTACCGCGCGCGTCATGCCGGAAACGCGTCGCACGTCCGACCGGGTCGGTCAGCTCGGCGAGGTAGCCGAGCGGATCGTACGCGAGCGTTGTCACCTGCTGCGCGGCGTCCGTGACCTGAACCAACTGACCCTGTGAATCGTATGCGAACTGCGAAGCCGTGCCCGATGGCGTGATCTGCGCAATCAAATTGCCGCGCGCATCCCACTTCTGCTGCCATACGCCGCCTTCAGGATCGCTGATCGCAACCGGCCGGTGATCCGCGTCATACTGCGTGCGTACGGCCGTGTCATCGGGCAGGCGCTGCTCGATGAGGTTCGCGTGCTCGTCGTATTCCCAACTCGTCGTGTAGCCCGCCGGATCCGTCTCGGCGATGGTGCGCCCGGCACCGTCGTACCGATAGCTGCGCACGCCGCCCAACTGGTCCGTGCGGCTCACCGGCAATTGCTGCGCGTCGTACTGGAGCACCGAGACGCCGCCGAGCGAATCGACAATGCGCGTCTCGAGATACGTCAGGTCGTATTCGAAGCGATAGTCGTACAGGCCCCCGTCACCCCAGGCATGATCGACGCGCCACAGGCCGTCCGCGTGCTGCTGATGAGAGTAGTAGAACGACAGGCCGTTGCGGTCGGTATGGCGCACCATCAGATGCTCGCCACGATATTCGAACGTGTACGGCGCTTTCAGCGCGTCGTGCACGGCGATGAGGTCGCCGGTGCGGTTCTGCTCGTATCGCACGAGCGGATGCCGTTGGCCGCGCGCATCGACGAGCGTGAGTTCGCCAAGGCAGCCGCGCACGTCGCCCGCACCCGCGTGCAGCGCGCGACTGGTAGGCCGGCCGGCAGAGTGCTCGACAAAGCGCAGGACCGCACCGGCTTGCTCCGATCGCTCGACTCGCCACGCGTTGCCGTTGAGATCCGACAACTGCGTGAGCGGAAGATGCATACGCCGGCCGCTCCGCTTCGCCGGAACCTGTTCGCGCCAGTGCACAGGCAATGCAAAGGCGTATTCCAGACCGCCTCGCGTACGCACGGTCAGCGCGTCGCCCTCGATGTAGACCGCATGGCCATGCTGACGATCGTATCGGCGCGCGTCCCAGCCCGGTTGATCGGGCAGCATGTCGAACGCGGTGAAGTGGTCGGGGAAATAAACCGCTGCGCCGAACTGCGCCTGGTTCCCGGTGTCGTCGCGCACGAGTTCGAGGCGGACGTCGGCGGGACTCTGCCAGCCATGACCGAGCGCGCCCGCGTGAGGGTCGTGACTCGCGTAATAGCGATCCCACACGAGCGGCAGACGCCCTTCGATCGTGAAGTCGTTCTGCTGCACGACGACTTCGCCGGTGACGGAATTCACCGGCTCCGCGTCGAAAATGACGCACTTGATGAAACCCGACGGAAACTTCTCGAACAGCTTCTTCGCGAGCTTCGAGCCGCGGAACGCCTTGAACAGCCCCGCGGCGAACGCCATCATGTTCATGATCGGCGGGCCACCCACCAGCACCGGACGCCCTGCCGGAATCGGCAGCATCACCGCAGTCGGCAACGACATGCTCTTGCGGTCAGTGTGCGCGCTGTTGTGGTCCATCGGCACCATGCCGACGAACCAGCAGCTCAGCGCAGGCAGCGCGAGGAACGAGAGCGGATCGCCATTGGCCAGCACCGTCTTGCTGCCCATGAACGATTCCGAGTCCTGCGACGGGCCTTTCGCGTCCGCACCCGTGAACGTCCCGCCAAGCGGAAAGTGCAGGCCGGGGATGTGGTAGTTATGCGTGCCGGCTGTTGCGCGCATGAAGCCGTTGATCCAGATCGGCGCGCCGCCGCCGCCACGACCGACGTTTCCGCCCAGCGCATCGTTTATGCTGTTCTGGAGATTCGCGACGGTTTTGACGACGTCGTTGTCCATCACCTTGTCGACGGCGTCGTTCACCGCCGCAACGGTACCCATCGCCGACTTGACGACCCCGCTGTTCATCACCTCGGCGATCTGCGCCTCGTGCGATGCCACGAAGTCCGAGACCTGTTCCTCGATGAAGCTGAACACGATGCTGCCGATCATCGCCTCGAACGCCGCAATGTACTCCTGCACGTCAAACACGAACCCCACATGCGGATGCGGCATGATCGGAAACGGCGGCCCCGTCACCTGATGAACGTCGATCCCAACTACCGGCGTCAGATGGTTCACTGCGAGCAGAGCCATTACGCGCCCTCCTGTGCAGCGATGAAGAGTCGCGAAACCTGATCCGGCGCAAGCGGCTTGATCCCTTCGCGCCAGTTTTCACCGTAGAGCGACTTGAATTGGGGAACCACGTCATCGCGACGCTTGTGATGCTTGTCGAAGAAGCCTGTTTGTCCGAGCATCCACGCCGTAACCAGCTGGAGATTGCTGTTGGAGCGGATCGCAGGCTCCAGCCATTGGCCCGCAGCCAGCGCCTGCATCCCGGCTTCGAACGCCTGATCGGTGCGGCCGGTCTTCTCCAGACACCACGCCTGCATGCGGCGCGATTCGACGGTCAGAATTCCGTCCTGCTCGGCTGCGGCATACTGCGCCGCTTCGTCGTAACAACGCGCGGCGCTCTTGAAGTCCGATTGCATCAGGTGAACGCTGGCCTCACCGAAGAGACCGTTGACAACCAGCTTGTTCCCGCCGGGGTGGGCTGCGTCCAATGCCTGCCGCCCTGCTTGCGTTGCGGCCTGATAAGCGGCCAGCGCTTCATCATTCGATTTCCACTTCAAATACGCCGCGCCCGCGATCAGATGCACGACCGCACTTTGATCGGGCCATTGCTCACGCGACGTGATGGCGAGCGCGCGTTCACGCAGTCGCGCAAGGTGCTGCGGGTCATCGCGCGAAATCGACTCGGACAGCTCCACGAAAAGGCGGCGGAACTCTCCACCGGGGCCACGCTCACCGGACTGGGCGACGAGCTCGCGCGGGACCGCTTCCATGTAATAGCGGCCGCGAACGAGCTTTACCTGCGAGGGCCGGTTCTGGCGCAACGAAGCCAACGGGGCGGTCGCAACGCCGTATTGAACGAGGCGTAAGCGTTCGGATCTCCAGCGCCCCTTGTCGAAGGCGCCCAGGAGCTCATCGAGCCAGCGCTCGAACGCTTGCTCATTCTTGATTGACTGCGGACGGAGCACGAGCACCATGCCTGGAAACACGTCGGGATGATGCGCCATCAGACTGTCCAGCACATTCATGAGGTGATGTGTCTCGCTCTCGTTCGAGCGCGAGGGAATCGACCAATTTGCGACGATGCCATTCGCGGCCGATCCGTCCCGGGTCTTTTCGTAGTAATCCGAAATCTCGCGAACGAGCGAAAGCGGATATTGGCTCTCGGTCTCGAACGGCGATGTGAACTGCATGACCGCGCTGGACAGTCTCTTCTGGCTCTGGAAATATGCGTGGATCAGTTCGAGGTCCGGCTCGTTGGCGGACCAGTACAAGAGCCGCGCGGGTTTGTCCTGCGCGAACTGCAGCCAGTCCTGGTGCGCGTCCATGAGACGACGATCGACAGGATTCGTCGGTTGCCAGTTATTCATGACGCCGCCTTACGGATTCAACTTCAGGACCGAGCCCTGAACGGTATTGGTTTTCGTCGCCGAGCTCGTGACTGTGCCGCCATTGATCGCATGGCTGTCAGACCCGGTCGCGACGATCTTCTTGCCGGTGACCGAAATGTCCGTTCCGTTAATCTCGATCTTGCCGCTCGAATGCATGACGATTTTCGCCGCGCCGCACACGAACTCGATTTTGTCGCCCGCGTGAAGTGTGGCGTTCGTGCCGACGGTGACCGCCTGCTTCGTGCCGACGTTGACGACTTGCTGGCCGGTTACCGCCACGGTATGGTCCGCCAGAAGCGTCGATGTCTTCGCCTGCGTAACGGTTTCCGTGCTCGTGCCATTCACCGTCTCCTCGCGAAAGCCGGTCACGGTGAGCGTGTCATTGCCCCCGACGGTGCTCGTCCGATTGACGATGACGTCGTGCGTCTGATTTCCCTTGATGGTCGTCGACTGATCGACGCCTACGTTGAGCGTATCGTTCAGCGTTACCGAGCACGTGCGGTTCGCTTGCAGCGTGATGGTTTCATCACCCGTGACCGTCTCCGTGCGCGTGCCGCCCACGGTCGTGGTCTCGCTGCCTCCCACCGACTTGGTGCGATTCGCCGTGACCGAATGCGACTCGTTGTTCTTGACGGTCGTATTCATGTCCTTCTGAGCCTGCAGCCATACTTCCTCGGCGCCCTGCTTGTCCTCGAAGCGCAAGCCATTGGCGGTCTCTGCGCTACCTTTCATCGAGCGCGAGAGCATGCCGCTTTGCGTCGCGTTGCCGGGCAGATCCCACGGAGGCATCGTCTCGGCGTTATAGAGGCGTCCCACGACGATAGGACGGTCCGGATCGCCATTCTCGAAATCGACGATCACCTCGCTCCCCACGCGCGGAATGTTCACGCCTCCGTACCCGCCGCCGGCCCACGGATATGACACGCGCACCCAGCACGACGAGCTCTGATCCTTCACGCCCGAACGATCCCAATGGAAGCTCAGCTTCACGCGGCCGTACTGGTCGGTCCAGATTTCCTGGCCCGCCGGACCGGTGACGATGGCGGTCTGAGGACCGCTCGTGCGCGGCTTCGGATAATCCCCACGCGGCGGACGGAACACGGAGGTCGCAGGCTGCACGACGAACGACGACGCGAAGCGATACTCGCCCGAGCCGCTCGCCTCGCTGGCTTCCGATGCCGCAATCGCCGATGCGATCACCAGATACTCGCGATTGGCCGCTTCATGCGGAAAGCCTTCGAGGCGGAAGGTCGTGCCGCATACGATGTCCCGCACGTTGCCCGAACCATGTGCCCGCTCGCCTTGCGCGCGCTCCTCCTCCATCCGCAAACGGGCGAACTGCTCGCCTTGCGAGGGATCGGTGAAGTCGCCAGGCCACTCGTAGCGCTCAAGGTCGTTGTGCGCGGTGTCTTGCGGCAACTCGTTCTGAACGATTAGCGCCGCACTCGGTTTCTTGAAGTCGAAGTCATTCGTGGTCCATCGGCCGGACTGAAGACTTCCATCGAGATTGAATGCATCGATGTGCTCGCGATCCACTCGATGACCCGGCGGGAAATACCATAGCGTTTGATACGCAGCGCTTTCCACCGGCTTGTGTGCGCCGAGCTGATCGACCAGGATCATCCGGTGGAAACCCTTGCTGTGCTCGAAGAACCAGTAGATGCCGTGCTCGGCCATCAGGCGCTGAATGAAGCGAAAATCCGTTTCGCCGTACTGCACCTGATAATCCAGCACCGGATACGTTTCGCTCAGGCGCGTCTCATACGAGTACATGTAATTGCCGAGTACCGCCTCGACGATTTCAACGACCGTCTTACCCTGATAGATTTTGAAGTCCGAACGCTTCTCCGCGAGCGAGATCCACGGTTTGAGTACGAGCTGATAGTGACTCTGGCGGTCGGCCTGGCCTGCGTAATGCGCCTGCGTGACGATCCCGCTGATCTCGCGCGTGCCCGCGCCGATGTTGGTCGCGCCGCCCATGCCAACGAGCCCGGGCAGAAAGCTGCCCATGCCTTCCAGTTCGATGGTGATCGTCAGTTCCTTCCCGATCATCGACTTGAGATCCAGATTCGCGGCCGCCCGTTCAGGCATGGCGGATTCGAGCGGCGTGCGGCAGTCCAGCGTGTATTTGTAGATGCTCGACAGCGTTTCCCCGCCGCGCAGGGCGCTGAGCAGGAGAGAGGGTGTGCCATCGGGGCCCGTCGGAAGCGCGGCGCCGCTGATGGTCACAGTACGGGTTTTAGAAGTCAGCACTTCAGTAGATTCTCCAGTTACGTGCTTCGGATTCCAGAATTTATGCGGGCGAGTCCATCGGTGGATGGCTGCCGCTCGGGAGATCGAACGCGCGTGTCTAATGCAGGTAGCCTGCAAGCAATCCGACGCCCAGCCCCGCCTGAAGTCCGGCGGTAATGCCGCCCATGACCAGCAACGCAGGCGCTTGGGCAATGGCTCGCTCGGCCAGATAGAGCATGCCAGGTGAGGAGAGCCCCAGAATCAACTCGGCCGAGTTGATGCCAAGAAACATGACCGAACCACCTGCACCGAGCAGGAGACCCCCTCCTGCGTCCACGTACACGGTGGCGCCTTGAATGTCCCGGCGTGAGAGTTCGCTGCCTCGAAAGGCATCGGTCATGAAGATGGCGCCCCCGCTGGGAAACGACTTCGCGGAGCCCGCGCCACCTACTTCCTTCCCGTTAAGCCCCGGGAGCTTGAGACGAGGAATCTTGATGCCGACGCCCATGCCGGCGCCGATGCCGCCGTAGTAGAACGCTTCGTCTTTCGCGTCCGGGTCGCTGAGCACGATGGAGCCGCCCGATGCGACAACCACATCGGCGCAGACACCTCCGGTCGCGCCGGTGCTATAGCTCCACTCGCTTGGTCTTAGCAGGAACATAAATCTGAATTCACTTGTTATTAGCCTCACGCCGCAACACGCTCACTACCCCCGCCACGACGAAGCCCAGTCCGACCGTTGCCAGAAGAAGCGCTGCGTACCACACCGTCCCGAACGCGTCGAGCGTCGCGCTGTGACGCACCGCCGCCGGCGCATACCGCACGCGCACTGCCTCCCCGACTTTCATGCCGAAGACCAGGCCGCCCTGAGGATAGGAGACTCGTTCACCGGACAACGTGACGAACTCGACCTGAGGGTGACTCCCGCCGGCGTTCAATGCGACCACTCGTCCCGGCACAACGACCGAGCTCTGCAAGAACTGTCTCGTTGAGTTGACGTTCAATGACGCCATGACAAGCAGCACGAGACCAATCGCGATTGCGTTCAATGATTTGAACATACGTTATCCTAATGATACTGACCTCGATATTCAAATACTCCGAAAATACGTGTCGCGCTATGTCGGACCTCGCAGCGAGTCGGCACGATCGGCACCAGGGACGGACCTCAGGTCGCCTCGCCTGATGTACTCCTCGGGATCGAACCTCATGCCGGTGATCGGCTTGCCATCGGGCGATTGACCGAGCCAGCCGGACCACCCCAACTGCTGCTGTCCTCCAATGACGGCGGGACTCGCGCAGTCGGCCCGGATCCGCAGTTCCAATTCCCACTGGAACTCACGCCCCACGAAAGCACGCACCCAGTCGACAAGTTCCGGTAGCGCCGCGCCGCGCGGCGTGAACCGCAGATATTGCTCGAGATCGACTGGCCCGATGATGAGTCGAAACCGATGCTGCCTGTCCGGCGCCTGCTCGCCGAGCATCGCGCCATCTCCGAGAATCGACGCCGCGCCGGGCTCGCCTAGGTGCGTCTGCTCTTCGCGCGGCACACTCACCCAATGAAACACATACTCGTCGATGCTCACCGGCACGCCGAAGTAATGCTCGAGCGTCATGCAGAGGCCATCCGGATCGCGGGCTTCGCGCGTGACACCCGGCGACCCCGCCAGTTGCGCATGAGCCGGCAACGCGCGTTGCGCTATCTCGTCGGGATGCTGCCCGGTGAGACTCGCGGCATGCGACGAAAAGCTCTCGTCGTCGGCGCGGTCCAGACCCGCCGCCGCTTGTCCCGACGCCCACGCCCGATACAGGACGCCCAGATATCGGTGATGAAAGAGGTCGAGGAAGCGGCTTAGCGTGGCGTCGTGCCGGCTCTCTTCGCGCTCTCTCGCGATCTCCGTCATGTGAATGGGCAACGGGCCATTGGGACCGAGCACGCCGAGTCCGTACAGATGCACATGCAGGCGCCCGTTGCGTTCGTCGACATCGGCAATCTCCCGCGGCGAGAACGTCAGGCTGGGCCGCTGGCCGAGGCGGAACGGTTCTGCGCCCGGCCGCTCGGCGGTCCCGATCGGATCGATGCGCTTGTTGGCGCCGACGCGGCGCATCAGCGACAGGAAGCCAAAAAGCCATGGCTCGTTCCGCAGCCGCTCCGTTAGCGAATCCGATAACCCCGTATTGCGGGACGATGCGCCAGATGATCGGTCATCCATCACGCCACTCCACGTGTGCCCATTCGCACGGGCCAGCGCATGATGCGGCCACGCTGAGTCGAATTGAGTTGGGTCTGCGTGAACGAATGCATCGAGACATGACGTGCGAGATAGTGTTCGATCACCAGGCCGAAGAGGTACGGACTCATGCCGGAGAAACCTGCTTCATCGACTGTCAACTCGCACGCGATGCCGCGTCCGAACACGAACGGGCCTCCTCCCGGCAGCTTGCGCGTGACGGCGCTGGTCTTCACGGCAACCAGGCTGTCCACTTGCTGCGCGAGTCCGGTGTCGTCGCTGCCGAGAAAGAGGCGCAGCATGTCGCGCAGGCCCTGCCCATCCGGACGATGATCGAGTTCTTCGAGCGCCAGATAGTTGAAGTTCAGTTGCCGGATCAGGCGCCAGGCCGCTGCACCCTCCGCATACGGCGGACGCGGCGCGCTGGGCCGTCGAATGAGGCCGATGCTCTCGATCGGCGGATCGTTCTTCACCTTCTGGAAATCGTTCACGCCGTTACGCGGCACGAGAATCGGCAAGTCGCGGTTCGTGAGCCATGCGTAGGCCGACAGATAGCGCATGCCTTCATGATAAGGCGCTTCGTCTGCATCGACGAGAGAGACGAACGTCTCCGTCCCGACATACGACGTGCGGGTGCCGTAGCGCCGCGAAGAACCGGACAACAGGCGTCGCTCACGACGCACGGTGAAGTATCGGCCGTGGCTCGCTTCGTCGTTGTTGAGCGTCTGATAGAGCGGCTGGAATTCGCACTTTTCCGAGTTCTTCTCGACTTGCGCCTCCAGCGCCTGAACGGCGAATACTTCGTAGTCCATCGGATGCTGACGCTTGGGCACCAGATGAAATTCCGTGGTCGCATCGGCCAGTTCGATGCGGTCGACCTTCTGCTGAAACAGATTGACGACAGGCGTACAGAAAAGCGCGAACCGCGAAGCATCGACCAGACTCGCGAGCCGATCCGGCGCACGGTCGAGCAGCACGACGATCTCGAGTTCCTCTCCTTTCGTCTTCTTCAGCCCCGCGCGAAGACCGGTCAGCGCGAAGAAGTAGAAGCGGCTGGGACAAGCGAAGTATTCATGAAGCAGGTTGTGTCCATGGAACTTGGGCCAGACGAGCGGCAGCAGCCCCTGGTCGATGCCCAGACCTTCGTGAACCACCGCTTTCGATTCGACTGCCGCGAACGGGCGGTCAGCCGCGCTGAAGGCGCCCGGCTCCCCGACCACGGAAGCCAATGCAGCGGTGTGCAGCAGTTCGAACAGGTTGGACGCGACTTCTTCATCGCCTGACAAGTACACAGGCAGGCGGTCGAGGTTCTCGAGCGCGGCGATCTTCGCCTTGTTCGTGGTGCGGATACGCAGCCTCAGAGCGCCGCGAACCTGCGCGTGCGCGGGAACATAGCGCTCGAGTCCGGGAATATCGGGCGGGATGCCTGTGAGCCTTGCGCTGACGATGGTCAGCGGATAGAGCACGACGTCCTGGCTGGTCGTGAACATGCAGGCCGTGCGCTCGCCGTCCGGTGCGTGCGTCTTGATCGTGAGGCCGCGCGGCACGCGAAAGCCATCGTTCAGATTGCCTTTCGTGTGCGCCGGATACATCTCCACGACGGCCATCGAGGGCGTCGGGGCGACGTAGTTCGGGTATGTCACTTCCAGCAGGCGCTGCGTAAAGCGCGGGAAGTCGGCGTCGAGCTTCAATCGCATGCGCGCGGACATGAAGCAGAACGACTGCATCAGCCGCTCGACGTAAGGGTCGCTCGTTTCCCCCGCGTGGATTCCCAATCGGCGCGCGATCTTCGGATTCGCGTCCGCGAACTCGCCCGCGCTCTCACGAAGGTAGATGAGTTCCTGGTTGTAGTAATCGAGTAGTCGCGGGTCCATTGCGGTGCATTTGCTTCGTGAATGTCCGGCTCACGCGCGCCGGCTGTCCGCATGCAGGCGGCTGCTTTCGAGATCGAGCGAACTCTGCACCAAGAATTCCAGCGGATACGGCTCCACGTCGATCATTCCGCGAATCTCGAACGCCACTTCGTTATGACGGCCGTGCCGGTCTCCCTCGCTGCACGGAACGACCTGAAGCGAATTCGGCACGAGGCGCGGTTCGAAGGCAAAAATCGCATCCTTGATGGTCTGCTCGATATCCGACCACTTGCGCGAAGCCATGAACGCGCCGGCCAGCGGCGGCACGCCGAAGTTGACGGTAGATGCGGCCACGAGCGGATATCGCCCTGCATCGATCTCACTGCCGAGATTAGTGGCGTTCAACAGATACGACAGGTCGCGCTGGATGATCTCGCGTAGCTGCGCACGCGTGACGGCATACTCGCCGGGCGCTTCGGTCCGGCGATGCGGCGCATCGTCGCGCAGCCGATCGATGAGCGCCGGCATGAGGTGCGTGTTCCCACGGCGCGAAGCACTGCCTGCCCGCGCGTCCCGGCTGTCTTGAGCGGCGCTGGTCATCGTGTCACCGTAGCGGACGGTCGGTTTCGCCGGGAGCTCCTGACCCGTCATTGCGCGGCGCGCGCAGCGTCTCCCCGCGATTCGCTTCGGTTCGGCGCGGCACAGGTTCTGAACGACATGGGACAGGACAATATCGCATGCGGGATAGGGTCATACGTGGTGTATCTCGGATAGCTAATGAATCGTCCGAGGATTAACGCACGACGCTTGAATGTTTGTCCAGAACCGAATAATTGCTTTTAAGCAAACATGTAAAGCCTACATATAGATAGTAGGTCGTAATATTTAATGTCAGCGGCGTTTAGAAGTCGGTGATGGTCTTTCACAGATGATGCTTACCTCGTTTCGGCGCAGGAACACGTTCGATCTTTCAGCGACACAAGTTGACACCAGGCTGCGAAGTCGCTTGCTCAGGAGAAAATTCACGTCTCGATCGTATGGCCGATACAACTGACTAATCGACGCGGCGACAGCAGCGCTAGTGGAACCCTCCGCCGCCCGTGCACTCCAACGGTCATTGTCACAAGCAATGGCATGGCGCGTAAGTTGTTCACCTCACGCGTCCACCCCCGGCAATATTTGCAGACAAATCGCGTTACCAAAAGACTCACTCGCATCAAACCGCTACACGAGCTAGCATTGCAATTGCTTACGTTTCGCTTTGCGCCTTCTCAAGCAATTTGGCTTATCCTAAACTCCTGCTTACCGGCTGGAGCGATGCCGCAACTACGTTTTCACGTTGTGCTTCTAATCCGAGAAGGCTGCAGCGGTGCACCCCTTGCCTTTCGGGATCTGTCTTCGGGCCGACAGAGCGGGTGCCTTATCGCAGGACGACGACACTACTTCAAACGCCGTGAAAATACTCATCGTCAACACGTTGTACTACCCGGACAAGATCGGCGGGGCTGAGGTATCGACGCAACTGCTCGCCGAGGGGCTCGTCAGGGCAGGCATGGACGTGAGCGTCGCCTGTGCAACGGGAGCACGCAGCGACAGCGTCACCGAATTCAACGGGGTCAAGGTTTATCGTCTGCGCTCGGCCAACCTGTATTGGCCGCATGCGCCCAAGAAGCGCTCCCGCGTCGCGCGATTCATCTGGCATGCCATCGATGTCGTCAACGTCGTCATGTCACGCAAGCTGCGCGACATCATCGCGCGCGACAAGCCGGACATCATTCATACGAGTAATCTCGCGTGCCTGTCCGTCGACGTATGGCGCGCTGCCCGCGCCGCCGGCATTCCCATCGTTCACACGGCACGCGACTACTACCTCATGTGTCCGGCCACGACGATGTTCTCCGACGTCGAGCCCTGCAAGCGCCAATGCGGATCATGCGCGCTGTATTCCGCGCCGAAAAAGTCCGCATCGTCCCGCGTTCAGGTCGCCGTGGGCGTCAGCCGCTTCGTGCTGCAAAAGCATCTGAACAGCGGCTATTTTCCTGAAGCCACACGCACGGCCGTCATCAACAACTGCTACGTTCCGAGCCAGGACGCCGCCACGCACACGAAGCAACGCTATAAAGGCGGACCGGTGCGTCTCGGCGTGCTCGGCCGCGTGGCGCGAGACAAAGGCTCGGAGGTCGTGCTCGAGCAGCTCGCCGCCGACAACACACTCGACTGGACGCTCGTCTTCGGCGGCAAGGGCGACCCCGGCTACATCGAGGGCCTCAAGCAGAAATACGACGATCCGCGCGTGCAGTATCTCGGTCACGTGAAGCCCGACGACTTCCTTCGCAGCATCGACATCCTGATCGTGCCGTCGATCTGGCACGAGCCGTTCGGCCGCGTGATCGTCGAAGCATATTCGTACGGCTTGCCGGTCGTCGGCGCGAATCGCGGCGGCATTCCCGAAGTAATCGAGCCGCGTTCGAATCTCGTCTTCGACATGGAGCGTCCGCACACGCTCATCGAGAAGATCCGCGAGGCCATCGCGTTGCTGAAGGAACCGTCCGTGCACGACAGGCTGCGCAAGCACGCCGATACCTTCAGTCCCGACTCGATGGTCAACGCCTATCTCGACGTGTATCGCAGCGCGCTCGGGGGCGCCATCAAAAGAACCGTCGAACCCGTCACGCCCGCGATAACGCCGAAAGCCAGAATGGACTGAGCCGGAATCAACCGTCAGCGAAACTTGACCGGCACCGGACTCGTCAGCAAGCCCACGTAGAAATCGAAAAAGCGGTCGTTGTCATAGCGCGTCACGTAAGTGATCTTCTGCGGCGACGCGCCAGCCGCCGGCGCGTCGGGATACACGCGCACATGTCCCTGATCTTCGCCCGGCGTCGTGTCGATGTCGAGGTACGCGCTCTGCGTCTCTTTCGCATACGTGGGATCGAGAAAGTATCCGATGGTCAACGTGTCGTAGATATTCGTATTCGCGGCGAATGCGCCTGCGTTCGCGATGGCATATGCCTGCGTCACCGCTGTCTGTCCCGTCGGCGGATTGACAATCTGGTTGTAGATGGTTTGCGTCAAGGGAACGGTATTGGTGACGTCGAGCGGAATGACCCGCTGCGGAATGGTGGTTTGCAAGAGCGTACGCACCGCCACCGGATCGAACCACCAGTTGAGCTCACCCACTGCGTTGGCATTGCCGGGTACGTTCATCGCGCCGCCCATGTAGACGATCTCCTTGATGAGCGGCACGATCTCCGGCGCTCGCCTCACGGCCGTTGCGAGATTCGTCGGTGGCCCGACTTCGATGATGGTCACCTGATTCGGATAGCGCTTGATCGTATCGATCATGAAGTCCGCGGCGGCCTGCGCTTTCAGCGTCGTCGATTGCGCGAAGCCATCGGGCGGCGCGGTCAGTTGCGATGGCTGCGTCGGCTCCGGCCGCATCCACGCGCCGAAGTAGCCGTTCGGATTCGCGGCCTGCTGCGCACGAATGCTCGCGACATCGTATTGCAGCGGATAATTCGCGCCCGCATACACGCCGACCTTGTCCTGCACGCCCATGCGCTCGACGGCTTTCAGCGCATCCGCCTGTTCCTGCAGCAGCCAGTCGTTGCCGGTCACCACGCACAAGCCCAGCAGGTTGATCTTGCCCTGCCCCATCAGTTGCGTCGTCATCGCGAAGAGCTGACCGTCGTCGCCCATCGTGTTGAAGTCGGAATCGATAATGACCTTCGGGGCATCGTTGTAAGCATCGTGATGATCGGAGCCGCCACATCCGGTCACCAGACCGGACACGACGGCTACCGTAACGAGTCCTGCTGCATTGCGAGGCGTCATCGCTGTCTCCTGAATCGTTCGATTCATCGTTCGAGTAGTGACCGCCGGATGTCAGCGGCTTCTTCATTCTAGGAGCATTCCGTGCATTCGTCGGCTGGACTATCGCTTGCTTTGCGCTTGCGGTTCGGGACCATGAACACAGGATTCGCGATGCTTCTCTCACTGGCCGTGCTGCTGCTCTTTCAATGTCTCGGCGAAGGGCTTTCGTATGTCTTCCGGCTTCCGGTGCCGGGCCCGGTCGTCGGCATGTTGCTGCTGCTCGTGTTCCTGATGGCGCGGCCGCGCGCCGCCGACGCCATCGAGCCGACCGCTAACGAATTGCTTCGTCATCTCTCGCTGCTGTTCGTCCCGGCAGGCGTCGGCATCATGGTGTCCGTGAGCGCGCTGAGCGGCAACGTACTGGCGATCGTGCTCGCGATCATCGTCAGCACCACGCTCGGCATCGCCGTGACCGCGCTCGTCATGCGCGCGCTGATGCGTGGTCATCGCGCAGAGAAGCCGCGATGATCGCGTTCCCGCAGATCAATGCGATATGGGTCTATCTCGCCGCATCGCCGCTGCTCGGATTGACCACCACGCTCTTCGCGTATCTGATCGCGCAGTGGATCTACGCGCGTTGCCGTTTCAACCCGCTGGCGAATCCGGTGCTCATCGCGGTTGCCATTCTCGTGGCCGTCTTGCAGATCAGCCGCACGCCGTATCCGACGTATTTCGAAGGCGCGCAATTCGTGCACTTTCTGCTGGGGCCGGCAACGGTCGCGCTTGCCTTGCCGCTATATCGTCAGCTCGGCAATCTGCGCAGGCTCGCCGCGCCGTTGACGGTCGCGCTTGTTGCGGGATCGATGACGGCGATCGTGTCGGCTGTCGCGGTCGCATCGTGGCTCGGGGCATCGAAGCAGACCATCGCATCGCTCGCGCCGAAGTCCGCGACGACGCCCATCGCGATGGCGGTGGCCACGTCCATCGGCGGCATTCCATCGTTGACGGCGGTGCTCGTCATATCGACCGGCATCTTCGGCGCTGCGTTCGCACGCGTCATCCTCAACACGCTGCGCGTGACCGAGCCCGAAGCGCGCGGCTTTGCGCTCGGCGTGGCGTCCCACGGAATCGGCACGGCGCGCGCGTTCCAGATCAGTCAGCAAATGGGCGCGTTCGCGGGCCTCGGCATGGGGCTCAACGGCATACTGACGTCGATACTCGTACCGGTCGTCGTGCCGATACTCACGCGACGGCTCTGAAGCGTCCGCGCATCACTCGATTGCCATCGCTTCGACGGCATCGCCGATGCGTCCCGCGTCATCGTAATGAACCATGTGACCGCTATGCCGGATCACCGACAGCACGCTCTGCGCAATGTCGCGCGCAAGACGTGCGGAATGCGATTGCGCATCCACCACGACATCGTCTTCGCCCGCGAAGATTCGCACCGGTATATCGATGTCGCGATAGTGCTTCGACAACTCGTTCGCCGCCGGCACCATGCACGCCGCGTCTTCGCCGATCGCCCGTAATTGCCACGGCCGCAGCACGATCTGGCGTTGCACCTGATGGCCGAACTCGGGCGGAACATCCGAGGGCGCGAACATGACCCGCACGTTCTGGTTGAGCAGCAGGCGTCCCATCACGGGCGAAACGGTATAGCGAATGACATCGCCGAGCACCGGAACGGCGGCGGGCGCGGTGAGGAGCACGTCGAATCGCGCGGTCGGATAGTAGTAGCCCGACACGAGCGTCAGTCCGCGAATCTCGATGCGCGGCTCGATCGCCATTGCCAGCGCGACGAGGCAGCCGAGCGATTGCCCGACGACGACCGCGCGCGTCAATCCCATCTGCCGGAGCGCGCGCTGAAAAAGTGCCGCCTGCTCCTGCGGCGTCCACACGCGATCGCGCGGGCGCGTGCTGAAGCCGAAGCCCGGACGATCGAACGCAATCACACGATGACGCTTCGACAGACGCGCGACCAGCCCGCTCGCGATGTAGTCCTGCAGCGTGACGAGGTTGCCGTGCACGAGCAGCACCGTGGGGCCTTCGCCTTCGTCGATGTAATGCAGGCGCACGCCATCCACATCGATGAATTGCCCGATGGGCGGATGTTCGCGCTCGGCCCGTCGCCCGCGCCATGCGGCCCACGCGGCGATGCCGACGGATACGGCGGCGACGCCGGCAAGAAGTGTGTTCGACGCAGAAGCGCTTGTTCGTGATTTACGCATATCGATGATGAGGAGGCGAACGGGACAAGGAGCGTATTGCAAGCATCGTGCGTGCCACGCATCGGAACGTCGCTTGCTCGCTCGGCTGAGGAATCCTCTTCACCACCAGCGAGACATGCGATGAGCCAGCAAGATCACATCGAGAGCCAGCCGATACCCGGCCATACCGAGAACATCCCGACGAATCCGGCCGATGCGCCGCAACGCGGTCCCAACGAAGACCGCGCGCCCGACGCGACGCCGGACGACAAGCCCGGCACGCCGCCCGGCACGCAAAGCGAGCGCGACCGTCTGAAGACGCCGGAAGACGGCAATCCGGTGTGATGCATCCGATCACCGGTCGGGCACGGAAGGCGTGGAGATAGCCTGAATCGTCGATGACACTTCGCCGTCCGAGTAGATCGCGATATCGCCGAGGGCGAGCATGCCGACGACATGCTGCTCGCTGTCGAGGACAGGCATGCGCCGGATCTGCAGTTGCTCCATCCTCTGGATGGCGGATTCGATCTCATCATCCTCGCGGCACCACTCCACCGGCTCGCTCGCGACTTCCTGCACCGTGCATGACGCGTCCTTGCCCGCCGACACCGCGCGCACCACGATATCGCGGTCGGTGATCATCGCTTTGAGCCGCTCGCCGTCGCATACCGGTAGCGCGCCGACGTTGAGCTCGTCCATCAACTCCGCCGCGCGGCGGATCGTGTCGGTCGGCGCGATGGTTTGCACGCCGCGTGTCATTACTTCGGCAACCTTGGTCATGGCGTTCTCCGGTAGATCGAGGCGGATCATCGGTCAAGCATGCGGCATGCCGTCGATTCACCGCGCAGGCGAACGTCGGCCCGCAGATTGCTCAGTGAGCGCAACGAACGACAACAACCATGCATCCGCGTGGCCGACACCGGAACTCATCGATGAAAATCGCACAGGTCGCACCGCTCTACGAGAGCGTCCCTCCTATCGCATACGGCGCCACCGAGCGCATCATCTCTTACCTGACCGAAGCACTCGTCGCGGCGGGGCACGACGTCACGCTCTTCGCCACCGGCGATTCCCGCACGCGCGCCCGCCTTCGCAGCGGCACGCCCACCGCGCTGTGGCGCGACGAACGCGTGTGGGATACGACGAGTCATCACTTGCGCCAGCTGGATGCGGTCATCAAACGTTCATCGCAGTTCGACGTGATCCACTTCCACACCGAGCCCTTGCATCTGCCGATGCAGCGCCTCTTCGCATGTCCGTCCATCACGACGATGCATGGCCGCCTCTTGCCCGCCGATCACGGCCCGCTCTTCGATACGTTCCGCGATGCGCCGCTCGTCGCCATTTCGGAGAGCCAGCGCAGCGGGATGCCCGACGCCAACTGGCGCGCGACGGTTCATCACGGCCTCGCGCTCGATGAAATGCGCTATTCGCAGGAAGGCGGCGACTATCTGCTCTTCGTCGGACGCGTGATGCCGGAAAAGCGCATCGATCGCGCGATCGAGATTGCGCGCCGCGCGGGGATGCCGCTCAAGATTGCCGCAGCCGTGCATCCGGGCGAGCGCGCCTATTTCAAGGAAGAGATTTGTCCGCTGCTGGAGGCTTCGCAGTCTTTCGTCGAATATCTCGGCGAAGTGGGCGGCGAAGCACGGCGCGCGTTGTTCGCCCATGCACGTGCGCTCGTTTTTCCGATCGACTGGGAAGAGCCGTTCGGCCTCGTGATGATCGAAGCGATGGCATCCGGCACGCCGGTAATCGCGTTCAGGCGCGGCGCGGTGCCCGAAGTGATCGAGCATGGCGTGAGCGGCTTCATCGTCGATGATGTGGAAGAGGCCGTGTGCGCTGTGCGCGATCTCGGAGAGATCGATCGGGCGCGATGCCGCAGGACTTTCGAGCAGCGCTTTTCCGCCGATCGCATGGCGCGCGACTATGTCGCGGTCTATCGCGATCTGCTGGACTCGCGCGCGCCTGCGCCGGCCGCCAATGCCGATGCCGCCGATTTCGACACCGACGCGTTGCAGGCATAACGTCATGCGCATCGCCCAGGTATCGACGTTGTATGAGAGCGTGCCGCCGCGGCGTTACGGCGGCATCGAACGGATCGTGTCCTATCTCAGCGAAGAGCTCGTAAAGGCGGGCCACGATGTCACGCTGTTCGCGAGCGCGGATTCCCGCACGAGCGCGAAGCTCGTTGCGGGCAGCGATTGCGCGGTGAGGCTCGTCGAAGACACAGCCGACCCGCAAGCCTTCCACTTCGCGATGCTCGAAGATGTCGTGGCTGCGTCGAAGCAGTTCGACATCGTGCATTTTCATACGGACTACCAGAGTTTTCCGTTCGCGCGGCGCATGCAGTGCGCGCATGTCACGACGCTTCACTGGCGGCTCGACGTGCCCGGCCTCGAGCCGATGTATCGACGCTTCGCGGACGTTCCGCTCGTATCCATCTCCGACGCGCAGCGCGCGCCGCTGCCGTGGCTGTCGTGGGCGGGCACGGTGCATCACGGCTTGCCCGGCACGCTCTACCCGTTCCGCGAACGCGCGGGCGAACACCTCGCGTTCGTCGGCCGGATCGCGCCGGCCAAGGGACCGGATGCCGCAATCCGCATCGCGCGCCGTGCGAACGTGCCGCTTCGCATCGCGGCGAAGGTGGACGAAGCCGATCGCCCGTACTTCGAAAGCGCCGTCGCGCCGCTCGTGCAGGCCCCGCTGATCGAATATGCCGGCGAGCAGGACGATGCAGGGAAGAGCCATCTCATCGGCCATGCGCGCGGATTGCTGTTTCCGATCGACTGGCCGGAGCCGTTCGGCCTCGTGATGATCGAGGCGCTGGCCTGCGGCACGCCGGTGATCGCATTCGGGCGCGGCTCGGTGCCGGAGATCATCGAGGATGGCGTGAACGGCTTCGTCGTGCGCGACGAGGACGAAGCGGTCGAGGCCGTGGCGCGTCTGCCGCAAATCGATCGCCGCCGCTGCCGCGAAAGTTTCGAGCGGCGCTTCACGGCCGAACGCATGGCGCGCGATTACGTCGATGTTTATCGGCGCCTGCTCGACGCGCGCGCCGCCCGATGCGCGATGCCGCCGCATCTCGTCGAAGAGGACGCTTAACTGAGGGATACCGCTATGCGATGCATGGTGCTTGCCAGCGATTACGACAACACGCTCGCCGAAGAAGGCCGCGTGAGCGATGCAACATGGGACGCCGTTGACCGGCTGCGTGCGTCGGGGCGTCATATGGTGCTCGTGACGGGACGCGAACTCGACGATCTCCTTACCCTGTGCGATCGCGTCGATCGCTTCTCGCTGATCGTCGCCGAGAACGGCGGCGTGATCTACTCGCCGGCGACGCGCGAGCGCACCTTGCTCGCGCCCCCGCCGCCGCCCGAATTCGTCGAGGCGATGAAGGCAAGCGGCGTGCGTCATCTCGGCGTGAGCCAGACGCTCGTCGCGACCGTGAAGCCTTACGATGAACAGGCGCACGCCGCTATCCGCGATCTCGGTCTCGATCTGCACGTCGTCTATAACGGCGACGCGGTGATGGTCCTCGCACCCGGGGTCAGCAAGGCGAGCGGCCTGCTCGCGGCGCTCGACAAGATGGCGCTGTCGCCGCGCAATGCGGTCGGCGTCGGCGACGCGCAAAACGATCACCCGCTGCTCGATGCGTGCGAGATATCGGCGGCCGTCGGCAACGCGATCGATGCGCTGAAGGCGCACGCCGATATCGTGCTGGATCGCGAATGCGGCGCCGGCGTGACGGAGCTGATCGAAGCGATCCTCGAAGACGATCTCGCCGGCGCGAGCGAGCATCTCACGCGGCGTCATCTGGTGCTCGGCGAGCGCGTCGAAGAAAACGACGCGGACGGCGACAAAACCGCAACGCTCCCGCCGCAGGACACGGTCGCGCTGGTCGCGGGGCAATCCGGCGGCGGCAAGTCCACGCTCATCACCGGCCTGATGGAGCGGCTGTCGGAATCGGGCTATCAGTTCTGCGCGCTCGATCCCGAAGGCGACTTCGACAACTTCGAAGGCGCGCTGCCCATCGGCGACGCGGAGACCGCCCCGAAAGCCGATGACGTCACGCGGCTCATTCACCAGCCGAGCCAGTCGGTCGTCGTCAACCTGATGCGCGTCTCGTTCGCGGAGCGGCCGACGTATTGCGCGACCGTGCTCGCCCACATGCAGAAGACGCGCGCGCTCACCGGCCGTCCGCACTGGATGATCTTCGACGAGGCGCATCACTTCTTTCCCGCGAGCATCAATGCCGCCGATGAAACGCTGCCCGACCAGCTCGCGCCCGCCTTGTTCGCGACCGTGCATCCGAATCAGCTCTCGGCGCGGCTGCTCGATCGCGTGACGGTGTTCATCGGCGCGGGTCCGGGCGCGCAGGAAACGCTGCAGGAATTCGCGCAGGCCGCAGGCATCGACGAACCGGCCGAGCTTCCCGAAGAGATCGAGACAGGGGAGGCGCTCGTCTGGCGTCGCGATCGCGAGGGGACGTGGGGCGCACCGGTCGTGGTGCGCGCGGAGCCGGCGAAGACACACCGCCGGCGGCACGTGCGGAAGTATGCGGAGGGCATGCTGATCCCCGAGCGCAGCTTCTATTTTCGCGGTCCCGACAACAAGCTGAATCTGCGCGCGCACAACCTCGTGCTGTTCCTCGAAATCGCGGAAGGCGTCGATGAGGACACCTGGCTCTTCCACTTGCGACGGGGCGATTACTCGACATGGTTCCGCGACGTCATCGGCGATGCCACGCTCGCCGACGAAGCGCGCGGGATCGAAGCCGACGAAGCGCTTTCGGCCGCCGACAGTCTCGACGGAATCCGAAAGGCCGTGGAAGCGCGTTATACGCAGCCTGAAAATCCGGTTCTGCCGAACATCCTCGCGCCGGGCGCGAAAAGCGGCAGTGGCACGTCAAGTGCTTGACTCGCTTGCTGCAGCGGCGCATCTCTTGCGTCGCTGATCGCATCGCCAGCCAGCGTCGCACGCGCATCAGACGCATGCGACGCGTCGTGCTGACCGCATCGTCCGTCACTCAAGTCGCAAACAGAGGTGTGTGAATGAATACCAATGCCCCGCCAGCGCGGCCTGCCGCCCGCTCGCCGTCGCCCGTCGTCAAGTGGCTCACCATCGTCTTCCTCGCGATATCCGGGCTTTATCTCGCGGGCGTCGGCATATGGCTCGTGACGATCGGCGGATCGCCCTATTACGTCATCGCGGGCCTGCTCATGCTGGCGGTCGCGTGGCTCATCATGCGGCGCAATTCCGCGGCGCTCTTCGTCTATGCGCTCCTGCTGTTCGGCACGCTGATATGGGCCGTCATCGAAGCCGGTTTCGATTTCTGGGCGCTCGCGCCGCGTCTCGACGTGCTCGTGATCGTCGGCGTGTGGCTGCTGCTGCCGTTCACCTATCGCCTGTATGCAACGCCGGTGCGCGGAGGCGGAATCGCGATGGCGGTGGCGCTCGTGCTGACGGGCATCGCGCTCGTGTATGCGGCGCTCAACGATCCGCAGGAGATCGACGGTTCGTTCGCGCGTCAGGGATCGGACACGCCTGCGGCGAAGGCCACGGCCGGCCGGCCGGGCGACTGGCTCGCCTATGGCAACTCGCAGGGCGGCACGCGCTATTCGCCGCTCGCGCAGATCAACGACAAGAACGTCGGCGATCTGAAGGAAGCATGGAGCTTTCGCACCGGCGACATGAAAGGCCCGAACGATCCCGTCGAAATCACCGACGAAGTGACGCCGCTCGCCGTCGACGGCACGCTGTTCTTTTGCACGCCGCATCAGCACGCCATCGCGTTGGACGGCGCGACCGGCAAGGAGAAGTGGCGCTTCAATCCGGAACTGAAGCCGGACCCGAGCTTTCAGCACGTGACCTGCCGGGGCGTGTCCTACTATGAGACGCCCGCCGCCGCGCAGGCGCGCCAGGCCAACAATGCCGCTTCGCTGCCGATGTGCGCGCGCCGCATCATCCTGCCCGTCAACGATGGCCGCCTTTTCGAACTCGATGCCGCCACCGGGCAGCGCTGCGCCGGCTTCGCAACGAACGGCGTGCTGGACCTTCAGCATCTGCAGCCGGTGAAGACGCCGGGCCAGTACGAGCCGACGTCGCCGCCGATCGTGACGTCGAAGGTAATCGTCATCGCCGGTGCGGTGACGGACAACTACGGCACGCGCGAGCCTTCGGGCGTGATTCGCGGCTTCGATGTCGATACCGGCAAGCTGCTGTGGGCCTTCGATCCGGGCGCGGCCAATCCGAACGCGATTCCCGACGACCAGCACGGCTATACGCGCAACTCGCCGAACTCCTGGGCGCCCGCCGCGTACGATGCGCAACTGGATCTCGTCTATCTGCCGATGGGCGTAACGACGCCGGATATCTGGGGCGGCAACCGCACGCCGGAGCAGGAACGTTACGCGAGCGGCCTGCTCGCGCTCAACGCGACGACCGGCAAGCTCGCCTGGTTCTATCAGACCGTGCACCACGATCTGTGGGACATGGACCTGCCCGCGCAGCCGACCATCTCGGATATCAAGGATGCGAGCGGCAACATCGTCCCGGCGATCTATGCGCCCGCGAAAACGGGCAACATCTTCGTGCTCGACCGCCGCACCGGCAAGCCGATCGTTCCCGCGCCCGAGCAGGCGGTGCCGCAGGGGCCGGCGAAGGGGGATCGTCTTTCGCCGACCCAGCCGTTCTCCGAACTGACCTACCGGCCGCAAAAGAACCTGACGGGCGCCGACATGTGGGGCGCGACGATGTACGACCAGCTCGCGTGCCGCGTGATCTTTCATCGGCTGCGCTACGAGGGGCCGTTCACGCCGCCGTCGGAACAGGGCACGCTCGTGTTTCCGGGCAACCTCGGCATGTTCGAATGGGGCGGGCTTGCGGTCGATACGGACCGGCGCATCGCGATTGCCAATCCTATCGCGCTGCCGTTCGTGTCGCGGCTCATCCCGCGCGGGCCGGGCAACCCGATCGATCCGCCCGAGGCAGGTCGGGCCGGCACCGGGACGGAAGTCGGCATTCAGCCGCAGTACGGCGTCCCGTTCGGCGTCACGCTGAATCCGTTCCTCTCGCCGTTGAACCTGCCGTGCAAGCAGCCCGCGTGGGGCTATGTGTCCGCGCTCGATCTCGATACGCACAAGGTGATCTGGAAGAAGCGCATCGGCACGACGCGCGATGCATCGCCGATTCCGATTCCGTTCAAGATGGGCATGCCGATGCTGGGCGGCCCGATCACGACGGCGGGCCGCGTGTTCTTCATCGGCGCCACGGCGGACGACTATATCCGCGCGTTCAGCACCGATACCGGCAAGCAGCTCTGGGAGGCGCGTCTGCCGGCAGGCGGACAGGCCACGCCGATGACGTACGAGGCGAACGGCAAGCAATACGTGCTGATCGCGGCGGGCGGGCACGGCTCGTTCAAGACGAAGCTCGGAGATTATGTGATCGCCTATGCATTGCCTGACAAGCACTGAGGGCGACGCGACGGCATAGGCATTGCTGCCCTCCGTGGACTGGACAACGGAGGGCAGCAATGAGCAAGCGTGAAGTGCCGGGCGTCGGCCCGTATGGCGGACCGGCTGGGGGATGGGGCGCGTTGCAGGCAGTGGCCCGCGCACTGAAGCATCAGATGGGCGTGGCGCGTGAAGCGACGATGCTTCTCAAGGTCAATCAGCCGGCCGGCTTCGATTGTCCCGGCTGCGCGTGGCCGGACCCCCGCAGCACGTCGTCGTTCGAGTTCTGCGAGAACGGCGCAAAGGCGGTCTCATGGGAGGCCACGACCAAGCGGACCACGCCCGAGTTCTTCGCCCGCCATAAGGTGAGCGAACTGTGGGCGTGGAACGATCACGCGCTCGAGGACGAAGGCCGCCTCACGCATCCGATGCGTTACGACGCGCAGACCGGGCATTACGTGCCCGTTTCCTGGGACGAAGCATTCGAGCGCATCGGCGCGGCGCTGCGCGCCCTTCCCGATCCGCACATGGCGGAGTTCTATACGTCGGGGCGCGCATCGAATGAAGCGGCATTTCTGTATCAACTGTTCGCGCGCCGCTTCGGCACCAACAACTTCCCCGATTGCTCGAACATGTGTCACGAGCCGACGAGCGTCGGCTTGCCGGAGGCCATCGGCGTCGGCAAGGGAACGGTGACGCTCGCGGACTTCGATCATTGCGATGCGATCTTCTGCATCGGCCACAACCCCGGCACGAATCATCCGCGCATGCTCGCGACACTGCGCAGCGCGGCCCGGCGGGGCGCCAAAATCGTCGTGCTCAATCCGCTGAAGGAGCGCGGCCTCGAACGCTTCGCATCGCCGCAAGACCCGGTCGAGATGGTGACGGGACGCTCGACGGCGATCGCCACCGATTACGTCCAGGTGAGGATCGGCGGCGACGTCGCCTTCATGAAGGGGATGATGAAGACCGTCCTCGCGCTGCACCGCGACAGCCTTTCGAAGGGCGGCGAAGGCGTGCTCGATCGCGCGTTCATCGACGAACACACGGAGGGGCTCGATGAAGTCATCGCCGATCTCGACGCGACTGCGTGGAGCGACATCGTCGGTGCGGCGGGCATCGAGCGCGCGGAGATCGAGCGTATCGGGAAGCTGTACGCCGGTTCGAAGGCGGTGATCGCGTGCTATGGCATGGGCATCACGCAGCACCATAGCGGCACGGCGAACGTTCAGCAGATCGTCAACCTGCTCTTGATGCGCGGGAACATGGGCCGCGACGGCGCGGGCATCTGCCCGTTGCGCGGACATTCCAACGTGCAGGGCGATCGCACCGTCGGCATCACGGAAGTGCCGCCCGACGACATGCTCGATTCGATCGAGCGCGTATTCAAGTTCGCCCCGCCGCGCGAGCATGGACACGGCGCGATCACCGCGATCGAGGCAATGCGCGACGGGCGCTCGAAAGCGTTGATCTGTCTCGGCGGCAATCTGCCCGTGGCGATGTCGGACACGCAGGTATGTTTCGATGCGATGCGCAAGCTCGATCTCGCGGTGCACATCGCAACGAAGCTGAATCGCTCGCATCTGCTCACGGCGAAGGAGACGTTCATCCTGCCGTGCCTCGGACGCACCGAGCTCGACGTGCAGGCGAGCGGCCCGCAAACGGTGACGGTCGAAGATTCGATGTCGATGGTGCATGCGTCGCGCGGATCGCTGCCGCCCGCGTCCGGGCATCTGCTGTCCGAGCCGGCCATCGTCGCGCGGATGGCGAAGGCCACGCTCGACGACGCCTCGCTCGACTGGGACGGCTGGGTGGCCGATTACAGCCGTATCCGCGATCTGATCGAGGCAGTCTTTCCGCAATTCGACCGCTACAACGACCGCATTCAGGACCCCGGCGGCTTTCGGCTATTCAACGCGGCCGCGGCGCGCCGATGGAACACGCCCGGCGGCCGCGCGCGCTTCATCGCGCAC